>NZ_CABVHK010000021.1 GCF_902497785.1 Pseudomonas fluorescens
CGACCTGCGTTTGAACGAGCCGCGTTATGCGTCCCTGCCAAACATCATGAAAGCCAAGAAGAAGCCTCTCGAAGTGCTGACTCCGGACGCTTTGGGCGTTTCCACCGCCTCCACCAACAAGACCGTGAAAGTCGAAGCGCCAGCTGCACGCAGCGCGGGTATCAAGGTCAAGTCGGTGGCTGAACTGGTCGAGAAACTGAAAAACGAAGCGAAGGTAATCTAATCATGACTATCTTGGTAATCGCTGAACACGACAACAAAGTAGTGGCCCCGGCCACCCTGAACACAGTGGCTGCTGCTGCCAAAATCGGCGGCGACATCCACGTGCTGGTTGCCGGCCAGAACGTTGGCGCCGTGGCTGAAGCCGCTGCGAAAATCGCTGGCGTGGCTAAAGTGCTGGTGGCCGACAACGCCGCCTACGCTCACCAACTGCCGGAAAACGTCGCGCCGCTGGTGGCTGAGCTGGGCGCTGGCTACAGCCACATCCTGGCTGCCGCCACTTCCAACGGCAAAAACATCCTGCCGCGCGTTGCCGCTCAGCTGGACGTTGACCAGATCTCCGAGATCATCTCGGTCGAAAGCGCTGACACCTTCAAGCGCCCGATCTACGCCGGTAACGCCATCGCTACCGTGCAATCGACTGCTGCAATCAAAGTGATCACTGTGCGTGCCACCGGTTTCGACCCGGTTGCTGCTGAAGGTGGTTCGGCTGCCGTTGAAGCGGTTGCGGCTGCTCACGACGCTGGCACTTCGAGCTTCGTTGGTGAAGAACTGGCCAAGTCCGATCGTCCGGAACTGACCGCTGCCAAAATCGTCGTTTCCGGCGGTCGCGGCATGCAGAATGGCGACAACTTCAAACACCTGTACGCCTTGGCCGACAAGCTGGGCGCTGCCGTCGGTGCTTCCCGCGCCGCGGTCGACGCAGGTTTTGTACCGAACGACATGCAGGTCGGTCAAACCGGCAAAATCGTTGCTCCACAGCTGTACATCGCCGTCGGTATCTCCGGCGCGATCCAGCACCTGGCCGGCATGAAAGACTCCAAAGTGATCGTTGCGATCAACAAGGACGAAGAAGCGCCGATCTTCCAGGTGGCCGATTACGGCCTGGTGGCGGACTTGTTCGAAGCCATCCCTGAGTTCGAGAAGCTGGTCTAATCCAGCTGCTTGACCTATAAAGAGCCCGACCTTTTGGTCGGGCTTTTTTTTTGCTCATCCGTAGGAGCGGTCGAGTGAAACGAGGCTGCGATCTTTTAACCAACAAAAAAAGCCCGCCAAGGCGTAAACCTTGGCGGGCTTTTTTGTGCCCGGACGCTTTAGAACGCGCCCATGTAATCGCGCTTGCCCACTTCCACACCATTGTGACGCAGCAATGCGTAAGCGGTGGTGACGTGAAAAAAGAACTGCGGCAGGCCGTAGCTCAGCAGGTAAGCCTGGCCGGTGAAGCGCTTCTCTTTCGGCGTGCCCTGGCGGGTGATGATTTCGATGCCTTCCTTGCCATTGATCTGCTCGGGCTTGATCTCGCCGATGTAGCCCAGAACCTTGGCGATCAGCGCTTGCAGCTCGGCGAAGGTGGTTTCGGTGTCGTCGTACTTCGGCAGTTCGACTTCGGCCAGACGCGAAGAAACGCCCTTGGCGAAATCTACGGCGATCTGCACCTGACGCACCAGCGGGAACATGTCCGGGTACAGGCGGGCTTGCAGGAAAGCGTTCGGATCGATGTTCTTGGCGGTGGCGTGGGCTTCAGCCTTGGTCAGAACGTTGCTCAGCGCGGTGAGCAGTTGCGTGAAAACCGGAACGGAAGCGTCATACAGGGAAATGGTCATGGCAGTCTCGTGTGGTAACAGGAGTGAAAAGTGGGTCGATTATAGCGATGCGCGACGCTCCTGCGACTTGTCTTTTATCCAGCAAGGATTAGGCTAGGCGGCTTCGACTGCAGGCTTCGACAGCAAAGGGAAAAGCGTGATGAGCACTGAGCAAGAAACCACCTTCGACGAGCCACGCCTCAACAGCACGGAAATCCGCATTCTGGGTTCGTTGATCGAGAAACAGGCCACCAGCCCGGAAACCTATCCGCTGACCCTCAATGCCTTGGTGATCGCCTGCAACCAGAAAACCAGCCGCGAGCCGGTGATGAACCTGACCCCGGGCCAGGTCGGCCAGAGCCTGCGCGCCCTTGAAGGTCGCGGATTCACCAAACTGGTAATGGGCAGCCGCGCCGACCGCTGGGAGCACAAAGTGGACAAGGCGCTGGAACTGGTGCCGGCGCAGGTGATTCTGACGGGCTTGCTGTTTCTGCGCGGCCCGCAGACGGTCAATGAACTGCTGACCCGCAGTGGCCGCATGCATGAATTCGAAGATGCCGAACAGGTGGTGCATCAGCTCGAACGGTTGATCGCTCGCGGTCTGGCGCTGCTGATTCCGCGCCAAGCCGGGCAACGTGAAGATCGCTACATGCATGCACTCGGTGATCCGGCGGACATCGAAGCGATCCTCGCGGCACGGCAGAACCCGGTGGAGCGTGGAGGCGGCAGCGGCGTCTCTGTTGAACGAATCGAAGAGCTTGAAGCGCGGATTGCAGCGCTGGAAGAGCGGCTGTCACGCCTGGAATAACCCGGCGTCACAGATCTAAATTGTGGGAGCGAGCTTGCTCGCGATAGCGGTGTGTCAGCCAAAATCTATCGTGACTGACACACCGCTATCGCGAGCAAGCTCGCTCCCACACTGGTTTCGTAGTGTTTGTTGGCTACTCGCCATCCCAGTAATCCACGCCGTCAGCCTGTCTGGCGATGGCGACGAAACCCGATGCATTGCCCTCGGCGTCGACCTTGAAGTCGTCCATCACCGCGTACTTGCCTGAGTCCGGGTACTCGCAGATTTCCGGCGACTGCTGGGTGCTGACAGCCAGGTAGCGCAGTTCACTGTCGCTGGTGTTGATGATCTGGTGCGCCGCTTCCGGACCGCCCGGCGGGCAGGCGATGACGTCGCCGGCGCGGATCGGGAAGCGCTCGGCACCGAGGCGGATCTGCCCTTCCCCGGCGACCACGTAGAACATTTCCTCGTTGACCCGATGACTGTGAAACGGACTGCCACGCATACCCGGCTCCAGCACGTACAAGCGATAACCGAGCTTCTGCGCCCCCAGTTGCTGGCCGACACGGGCCATGCGTTGTTGATAGCGGCCGGCGGTTTCCCCGGTGGGTGCCAGGGCTTCGGGCAGCGGTTCGAGTTCGACCTGGTTCAGGTTGAGGATGGCGGGGGGCATGGGAAACCTCGGTGTGGTGAGAGGGCAAGTCTTGGCTTGCTGGCCAGGAGTATAGGTCTGGCAAAGTCAAAAGATCGCAGCCTTCGGCAGCTCCTACGGGTGTACGCGCGTAGGAGCTGCCGAAGGCTGCGATCTTTAGCGGGGCAATCAGCTCCGGGCAAACTCTACCGCTTTCTTGAATTGCTCATCCGTCGGCCGCACGCCGGTGTACAGCACGAACTGCTCCAGCGCCTGGATGGCGATCACTTCCAGCCCGGTGATCACCCGCTTGCCCTCGGCACGACCGCGCACGATCAGCGGCGTTTCCGAGGGAATCGCCACTACATCGAAGATTGTTTCGGCAGCCGCGATGGTCTCGGCATCGAACGCCAGTTGCCCGGCCTCAGGCCCGCCAGACATACCGATCGGCGTGACGTTGATCAGCATGCGCGGACGTCGCGCGCCCAGTTCGGCTTGCCATTCATAGCCCAGCGATTGCGCCAGGGCCCGCCCGGCACCCTCGTTACGCGCCACGATCAGGCCATTTTGGTAACCGCCATCGCGCAAGGCACTGGCCACCGCTTTGGCCATGCCACCGCTGCCGCGCAGGGCAAAGGTCGAATCCTTGGGCACCTGATGCGTGTCCAGTAACTGCGCGATAGCGATGTAATCGGTGTTGTAGGCCTTGAGGTGGCCGTCGGTGTTGACGATGGTGTTGATCGATTGAATGGCCGCCGCCGATTCGTCCAGCTCATCGACCAGCGCAATGCAGGCCTCCTTGAACGGCATCGATACGCCACAACCACGAATACCCAAGGCGCGAATGCCACCCACGGCGCCCGTCAGGTCCTGGCTGCGGAATGCTTTGTAATAGAAATTCAGGCCCAACTGTTCGTACAGATGATTGTGAAAACGCAGGCCAAAGTTCCCGGGGCGCCCCGACAGGGACATGCACAGCTGGGTGTCTTTGTTAGGGTTCATCTGCATCAAAAATCTCCTTGGAGAGCACTTTCAGATGGACGGGATTCGCCAATCCATCAGGTCTGTTCGATCATGGTGGTGCGCTTGCGCAGGCCAGCACACGCGGGTAAATAAGCCGGTACAGACCTTACACAAAATTTACCCAGCGGCTGTGCTGATTTTCAGAAACATGCTGTCTTAGATGTATCCCCGCGACAATCCTTGGGTCTATTGCAGACGCAAGCGCCGGGGCGAAGAACCGAGGAATTATCATGATCCGTAAAATCCCCACAGTGGCCATGCTGATTGGTGTTTTTGCTATCGCAGGGCAGGCAGAGGCTGGCGGCGGTCACGGTTGGCAAGGGCCAGCGGTGTTTGGTGCGATTGTCGGCTCGGCCATCGTCGGTTCGGCCATCATCAACAGCAACCGTCCGGTCTATGTGCAGCAACCGGTCTATGCCCAACCGCAACCAGTGTATATCCAGCAACCGCCACCGGTTTATTACCAGCCGGCGCCTGTTTATGTGCAGCAACCGGTCTACTACGGCCCACCACCGGTTTACTACGGCCCACCCCGTGGGTATTACGGCCCGCCGCGCGGTTATTACGGCCATCCCCATGGTTATGGCCGCTGGTAAAGCTGCTTCGATTGCCGGGTGCATATCCGTTTCTGCGGTAACGGATATGCCCGCTCGTCGCCAAAGGTCTGAATAAATCTCCTCAAGGTCGCTGTCGGAACAGTGTCGACCGTTCAAATTGGCAAGATTAAGACTGATGCCATCCCGCACGAACGCGCAGATGGTCATATTTCTGTCATCTCAGGTCCGCAAGCTCGGAACTGTCCGCCAACAACAGGTTGATAACAACAAGGACGACCGCATGCCCACACAAAACCCGCACCGCAATATCGGCTTGTGTACCTCGAGCAAGGTGTACAACACGCTGACCGAACTCAAGCACCTGGAAGGCCACCGCAGCGCCAAGTTTCTCTCGCTGCTGGCAGAAAACCTGGTACGCAAAGGCCTGCTCAACGAGCAGGAAGTGGTGCACATGCTGGATCTGGTGGTCGATTGACCGACCGACGAGCGTCAATACTCACTGGCGTCAATGACGACTATTGAAAGCGTTGATTGTTCGTTAAAGCGGCCGGCCCGTAAGGTAACCCCATCAAGAGATGGAGGTACTTATGTCCCAGGTTCAGATCATGTCCGTTATTGGCAGCGCCGTTCCCGCCCCGCTTAGAGCGCTGGGATTGCTCGCCTGCTGGTATCTGGTGCAGGACGGCGAAGCGATCAGCGGCCCACTCACTTCGCTGACCGACGCCAAAGCCTTGTCACAGCGCCTCGGCACCGGTCGACTGAGTGCCTAAGGCAGCTGCACCCGCGGTTTGGTTTCGATGAAGATCGCCCAGCTCGACATGAACAGCGCCGCGATCAAGGGCCCGATTACGAAGCCGTTGAGGCCGAAAATGGCCAGGCCGCCGAGGGTCGAGATCAGGATCAGGTAGTCCGGCATCTTCGTATCCTTGCCCACCAGAATCGGGCGCAGTACGTTGTCCACCAGGCCAATCACGAACACCCCGAACAACCCCAGCACCACGCCCTGCCAGATCGCCCCGCTGAACAGGAAAAACGCCGCCACCGGCGCCCAGACGATCCCCGCCCCGACCGCGGGCAGCAACGAAAGAAACGCCATCAACACCGCCCAGAGCAACGCGCTCGGGATGTCCAGAAACCAGAATATCGCACCGCCCAATGCGCCTTGCGTGATGGCGACCAGCAGGTTGCCCTTTACCGTCGCGCGCACCACGCGGTTGAACTTGAGCTGCAAACGGCGTTTCTGGTGTTCTTCCAGCGGCACGGCAGAGCGGACCTTGCGCGCCAGTTCCGGGCCGTCGCGCAGGAAGAAGAACAACAGGTAAAGCATGATGAAAAATCCCACCACAAAATCAAACGTGCCCTGACCGAAACTGAAGGCTTTGTTGGCGATGAACTCGTTGCCCGTCACCGCACTCTTGATGATTTTTTCGCGCAATCCGTCCAGCTCGCCAACCCCGGCCCGATCCAGAATGTGTTGAAAGGACTGCGGCAGGCTGTGTTTGAAATGCGTCACATACCCGGCGATGTCCAGCTCCCCGCTTTCGATGCTCTTGTACACCGCGGCCCCTTCTTGAACGAGCAAGAAGCTGAGGATGATCACCGGCAAAATCGCGATGATCAGGCAGACGCTCAACGTCAGCAGCGAGGTGACGTTGCGCTGCCAGCCGAACTTCAGTTGCATCCGTCGTTGCATCGGTGCGAAGAGAATCCCGAGGATCACCGCCCAGAACACCGCGCCGTAAAACGGCAGCAGGATCCAGATGAACGCAACGGTCACCAGCCCCAGCAACACCACCAATGATTTGTTTTGTACCGTATCTTCGCTCATGTCCGATCCATGTCAGTCCGCAAGGGCGCACACTCTTGTACTCAAAAGCCGTGCTGATGCTTAGTCCGCCACGGGTCGCGCGAGTGCCATCCGTTTGTTCATCAAGCATAGATCCAGATCAATGAAAGCTGTGGGCATGTCGACTACCCTCGGCGGTTTTCGCGATCGACACGCCCATGACCCTGTTCACACCCGAGCTGCTCGCCCCTGCCGGCACCCTGAAAAACATGCGCTATGCCTTCGCCTACGGCGCCGATGCGGTGTACGCCGGCCAACCCCGCTACAGCCTGCGGGTGCGCAACAACGAATTCGACCACGCCAACCTGGCACTCGGCATTCGCGAGGCCCAGGCTCAGGGCAAGCGTTTCTACGTCGTGGTGAACATCGCCCCGCACAACGCCAAACTCAAAACCTTTCTCAAGGACCTGGAGCCGGTGATCGCGATGGCGCCGGATGCGCTGATCATGTCCGACCCGGGCCTGATCATGCTGGTGCGCCGGCACTTCCCGCAGATGCCGATTCACCTGTCGGTGCAGGCCAATACGGTCAACTGGGCGAGCGTCGAGTTCTGGCAGCAACAAGGTTTGAGCCGGATCATCCTGTCGCGGGAGCTGTCGCTCGAAGAAATCGCCGAAATCCGCCAGCAAGTGCCCGGCATGGAGCTGGAAGTGTTCGTCCACGGCGCGCTGTGCATGGCTTATTCCGGACGCTGCCTGCTGTCGGGCTACATGAACAAGCGCGATGCCAATCAGGGCAGTTGCACCAATGCCTGTCGCTGGAAATATTCTGCACAGGAGGCCACGGCGAATCAGCTCGGCGAAATCGTGCAGACCTTCCAGCCGGAACCGACCCTGGGGATCGGCGCGCCCACCGATCAGGTGTTCCTGTTGCAGGAAGCCAATCGCCCCGACGAACTGATGCCGGCTTTCGAAGACGAGCACGGCACCTACATCATGAACGCCAAGGACCTGCGCGCCGTGCAGCATGTCGAGCGCCTGACGCAGATGGGCGTGCACTCGCTGAAAATCGAAGGCCGGACCAAATCCCACTTCTATTGCGCCCGGACCACGCAGGTTTATCGGCAAGCGATCGACGACGCCGTGGCCGGTCGCGCGTTCGACCGCAACCTGATGACGGACCTGGAATCACTGGCGCAACGCGGTTACACCGAAGGATTCCTGCGCCGACATGTGCATGACGAATACCAGAACTACCAGCACGGCAGCTCGGTGTCGGAGCGCCAACAGTTTGTCGGTGAACTGACCGGCGAGCGGCGCGACCGGTTGGCCGAAGTCAAGGTGAAGAACCGGTTTGGCCTGGGTGATCACATGGAACTGATGACGCCCGAAGGCAACTTCCATTTCGATCTGCATCAGTTGCAGAACGTCAGAGGCGAGCCGATTGAAGTGGCGCCGGGGGACGGGCACACCGTGTACCTGCCGATTCCGGAGGCGCTGGATCTGCGGTTCGGGTTGTTGATGCGTGATGTTGGTAGATAGTTGAAGATCAAAAGATCGCAGGCTACGCCAGCTCCTACAGGGAAATGCGATCGGCGTAGGAGCTGGCGCAGCCTGCGATCTGTTGATTTAACCGCTCTGTGCGAACTCTTCTCGCAACATCGCCACGAACGCCTCTCGCGCCGGGTGCACCCCGGCGTTTTCATGCCAGTAAAACAGGTTTTCGATGGCGGTCAGCTCGGGGAATTCATAGCCCGTGCACCCCGCGCCTTTGGCGAACTGATCGAACACCCCTTTGGGCACCAGCGCCACCCCCGCCCCGGCGCTGACGCAACCGACAATCGCGCCGTAGCTGGCCAGGCTGACAATCGGCAACACCTGCCCTTGCCGTAATAACCAATGCTCCAGCGCCGCGCGATAGGGGCAACCCTGAGGCCACATGAACACGGTCTTGTCCTGCAAATCGGCGATGCCATGCACCGGCCCCAGGGACGTCGAGGCAATCAGCAACAGCTCTTCGTGGTACATCGGCGTGCGTTTGAGGTGCGAGCGCTCCACATCCACCGCAACAATGGCGCCGTCGAGACGGTGGCTGAGCGTGTCATCGAGCAATTGGCTCCAGCTGCCGGTGGTCAGCTCCAGCGCCACCGCCGGATAACGCTTGTGGAACTTGGCAAGCAAGCGCGGCAATCGACCGGTGGCCGAAGACTCGATGGCGCCGATGCGCAGCGGGCCGGACGGTTCGGCAGCGGGATCGACCGCGCGCTTGGCTTCAGCGGTCAGGGCGAGAATCTTCGAGGCGTACGCCAGGAAGGTCTGCCCTGACGGACTGATACGCAGCCCCCTGCCCTCGCGCAAAAACAGCGCGACGCCCAGCTCGGTCTCCAGCGCCTTGATCCGCGCCGTGATGTTCGACGGCACGCAATGCAGTAACTCGGCCGCCCGGGCGATGCTGCCAACGTCGGCAACGGTCTTGAACATGCGAATCTGCGCCAGCTCCATACATCACCTAAAGTGAACAGTTGACGCAGTATAAGTCAGTTGTGGTGAGCACTTCGAATTCTGATACTCGATGCATCTGCCCACAGGTGCCCGACCATGCAACCGCTCACAGCCGCCTACCCCTCCCGCATTAAAATCATTCTGGCCATGGCATTCGTCGTGGCGTGCTGGGGGTATTCGCCGACCGGCATTAATATTGGCTTGCAGGCCTACGACCCCGGGCACCTGGCGTTGCTGCGGTTTCTCCTGGCGTCGGCGTTCATGGCGGTAGTGGCGGCCTTCAGAGGCATCAGCCTGCCCAACCTTCGCGACTTGCCGCTGCTGTTCGGTCTCGGCTTTTTTGCGGTGAGCCTGCATCACGTGGCGCTCAATTTTGGCCAGCAAGGGGTCAGCGCCGGCGCATCCAGTGTGTTGGCGCAATCCACACCGTTGTTCAGCACGCTGCTGGCGCGCTTTGTGCTCAAGGACCGGGTCAGCGTCTGGCGCTGGAGCTGCGTTTTTCTAGGCTTGATCGGCGTGGTGATTGTGGTGGCCGGTGATCGCGGCGTGGGCAGCATCGACGCCCACGGTCTGTTGATCCTGCTGGCGGCAGTGTCCTGGAGTTTCTATTTTGCGCTGCAGAAGCATCACTCAGGGCGTTACGACGGGCTGACACTGGTGTGTTACACGGTGTGGTCGGGCACGGTGTTGTTATTGGTGTATTGGCCGGGGCTGGCGGCGCAAGTGCTCAATGCCCCGCTGCATGTGCAGATGGCGGTGCTGGCGCTGGGCGTGTTTCCAAGTGCGTTGGCCTACCTGGCGTGGGCGTTTGTGCTGGCGCACATTGATCTGACCCGCGCGACGATGACGCTGTATCTGGTGCCACCGACGGCGATGGGGATTGCGTCGTTGGCGCTGGGGGAACGGCCGACGGTGATGATTGTTGTGGGGGGTGTGGTGGTGCTGGTCAGTGTTTTGGCGTTGAATCTGGAGCGACGGCCGCTGGTGAATCCGGTGGCGGGTGTTTAGCCGGTATTTGCGTGAATGCCTCTGGCGCCTTCGCTGGCAAGCCAGCTCCCACAGGTTTTGTGTCGATCCAAAGGTTGGGGTTTGCATAAATCCACAGGGGTCTGTGCCGATCCAAATCTTGAAATCGACACAAACCCTGTGGGAGCTGGCTTGCCTGCGAAAAACGATAACGCGGTAAACCTGCCCACAACAAAAAACCCGGCACACTGGCCGGGTTTTGTTTATCGCCTGTCATCGGACAGCGGTGTCGGTTCATCCGCAGAAACAACGTCCTCATCCGCCGTCGGGTCCATCCAGTCTTCAGGCCGATCAGAATCCGCTTCAGCCGGGTCCCGCGAAGGGTTCATGCCCGGAGGCGCATCGTGATCCAGCGTCGGCTCATCAGTACCGGGCATGGGTCGGGTCGGGTCGGTCGTGAGGGTTCCACCCTGAAACGTTGATTGGTTAGCCATGACGCACCTCATTGATGAGGTCCAGCAAATCTGGGCCGTATTCGTTGGAAACAGGCACGTGTTCGGCGTGCTATCGAGTAGACAGACGGTTAACCGCGATCCGCCAGAAACCGGTCCCGGCTGTTGGTCAGGTGCAGCCACATCGCCGCACGCGCCGCGTCCGCATCCTGGCGCTTGATGGCGTTGAGAATCGCCTCGTGCTCAAGGTTGGCGAGCTGGCCGAGCTTGCTCAAGTCCGCCGCGCCCCGCTCGACGGCATTGACCCGGGTCCGGGGGATCATGGCGCTGCCCAGGTGCTGCATGATTTCGGTGAAGCACACATTGCCGGTGGCCTCGGCGATCAGCAGATGAAAACGCTTGTCGGCTTCGACGCAGCTGTCGTTATTGGCGAGCAGGCGCTGATAGTCGTCCAGCGCTTCGCGCATCTGCGCCAGCTGTTGCTCCGTGCGACGCATGGCCGCCAGCGCCGCGGCCTGGGTTTCCAGGCCCATGCGCAACTCCAGAATGCTGCGCACGCCCAGCGCCGTATCGACATTCAGTCGCAGTCCCTGCTCCGCCGCACGCTCAATGACAAACGTGCCGATGCCATGCCGGGTTTCCACCAGCCCGGACGCCTGCAACTTCGAGATCGCTTCGCGCACCACGGTGCGGCTGACCCCGTGCTCCTGAACGATGGTGTTCTCCGACGGCAGCTTGTCCCCGGGCAGCATCTGGCCGAGCAGGATGCTCTGGGTGAGTTTGGCGACCAGGTCATGAGCCAGGTTGTGGGAGCGCTTGCGCGCCGGCGCGTCTAGGTCTTCTTGCATGGCGATCATCCGGAAGCAGGGCTGACGGAATCGTAGCACTGCACTCGGTGTGAATCTTCAGAAAATGACAGCCAGCTTGTATGACAACACTCAAGATCGCGACTATTTAAAGCCAGATTCACATTTGCGGCGGAGAATACGAAGACTGATAACAGCGACGTACGGCTTGATATTGTTGAACCAAAGGTCTTGCAGGATGAAAAAACGCAGTTGTATGATGTCTATCAACACGCAACACCTAGCAACACCCCGCATAAAAATAATCAGTGGGAGAAAACCAAGTGAAACCATCCGTCTCAGGGATGCACGACGACGCCGATTCGGTGTTGAAGTCTGCCATCTCGAAAGTGAAACGCCACGTTCTGCCGCTGTTCGTAATCATGTTCATCGTCAACTACATCGACCGCGTGAACATCGGCTTCGTCCGCGCGCACATGGAACATGACTTGGGCATCGGCGCGGCCGCCTATGGCTTCGGTGCCGGCCTGTTCTTCATCGGTTACGCGCTGTTCGAAGTCCCCTCCAACATCCTCCTGCAAAAAGTCGGCGCGCGCATCTGGCTGACCCGCATCATGTTCACCTGGGGCATCGTCGCCACCTGCATGGCGTTTATCCAGAACGAAACCCACTTCTACATCCTGCGTTTTCTGCTGGGCGTGGCCGAAGCCGGGTTCTTTCCGGGGGTGATTTATTACTTCACGCGTTGGTTGCCTGGTGTGGAACGCGGCAAG
Organism: Pseudomonas fluorescens; assembly: GCF_902497785.1. Taxonomy (GTDB): domain Bacteria; phylum Pseudomonadota; class Gammaproteobacteria; order Pseudomonadales; family Pseudomonadaceae; genus Aquipseudomonas; species Aquipseudomonas fluorescens_BO. Next base: position 12,085 of record NZ_CABVHK010000021.1, read on the forward strand.
GCGATTGCGATTTTCCTCAGCGGTTCGGCCATCGCTTCGTTGATCTCCGGCCCGCTGTCCGGCTTGCTCCTGCAAATCAGCGGGTTCGGCATGCACGGCTGGCAGTGGATGTATTTCATTGAAGGCATGTTCTCTGTCGGCCTCTGTGTGTTTGTCTGGTTCTGGCTCGACTCCAAACCCCACGACGCCAAATGGCTGAGCCGCGAAGAGCAGGACGCGCTGGTCAAAGCCATCGACGAAGAACAACTGGCCCGCGAAGCCGCAACCCCGATCAAACCGTCGCTGGGCACGCTGCTCAAGGATCGCCAGATCATCCTGTTCTGCCTGATCTACTTCTTCATTCAGCTGACCATTTATGCCGCGACCTTCTGGCTGCCGAGCATCATCAAGAAGATGGGCGACCTCAGCGACATTCAGGTCGGGCTGTTCAACTCGATCCCGTGGTTACTGTCGATTGTCGGCATGTACGCCTTCGCTTCGTTGTCGGCGAAATGGAAACACCAGCAAGCCTGGGTCGCCGCTGCCCTGCTGATCGCTGCCGCGGGGATGTTTATGTCCACCACCGGCGGGCCGATCTTCGCCTTCGTGGCGATCTGCTTCGCGGCGCTGGGTTTCAAATCGGCTTCTTCACTGTTCTGGCCGATTCCCCAGGCTTACCTCGATGCACGGATCGCCGCCGGTGTGATCGCGCTGATCAACTCGGTGGGCAACCTCGGCGGCTTCGTCGCGCCGACCACCTTCGGCCTGCTGGAAGAACACACCGGTTCGATTCAGGGCGGGCTGTACGGGTTGGCCGCGACCTCGATCATTGCCGCGATCATCGTCTTCGCCGCACGCAATACACCGAAACCTGCACCGGCCGTTGCGCTGGGCAAACCCACGCCTGAGCACGGTTTACAAGGATAAGAAAATGAACACACAAGACACTGCAAAAGCGCCGATCATCACCAGCATGCAAGTGGTGCCAGTGGCCGGTCACGATGGCATGCTGCTCAACCTGAGCGGCGCCCACGGCCCGTTTTTCACCCGCAACATCGTGATCCTCAAGGACAACGCCGGCCACACCGGGGTCGGTGAAGTGCCGGGCGGCGAACGGATTCGCCAGACCCTGGAAGACGCCCGCTCGCTGGTCGTCGGCAGCCCGATCGGTACGTATCAGAAGATCCTCAATCAAGTGCGCCAGACCTTCGCTGACCGCGATGCCGGCGGTCGCGGTTTGCAGACCTTCGACCTGCGCATCACCATTCACGCGGTCACCGGGCTGGAAGCGGCGTTGCTCGATTTGCTCGGTCAGCACCTCGACGTGCCGGTCGCGGCATTGCTTGGCGAAGGTCAGCAGCGTGATGAAGTGAAGATGCTGGGTTATCTGTTTTACGTCGGTGATCGCGATCAGACTGACCTGACCTATCGCAGCGAACCGGAGGCGGACAATGACTGGTTCCGCGTGCGTCACGAAAAAGCCATGACCGCCGACGCCGTGGTGCGCCTCGCTGAAGCGGCTCACGCTCGTTATGGCTTCAAGGACTTCAAACTCAAGGGCGGCGTGTTGAGCGGCGATGAGGAAATCCAGGCCGTCACCGCTTTGGCCGAACGCTTCCCGGATGCGCGCATCACCCTCGATCCAAACGGTGCCTGGTCGCTCAAAGAAGCGATCCGCCTGTGCCGCGACCAACATCATGTGCTGGCTTACGCCGAAGATCCCTGCGGCGCGGAAAACGGTTATTCCGGCCGCGAAGTCATGGCAGAGTTTCGTCGCGCGACGGGGCTGAAAACCGCGACCAACATGATCGCCACCGACTGGCGGGAAATGGGCCACGCGATCCAGTTGCAGTCGGTGGACATCCCGCTGGCTGACCCGCATTTCTGGACCATGCAGGGCTCGGTGCGGGTGGCGCAGATGTGCCATGAATGGGGCCTGACCTGGGGTTCGCATTCCAACAACCACTTCGACATTTCCCTGGCGATGTTCACCCACGTCGCGGCCGCGGCACCGGGTGAAATCACTGCGATCGACACCCACTGGATCTGGCAGGACGGCCAGCGCCTGACCAAGGCGCCGCTGCAAATCGTCGACGGTTGCGTGCAAGTGCCGAAAAAACCGGGTCTGGGCGTGGAGCTGGACATGGATCAGCTGGCCAAGGCCCATGAGCTGTACAAAGGCATGGGGCTGGGTGCGCGGGATGACAGCGTGGCGATGCAGTTCCTGATTCCGGGGTGGACCTTCGATAACAAGCGGCCGTGCCTGGTGCGCTGACCCTCCAGCAACACAGAAATCCTGTGGGAGCGAGCCTGCTCGCGAAGAGGCTGTCACCTTCGACATTCATGTTGAATGACACACCGCATTCGCGAGCAGGCTCGCTCCCACAGGGGGAGTGGTGTTTTCATCTATGCCGTCAGCAGCCAACCCTTGAACGCCGCCATTGCCGACGTTTCCGCACGCGATTGCAAGCGGGTCAACCAATAGCAGCCGGTGGTGATGCCGATGGCGAACGGTTGCTCGATGACACCGGCCGCCAGTTGCCGGGCGAACATCAGCGGTGGCGCCAATGCCACTCCTGCGCCTTGCAGCGCTGCCTCCATCATCGCCAGTGACGAATCGAAAACGATGCTCCGGGGCGCAGCGACGTGAGCCGGGAGGCCAGTTGCCTGAAACCACTCGGGCCATTCGTCGGTGCGGTAAGAGCGCAACAGCGTTTGCTGCAACAGATCGACCGGGGAGTGCAATTGCCGGGCAATCCCGGGCACGCACAGCACTGACAACGGCGCCTCGATCAACCGCACAGCTTCAATCCCGTGCCACGCCCCGGCACCAAAGCGAATCGCGTAATCCAGCCCTTCAGCCGCCACGTCGACTCGATTGTTGTTGGTCGACAGGCGTAAATCTATGTACGGATGTTTCATCTGGAAGTCAGCCAATCGCGGCAACAACCAACCCACCGCGAAGGTGCCCACCGCCCCCACCGTCAGCACTTCACGAAAATGCCCACCCTCGAAACGCCCCAGTGTTTCAGCGATGCGGTCGAAGGATTCGCGCAGCACCGGCAACAAGGTCTCCCCTTCACTGGTTAGCATCAGGCCACGGGGCAGGCGTTTGAACAGCGTGACGCCGAGCTGGGCCTCCAGGCTTTTCACCTGATGACTCACCGCGGCCTGGGTGACGCACAATTCCACCGCCGCCCGGGTAAAACTCAGGTGCCGCGCGGAAGCTTCGAAGGCGCGCAATGCATTGAGGGGTAATTGAGGCCGGATCATGCCTTCTCCCTAGTTTTTCTAATGGCTCATGCTATTTATGGTTGTTTGTCGATTGTCGCCGCAGTGAATAGATTTGCCACGCTCATCGGCGCACCGATGGCAAAACCGCTCGGAGTGTAACGGGTACACCCGGCGAAAACTTAGGGACAGCAACTCAATCATGCACAACTTCAAGCTCGGCAAGGTCTTGTCCTACAGCGCTTTCTCACTGCTACTCGGCACCGGTGACTGTTTCGCCGCAAACCCTACCGACCAGCAGATCGACGCGGCGGTCAAAGACGCGGTGTTACCGGTCATGCAACAACAGAACATTCCGGGCATGGCCGTCGCGGTGACCCTCAACGGCAAAGCGCACTACTTCAGCTACGGCGTGGCCTCGAAGGAAACCGGCGCGGCAGTCAGCGAAAATACGCTGTTCGAGATCGGTTCGGTGAGCAAGACCTTCACCGCCACCCTCGCCGCCTACGCCCAGGCCAGCGGCAAACTGTCCATGGCCGACAACGCCAGTCGTGTCCTGCCGGCGTTGCGTGGCAGCGCGTTCGACCACATCAGCGTGCTGCAACTGGGCACCTACACCGCCGGCGGCCTGCCCCTGCAATTCCCCGATGAATACGATTCGGCGGACAAGATGCTCGGCTATTTCAAACACTGGAAACCGGTTCACCCCGCTGGCAGCCATCGACAGTATTCGAACCCCAGCCTGGGGTTGTTCGGCTATCTCGCGGCCCACAGCCTGGGTCAGCCATTTGACGTCGCAATGGAAAAAACCTTGCTGCCCAAATTCAACTTGCAGCACACCTTCCTCAAGGTGCCGCCGCAACACATGGCGCGCTACGCTCAGGGTTACAACAAGGAGGATAAGCCGGCGCGGGTCGGGCCGGGCGCACTGGCTTCAGAGGCGTACGGCCTGAAGACCAGCGCCTCGGACCTGCTGCGCTACGTCGAAGCAAACATGAAACCGTCGGCCCTTGAAGTGCCAATGCAGCAGGCAATCGCCGCAACGCATACGGGCTATTACACGGTGGATGACATGACTCAGGGCCTGGGCTGGGAACGCTACCCCTACCCAATCCCCCTCGAAAAACTGCTCGCCGGCAATTCGGCGCAGATGACCTACGAACCCCATGAAGTCCAGTGGCTGAACCCGCCGCAACCGCAACCGCAAAACGCACTGTTCAACAAGACCGGCTCCACCAGCGGCTTTGGCGCTTACGTGGCGTATGTGCCGTCGCTGGACGTCGGCATCGTAATCCTGGCGAATAAAAACTACCCGAATCCGGAGCGGATCAAGATTGCGCATGCGATCTTCAGCAAATTGACTCACTAATCCAGCACTGCTGCCCTCCTGTGGGAGCGAGCCTGCTCGCGAAAGCGGTCTTTCAGTCAGCAAAATTGTGACTGAGACAACGCCTTCGCGAGCAGGCTCGCTCCCACAGGGTAAGCGGTGCATACAAAAATGGGCGACCCGTTGCGGTCGCCCATTTTCGCTTGCGAAACGCCATTGACGAGTGCAGACCAATATGTCCATTATGGACAAATACATCCACATCACTCGTGATCAGGGGCTGGACAATGAAAAAAACAATGTGCCTGGGCGTTGCATTGGCAATGTGTGTCACGAGTGCGCTGGCGGAGGATAAACCCCTGCGCATCGGCATTGAGGCGGCCTATCCGCCATTCGCTTTCAAAACGGCCGACGGTAGCATCGGCGGGTTTGACTACGACATCGGCAATGCTTTATGCGCGCAAATGCAAACGAAGTGTGTCTGGGTCGAACAGGAATTCGACGGCCTGATCCCATCGCTGAAAGTGCGCAAAATCGACGCGGTGATTTCCTCGATGCTGATCACTGAAGAGCGCAAGCGCTCGGTGACTTTCACCGACAAATACTATTCGAGCCCCGCCAGATTGGTGATGAAGACCGGTACGCGGGTAGATGACGATTTCAACCAGCTCAAGGGCAAGCGCATTGGTGTGCAACGCGGTACGTCCCAGGACCGCTACGCCACCGACAAGCTGCAACCGCTAGGCGCGGAAATCGTCCGCTACGGCTCGCAGTCGGAAATCTACCTGGACATGCAGTCCAACCGGCTCGACGGCACGATCGCCAATGCCGCACCGCTGCAAGAAGGCTTCCTCAAAACCCCGCAAGGCCAAGGCTTCGCCTTTGTCGGACCGGAGTTGCGCAACAAGGAATACTTTGGCGAAGGCACCGGCATAGCGGTGAACAAGGGCAACACCGAGCTGGCCCAGCGTTTCAATGTGGCGATCAAGGCCCTGCGTGCGGACGGCACTTACCAGCAAGTGGAAAAGAAATACTTCGACTACAACCTCTACGGCGAGTGAATCCCGGCTTGGTGGAGCAACCTGCATGACAGTCATCGACACCCTGATCCGTAACGCCACGCTCATTGATGGAACCGGCGCGCCGCCCTATGTCGGTGATGTTGCGGTGGTTGATGGCAGGATTCATGCGATCGGTGATTTGGCCGGCCTCGAGGCCCAAAACGTGATTGATGCGCGCGGCAAAGTCCTCAGCCCGGGCTTTATCGATGTGCACACCCATGATGATCTGGCGCTGTTCAAGCAACCGGCGATGTTGCCGAAAATCTGCCAGGGCGTGACTACGGTCATTGTCGGCAACTGCGGGATCAGTGCAGCCGGTGTTCGCCTTCGCGGTGACCCGCCGGACCCGATGAACCTTCTCGGCGAAGCAGCGGATTTCAAGTACCCGGATTTCAGTGACTACGCGGCAGCCATCGAAGCGACGCGTCCAGCGGTGAATGTCGCGGCGCTGGTGGGGCATACCGCGTTGCGCGCCAACCATATGGAGCGGTTTGACCGCCCCGCGACACCCCGCGAACTCGACGCCATGCGCGCAGACCTCGAAGCGGCCCTGGCACACGGCGCACTGGGACTGAGCACCGGCCTGGCCTACCGCAATGCCCTGCAAGCGCCAACGAGCGAAGTTGATTTCCTGGCGGCCACTTTGCGTGATGCCGGGGCGATTTACGTGAGTCATATTCGATCTGAAGATGACGAGATCATCGAAGCGATCGACGAAGCCATCGACATAGGTCGCGACGCACGGGTGCCGGTCATCATCTCTCACCTCAAATGCGCCGGGCGCGCAAACTGGGGCCGCAGCGAGGCGATCGTTGCGAAGATTGAAAACGCCCGGCAGCAACATCCGGTGGGCTGTGACTGTTATCCCTATGCCGCCAGCTCGACCACCATCGACCCGCGCATCGTCGACGAAAGCTTCAGGATCCAGATCACCTGGTCAACACCGCACCCGGAAATGGCTGGCAAAGACCTCAAGGACATCGCCGGGCTCTGGGGCCTTTCCCAGGTCGATGCCGCGCAACGACTGGAGCCGGGCGGCGCGATTTATCACGAAATGGATGAGGCTGATGTTTCGCGCATCCTCGCGTATCCGCACACCATGATCGGCTCTGATGGTTTACCTAACGATCCGCGACCCCATCCGCGACTGTGGGGCACATTTCCTCGGGTATTGGGCCATTACAGTCGCGACCAGGGACTGTTCCCGTTGCAGGAAGCGGTTCGCAAAATGACTGGACTGCCAGCCGAACGGTTTGGCCTGCGTGATCGCGGTCGGCTCAACGTGGGCGCCTGTGCCGACCTCGTTTTGTTCGATGCCATGGACATTCACGACTGTGCGACGTTTGAACAACCAACGCGGCAGCCCAAGGGTATCGAATCGGTGTGGGTCAATGGCGTGCTTTCGTACAGCCAGGGCCAGAGTACCGGAGCGCGGAACGGGCAATTTATTCGTCGTTGAGTGGTGCGAGGGATGAGAGCTGCGCAGCCGAACCCGGGCTGCGCCAGCTGTCAAAGCAATGATCTTTAATCGTCGGGCATTTCAGGCGGCTTGGCGGGTTTCCCCGGCTTCACCGGTTTGGCACCTTTGGCCGCTGGCGCTTCAGGGGCGGGCGTCGAGACCACCGCCGCTTTCGCTTCTTTCTCGGCCATAGGCATCTGGTCTATCGCGCTGAAAATCGCCTTCAGATCAACTGCATCCGATTGCTCGAGTTTCTTTTCACCGTCCTTGCCCACCAGAATCACTTTGGTCTTCGGCCCTGCCCCAAGCTTCAACGAGCGGATCAAGGCCGCCGTGTCCTGGGGGCCCAGGTCTTTGCCTTCGCGCTGGCCCATCAGGTTGAGCACGGTGTAGAGCACCATGTTCCGGTCGGTGAATTCTTTGCGATTGGCCGGCTCATCCAGGGATTTTTTCAGGCTGACCCAGGTCGGATCGACCGTGCTCGGCGCGATGACAATCAGCGGCCGCGACCTGCCCTTGTCCATGTCCAGCGGTGAGTCGCCATCGGCGGCGAGCAAGGGGCCGGCAATCGCCAGCAGGGTTGTCAGGGTCAATGACCTGATGAGCATGCGCATCTCCTTTTGATATCCACGCTCTAATGATTGCGCATCGCGGCGATCGTTCCGGGTGAGGCAGCGCAATTGTGTGTCGCCTTGATCCAAGCTTAGGTCAGGGCGGTCATTGCGCAACAGGCTGGGTCAGGCGCAGATCAAAACGCCAGTTTGTAGCCGATCAGCACCAGCATCGTCGCCAGGCATGGACGCAACACCTCATCGGAGATGCGCCCGGTCAAGTGGCTGCCCAGGTAAATCCCCGGCAGCGAACCGATCAGCAGGAAACCCAGCACGTGCCAGTCCATGTTGCCCATGCTCGCGTGGCCGAGGCCGGCGACGAGGGTCAGGGGCACGGCGTGGGCGATTTCCGTGCCGACCAGACGGCGTGTCGGCAGCAGCGGGTACAGGATGAACAACGCCACGGTGCCGAGGGCGCCCGCGCCGATTGAGGTCAGGGCAACCATGGTGCCGAGGACCAGACCGGTGATCACGGTCAGCGCGTTCAAGCGTTTGCCGCTCGGGTTGTAAGTGCCACCCGCGCGCTTGTGGGCGAAATCGAGCAAGCGTTTCTTGAAGAAGATCGCCAGTGCCGTGGCAAACAGCACAAAACCCAGCGCCTGTTTGATGATCGCGTTCATCGCGTCGGGTGAGGTTTGCAAACTGCTGAGGAACCACAGCGTCAGCGCCACCGCCGGCACACTGCCCAGGGTCAGCCAGCCGGTGATGGCCCAGTCGATGTTGTTGTTCTTGCGGTGGACCAGCACGCCACTCGATTTGGTGATCGCCGCGTACAGCAGGTCCGTGCCCACCGCCGTCGCCGGATTGATGCCGAACCACAGCAGGATCGGCGTCATCAGCGAGCCACCGCCCACGCCGGTCATGCCGACAATGAAACCCACCACTAAACCCGCAATGACCAAACCGAAGTTAACGAGATCCATTAACACGCCCGCAAAAAACGCATGAAAAAACTGGCCCGCAGCATAGCGATTTTTCTTATAACCACTTATATCGATGCGGTCTATCGTTATGCCCGTTCACACCCCATCTCTGTGGGGCTAGCCTTTGTGGCGAGCGAGCTTGCTCGCGCTGGGTTGCGTAGCGGCCCTGTTTTGTGAGTGCTGTGCACTCAAGCGCGAGCAAGCTCGCTCGCCACAAAGGTTCGTCAAAAAGTTTTACTGGACGGGCAGGAAATTGAGGAACAGCAGGCTCTGCGCGTAATTCAGGCCGATGCGCCGGTAGCGTTCGTCGAGCATCTGGGTCAGCAGATCCAGACGCGCCACGACTTTTCCGAATTCCACGGCAAAACTCAGGTTGCTGCCCTCCTCCGAAATCTCGTTGGAGAACAGCAACGGCTCGCCGTTTTTGTTCTGTCTCTGACTCAGGATCCAGGTGGCTTTCTCGATGTTGCGCGCGGCGTTGTTGACGAAGGTCGGGTTGATCGCATCGGTCATGTAGAACTCCAGCCGGTTGCCGTGAGCGGTGACCAGCATGCTGCCGATGGCGTAGATGAAGGCCCCGACCCGGTCACCGAGAAATTCGGGACTCATGGCGTAGCTCAACGCCGCCAGGTCCTTCTTGCCCCCCAGCGTCGGCAACGGCTCTTGCTGTTCAATCGCCAGACGCACCTGTTTGCCCGCAGTGCGCGCGTCGAGGAAACCGGATTTTTTCAGCTCTTGCGGGTTGCGCAGGTAGAGCTTGCTCATGAGCAGGTAGAGGCTGTCGAGGTTGTCGCGCATCGCCAGGGTGGCCATGCGGTCGACGCTGGTCTGGAGGAATTCCTGGGGCCGGCCTTCGCGAAACTGGCTGACCACGTCACGGCCTTGCTGCTGGCTGCAACCACTGGTGAACAACATCGACAGCACAGCGAGCAGCAGGCAAAAGCGGCGGACAGTCACAGCGGTGCGGGGTAAAACTCGGGCCATGGGTGCTTGAACTTGGCATGGGCCGGCGGTGGGGATCGCCGCAGGCTGGCCAAGGATAGAGCCGTGGATTGCGAAAAAGTGCAGTGCCGGCAGTCCATAAATCTGAAGGGCCGACATATTAGTCAGACTTTATTTACGCAAAACCGCGAATTCAGGCTATAAATCCTTCCGATCCGTTTTCACATCGATCACTAGTATGACTACTTCTCCAAAAACAAAAAAAGGAAGGTTAACCATGCTTCAATCCCGATTCCCGCTTTGCGTCCTCGGACTGTCTCTTATGATTGCCACCCTCTCGGCCCAGGCTGCCGGTCTGTCCAGCGAACACAAAGCCTTCGGCAAAACCAGCGACGGTACGCCGGTGGAGCAATACGTGTTGCGCAACAGCCACGGCATGCAGGCGACTGTCATCACCTACGGCGCAACGCTGCAGGCGCTGCAAGTGCCGGACAAGAACGGCAAGCTCGAAGATGTCGTGCTCGGGTTCGACGACGTACAGGGTTATCAGAGCGGCAAGGCTTACTTTGGCGCGACCATCGGGCGCTTCGGCAATCGCCTGGCCAATGGTGCGTTCGAACTCGACGGCAAGCGTTTTCAGGTGCCGCAAAATGACGGCTCGAATTCGCTGCACGGCGGGCCGCACGGTTTTGACAAACAGGTGTGGAAAGCCGAACCGGCCAAGGGCAAGGATTCGGTGGGGGTGACCCTGACCTACCTGTCGGCGGACGGTGAAATGGGCTTTCCCGGCAACCTCAAGACCGAGGTCACTTACAGCCTCAACGACAACAACGAGTTGCGCATCGAGTACAAGGCTTCCACCGACAAACCCACCGTGCTCAACCTGACCAACCACAGTTACTTCAACCTGGCGGGCGCGGGCAACGGCGACGTGCTGCAACAACTCGCAACCTTGCACGCGAGCCATTACACACCGGTCAACGGCAAGTTGATTCCGACCGGGGAATTGGCACCGGTGGCCGGTACGCCGATGGACTTTACCCAACCGACCGCCATCGGGAAGAACATCAAGGCGAATCATCCGCAGCTGAAATTCGCCGAACCGAAACAGGGTGGTTTTGATTTCAACTGGGTGCTGGATGCCAAGGGTGATGTGGGCAAATTGGCTGCCGACGTCAGTGACCCGCAGTCCGGACGCCGCTTGCAGCTTTACACCACTGAGCCGGGTGTGCAGTTTTACACCAGCAATTTCCTTGATGGTTCGGTCAAGGGCAAGGCTGGCAAGACCTACGCGCACTGGAGTGCGTTTACGCTGGAGACGCAGCATTATCCGGATGCGCCGAATCATCCGGACTTTCCTTCTACGCGGCTGGATCCGGGGAACACTTATAGCCAGAGTACGGTGTTGAAGTTTTCTGCCGACTGACCCATTGGGCGTCTGTTTTGTCAGGTTTGTCGGGTGGGTGCAGATCCGCACCTACCCCGCCCCCACCACTGAGGGAACCCTTAAGCTATTCTGCTGCCAACCGAAGTATCCCCCGAACACCGCAAGGAGGTTTTCATGCGCACCCTCGAACTGGCCGGCGTCAACGTTCCCGTCATCGGCCAGGGCACCTGGCGCATGGGTGAAGACCCGGCCCGTTACACCGAGGAAGTGGCTGCCCTGCGCCTGGGCATTGAACTGGGCATGACCCTGATCGACACCGCTGAAATGTATGCCGAAGGCGGCGCCGAGGAAGTGGTCGGCGAAGCCATCGCCGGACTGCGCGACCAGGTCTTTCTCGTCAGCAAGGTCTACCCGCATAACGCCAGTCGCCACGGCATCCCCCAGGCTTGCGACCGCAGCCTGCGCCGTCTGAACACTGACTACATCGATGTGTACTTGCTGCACTGGCGCGGCCAGTATCCCCTTGAAGAAACCGTCGAAGCCTTCGAGCGTCTGCGTGAAGCCGGCAAGATCGGCCGCTGGGGCGTGTCCAATTTCGATGTCGATGACCTGCAGGAACTGGCGTCCCCGGCGTGCGCCACCAATCAAGTGCTCTACAACCTCGAGGAACGCGGCATAGAATTTGATCTGCTGCCGTGGTGCCAACAGCATCATCAGCCCTTGATGGCGTACTGTCCCATCGGTCAGGGCGGAACGTTGCTGGTGCATCCGGCACTCAAACAAGTGGCCGCTCGTCACGCGGTCACCCCGGCGCAGGCAGCGCTGGCATGGATTCTGCGACAGGACGGGGTGATCGCGATTCCCAAAGCGGTCCGCCCTGAACACGTGCAACTGAATGCGCAAGCAGCGCAATTGCGGCTGGAGGCCGGGGATCTGGAGGCGCTGGACCAAGCGTTTCGTGCGCCACAACGCAAACAGCGACTGGCCATGGTCTGAGCCATCGCCGTTGTCAGAGGGCTTCTCATGAGAAGCACCGATCAGCTCGACGCCTTCAATCTGCAGCGCTTTGTACTCGCGCAGAACCCGGTGTTCGAGCGCGTAAAAAACGAACTCGCCGCGGGCCGAAAGCGCAGCCACTGGATGTGGTTCATCTTTCCGCAATTCACCGGGCTGGGCGGCAGCGAGATGTCGCAGCATTTCGCGATCCGCTCGGCCGAAGAGACCCAGGCTTACCTCGATCATCCCGTGCTAGGCCCCCGATTGCGCGACTGCACGCAGTGGGTGCTGGATATTCAGGAACGTTCCATCAGCGAGATTTTCGGCCATCCGGACGACGTTAAATTCCGTTCATCGATGACTCTGTTCGCCCAGTTCACCGCGGATGACAGCCCGTTCCAACAAGCGTTGACGCGTTACTTCCATGGCATCAAGGATGACTGGACGCTTTCGTTGCTGGACTCAAAACAGGCCCAGCTGCCCCCCAATCAGGGTTGAGAAATCGTCGTCCACGAACGGCAGAATGGCGTCCGCCACCGGTTGCAGTTGCCGGGTGACGTAATGGTCATAGTCAATCGGCGCACTGCGAATTTCCAGTGGCTCGGGCCCGGCGACGCTGATCACGTAGCTGATCCAGCCACCGTTCTGGTATTGCAGCGGACGGCCCTGTTGCTGGTTGTAATCGTCGGCGATCCGCGCCGCTCGAACGTGCGGCGGCACGTTGCGTTCGTAGTCATCCAGGGTACGGCGCAGGCGCTTGCGGTAGACCAGGCGGTCATCGAACTCGCCCGCCAGGGTTTTGCGCACGTACTCACGCACGTAATCCTGATAGGGCTGGCGATGGAAGATCCGCGTGTACAACTCTTGCTGAAATTGCCGGGCCAGCAGCGACCAGTCGGTGCGCACGGTTTCCAGCCCCTTGTAGACCATCTCGTCACTGCCGTCGGCGCGCGTCACCAGTCCGGCATAACGCTTCTTGCTGCCCTCCTCGGCGCCGCGAATCGTCGGCATCAGAAAGCGTTTGTAGTGAATTTCGAACTGCAACTCCAGCGCACTTTCCAGCCCGTATTCTTCCTGCACGTGCTCGCGCCACCACTGGTTGACGTGGTCCACCAGCGCATGGCCGATCTGCGCGGCTTCCTCCTGACCGTGGGCGCGGCGCAGCCAGACGAACGTCGAGTCGGTGTCGCCGTAGATCACCGTATGCCCTTGCGCTTCGATCAACTGGCGGGTGCGCAGCATGATTTCGTGACCGCGCAGGGTGATCGAAGAGGCGAGCCGCGTATCGAAGAAGCGGCAACCGCTGGAACCGAGCACGCCGTAGAAGGCGTTCATGATGATTTTCAAGGCCTGGGACAACGGCGCATTGTGTTCGCGTTTGGCGGTTTCACGGCCCTCGGCGACCCGCGCCACAATCGACGGCAGGCAATGCCGGGTCCGGGAAAACCGGGCACCGCGAAAACCCGGGACGGACGCACTGTCCTCGGGATGCTTGAGCCCTTCGATCAGGCCCACCGGGTCGATGAGGAAGGTGCGGATGATCGACGGATAAAGGCTTTTGTAGTCGAGCACCAGCACCGATTCGTACAACCCCGGCTGCGAGTCCATGACAAACCCGCCGGGGCTGGCCTGTGCCGGTTTGCTCCCGAGATTTGGCGCAACGAACCCCTGGCGGTGCATCAGCGGCATGTATAAGTGGGTGAATGCCGCCACCGAACCACCACTGCGATCCGCCGGCAAACCGGTGACGCTGGCACGCTCCAGCAGGAACGTGAGCAGTTGGGTCTTGGCGAAAATCCGCGTCACCAGCTCGCAATCCTTGAGGTTGTATTTGGCGAGCGCCGGTTTGTCCTCGGCGAACATGCGGTTGATTTCGTCCATGCGCTGATACGGCGTGCTGATCGCCTTGCCCTCGCCGAGCAGGGTTTGTGCGACGTTCTCCAGGCTGAACGAGGGAAAGCTCCAGGTCGCCGAGCGCAGGGATTCGATGCCGTCGATGATCAATCTGCCGGCGGCCGAGGCGAAGTAATGGTTGCGGCTGCCGTGTTCGCGCCACTGCATTTCCTCGCCACCGCGCCCCAGTTTCAGCGGCACCGCCAGCCGTCGTGCGTGTTCGTGAAGTACGCGTAAATCGAACTGCACGACGTTCCAGCCGATGATCGCGTCGGGATCGAAACGGGCGAACCATTCGTTGAGTTTTTTCAGCAGGTCGGTTCGGGAATCGCAGTACTCGAGCGCAAAATCCACCGCGCTGTCGTCACCGTTGGGCGGGCCGAGCATGTAGACCTGGCGCTCGCCGCAGCCCTCCAGGGCGATGGAATACAGGTCGCCCTGGGCGGTGGTTTCGATGTCCAGGGACACCAGCCTGAGCGTGGGCCGATAATCGGGATCGGGTTTCATCTGCGCGTCGAGCAGCAGGCCGTCGGGACCGGGCGTGCCACCGAAGACAACCGGCGCGGTGATGAAGCGCTCCATCATGTAGCGTTCCGGCGGCCGCACATCGGCTTCGTACATCTCGACACCGGCCTTGCGCAGCGCGGTTTCCAGGCGCATCAATTGACCGTGCTGCCGGCAATACAGGCCGAGCACCGGACGGTGTTCGAAATCCTCCAGGGCCAGGGGTTTGAGTTCGATGTTTTTTTCGCCGTGCAACACCTCTTGCGCCTGTTCGCGCTGCTGCACCGGAATAAACGCCACCGACGGTTGATGAGGCAGGCGAATCCGCCGGGGACCGGAATCGGTCGCCAGCCAGAACTCGACTTCCGTACCGGCCGGGGTATCGCGCCAATGCCGGGTCAGGACGAAGCCCCGCTGTAAATCCACCACTGCAACCTCGAATCCGATTCAGATGGCGATTCTACGCGTCATCGCCAGCGGAAGCGCTCGTTGCATTGAACGCGCTCCCACAGGGTTATGTGTGGTTTTTAAGCTGAGAGGTTGGGTTTATCGCAGAAAAACCGCTGAATGGCGTTATTTGCGCGTTATCTGCCGTTTTCTGCCTTGCCCTCAGCGCCCGCGTCTACGATTCTTCTAGAACAACGACAACACTTGAGAAACCACCATGAAAACCGTCGCCCAACTGCTCAAGTTGAAAGATCAGAAAAATCAGGAAGTGCACCAGATCAAGCCCGACCACATGGTGCTCGAAGCCCTGATGAAGATGGCCGAGAAGAACGTCGGCGCCCTGCTGGTGGTGGAGAATGACGAAGTGCTGGGCATCATCAGCGAGCGCGACTATGCACGCAAACTGGTGCTGCACGGCCGCTCATCCGTGGGCACGCCAGTGCGCGACATCATGGTGTCGCCGGTGATCACCGTGGATACCCACCAAACCGTCGAGACCTGTCTGGGCATCATGTCCGAGAAACGCCTGCGCCACTTGCCGGTGGTGGAGAATGGCCAGTTGATCGGTTTGCTGTCGATCGGCGATCTGGTCAAGGAAGCCATTGCCGAACAGGCGGAACTGATTCAACAGCTGGAGCAGTACATTCGCGGCGAATAGGTGCAGATCAAAAGATCGCAGCCTGCGGCAGCTCCTACGGGATCGGTCTCACATGCGGTCAATGTAGGTGCTGCCGAAGGCTGCGATCTTTTGACGTTGATTTTTCAGATCCAAAGATCGCAAGTTGCGGCAGCTCCTACGGGATCGGTCTCACAGGCGGTCAATGTAGGAGCTGCCGAAGGCTGCGATCTTTTGACGTTGATTTTTCAGATCCAAAGATCGCAAGTTGCGGCAGCTCCTACGGGATCGGGCTCACAGGCGGTCAATGTAGGAGCTGCCGAAGGCTGCGATCTTTTGACGTTGATTTTTCAGATCCAAAGATCGCAAGTTGCGATCTTTTCAGGACGGCCAATGTCGGGCAAACACCGGTGCCAGCGTCGGATGTCGGTCGATCCGCTCAAGCCAGGCGAAAAAACCGGGCCGCGCACTGCGCAAATGTTCGCGGCTGCCTGCCCACCGCGAGATCACCGCTGCCAGCACGTCCAGCGCCCCCGGCGTCTCGTCGCCCAGGTACAACTCGCCCGAGAACTGATCGGCAAACACCTCCCAACTCCAGTGCAAGCGTTCGCGGGCGCCGGCCGTGAGGTTGTCCCGGGAGGGTTTATCCGCCACGGCCAACCAGCGCTCGGGGTAATCGATGATGCCAATCGCCGCGTAGCAATTGCTGATGATGTAGGCCAGGCCTCGGATGACCTGGTCGCGCTCGGCGGCATCTTTGGGCAGCAGCTGCGACTTGGGAAATGCCAGCCCTAGATGAATCAGGATCGCCGCACTCTCGGTGAGAATGCTGCCGTCGGGCAGCTGCAAGGTGGGAATCTGCTTGAGCGGGTTGAGTTTCTCCAGGGCATCGGCGGCCTCTGGCGTCGACTCGACGTCGATGAAACGGTACGGAATCTCGCAGAGCTCCAGCGCGGCTTCAATCGCGGCGGCTCCGGAATTCTTGTGGCCGTAGAGCTGGTACATAAATACCTCCCATTGCGTGTTCTCTTTGTAGCAGCTGACGCTGGCGATGCCCGGAAATTTCTTTTTTTAAACTGCATCCAAATCGCTTTCCGACGGGTAGTCCTATTAGCAGTCTCTGTTGCTGCCCAGCGAACTACTCATTTTCGGAGAGATATTCATGAACGCCAGACAACTGATGTGCCTTGCCGGTTTCTTCGCCGCCATGCCCGCGGCCTTCGCCCAGACCAGTCTGCCGGACAGCATCAAGGTCCCGGACGGGCACAAGGTCACGATGGAAACCACCGGGGTTGGCGAGATCACCTACGAATGCCGTGACAAGGCCAACGCGGCCGGCCAGACCGAATGGTTTTTTGTCGGGCCCAAAGCAGTGCTCAATGATCGCAGCGGCAAACAGGTTGGCACTTACTTCGGCCCACCGGCGACCTGGCAAGCGAAGGACGGCTCGAAGGTGACCGGCACGCAACTGGCCGTCGCTCCGTCGAGCCCGGGCAACCTGCCTTATCAACTGGTCAAGGCCAACCCGGCCGAGGGCAGAGGCGCAATGAGCGGCGTGAGTTACATTCAGCGCGTGGCGCTCAAGGGCGGCGTCGCCCCCAGCGCCGAGTGCACGGTGGCCAACAAGGGCAAGCAGGAAGTGGTGAAGTACCAGGCGGATTATGTTTTCTGGACCGCCAGCTAACCATCAGGCCCACGCAATCCCCTGTAGGAGCGAGCTTGCTCGCGAATAACGTCAAGACACCGCATTCATTCAGATTGGCCGCGTTTTCGTTGACGACCATCGCGAGCAAGCTCGCTCCTACACAGATTCGGTTTGTTTGCTAGATTGCATTGGGTATGCCCGCCCCTCAAACAACGGCTGAGAACTGTGTCCTTGCCCGAACCCTTATTCGACTACGAAGCCCGTCTGGCCGCCTGCGCGCGGGGTGAGCGTCAGGCCCTGCGGGATTTGTATGTGCAGGAAAGTCCGCGGCTGCTCGGCGTGGCCAGGCGTCTGGTGCGCGACAGCGCGCTGGCCGAAGACATCGTCCACGATGCGTTCCTGAAAATCTGGGCCGGCGCCGCCGGTTTCGATCCGGCGCGGGGTTCGGCACGGGGCTGGATGTTCAGCGTAACCCGGCATCTGGCGCTCAACTTCATCCGCGACAACAGCCGCGAGATCCAGGGTGACATCGACGTGCACACTGACGCTGAAACCTTCGACGCCGAGGTCCACTCCTCGCGCATTCATCGGTGCCTGGAACAACTGGAACCCGCGCGTCGCCATTGCCTCCTGCACGCCTACGTCGACGGTTATTCCCACGCGCAAATCTCGCACAAACTCGGCACCCCGCTGGGCACCGTCAAAGCCTGGATCAAGAGAAGCCTGGCGGCCTTACGGGAGTGCATGGGATGACCAGCCGACCTGCGGACGAAACCCCTGACCAACGCGACGAACTGGCCAGCGAATACGTGCTCGGCACGTTGTCGGCGCAGCAGCGCACCGAGGTTCAACAACGCCTGCACGACGATGCCGAACTGCGCACGGCCGTGGACACCTGGGAGCGTCGCTTGCTGGGCATGACTGAACTCGTCGAGCCTCAAACGCCGTCGTCCCGGTTGTGGCAACGCATCGAGCGCAGCGTCAACGCCTTGAATCGCCAGCTGCCGATATCTGCGGCCGAGGCCTCGTCCTGGTGGAACCTGCTGCCCCTGTGGCGCGGGCTCGCCGGCGCCGGGCTGGCGGCGACGTTGCTGCTCGGCGCCTTGATGCTGACGCAAACCACGGTCAAGCCGACCTACCTGGTGGTGCTGGTCGCGCCTCAAGACAAGGTGCCCGGCTGGGTGATCCAGGCCAGTAATCCGCGGGAAATCCAGCTGATCCCGTTGGGCATCGCCGAGGTGCCGGCGGACAAGGCGCTGGAGTTCTGGACCAAGGCCGAAGGCTGGCAAGGGCCGGTGTCGCTGGGGTTGGTCAAACCGGGGCAAACGCTGTCGGTGCCGCTGGATAAACTGCCGCCGCTGCAACCCGATCAGCTGTTCGAGCTGACCCTGGAAAACCCCAACGGCTCGCCGATCGGCAAGCCTACCGGGCCGATCCAATTCATAGGCCGGGCGGTGAAGGTGATCTGATCGCGAGCGCCGATCACGCTCACACAAGGGACATCAGCCGATTCATCATTGCCATCGATGTTCACCATCACGTCAATGAAGTTCTCTTAAAAATTCCGGGGCGTAACATCGCATCCATACCAACCAATAACACCCCGGAGCACACCATCATGAAACGCCAGACTCTTCTCAGCATCGCTTTCTCGGTCTTTGCAGTTAACGCTTTTGCCGCTTCCTCTGTTCATCCGGTTGTCGCTGAAGGCGGCTCGGATCGCCTGATCGAGCAACGTGTTGCCGAAGGTGGTTCTGATCGTCTGATCGAGAAACGCGTTGCTGAAGGTGGTTCTGATCGCCTGATCGAGAAACGTGTGGCTGAAGGTGGTTCCGATCGACTGATCGAGAATCGCGTTGCTGAAGGTGGTTCGGATCGTCTGATCGAGAATCGCGTGGCCGAAGGTGGTTCTGATCGTCTGATCGAGAATCGCGTGGCCGAAGGTGGTTCGGATCGCCTGATCGAAAGCCGTGCCGCATGAGAACGGCTTGTCCGCAAGACTCGACATACGATACCTGTAGGAGCGAGCTTGCTCGCGATGGACGTCAACGATGACGCGTGCTGCCTGGATGAACGCGTTGTCCCAACGTTTTTCGCGAGCAAGCTCGCTCCTACAGTGGTATCAGCCTCCCTTCCGATTAAAGCCTGTCACTTCCCCGCCCGCGCCATGCAGCGCTGGTAACGTTCATCAACCCGCTTGGCAAACCACGCGGTGGTGAGTTTTCGGGTGATTTTCGGGCTCTGCAGCACAATCCCCGGCAATACCGCAGGCGGCAGTGAACGGCCCTCGGCCTGTTCGGCCAGTTCAAACACCCGCCGATACAGTTCGGTGTCTTCGAATTCCAGGCTTTTGCCCTTCTCCAGTTGATCCCTGATCGTCGGATTGCGCATGTCCAGACGCTTTCCCAGCGTACGCACGGCCAGCTCCGTGGTGCCGGGCATGATCGAGTCGTAGCGCACCAGGTCGCCGTCCAGTGCCAACGGGATGCCCGAAGCACGGCTCACGGCGTTCTGAAACGCGGCATTGCGGCTCGCGTACCAACCGGCATTGAAATCAGCGAAGCGATAGAGCGGCTGTTGATAGCTCACCGGATAACCCAGCAAGTGGGCGATGCCGAAATACATTCCGCCGCGACGGCTGAACACCTCCCGCCGAATCGTGCCGTCCACCGGGTACGGATAATCGCGCGCCTGCTGTTCGGCGAAGTCGATGCTCACCTGCATCGGGCCGCCGGTGTGCACAGGGTTGAAACCGCCGAACAGCGTGCGTCCCATGGGCACCATGCCGATGAAATCATCGAAAATCGCGCTGAGCTCTTTTTCGCTGCGCGCGGCCTTCAGCCGGTCGCTGTAGCTTTTGCCGTTGCTGGAACCCACCTGCAGCGCGCCGCTCACCAGCAGACCGGGAATGTGGACCTTGGCGGCACGCCGGTCGATTTCTTCCCGGGCGATCTTGCCCAGACCGGGCACCGGTGGGTCCACCTGGAAGGTCGACTCCTGCTCGGTGACGGCCAATACCGAGCAGAGGTTTTGCGTCGAGGGATAAATGTCCTGCGCAGCGAAGGCCGCGTAAATGTCCGTGGCCCAGCCCTGACGGTCCACGGTCTTGGCCGGCAGCAGGCGCACGATCTCCGCCCTGACCTCGGCAGGTTGCCGGGCCGGGGCTTGCTGGGTGCGCTGAGTCCCGCAACCGGCCAGCACCAAGAGTGCCGCGATGCTCATGATCAATCGATTGGCTTGCATGCTGCTCCATCACATCCGTTGAATCGGGTTAACCATACGATCAATGGCATGGCGCAGGCTATGACTGTGCTGGCGTTGCACTGTTCCCTCCACAAACACACCGACCTGTGGAAGCGGACTTGCTCGGATGTTTAGACCAAGCGCTGGGTGTATATCCGTTTTCTGGGTAACGGCGGCCATTGGTTTCGCCCTTACGGCGAGTCACTTGCAAAAGCGGCAAGTAACCAAGCGCTCTTGCCCCTGTCGTTCGGTGCCTCGCTAGTGCTCGGCATGCCCTCGCTCCGGTCCTGCTCCGTGGGCCCGCCGCCATCGGCCATCCATGGCCGGGGGCGGCTAACCCGGCATCCATGCCGGGTTACCCACTGCGCAGAACCTGCACTCGGCCTCTCGATGGGGCGCTCACCGCAACAGCAAAACCGCGGCGGCCTCTGGGCCGACCGGGGCATCAAGCGGGCGCGCCGCGCTGGTTTGATCGTGCACATCCTCTGGACTTGGAATGATTCCCTGTGGGAGCGAGCCTGCTCGCGAAGGCGGTGGGTCAGTCAACATTGATGGCGACTGACACTCCCTCTTCGCGAGCAGGCTCGCTCCACAGGTTTCACCAAACTGGACCATTTCCTACAGACCGATCTGACAAACACATTGTGCAACGCAACTGGTAACCACTATCATTCGCACCTGGAGTCGCATTTGCGCAAGGAGTTCCCGCGCCGTATTTTTTTCTAGCCATCGGCGGCACGCCGCCAGGAACCCACATGACTACTCCAGCCCGATCCGGCGCGCCCTTTCGCCCGACGTTAATCGCCTTGCTCTGCTCCCTGTCCGTAACGGCCTACGCCGCAACGCCTGCGACCGATCCCGAAAACGACGGCAAGGCGATGGTGCTGGACAACGTCAACATCAACGCCCAGGCGCCCTCGCCGTCCGAACTGCCGCCTGCGTTTGCCGGTGGCCAGGTGGCGCGGGGCGGTCAGCTCGGCGTGTTGGGCAATCAGGACATGATGGACGTGCCATTCAGCATGGCCTCCTACACCGAACAACTGATCCAGGACCAGCAAGCCGAAGACGTCGCCGACGTGTTGCTCAACGATGCCTCGGTGCGTCAGGCCAGTGGTTTTTCCAACCAGGCCCAGGTTTTCATGATCCGCGGCCTGCCCCTGAACGGCGACGATATTTCCTATAACGGCCTGTACGGTGTGCTGCCGCGCCAGATCATTTCCACCGATGCGCTGGAACGCGTGGAAGTGTTCAAAGGACCGAATGCGTTCATCAACGGCGTGACCCCGAGCGGTTCCGGCATCGGCGGCGGCGTCAACCTGCAACCCAAGCGGGCCGGCGACGTGCCGCTGCGCCGTTTCACCACGGACATCAGCGATGAAGGTCGCCTCGGTCAACACCTGGACCTCGGCCAGCGCTTCGGTGAGGACAACCGCTTCGGTGTGCGGGTCAACCTGGCGCAGCGCGAAGGCGACACCGCAATCGACAAGGAAAACCAGCGCTCCAAACTGTTCGCCATCGGTCTCGATTACCGTGGCGACGCCCTGCGCATTTCCGGTGACTTCGCGTACCAGAAGCAACGGATCAACGCCGGTCGCAGCTCGGTCAACGTCGGCAACGCCACCCACCTCCCGGATGCGCCGTCGGCCGACACCAACTACGCGCCGAAGTGGGGTTTCAGCGAGATCGAAGACACCTTCGGCATGCTGCGGGCCGAGTACGACCTGAACGACAACTGGACCGCCTACGCCGCCGGCGGCGCCAAACACACCCGCGAGGTCGGGCGCTACAACTCGACCACGCTGGTGGGCAACAACGGCAGCTCGGTGACCACCGGTTCCTTCATTCCGCATGACGAAGACAACACCAGCGTCATGGCCGGCCTCAACGGCAACTTCGTGACCGGCCCGGTCACTCATAAACTCAACTTCGGCCTGGCCGGCATCTGGACCGAGCAGCGCAGCGCCTACGATTTCGACCTGACTCGCTACGCGAACAACATCTATCACCCGGTGGACACCCCCTCCCCCGTGGGCAACTTCACCGGCGGCGACCTGAATGATCCGGGCATCGTCGGCAAAACCTTCGCGCGCAGTGGCGCGGTGTCCGACACCCTTGGCTTCTTCGATGATCGACTGTTGGTGACCGTCGGCTTGCGTCGCCAGCAATTGGTAGTGCAGGGCTACGGCTACGCGCCTTACGGCTCCGGCAGCCGCAACGCCTCCTACGACGAGTCGATCACCACGCCGGTATACGGCATCGTGTTCAAGCCGTGGGACCACGTGTCGTTCTATGCCAACCGCATCGAAGGCCTGGCTGAAGGCCCGACCTCGCCGACCACCGCAGGCAACCGCATCGTCACCAACGGCAATCAGGCCTACGCCCCGGCCCGGACGAAACAGGTCGAGGCCGGCGTCAAGGTCGACATGGGCACTTACGGCGCCAGCCTGGGCGTCTATCGCATCGAACAGCCGAGCGACGGTTACTCGGTGATTACCAGTTCGACCACCGCCGAATATGTACGCCAGGGTGAACAGATCAACAAAGGCGTAGAACTCAACGTGTTCGGCGAGCCGATCAGCGGCCTGCGCCTGATCAGCGGGCTGACCCTGATGGACACCGAATTGAAAAACACCGCCGGCGGCCTCACCGACGGCAACCACGCGATCGGCGTACCGACCTTCCAGTTCAATGCCTCGGCGGATTGGGACGTGCCCGGCTTGCAGGGCGTCGCACTCAACGCGCGAATGCTACGCACCGGCGGCCAATACGCCGACGCGGCGAACAACCTCAGCCTGCCAACCTGGAATCGCTTCGATGCCGGCGCCCGTTACGCTTTCAAGGTCCAGGAAAAAGACGTGACGTTGCGCTTTGGCGTCGAAAACCTGGCCAACAAAAAATACTGGGAATCCGCCCAGGGCGGTTACCTGAGCCAAGGCGAGCCGCGCGTGGCGAAGCTGTCGGGCACCATCGACTTCTGATCGCAGGCATGCCTGGTCCTGAGTACGCTGCCCCGCATTCCCTTTGTAGGAGCGAGCTTGCCCCGGGCGGCGTTCCGACGAAAAACTCAAGGACACCTCGGGGCATCTTTTGTACCCCGTTATCGTTCACGATCATCGCGAGCAAGCTCGCTCCTACAATGTTCAAAAGGCCCCGCAGCTTCAAGGCTGCGGGGCCTTTTCCGTTCGGCGGTCGGCCTGTCTGCCGGCGTCGGCTGAACCATACTGGTTCGACACAACGAGGAGACTGCTGATGAATCGTAGCGACGTGCTGATCATCGGCGCGGGCCCCACCGGGCTGGTGCTGGCGTTGTGGCTGAGCAAACTGGGGATCAGCGTGCGGATTCTCGACAAGACTGCGGGCCCCGGCACCACGTCGCGAGCGTTGGCCGTGCAGGCACGGACGCTGGAATTGTATCGCCAGCTCGACCTTAGCGACGCCGTGATCAAGGCCGGGCATCGCGTGGCGGCGGCCAACTTCTGGGTCCAGGGCGAACCGGTGGCGCGCTTGCCCTTGAGCCGGGTCGGCGAGGGTCTGACGCCCTACGCATTTCTCGAAATGTTCCCGCAGGACGAGCACGAGCAGTTGCTGATCCAACGCCTGGAAGCCTTTGGCGTCAGGGTCGAGCGCAATACCGAACTGGAACGTTTCGACGAATCCGGCGACGGCATCACCGCACAGCTGAGACTGCCCGATGGTCAGCAGGAAACCTGTCAGGCCTGTTACCTCGCCGGTTGCGACGGTGCCCGGTCAACGGTGCGCAAAGCCCTGGACACCGGGTTCCCCGGCGGCACCTACCAGCAGATTTTTTACGTGGCCGACGTTCAGGCCAGCGGGCCTGCCCTCAATGGCGAGCTGCATCTGGACCTGGATGAAGCGGATTTTCTCGCGGTGTTTCCCTTGGCCGGCGAAGGTCGCGCAAGGCTGATCGGAACGGTCCGTGATGAACGCGCCGAACAGGCTGAAACCCTGCAGTTCGAAGACGTCAGCAGCCGCGCCATCGAGCATTTGAAGGTGCAGATCGAACAGGTGAACTGGTTCTCGACCTACCGCGTGCATCATCGGGTAGCCGATCACTTTCGCAGCGGTCGCGCCTTTTTATTGGGTGACGCGGCCCACGTCCACAGCCCCGCAGGCGGCCAGGGCATGAATACCGGGATCGGCGATGCCATTAACCTCGCCTGGAAACTCGCGGCCGTGTTGAGCGGCAGCGCAGAAGCCAGACTGCTCGACACCTATGAGCCCGAGCGCATCGCCTTCGCCCGAAAACTGGTGGCCACCACCGACCGGGTGTTCAGTTTCGTCACCGCCGAAGGGCGTATCGCCGATTTGCTGCGCACGCGTCTGGCGCCGTTCCTGCTGCCGAAAATGGCCTCGTTCGAGACCTCACGCGAATTCCTGTTTCGCACGGTGTCGCAGATCACCCTCAACTACCGCGGGACGTCGTTGAGCACCGGCGTCGCCGGGCATGTGCACGGCGGCGACCGGTTGCCTTGGGCGCATGACGGTGAAGGGGATAATTTCGAATCGTTGAAGTGCCCGAAGTGGCAGGTGCATGTCTACGGCGACACCAGCGACGAGATGATCGCCTGGTGCCACGAACACCATTTGCCGTTGCATGTGTTTGACTGGCGACCGGCGTTTGAAACGGCGGGCCTGGGGCGCAACGGGTTTTATCTTTTGCGGCCGGATACCTATGTGGCGATTGCCGAAACCAATTCAGATCCGAAGGTGATCGAGCGGTATTTTCGGGATCACGGGATACGCGCGTTTTTCAACTGAACGCGAAAAGATCGCAGCCTTCGGCAGCTCCTACAGAGCCAATCCCCTGTAGGAGCTGCCGAAGGCTGCGATCTTTGGGTTTTTATAAAACCTTTGCCGCCGGCGCAACAATCAGCGCATTTCCTGTTGGAGCGAGCCTGCTCGCGAAGGCGGTGTATCAGTCAATACAGGTGTCGACTGTTACACCGCTTTCGCGAGCAGGCTCGCTCCCACAGGTGAACTCGAACTACTTGGGGATTTCCAGACCGCGCATCACCGCCGGCCGCGCGAGGAAGCGCTCCAGCACTCGCGTCACGTTCGGGAAATCCTTGATGCCGACCAGATCGCCCGCCTCATAGAAACCGATCAGGTTGCGCACCCAGGGGAACGTTGCGATGTCGGCGATGGTGTAGCGCTCGCCCATGATCCAGTCGCGCCCTTCAAGGCGTCCGTCCAGCACCTTCAACAGCCGTTTGCTTTCTTCGACGTAGCGGTCCCGGGGACGTTTGTCTTCGTAGTCCTTGCCGGCGAATTTATTGAAGAAACCGAGCTGGCCGAACATCGGGCCGATACCACCCATCTGAAACATCAGCCACTGAATAGTCTCGTAACGTGCTGCCGACTCCTGGGCCAGCAACTGCCCGCTTTTGTCGGCGAGGTAGATCAGAATGGCCCCGGACTCGAACAACGGCAGCGGCTTGTCATCGGGGCCATGGGGATCGAGGATGGCCGGGATCTTGTTGTTGGGGTTCAGCGACAGAAACTCGGCAGACAACTGGTCGTTGGTCTCGAAGCCCACACGATGGGCTTCATAGGGCAGGCCGGTTTCTTCCAGCATGATCGAGACTTTGACGCCGTTGGGGGTCGGCAATGAATAGAGCTGGATCCATTCGGGGTATTGGGCCGGCCATTTTTGGGTAATGGGGAACGCAGACAGATCAGTCATCGGGAGCATCCACGGGAAAAAATGAGAACACGGATCATAATGTAGCCGCCGAAAACTGCGATCTTTTAACGTCATCATTTTTGTTGATAACCAAGATCGAACGATGTTAGCCCTTGATTGGCAACGCCCCGTGTACTGTGTCCATAAATCCGCAACATCCTGTCGATAACCTCTGCTCCAATCCGTTCAAGGTTGTCGGTACATTGCTGCGCACGCCGCCGGAATCGAACCAAACGGGCGTCAGTGGACTCTGAGTACTGCCTTTTCGGAAACGGACCGGCTCAACGACATGGAAAACACCCGACGCTGGGAGCGCGGGGTGTAAAGGTTTGTCAGCCTTAACCGAATGCGCTGAAGAACTTGTATTCCCTTATGAAAATCTTGAAATTTTTCCAACGTTTCAAGCATCGCGCCTATCTTGTGCTGCCCACCCTGTTGGGCGTCAGTGCGCTGTTCCTGGCACTGGAAATCAGCGAAAGCCGCGCCCAACCGGCTGACGGCACACAGACGCTGGTCTTTCTGCGCCACGCGGAAAAGCCTGAAGGCGGCCTTGGCCAGCTCAATTGCCAGGGCCTGAACCGCGCCATCGACCTGGCGACCTTGCTCCCGGAAAAATTCGGCAAGGCCAACTACGTGTTTGCCGCCAACCCGACGCGCAATGTTGAGGAAGGCGAACTGGATAATTCCTACAGCTACATTCGCCCGCTGATGACCATCAGCCCCAGCGCGATCAAACTCGGCTTGCCGGTGAACATCAATTTCTCGGCCAACGACACCAGCGACCTGGCCGACGAACTGCTCCACGACAAGTACCACAACTCGGTGATCTACACCGCCTGGTCCCACGGCTACTTGCCCGAGCTGATCAACAAGGTCGCCGGTGAAGCCGTTGGCAAGAAACAGAACATCACCGACGATTGGGCCTCCAGCGACTTCGACTCGCTGTACGTGCTGACCCTCACCTGGCACAACGGCAAGGCCAGTCTGCAGAGCCACAGCTATAAGCAAGGCCTGGATAACGGTCAGGAAACCTGTCCGACATAAACCCGGCGTTCCACACCCGAGACGACCACGGGCGGGGGGCTGGGCTATCATGCAGTCATCTTTCTTCTGTGCGGAACCTCTCCATGTCGCTCTCAACCACAGCCAACCCCGCCCGGGGCTGGTCGTTCTGGTGGAAACCCGCCCTGTTTGTCCTGGTGGCCTGTATCGGGCTTTACTACGTCAAGTGGTCGCCCTACTACATCAAAGCCTTCGTCGCAGCTGACAACCACAGCATCGGCGCCTCCATCCTCAACGACTCACAGACTGCGCCGCTCGCGGCAGCGCTGACCTACGCCAAGGTGTATTTCCTGGCGATCTGGAAAGCGGCGGTGCTGGCGATCATCCTCGGCTCCCTGCTGCAAGTGCTGATTCCCCGCGACTGGCTGCTGCGCCTGTTTGGCCGCGCCGGATTTGCGTCGACGGTGCGCGGTGGGCTGTTCGCCCTGCCGGGGATGATGTGCTCGTGCTGCGCGGCGCCTGTGGCCGCGAGCATGCGCCGTTCGAACGTCTCGGTCGGCGCGGCGCTGGCGTTCTGGATCGGCAACCCGGTGCTCAACCCGGCCACCCTGGTGTTCATGGGCTTTGTGCTGGGTTGGGGGTTCACGGTTATCCGGCTGATCGCGGGGACTGTGCTGGTGTTCGGCGTGTCGATGATCGCCCAGCGCATCAGTGGCCCTGAGGCGTTGCCGGAAGCGGCGGTTGACGCGGTGGCCGAGGTCAGCACGACAGATTCGCAACCGTTCCTGACCCGTTGGGCGAAAACCCTGTGGCAACTGTTCTGGAGCACCATCCCGGTCTACATCCTCGCGGTGATGGTATTGGGCGCGGTGCGGGTCTGGGTGTTTCCGCACATTGACGGTGCGATGGCCAACAGTCTGCTGTGGCTGGTGCCGCTGGCGATCATCGGCACGCTGTTCGTGATTCCCACCGCAGCGGAAATCCCTATCGTACAAACCATGATGACGTTGGGTATGGGCACCGCGCCGGCGGTGGCGCTGTTGATGACCCTGCCGAGCATCAGCCTGCCGTCGCTGTTGATGCTGCGCAAGGATTTCGATGGCCGGGTGCTGGTGAGCGTGGCGCTGATGACCATGGGTGTCGGGGTGGTCAGCGGGTTGGTCGGGGCGGCGTTGCTTTAAGATTTGTAGCGCCTGTGAGGCCCCCATCGTCGGAACGCCGCCCGGGGCAAGCCCGCTCCCACATTGGATCAGTGGTGTCCACACCATCAGTGTGGGAGCGGGCTTGCCCGCGATGAGGCCGATGAGGCCGATGAGGCCGATGAGTCTTGCGCCAGCCTCATTGATGTAAACGCTCGCGAAGGTACTCGAGAACCGCCCCGCTCTCCCCGGCAAACTCAATCCGCGCGCCCTTCTTCTCCCGCTGAAACGCATACATCGGGTCGTAATACTCACCCAGCAACCCCTCGATCCAGCCCCGGTGCAGGTCAACCGCGCCGCTGCGCCCCTGCTCCGCCAGCGCCTCCTCCATCAAAATCAACAGACGCCGATGGCGTTCGCCGCCCAGGCGTTTTTGAATGTTGTTCAGGCTCGCGAGCAACCGTTCGCAAAACAGCCCGAAGCCGTCATCACCGTAAACGCCGATGAACTCGGCACACAGGTCCACCACGTAATCGCGCAGGATTCGTTCGACCCGCCCTTCAAGGCTGTCTTCCAGCCAGATCATCGGAAACCTTTGCATGCCCTGGAACAACGGCAACGGCAAGGCGCAGCTGCCGACCATGCGGCTTTCGTCCTCCAGCACGAACTGCTCGATACCGTGACTGCGCTTTTTCAGCACATCGACGGCCAGGCGGTTTTCAAAATCGATGTTGGACGGTTGTCCCGTGGCGCGCTTGCCGAAACTGGAGCCGCGATGATTGGCGTGGCCTTCCAGGTCCAGGCCGTTGCGCAATTGGGTGAGCACTTCGGTCTTGCCGGTGCCAGTCATGCCGCCCAGCAGGACGAAATCACAGTGCGCCAGCGCCTGATCGATCGTCTCCAGCAAAAAGGTGCGCATGGCCTTGTAGCCACCGCCGACCCGCGGATAATCGATGCCCGCCTCGTCCTTGAGCCACTGCTGGACGATCTGCGAACGCAAGCCGCCGCGAAAACAATACAAATAACCTTCAGGATGCGCCCGGGCAAAATCGGCCCAGGCATGGATGCGCTCGGCCTTGATGTCGCCGGACACCAGTTGGTGCCCCATGACGATGGCCGCTTGCTGCCCGTGTTCCTTGTAGCAAGTACCGACCCGTTGCCGCTCGCTGTCATTCATCAGCGGCAGGTTGACCACGCCCGGAAACGAACCCTTGGCGAATTCGACCGGCGCGCGGGCGTCCATCATCGGCCGGTCGTTGAGGAAGAGGTCGCGGTAATCGGTGAACTGAATGGGCATCAGAACACCTCGACCGCGTTGGTCTGTCGCTCAACCAGCTCACCGATAGGTTCAAGGGTCAGGCCCAGTTCGGCGGCGACCTGAAGGAATTGCGCGTTGCCTTCGGGGGTGACCGCCACCAGCAGGCCACCGCTGGTTTGCGGATCGCAGAGCACGCGCTTGTGCAGTTCCTGAAGGCGCCCGAGTTTGCTGGCGTAACTGTCGAAATTGCGCAGCGTCCCACCCGGCACACAGCCTTGCTCGAGGTAATACTCGACGCCCGGCAGACGCGGGACACGGTCGTATTCGATACGCGCAGTGACGTTGCTGCCGTCGGCCATTTCCACCAGATGCCCCAGCAGGCCAAAACCGGTGACGTCGGTCATCGCGGTCACGCCGTCGAGCTTGCCGAAGCGGCTGCCGGGTTTGTTCAACGTACACATCCAGTCGCGCGCCAGGCCGATGTCGGCGTGGCGCAACTTGCCCTTTTTCTCGGCGGTGGTGAGGATGCCGATGCCCAGGGGTTTGGTGAGGTAGAGCCGGCAACCGACGGTGGCGGTGTCGTTGCGCTTCATGTCGCGTTTGTTCACCAGACCGGTGACGGCCAGGCCGAAGATCGGCTCGGGCGCGTCGATGGAGTGCCCACCGGCCAAGGGGATTCCAGCCTCGTCGCACACTGAGCGCCCGCCGCGAATCACTTCCCGGGCGATCTCCGGGGCCAGCACGTTGACCGGCCAGCCGAGAATCGCAATCGCCATCAACGGATCGCCGCCCATGGCGTAGATATCGCTGATGGCATTGGTGGCGGCGATGCGGCCGAAATCGAAGGGGTCATCGACGATGGGCATGAAGAAGTCGGTGGTCGAGACCACGCCGCGCTCTTCATCGATCGCGTACACCGCGGCGTCATCGCGCGAGGCATTGCCGACCCAGAGTTTCGGGTCGAGGTTCTGCGCCCCGCTGCCGGCCAGAATCACTTCCAGCACCTGGGGAGAAATCTTGCAGCCACAACCTGCGCCGTGGCTGTACTGGGTCAGCCGGATCGGCTCGCTCATGGGGGAAACACCTCGTGAAGTCGTTGCCGAGGAGTCTACAGCAAGCCTATTTTTTGCACGGAGGTAAGGCAGCGAAAAAAACCGCGAGTCGCGCCGCGTAGGAGCTGCCGCAGGCTGCGATTTTTTGCTCCTGTTTCAGGGCACGTTCAAAAGATCGCAGCCTGCGGCAGCTCCTACTTGAACAGTGCGAAGGCGTAAGCCCTCACCGCGCGCGAGTAAATGCGCGGCGAGGGCCATGGGCAGCAATCATTGGGGTTTTCTGAACATCCAGGGTGACCAGCGACAAGTCTGGTCGCCACCAGCGGCAACCGTCTGACAATCCAACTGAATTTTCCGCAGCGCCGACGATCCTTCTATTACCACAGGGAGGAAGACGGGCTTTATGAACAACGCAAAACTTTTCGTCATTGAATACACCCTTCATGGCGCCCCCAAGTCTTTCATCATCCGCCTCGACAAGATGGATAATGCGGAGGCCTGGCATTGGGCAAGCTGCGACGCCGGCGTGGGCCGGATCCCGCGCTTCGGCCGTGAGAAGGTGCAAAAAACCAGCAAACCGATGGCGGAGAAATTTGGTGTGGAAAACGTCAAATGGCGACCGGCGAATTAACCGGCGGCAGGAACCAATGTAGGAGCGAGCTCGCTCGCGATGGACTCATAGACGCCGCGTGTACTCAGACAAATCGCTTAATCGTTGACGTCCATCGCGAGCAAGCTCGCTCCTACAATGCACGGGGTACAGGTCATTTATGGCTGCACTTGCAGCCTTTGCTCGCGCATTCTTCACCGTGTTCATGGTGCTTGGCGCAGGCTTCGCAGCAATAGTGCTTGCCGTGGCGCGCTATCGGATGTTCGCCCAGTTTGCAGGAGCATTTCGGGCAGTCGCAGGTGCTATTGCTGTCGATCATGAGTCTGACTCCATGGGTGTGGTCGTCCGGTCGCGGATGCGATCCGTACCCCCCAGTGTAGGAGCTGCCGCAGGCTGCGATCTTTTGATCTTGCTTTAAAGATCGTCCGAACGCGGCCCGAGCCTTCGGCAACTCCTACGAGGCATATGTCAGGCCTGACGCGTGCTGCTGCGATACATGAACACCAGCGCCAGCCCCAGGCACACCATCGCCAATATCCGGCTGCCGGACAATTCGATCGCCGGGTTACCCAGCCAGCCGAAGTTGTCGATCAACATCCCCATGCCCAACTGGCCGACGATCACCGCCACCGTCGCCACGGCCGCTCCGACTCGCGGCACCGCACCGACCATGACCATCATGTACACCACGCCGAACAGTGCGCCGCTGAGCTGCCATTTCGGCACGTCGAGCAGGCTCACCGCGTGCGCCGGTTCGAAAAACAGAATCAGCAACCCGGTGCTCACGGCCCCCACTACGAAGGTCAACAAACTACTGCGCAGCACACCGACCGTTTCTCCAAGGCGCCCATTGATCGCCGCTTGCACACTCAACACCGCACCGGCGGCCACAACCACCGCCAACAAAATAATCAGATTCATCATCAACCCCGAGCAATCAGAACAAGTGCCGCGACAATCAGCAGCAAGGCCAGCCAGCGTTCAAAATTGACCTTCTTGCGCGTCGCACCGAACCAGCCGAAATGGTCGATCAGCACACTTTTGCCGACCTGCCCGGACAGGATTGCGATCATCGTCATCGCGATACCGATGTGCGGCGTGGCCAGCGTCAGCACCACCACGTACATCGGCCCGAGGAAACCGCCGATCAGCTGCCAGCGCGGCAGCTCACCGAATGCCGGCCCTTTTTGCCGACCGCTGAACAACAGCAGCAAAAACAGAATCGCCGAGCCGACGCCGAAGATGCTCAACGTGGCCCACAAGTGCCCGACTTGAACCCCGAGCGGGCCGAGCAAACCGGCCTCAACGGAAAGGCCCATGCCGGCGAGAATGACCAAGGGCAGCAGCATCAGCCGCAGTCCCGGTTTGATCGCTGGTTTGACAGCGATGTCGATAGAAGCAGATTGCATAGGTAACACCTTGTAATCGATGAAGGCGCGAACCCTGTAGGAGCGAGCTTGCTCGCGATGGACTTGAGAGCGCCGCGTCCCTTCAGAAAGCCAGCGTTATCGTTATCCATCATCGCGAGCAGGCTCGCTCCCACCGTTGATCCGCGTTGCCGTGAAATTGGCGTGCATTATCGGCTGGCGATCCTTTGCGATAAATGGGAGCATCCGGACAACACTTTTGCACAACGCGCACAGCAGGATTGATCATGCACGGGCTCAACGAACTGGGATTCAAGGCACTGCGACTTTTCGTAGCGGTACTGGACCACGGCAGTTTTTCCGAAGTCGCCCGCCGTGAAGGCTTGGCGCCCTCGTCGATTTCCCGACAGATCCAATTGATGGAACAGGCGCTGAATCAGCAACTGCTCTACCGCCACACCCGTGCGGTCACGCCCACCGAAGCCGGACGCATGCTCGGCCACCATGCGCGGTTGGTGCTGGTGCAACTCGAAGAGGCCGAACAAGCCTTGCAGGAACAGCAAAGCGAACCCAGCGGACTGGTGCGGATCAACGCGCCCGTGGTGTTCGGGCAGCGGCATCTGACGCCGTGGCTGGGGTTATTGTGCGAGCGTTATCCGAAGTTGCAGCTGGATATCCAGCAGACCGACAGCTATGTCGACCCGCTGCAAGAAGGTGCGGACCTGCTGTTTCGCATCGGCGCGCTGCACGATTCGAGCATGCAGGCGCGGGTTCTGGCGCCCCATCGCTTCCAGGTCGCCGCCAGCCCGGCCTACCTCAAACGCCAGGGCACCCCGCAACATCCCGAAGACCTGGCGGCGCATCAATGCCTGGCTTACAAAGGCGTGACCGGCCAACAGCGCTGGTTTTTCCGCAAGGGTCAGCAGGACTGGACACCCTACACGGTGAAGGGCCCGATCACCGGCAACCACGCCGACACCCTCACTCAAGCCGCTGAACAAGGCCTGGGGCTGGTGATGTTTCCGTCATGGCTGATTGGCGAAGCGGTGCGCAACGGCACGCTGGTGCCGGTGCTGGGGGATTATCAAGTGTCCAACAGCCTCGAGCCGCAACAGATCGCCGTGCTCTGGCCCGGCAGTCGGCGGCTGTCGGTGAAGGTGCGCACGGTGATTGACTTCTATGTCGAGTGCTTTGGTGCGGTGCCGTATTGGGACAGACCATGATGTCCTGCAACCCCGCGATCCACTGTAGGAGCGAGCTTGCTCGCGATGGACGACAACGATAACGCGTGCTGTCTGAATGAACGCATTGTCGGGACGTTTCTCGCGAGCAAGCTCGCTCCTACAGGGGGTTTGCGTGGTGTCAGATGCGGAACTGGCCAACCAGACCGCCCAAGCGCTGGCCGAGGTCGGCCAGGCTGCGGGACGTCTGGGCGCCGAGTTGGGTTTCGTCGGCCACGTTGTCCACGGCCACCGCGATCTGATGCACGCTGCGATTGATCTCTTCGGCCACGGCGGTCTGCTCTTCGGCGGCGCTGGCGATCTGCGCGTTCATCGAGTTAATGGTGCCGATCAGCTGCGCCATGGTATCGAGCGACGCCCCCGCTTCGTTGGCCTGCGCCGACGTGCCGTCACCCGCTTCGCTGGAACGGCGCATGGCTTCGACCGCAGACTGGGTGCCCGCCTGCAAACGGTCGATCATGCCCTGGATTTCCTGGGTGCTGATTTGCGTACGACTGGCCAGTGCCCGCACCTCGTCGGCCACCACCGCAAAACCACGGCCCGCCTCACCGGCGCGCGCCGCTTCGATGGCGGCGTTGAGCGCCAACAGGTTGGTCTGATCGGCAATCGAACGAATCACCCCGAGCACGCTGACAATCGACGACACGTCCTTTTGCAAGCTGTCGAGGGACACGCCGCTGCTGCGAATGTCGTCGACCAGCGCATGAATCTTTACGATGCTGCCCGCCACCACACGCTTGGCCGCCTGGCCTTCTTCGTCAGTCTGCTGCGCCGCCACTGCCGCGTTCTGCGCACTTTTCGCCACTTCCTGCGCGGCCGCTGACATCTCGTTGATCGCCGTGGCGACCTGATCGGTCTCGTGACGCTGACGCTCCATGGCCTGATCCGAACGCTGGGCCTGATCGGACACCTGATTTACCAGCCCGGTCAGTTGCGAGGTCATTTCGGTGATCTGCCGCACCAGACCGTGGATCTTGTCGACGAAGCGATTGAACGAGCCGGCCAGTTCGCCGAGTTCGTCGTGGCTGGTGATGGTCAGGCGCCGGGTCAGGTCGCCCTCGCCTGCCGCGATGTCGTCGAGGTTGGCCTTCATCTGGTTCAGCGGACGCAAAATGGTATTGGCCAGCAGCATCCCGGCGGCAGCGATCACCAGCAGCAAGACGGCGGCGATGCCGATAATGCTCAGCAATACGCCTTCCATGCGCTCCTGGACCTTGGCTTCGACCACCGCGACCTGGGCTTCGATACCGTCGAGGTTGACCGAGGTGCCGACCGCCATGTCCCACTTCGGCAGGTACTCGGTGTAACCGAGTTTCGGCACCAGCACCTGGGTGTTGCCGGGTAGCGGCGAGCTGTATTGCAGATAATGGGTGCCGTCCTTGGCGACTTTCACCAGGTCGCGGTTGACGTAGACACCGTTCGGGTCACGGTTGTCCTTGAAGCTCTGGCCCACGCCTTCGGGGCTGTTGGCCTTGAACAGGCGCACGGTGTTGGAATCGTAACCGAAGAAGTAGCCTTCCTTGCCGTAGCTGATGCTCGACAGCAATTTGACCACCTGCGCCCGCGCCGCGTCGTCGCCCGGGGCGGCAGCGTCGTAGAGGGGTTTGATCGCGGTCATGGCCACAGCGACGTAACTTTGCAGGGTGGCCTTGGCATCGCTGAGCAAGCGCTGGCGCGTTTCCTCGACTTCCTGACGAGCCTGGTTCTGCAGAACGAATAACGTGGTCAGGCTGATGACCAGCGCAAAGAGCAGCACCGGGAGGACGGCAAGGGACAGGACTTTAGCCTTCAGGCTCATGCGCATGACGGTTCACTCTTTTGATTTTGTTGGCGTGGTTAAAGGCTTTAACGGCACGCCGGGTCAAAAGTTGAATGCGCCAGACAAGATCGCAGCCTGCGGCAGCTCCTACAGGGGCCTATGGTGTGTCCTGTAGGAGCTGCCGCAGGCTGCGATCTTTTGATCTTGAATCAGAGGACCATCGCCGCCACCCAGCCAAACGCCAGCAGCGGCAGGTTGTAATGCAGGAAGGTCGGGACCACGGTGTCCCAGATGTGGTGATGCTGGCCATCGATGTTCAAACCGGAAGTCGGGCCGAGCGTCGAGTCGGAAGCTGGCGAACCCGCATCGCCCAGCGCCCCGGCGGTACCGACGATGCAGACGATGGCAATCGGGCTGAAACCCAGCTGCACGCACAGCGGCACAAAAATCGCCGCCAGAATCGGCACCGTGGAAAACGACGAGCCAATGCCCATGGTCACCAGCAAGCCGACCAATAACATCAACAGCGCGCCGATGCCCTTGCTGTGCCCGATCCATGCCGCCGACGTTTGCACCAGCGTCTGCACCTCACCGGTGGCTTTCATCACTTCGGCAAACCCGGATGCGGCGATCATGATGAAGCCGATCATCGCCATCATCTTCATGCCTTCGGTGAACAGGTCGTCGGTGTCGCGCCACTTCACAATGCCCGACACCGAGAAGATCAGGAACCCTGCCAGCGCACCGATAATCATCGAGTCCAGCAACAGCTGAATAATGAACGCCGCGGCGATGGCCACTCCTGCGACCATCAGGCTCAGCGGGTTGTACTGCACCGCGACCTGCTCGACCTGCTCGATCTTCGCCAGGTCGTAGACGCGCTTCTTGCGGTAACTGATAAACGCCACCGCCAGCCCCACGACCATGCCCAGCGCGGGAATACCCATCGCATGGGTGACGTTGATGCCGCTGATGTCCACGCCACTGCGGGCCACGTTGGCCAGCAGGATTTCATTGAGGAAGATGTTGCCGAAGCCCACCGGCAGGAACATGTACGGCGTGATCAGACCGAACGTGATGACGCAGGCGATCAACCGGCGATCCAGTTGCAGCTTGGTCAGCACATATAGAAGCGGCGGTACCAGCAGCGGAATAAAAGCGATGTGTATCGGCAGAATGTTTTGCGAAGCAATGGCCACCACCCAGAGCAAGCCGATCAACAACCACTTGACCGAACCACCGCCACTGGCGTGCTGGCGATCGACCATCGCCAGCGCCTTGTCCGCCAGCGCATGGGCCAGCCCGGACTTGGCAATCGCCACTGCAAACGCGCCGAGCAGCGCATAGGACAACGCCACCGTCGCCCCGCCGCCGAGGCCGCTGTTGAAGGCTTTCAACGTGGCGTCGATGCCCAGGCCACCGGTCAGACCACCCACCAGCGCGCCGACAATCAGCGCGATCACGACATGCACACGGGACAGGCTGAGGACCAGCATGACGCCGACCGCGGCAATTACAGCATTAATCATCGTTACCTCAGGGCAAGCGAAATGAGTTCGACCGACAGCCTGCGAGGAGCCGCCAGCGGTTCAGGGAATGGGTTTTATTAGAGGGCGCGCACTGTGCCGGACCGCCGCCTGCTTGTCAAAGACCCGTAGGAGCTGCCGCAGGCTGCGATCTTTTGATCTTCTGGCTTGAACAGGAATGTCCAAGATCAAAAGATCGCAGCCTGCGGCAGCTCCTACGGGGGATGTTTGATATTCAGGGAAAGATAAAGAAAGCCGAATGGCGGCCGTTACAGTGCCAAGTCTCAGATATTTATCGAATAAAGGACGTCTCCATGTCGCTCAGACAACTTTCCATTCAATGGAAAATCACCCTGCTGGCCGGGCTGTGCCTGGCCGCTATCGTGACCTTGCTGACAGGTCTTTCGCTGTATCGCATGGAGCACAGCTCCGAGCTGGTGAAAGCCTCGAGCATGGAGATGCTCAACGAAGCCGCCCAGGCGCGGATCGAGTCCCAGGGCGAAAACCAGGCGTTGGTGATTCGCCAGCAATTCATGGACGCTTATCAATATGGCCATGGCTTTTCGCGTCAGGTGCTGTTCC
Organism: Pseudomonas fluorescens; assembly: GCF_902497785.1. Classification (GTDB taxonomy): domain Bacteria; phylum Pseudomonadota; class Gammaproteobacteria; order Pseudomonadales; family Pseudomonadaceae; genus Aquipseudomonas; species Aquipseudomonas fluorescens_BO. Next base: position 49,589 of record NZ_CABVHK010000021.1, read on the forward strand.
TGCGCGATCAGGCGGAAAAGCGCTTCCTCGACGCCTTCGACTTGCGCGAAGACCTGACCCGCCAGGTCAAATCGGCACTGCAAGCCAACCCGCAATTGCTCGGGCTGTCTCTGGTGTTCGAACCCAACGCGCTGGACGGCAAGGACGAACTGTTCGCCGGCCAAGCGGAGCTGGGGAGTAACGACAAGGGCCGCTTTTCGCTCTATTGGTCGCAGCCGACACCGGGCAACGTAACGTCGATGGCGCTGCCCGAAACCGACATCGCCGACACTCGCTCCGGCCCCAGCGGCGAACCGGCCAACGCCTGGTTCACCTGCCCGCGCACGTCGCTCAAGCCGTGTGTGATCGAACCCTACTTTTATATGATCGACGGCCACAACGTGCTGATGACCAGCATTGTTTTCCCGCTGATGGTCAACGGCAAAGTCATCGCATCGCTGTCGGTGGACATCAACCTCAACAGCCTGCAAACGCTGAGTCAGGGGGCGAGCAAAAAACTCTACGACGGGCAGACCAGCGTCAGCATCATCAGCCCGGCCGGTCTGCTCGCCGGCCATAGCCCGGACGCCAGCAAACTCAGCCAGCGCCTCGATGCCGTAGACAAAACCAGCGGCGCCGAATTGATCCGCCTGCTCGCCGCCAGCAGCAAAACCGCCAGCCTGCATAGCGAGCAACAGTTGAAAGTACTGGCGCCGTTCCAGCCGATTCCCGATGGCAAGACGTGGGGCGTGCTGCTTGATGTGCCGGAGAAGGTGCTGGTCGGCCCGGCGCAAGCGCTGAAAAAACAACTCGACGACAGCAACACCGCCGGCACGCTGATTGAACTCAGCCTCGGCGTGCTGGCCGCGTTGATCGGTCTGTTGCTGGTGTGGCTGATGGCGCGCAGCGTGACCAGACCGATTCTCGGCGTGGCGCACATGCTCGAAGACATCGCCAGCGGTGAGGGCGACCTGACCCGGCGTCTGGCTTATGACAAACAGGACGAGCTGGGCCAGTTGGCCGGCTGGTTCAACCGCTTCCTCGACAAGCTGCAACCGATCATCGCTGAAGTGAAACGCTCGGTGCAGGACGCGCGCAGCACCGCGGACCAGTCCTCCGCCATCGCCACCCAGACCAGTGCTGGCATGGAGCAGCAATACCGTCAGGTCGATCAGGTGGCGACCGCCTCCCACGAAATGAGTGCTACCGCCCAGGACGTGGCCCGCAGCGCTGCGCAGGCGGCACAAGCGGCACGCGATGCCGATCAAGCCACCCGTCGTGGCCTGACGGTGATCGACCAGACCACCACCAGCATCGACAACCTCGCCGCCGACATGAGCGCAGCGATGGTCCAGGTCGAAGGCCTGGCGGCGAACAGCGAGAAAATCGGCTCGGTGCTGGAAGTGATCCGCGCCATCGCCGAACAGACCAATCTGCTGGCGCTGAACGCGGCGATCGAAGCGGCGCGTGCCGGTGAAGCCGGACGCGGTTTTGCCGTGGTGGCCGACGAAGTGCGCAACCTGGCGCGGCGCACGCAGGAGTCTGTGGAAGAAACCCGCCTGGTGATCGAGCAGTTGCAAAGCGGCACCCAGGAAGTGGTGGGGTCGATGAACAACAGTCATCGCCAGGCCCAGGGCAGCGTTGAGCAGGTGAGCCAGGCGGTCACGGCGTTACGCCAGATCGGCGACGCAGTAACGGTGATCAGCGACATGAACCTGCAGATCGCCAGCGCCGCGGAAGAGCAAAGCGCGGTAGCGGAAGAGATCAACAACAACGTAGCGACCATTCGCGACGTGACCGAATCGCTGTCGGGGCAGGCAAATGAATCGGCGCGGGTGAGTCAGTCGCTCAATAGCCTGGCGAATCAACAGCAGAGTTTGATGGATCAGTTCAGGGTTTGATGCAAAGACTGCATCCACCAGAAAGACCTGTGGGAGCGGGCTTGCCCGCGATGAGGCCATAACATCCAACATCAATGTTGACTGTTACAACGCCATCGCGGGCAAGCCCGCTCCCACAGGGTTGATGGGTGTATTTTAAAATGGTGTTAACGCTTGGGCAGTTCGATCACCACTTTCAACCCGCCCCACTCGCTCTCTTCCAGCCGCAACACCCCGCCCCAAGTGTCGACGATGTCGCGCACGATACCCAACCCCAACCCATGCCCATGGGTCTGTTCATCCAGCCGCGTTCCCCGGCTGAACACCTGGTCGCGCTGGTCTTCGGGAATCCCCGGACCATCATCCTCAACGCTCAGCTCAAACCCGGCACTCGACTCGACGACGCTCAGGCGAATCTCGGCGTCCGCCCATTTGCAGGCGTTCTCCAGCAGGTTGCCGAGCAGTTCCAGCAAATCCTCGCGATCCCACGGCAGCTGCAAACCGGCCGGTGCCTGATAGCTGAGTTCGAGGTGTTCGCCGTGAATCATGTTCAACGTCGCGAGCAGGCCCGGCAGTTCCGCATCGCAATCGAACAACGCCCTTGGCAACGCATCACCGGACAACCGTGCGCGATTGAGTTCGCGGTTGAGCCGCTGCTGGACCTGGTCCAGTTGCGCCTTGAGCAGGTTGCGCAGCTGCGGATGGGCGTCGAGTTGTGCGCTGGACGCCAGGCTCAACAACACCGCCAGCGGGGTTTTCAACGCATGCCCCAGATTGCCCAAAGCATTGCGCGAACGCTTGAGGCTGTCTTCGGTGTGCGCCAGCAAATGGTTGATCTGCGCCACCAGCGGCTCCAGCTCCACCGGCACCTGATCATCCAGTTGCGAGCGCTGGCCCTGCTGCAACTGGGCAATTTGCTCGCGGGCCCTTTCCAGTGGGCGCAAGGCGCGGCGCACGGTGATCCGCTGCAACAACAGAATCAGCAGCAACCCCGCCAGCCCCAGCCCCAGACCCACTTGTTGCATGCGCTTGAAACTCTCGCGCACCGGCGTGTAATCCTGGGCGACGCTGATGGAGATCGACTGGCCCAGGCGCCGGTAGTCCGAACGCAACACCAGTAACTGCTGACCTTCCGGGCCCAGTTGCAGGTTGCTGTGCAGCCCGGGTTTATCCAGGCGCGGCAACTCTTGATCCCAGAGCGAACGGGAACGCCAGTGGCTGTCGGCAAAATCGATGCGAAAATAATGCCCGGAAAACGGCCGTTGATAGGCCGGTGACAGGTGCCGCTCATCCAGTTGCAAACCCTGCGGCCCGCGCACCAGCGCCACCAGCAGGTTTTCGCTGTCATTGCGCAACCCGGCTTCGAGGTAGCGCTGCATACCGATTTCAAACAGCCACAGGCTGGTCTGCGCCAACACCAGGCCGACGATCACCATCACGCTGATCAGGCCCAGGCTCAAGCGGCGCTGGATCGACCTCACTGCGCTTGCCCGCCAAACAGGTAACCCTGGCCGCGACGGGTTTCGATCACGCTGCGCCCGAGTTTGCGGCGCAGGTGATTGACGTGAACTTCCAGCACATTGGAATCGCGCTCGGTTTCACCGTCGTAGAGGTGTTCGGCGAGGTGGCTTTTGGAGAGGATCTGCTCGGGGTGCAACATGAAATAGCGCAGCAGGCGAAACTCCGCAGCGGTGAGCTGGATGTCCGCGCCATCGCGGGTCACGCACTGGCGGCCCTCGTCCAGATGCAATCCCGCCGATTGCAGCGTCGGTTGATTGACCTTGCCATGGGAGCGCCGCAACAGCGCCTGAATGCGCAAATGCAGTTCTTCAGGATGAAAGGGTTTGGTCAGGTAATCGTCGGCACCGGCCTTGAGCCCTTCGATGCGCTCGGCCCAGGAACTGCGCGCCGTGAGGATCAGCACCGGCGTGGCCAATCCGCCCGCACGCCATTGCGCCAGCACCTCGAGCCCCGGCACACCGGGCAAGCCGAGATCGAGGATGATCAGGTCGTAGGGTTCGCTGCGGCCCTGATACACCGCGTCACGGCCATCCGCCAGCCAGTCCACCGCATACCCCTGACGATTGAGGCCGGCCAGCAATTCGTCGGCCAGCGGCACGTGGTCTTCCACCAGAAGCAAACGCATCGATCAATCTTCCTTGTCTTTCAGTAACTGGCCAGTGACGGCGTCAAGGTCGAGCTCGCGGACCACACCGTCGGTGGTCAGCAACTCGACTTCATACATGTACACGCCGTGTTTTTCTTCAAGCTCGGCTTCCAGCAGTTTGGCACCGGGATAGTGATCCAGCGCCTGCTTGAGCAATTGCTCCAGCGGCAGAATCGCACCTTGTTGCCGCAGGCGCAGGGCTTCGTCCTGATCGAGGTCGCGGGCCAGCGTGACCGAGCAGAACGCAACCAGCGCCAGGGTCAGGCAGCCCACGGCGCGCGTGGAGGAAGGTGGCAAAAACAATTTCATTAAGTGTCCTGATGATCCTTGCGCAGCAGCCCGTCGTGCGCGTCCAGTTCCAGCTCCCACACCACGCCTTGCGGATCGATCATCTCAACCCAGAAGAGGTAGACGCCGTACTTCTTTTTCAACTGGATGTCGTTGATCTTCGCACCCGGATGGCGATCCAGGGCGATGGCCTCGACCTTCTCGAGGGGCACAATGGTACCAGCGTCGATCAGGTTGCGGGCTTCGTCGGAGCGCAAGCCCCGCGTGTGGCCGAGGTTGGCGGTCAGGCCGAACAGAATGAGTGAAATAAACAGGGCAGCCATGATTTTCATTGGGTGTGTCCCGGGCTCTTATAGATTTTCGATGGACAGCACCTTAGCGACTCGAACTTAATTGAAACTGAATAGCCATCATTGGTATCAACCGTGGGAGCTGCCGAAGGCTGCGATCTTTTGACTGTGATTTAAAAAAACAAGATCAAAAGATCGCAGCCTTCGGCAGCTCCTACATTGATTTGTTGCGAGGCGTTTATAATCTCGCGCTTGTCAGACATCGAGACCGGTATGACCGCCATCCACATCAAATTCCCCTCCCTGACCCTCAAGGCCGGCCCGCGTGCCTTTGCGCGCATCCGTGAAAGCGGTTTGCACGCCGCCGAGGTCGGCACGCTGCCGGGCGCCGCTGGCGGACCGAAAGCGTTGGGAATTCAGGGTCTGGACCTGGCGCTGTTCGGCGAATGGCTGCCCGCCGCCCCGCGAGAGCGCTCGCTGATCGGCGCCTCGGTCGGTTCCTGGCGCTTCGCCAGCGCCTGCCTGCCGGACGCGGCCGAAGGTCTGCGGCGCCTCGGCCATCTCTACACCGAGCAGCATTTCACCAAGGGCGTGACCATGGCGCAGATCAGCCAGAGCTCGCAACGCATGCTCGATGACCTGCTCGACGGCCGCGACGCCGCGATTCTGAGTAACGCCAGTTACCGACTGAACATCATGGTGGTCAAAAGCCACGGCCTGCTCGCGGACGATCACCGTGGCCGGCTCGGGCTCGGGCTGTCGTCGGTGATCGCCGATAACCTGCGCGGTCGTGCGCGGCTGTCGCGGCACTTCGAGCGGCTGATCATTCACGACCCGCGCCTGGCACCACCGGTCAATGCGCTGAATGATTTCCCGTCACGCTTCGTCGCGCTGAACACCGCCAACCTGCGCCAGGCGCTGCTGGCCTCAGGCTCGATCCCGATGGTCATGCAAGGCGTGCGCGACCTTCCGGGCGCGGGCGCCGGGACGTTTCGCGACGGTGGTCTGCTGGACTATCACCTTGATCTGCCCTACAGCGGCAGCGATATCGTGCTTTACCCGCACTTCACCGACCGGATCATCCCTGGCTGGTTCGACAAAACCCTGCCGTGGCGCCGCGCCTGCCCGACGCGTTTGCAGGATGTCTTGCTGCTGGCACCGTCGAAGGAATACCTGGCGCGCCTGCCCTACGGCAAACTGCCGGATCGCAATGACTTCAAGCGCTTCATGGGCGATGCGCCGGGCCGGCAGAAATACTGGCGCGCAGCGATGGACGAGAGCCGCCGTCTCGGTGACGAGTTCCTTGAACTGGCCGCCAACGGTCGCCTCGGCGAGCGCTTGCTGACCCTTTAGTCAGGACAAACTGCTAAACTCGCCGCCTGCCCACATCGCCACGGCGATCGCCACCTGACAGAGCTGAAACCACTGTGGAAATCTTCAAAGAATTTACCTTCGAATCCGCCCACCGCCTGCCCCACGTCCCGGACGGCCACAAGTGCGGCCGCTTGCACGGTCACTCGTTCAAAGTGGCGATTCATTTGAGTGGCGATCTCGATCCGCATACCGGCTGGATTCGCGACTTCTCGGAGATCAAGGCGATCTTCAAACCGCTGTATGAGCGGCTGGATCACAACTATCTGAATGACATTCCGGGGTTGGAGAATCCGACCAGTGAAGTGTTGGCGAAGTGGATATGGGTTGAGTTGAAGCCGTTGTTGCCGGAACTCAGCGCGATACGTATCCATGAGACCTGCACCAGCGGCTGCATCTATCGCGGGGAGTAACTGGACAACCCAAACCCTGTGGGAGCGAGCCTGCTCGCAAATGCGGTGGGTCAGGTCATTCAAATGTCGACCGCTGCACCGCATTCGCGAGCGGGCTCGCTCCCACAGGGTATGGTGTTTCGTCAGTGAGACAACAAACAGCCTTCATGGCTGTTTTTTTACGCCTATGCTTTTTGGCTCGCACCCGCCAAGAGAACACGCGTATGACTGAATGGCCGCTGGCTCAGACCTATCGCTTCAACGGGCACTCCGTTCGGTTCGCCATGCGGGGCGATGGCCCGCCGTTGGTGTTCGTGCATGGCACGCCGTTTTCTTCTTACGTGTGGCACCGGATTGCGCCGCACTTCATTTCGTCGCACCGCGTGTACTACTTCGACTTGCTCGGTTACGGGCTGTCGGACAAAGTCGACGGTGATGTGTCGCTGGGTGTGCAAAACGAGCTGTTGGCGCAACTGCTGGAGCATTGGGGCCTGGATTGCCCGGACGTGGTGGCCCACGATTTCGGCGGGGCGACGGTGCTGCGCGCGCATCTGCTCAACGGCAAGGATTACCGCAGCCTGACGCTGATCGATCCGGTGGCGCTGACGCCTTGGGGTTCGCCGTTCGTGCAGCATGTGCGCCAGCATGAGGCGGCATTCGCCGGTGTGCCTGATTACATTCAGCGGGCGATCGTGCCGGCCTACATTCGTGGGGCGATCAAACGCGACATTACCGATGAAGAACTCGCGCCGTACGTGCAACCGTGGCTGGGTGATCCGGGGCAAGCGGGGTTTTACCGGCAGATCGCGCAGATGGATCAGCGTTACACCCGCGAGGTCGAGGGGTTGTACCCGACGATTCGTTGCCCGGTGCAGATTCTCTGGGGTGAAGACGATCAGTGGATTCCCATCGACCGTGGGCGGGCGTTGCAGCAGATGATTCCAGGGGCGCAATTTCATCCGGTTCCGAATGCCGGGCATCTGGTCCAGGAGGATGCACCGGAAGCGATAGTCGCGGCGTTGCTGCGCTTCCTGCCATCTCCCTGAATCCCCCGACGAAAGCCGCCCTGCCGTAGGTGCCGGCGTGCTGGCGAAGGCGTATGTTGTACGGATGCCAAGCGCCCACGCACCACGACAAGCTTTATAAAAGGATTCGCCTGATGCACATCATCAACGCCCGCCTGCGCAACCAAGAAGGCCTGCATGAGTTGCACCTGGAAAACGGCCTGATCAGCTTTATCGCCCGGCAGACCGAAGCGCCGACCCTGGGCCCGGATGATCTGGACGCCGGTGGCAATCTGGTGGTGCCGCCCTTCGTCGAGCCGCATATCCACCTCGACGCCACGCTGACCGCCGGCGAGCCGCGCTGGAACATGAGCGGCACGCTGTTCGAGGGCATCGAATGCTGGGGCGAGCGCAAGGTGACCATCACCGAGGAGGACACCAAGACCCGCGCGAAGAAGACCATCCAGGCCCTTGCCGCCCACGGCATTCAGCACGTGCGCACCCACGTCGACGTCACCGACCCGCAGCTCACCGCGCTCAAGGCGATGCTCGAAGTGCGCGAGGAAAGCCGGCACCTGATCGATTTGCAGATCGTCGCCTTCCCCCAGGAAGGCATCGAGTCGTACCGCAACGGGCGCGAGCTGATGGAAGAGGCGATTCGCATGGGCGCGGACGTGGTCGGCGGGATTCCGCATTTCGAATACACCCGTGATCAGGGCGTGAGTTCGGTGAAATTCCTGATGGACCTGGCCGAGCGCACCGGTTGCCTGGTGGACGTGCATTGCGACGAAACCGATGACCCGCACTCGCGCTTTCTTGAGGTGCTGGCCGAAGAAGCCCGTAGCCGCGACATGGGTTCACGAGTCACCGCGAGCCACACCACGGCGATGGGCTCTTACGACAATGCCTACTGCGCCAAACTGTTCCGCCTGCTCGGGCATTCGGGGATCAGTTTTGTCTCCTGCCCGACCGAGAGCATCCATCTGCAAGGTCGCTTCGACAACTTCCCGAAACGCCGTGGGGTCACGCGGGTGAATGAGTTGCTGGAAGCGGGGATGAACGTATGCTTCGGCCAGGATTCGATCGTCGACCCGTGGTATCCGCTGGGCAATGGCAACATTCTGCGGGTGCTGGAAGCGGGTCTGCATATCTGCCACATGCTGGGCTATCGCAACCTGCAGAGTGCGCTGGACCTGGTGACCGATAACAGCGCGAAGGCCATGAATCTCGGGGAGCGCTACGGGCTGGAACGCGGGCGGCCGGCGAATTTGCTGATTCTGTCGGCGGACAGTGACTACGAGGTAATTCGCAGTCAGGGCTTGCCGCTGTATTCGGTGCGCGAGGGCAAGGTGTTGATGAAGCGGCAGATGCCGGTGGTGGAGTTTTTCGGCGATCAGGGCTGAATGTTGCGTTGACAGGACTGACGCCTTCGCGAGCAAGCTCGCTCCCACATTGGATCTGTGTCGTTCTCAAATCCTGTGGGAGCGAGCTTGCTCGCGATGGCGATATTGAACTCACCGCATCAACCGCGCCATGCCAAACAAACTGGCCCGACTCAATTCCCCGTCCTTTTCCTCCAGCAATATCGGCGCCGTACCACCCGGCATCACTACGTTTACTTCTCCGGCGCTGACCCAACCCACACGCCACGCTGCACAGGCCACCGCCGTCGCACTGGTGCCGGACGACGCCGTCGGCCCTTCCCCGCGCTCGAACACCCGCGCCGCAATTCTCCCCGGCGCCTCGCGCATCGCCCACTGCAAATTGATCCCCGCCGGGCAAGGCTGGCCTGCCCCGGTCGGCATCGCGTAGGCAATGCGCGTCAGTCCCTCGGACAACCGCGTTTCACGCATCTGCTGATTGGCCGGCAATGCCTCGGCAACGTCCACCAGGGTCACGCAGTGCGGATTGCCGACCCGCACGAACTGGCTGTGCGTCCACGCCGGATTCAATGCGGACAACGGTTGAACGTGGCTGAGTTCACGACCGTTCATTGGCGTACTTTCAACCCCGTGAGCACTGACCGCGTCCGGCCCGAACGTCGGTTTGCCCAAGTCCAGCCAAAAGCCCTGCTGGCCTTCGACATCGGCGTTTTTCACCGATGTTTCCCCCGGCGATGGCGTATCGGTCTTGTCGTGATGAACCCTGAGCACGCAAGGCTCTTGGTTCGGGAAAAACCCTTGGTCACTGAGCGCTTGAGAAAAGATCGTCAGCCCATTGCCGCTGCGTTCGGCCAGGGTCCCGTCGGTGTTGACGATCAGCAAATCGAACGGTGGCGCGGATTGAAACGGCCCCACCAGCAACCCATCGCAGCGATGATCCTTGCTGCCCGACGGTTGCGTGCCCGGCGCCCAGGCGCAGAACGCCTCGATGGCGGCCGAGGCCCATGCTTCACGGGTTTGCGCGGCGCGGTCGGCCTGTTGAGGTAGATCGATCCCTTGGCGACGCAGCGCGTCCGGCGCCAGCACCGCATAAATATTGCCTCGCGCATCGTAGAACGGCGTCATGGCGCCTCCTGTGCAAACCTCGAAAGCTCACAACATATCGCGAAACAACGACCGGCTGTGCAAGGATGTCACCCTGCCTGACCGCGACGCCGTCCGGACGCTGATCGAACCTCACCGGTGAATCACTGTCCGTTGCGCACGCGACGTTTTTTGCCAAGGATCTTTATGACCAACCTCAACACCCAGACCACCTTTGTGCCCGGACGCCTGGAGCAGATGTCCACGCGCGTGGCATTTTTCATCGCCGGGTTCGGGATCGCCGCGTGGGCGCCGTTGGTGCCTTACGCCAAGGCCCGCGCCGGGCTGGACGAAGGCACCCTCGGTTTATTGTTGCTATGCCTGGGCGTCGGCTCGATTCTGGCGATGCCGATGGCGGGGATTCTGGCCACACGCTTTGGCTGCCGGCGAGTGCTGAGCGGCGGCACGTTGCTGATCTGCCTGGCCCTGCCGCTGTTGGCCACGGTGTCGTCGATACCGGCGCTGATCGGCGCGTTGTTCATGTTCGGTGCGGGCCTGGGCACGGTGGATTCGACGGTGAACCTGCAAGCGGTGATCGTCGAGCGAGCCAGTGGCAAGACCATGATGTCGGGGTTCCACGGGCTGTTCAGCCTCGGCGGTATTGTCGGCGCGGCGGGCGTCAGCGCCTTGCTCGGCTTCGGGGTTTCGCCGTTGGGGGCGATGCTGGTGGTGATCGTGTTGCTGCTGGTCGCGCTGTGCAAAGCGGCGCCACACCTGCTGCCGTACGGCAGCGAAAGTTCGGGGCCGGCGTTCGCCATTCCCCACGGCATCGTGCTGTTTATTGGCGGGATGTGTTTCATCGTCTTTCTGGCCGAAGGCGCGGCGCTGGACTGGAGCGCAGTGTTCCTGGCGCAGGAACGCGGGATCGACACGGCGTACGCGGGGCTGGGTTATGCGGCATTTGCGCTGACCATGACGGTCGGTCGGTTGACGGGGGACAAGATTGTCCGGCGTCTGGGTGCGACCCAGGTGATCGTGTTCGGTGGACTGACAGCTGCGGCGGGCCTGTTTCTGGCGACGTTCGCCCCGAGCTGGGAACTGGCGCTGGTCGGTTATGCGCTACTGGGCGCGGGCTGTTCGAACATAGTGCCGGTGCTGTACACCGCGGTCGGCAAGCAGACGGTCATGCCGGAAAGCATTGCCGTGCCGGCCATTACCACGCTGGGTTATGCGGGGATTCTGGCGGGGCCAGCGTTGATCGGGTTTATCGCCCATGGCAGCAGCTTGAGTTTTGCGTTCGGGTTGATGGCGGTATTGCTGGTGGCCGTCGCCATCGGCGGGAAAGTGTTGAAAGTCTGATCGAAAAGATCGCAGCCTTCGGCAGCTCCTACATTGGAATGGCGTACATCCCGTAGGAGCTGCCGAAGGCTGCGATCTTTTCAGCGGTTAAAACCCGACACTGGCCTGCACAAAGAACGTACGCGGTGCGCCGACGTACATGCCCGAGTTGTTGTCGCTGGAGCGGGTGAAGTACTGCTTGTCGAAAACGTTTTTCACCCCGGCACCGACTTTCAGATTCGACAGCTGCGCGCCGAAGTCATAACCGCCGCGCACGTTCCAGGTGACGTAACCCGGGATGTCGCCGTACTGCCCATCCGCGCTACCTTCGGTGATGTAGTTGTTAGTGAAACTGCCGTCTCCGTTCACCGCAACGCCTGGCGAGCGCTGTTTGGACTGGGCAAACGCATCGACGTTGTACGTCCAGCGGTCGATGTCGTAACGCAGGCCGGCGGTCGCCACCTGACGCGAGTAGAACGGCAAGTCACGGCCCTTGAAGCCGGGGATCTCGCCTTCATAAACAGCGCGTGTGTAGGTGAAACCGGCGTTGGCGGTCAGGCCGTCGAGCCGCGAGTCGAGGGCGGCCATGTCGTAATGCACCGAGGCCTCGATGCCCTGGTGGGTGGTCGCGCCAAGGTTGGTCCAGCCCGCGTCGTTGCTGATGTATTGCAGCTCTTTATCGAAGTCGATATAGAAAAGCGTCACTTCCCCGCCCCACACGTCATCGTTGTAGCGCGTGCCGACCTCGTAGGTCTTGGCCTTTTCCGGCTCCAGGCCGTTGGCGGTGCTGTCACCCGTGCCGCCCTGACCTAGCTGAAAATACTGCAGGCTGCCGAACGAGGTTTCGTAGTTGGCGAACAGCTTCCACGCATCAGAGAGGTGGTACATCACGCTCAGGGCCGGCAACGGCTCGTTGCTTTCGATGCTGCGATTCTTTTCCTGCACCGGTCTGCCGGCGGTGTCGAGCACCGGGCGGTCGTGCCAGTCGGTGCTGATGTGTTCAAAACGGACGCCGGGGGTAATCGTCCAGTTGCCGACGTCGATTTTGTTATCGACGTACACCGAGTTGGCTTCGGTGCCGCCGGTGCGATCCTGATACACATGGCCGTCAGAACCCGGGCGCACCACCGGCTCATTGTTGACCAGCGCCAGACGGCTCGCCTCCTCGTGCATGCCTTCCTTGAGGTAGCGATAACCGACGCTGACTTCCTGGGTGGTCGGGCCGACATCGAACACATGGGACACCCGCGGTTCGATGCCGAAGGTGTAGTAAGTGCGCGGGAACGAGCCGAGGGTCTTCTGATCGCGGGCGGCAATGTTGCTGCCTCGGAAGCTGTCGGAGTAGTACGTCAGCACTTCCGCTTGGGTGCGGTCATCGATCTGCCGCAGCCACTTGAACGAGACGTCCTTGCGGCGTCCGCTGAAGTTGTCGTTGTTGCGGTCGGACTGGAACGGGTTGGCGTCGTACTGCGCCTGCGTCAGACCGCCCGGCATGTCGGCGCTGGCGTCGTAGTAGTGAAAATTGAGGCTGAAATCGTCGACATCGGTCGGCGCCCAGTGGGTCTTGAGAATCACGTCGTCGATGTCGTTGCCGTTGTTGCGCTCGCGGTAACCGTTGCCGTTCACGCCCGAGTACAACAGCGCCACGCCGATGCCATTGTCGGCGGTGCCGCCGACGAACGCCGTATCGATGTGTTTCCAGCCACCGTGCTGGGAGGTTTCCAGGGTGGTGCCGATTTCAGCGGAGGCTTTTTCCGGGATGGCGCGGGTCACGAAGTTGATCACGCCGCCAACGTTCTGCGGCCCGTAACGCACCGAGCCGGCACCGCGAACCACGTCAATGCTGTCGAGGTTGCCCGAGGAAATCGGCGCCATCGACAGTTGTGGCTGGCCGTACGGCGCAAACGCTGCGGGTACGCCATCGATCAACACCGTGGAGCGTGGCGACAGGCGCGACGTCAGGCCGCGCACGCCGACGTTCAGGGAAATGTCGCTGCCGCCGGTGCCGTTGGCTTCCTGCACTTGCACGCCGGGGATGCGTTTCAACACGTCGCCGACGTTCATCGCGCCCTGCTCGACCATCGCTTCGCGGCGAATCACCGTGCGCGCGCCGGGGTGGTTTTGCACCACGGCGGCATCGGCGTCGCCGAGCCAGTCGCCGACCACTTTGATGTCGGTCACGCCCAGTTCCAGTGGGCCGCTGGCCGCGGAAGTCGGGGCCGGGGTCAACGTCACCGAACCGTCGTCGATCTGATACTCAAGACCACTGCCCTGCAGCAATTGACGCAAGGCCTGTTCCGGTGAAAGGTTGCCGTCCACCGCTGGGGCCTGTTTGCCGGCGACCAGATCTGGACTGAAAAAAACCTGCAACGAGGTTTGCTGACCCAATTCACTCAAGGCCTGGCCCAGAGGTTGCGCCGGAATGTGAATGGCATCAGCCGCAAAGGCTTGGGGCAGCGCCACGTTGACCGCCAGGGCAAGAGCCAGCGGCAGCCAGAGGGATTTGTTATTTTTAGCGGTGGTTTTTTTCACGTCGAACGGTGTCCTGTGGATCGCAAGAGTGTGCGCTTGTTAATGCAAACCAGTTGCAGTTGGACTAGAAGACGATGAACTCGAAAAAAACCTGAATGCTATTTGGAAATTATTTGCTGACTGCCGTCATCAAGGGTCCGGATGGCGACCGGCAGGATGTTCGGCAGGGCTTTGAGCAGCGCATCGGTGTTGTCGGATTTGAACACGCTGGTCAGGCGTAGATCGCCGACTTTGTCGTTGCTGACGGTCAGCGGTTTCTCGCGATAGCGCGACACTTCTTCAGCCACGTCGGCCAGGCTGGCGTTGTTGAACACCAGTTTGCCGCTGCGCCAGGCGGTCAGTTCCGCCGGATTGACCGCGTACGCCGCCGCGACTGTACCTTGGGCATCGACGCGCGTACCGAGCCCGGCGGTGAGGCTGATAAATTCGTTCTCGGCCGCACCGCGCCCCTGAACCTTGACCGTGCCCTGCTCCACCACCACCCGGGTATCGCTGACGCCGCGGCGCACATCAAACCGGGTGCCGGTGACCGTGACCTTGCCGCTGCCGGCATTGACCACGAACGGTCGATCACTGTCGTGAGCGACGTTGAACATCGCCTCACCTTCCGTCAGCTCGATGTTTCGATGGCCTTTTTCAAAGCGCACCTGAAGGCGGCTGCGGCTGTTCAGATCAATCACCGAACCGTCCGGCAACGCCACATGACGGCGCTCGCCCAAGGCCGTCGAAAACTCGGCGTTGTAAGGTGTCGGCTGATTCAACCCGCTGAACAGTCCCAAGCCAAGCGCCACGGCCAATACGCTGGCGGCCACCGCGTAACGCAGCGGGCGGCGTTTGCTGCGCGTCGACGGCGTTTCACACAAGGCTTGCAGACGCGCGGCGGGCAGCAGATCCGCAGCGGTCCACAGGCGCTGCAGCATTTTAAATTCGTCGGCATGTTGAGGGTGCTGGTTCAGCCAAAACTCGAAGCGCCGATATTCCTCGACATCGATGGCCGGTTCCTGCAAACGCACAAACCATCGCGCCGCCTCATCGCGCACCGTCGTTTGCCCGCACGCGCAATCACGAGTATCCATCATGGAAATTCCTGTTCGGCTGGGGATAAGAAGGTGAACCGCTTTGGTTTCCCGTAGGAGCTGCCGAAGGCTGCGATCTTTTGATTTTCGGCAATCTCAAGGACCCCAAAAGATCGCAGGCTTCGCCAGCTCCTGCAAATGCCAGCGCAGATCATGATTGCAACCCGTCAAGACGGTCGCGCAGATGCCGCAGGGTGCGGATCATATACTTTTCCACCATGTTCTTGGACAGCCCCAGGCGTTCGGCGATTTCCGCCTGGGTCAGGCCTTCGATCTTTTGCCAGACAAACACCTTGCGACAGTTGACCGGCAACTCCATGAGCGCCCGTTCGATGGAATCAGCCAGCTGGATCGCCTGCATGAAATGCTCCGGGTCGCCGGACGACGACACACTGTGATCAACCGCCTCCGACTCCATGGCCCCCCGCCGATCCTCACGCCGATAACCATCCACCGCGATATTGCGCGCGGTCTGGTGCAAATACGCCCGAGGTTGCGCCACCAGCGCCGAATCGGACTCAAGCACCCGCACGAAGGTGTCGTGGGCCAGATCCTCGGCCTGCTGACGATTTCTCAGGCGACGGGTCCAGGTGCCAACCAACTCTTCGTAATGCTCGAAAAAGCCGTGTCTGCGGGGCAGCTTGGGGGTCATTGCGGCGTGCTGTGAAGATGGGGCGTGAATAGTAATGCTTCCTATTAACTGGACGCAATTGGATTCACCCGCCATCCACTGTAGGAGCGAGCTTGCTCGCGATGTTCGTTAACGGATACGCGGGTTTCCGGGTAAACGCGGCGCTCTCGAGTTCATCGCGAGCAAGCTCGCTCCTACAGGGGCAGTAGGCGGCTGTAGATCTCTCACATCCCCAAAGTCCGCAGGTTGAAACAGGCACCTGACGACCGGCAGCAAAAATCAATTGCCACTAAATATTACCTACGTCATATTACACTCGTAATAAATAACCGTTTCCCATAGGTACTCACCCGATGACCAGCATGCCCAGCCTCGAATCCGAACTTGCTGTTGCGGTGAGCACGCCCAAGCCTCCCCTGCTCAAGCGCCTGATCCTGCTGACGCTGGCCATTGCCGCGCTGCTGTTCGCGGGTTTCTATGCCGCCCATTGGTGGACCGCCGGCCGTTTCATCGAGGAAACCGACGATGCCTACATTGGCGGCAACGTGACGGTGATCGGGCCGAAGGTCGCGGGGTACATCGATGAAGTGCTGGTCACCGATAACCAGAAAGTGAAGGCCGGCGATGTGTTGATCCGTATTGATGCCCGTGACTACCGCGCCAATCTGGCGAAGGCCGAAGGCGCGGTGGCGGCGGAAGAAGCGTTGCTCGCCAACCTCGACGCCACCGAGCAACTGCAACAGGCGGTGATTGGTCAGGCCCGCGCCGGGATTGATGCTGCCGGCGCCGAAACGGCACGGTCGCGCAATGACAATGCGCGCTATAAAAAGCTGGTGGGCAGCAATGCCGTCTCGGTGGAAAGCGCGCAACGCGCCGATGCCACGTTCAAGACCGCGCAGGCGCTCAGTTCAAAAGCTCAGGCGGAACTGCTGGCGGCGCAACGCCAGTTGAACGTGATCGCCACCCAGAAGCAGCAGGCCCGCGCCGCGCTGATGCAAGCCCGGGCCGAGCGGGATCTGGCGCAATTGAATGTCGGTTACACCGAGCTGCGCGCGCCGATTGATGGCGTGGTCGGCAATCGCCGGGCGCGGGTCGGCGCGTATGCGCAGGCCGGCTCGCAACAATTGTCGGTGGTGCCGGCCAGCGGGCTGTGGGTCGATGCCAATTTCAAGGAAGATCAACTGGCGCACATGTTGCCGGGTCAACGCGTGGTGATTCGTGCCGACGTGCTTTCAGGTCAGGAATTCCACGGTCACCTCGACAGCCTGGCGCCGGCCAGCGGTTCGCAGTTCAGCGTGCTGCCACCGGAAAACGCCACCGGCAACTTCACCAAAATCGTTCAGCGGGTGCCGGTGCGCATCCTCCTCGATCCCGCCGATAGCGTGCTCGGTCATCTGCGTCCGGGCTTGTCGGTGACTGCCGAAGTGGACACGCGCAAGGCGCCTGAAACCGCAGCCGTAGCCAGCGCGCCATGAGCCGCGCCCTCGCCGCCCCCGCCCAGCCGTTCAACGCTGCCGACATGGCGACAGCGACCAAAGTCTTCGCCTTCGCCAGCATGTGCATCGGCATGTTCATTGCGCTGTTGGACATCCAGATTGTCTCGGCGTCATTGCGTGATATTGGCGGCGGATTGTCGGCCGGCACCGACGAAACCGCATGGGTGCAAACCAGTTACCTGATCGCTGAAATCATCGTGATTCCGCTGTCCGGTTGGCTGTCCCGCGTGTTCTCGACACGCTGGCTGTTTTGCGCCTCGGCGGTGGGCTTCACCCTCGCCAGCCTGCTGTGCGGCGCCGCCTGGAACATCCAGAGCATGATTGCGTTCCGCGCGTTGCAGGGTTTTCTCGGCGGCTCGATGATCCCGCTGGTGTTCACCACGGCGTTCGTATTTTTCAGCGGTAAACAACGGGTGATTGCCGCCGCGACCATCGGCGCGGTCGCCTCGTTGGCGCCCACATTGGGGCCGGTGATCGGTGGCTGGATCACTGACATTTCATCCTGGCACTGGCTCTTCTACATCAACCTGTTGCCGGGAATTTTCGTCGCCGTGGCGGTGCCGATGCTGGTGAAAATCGATCAGCCGGAATTGTCGCTGCTCAAGGGCGCCGACTATTTGAGCATGGTGTTCCTCGCGCTGTTTCTCGGGTGCCTGCAATACACCCTCGAAGAGGGCCCGCGCTGGAACTGGTTCAGCGACAGTACGATCCTGACCACCGCCTGGATCAGCGGCCTCGCCGGCCTGGCGTTCATCGGCCGCACCTTGCACGTGGCCAATCCGATTGTTGATTTGCGCGCCCTGAAGGACCGCAACTTCGCCCTCGGTTGCTTCTTTTCGTTCGTCACCGGGATCGGCCTGTTCGCCACCATTTACCTGACGCCACTGTTTCTCGGCCGGGTGCGTGGCTACGGCGCGCTGGACATTGGTCTGGCGGTTTTCTCCACCGGGGTGTTCCAGATCATGGCGATTCCGCTGTACGCCTTTCTGGCTAACCGCATTGATTTGCGCTGGATCATGATGACCGGCCTGGGTTTGTTCGCGTTATCGATGTGGGATTTCAGCCCGATCACCCATGACTGGGGGGCCAAGGAATTGATGTTGCCGCAAGCCTTGCGCGGCATTGCCCAGCAATTGGCAGTGCCGCCAGCGGTCACCCTGACCCTGGGCGGGCTGGCGCCTTCGCGACTCAAACACGCTTCGGGCTTGTTCAACCTGATGCGAAATCTGGGGGGTGCGATTGGCATCGCCGCGTGCGCAACGATCCTCAATGACCGGACCAACCTGCACTTCACGCGGTTGGCGGAAAATCTCAACAGCACCAACGAGGCGATGAATCAGTGGCTGTCCCAGGTCGGCAATCACTTCGCCGCCCTGGGTCAAAGCGGTGACCTCGGCGTCACCGCGAGTCTGCATCAGCTGTGGTTGCTGACTTATCGCGAAGCGCAGACGCAAACCTACGGCGACGCGTTTTTGATGATCGGGGTGTGCTTTGTGATCGCCACGGCGATGGTGCCCTTGATGCGCAAGGTGCAACCACCGGCCGCGCCGTCAGCGGATGCCCATTGATCAGGCTTGGGGTGTTTTGCGGAAGCCAACGGCCAGGCGATTCCAGCTGTTGATGGTGGAAATGGCCACGGTCAGGTCGACCATTTCCTTGGGGCTGAACTGAGCGCTGACGTATTCGTAGTCTTCGTCCGGCGCGTGGGTCAGGCTGAGTTGCGTCAGGGACTCGGTCCAGGCCAGTGCGGCGCGTTCGCGATCGGTGAAGAACGGCGCCTCACGCCATGCCGTCACGGCGAACAGACGACGCGGGGTTTCGCCACCTTTGATCGCGTCGGTGGTGTGCATGTCGATGCAGAACGCGCAACCGTTGATTTGCGAGGCGCGCAGCTTGACCAGTTCGATCAGGTTCTTTTCCAGTGGCAGCTTCGAGACAGCGGTTTCCAGCGCGATCATGGCTTTGAGTGCGTCAGGGGATGCGGTGTAGAAATCGATACGAGGTTTCATGGCGGACTCCGGTGACAAGTGGGGGTGGGGCTAAGTTAATCCCCTCCGGCCATCGCTTAAATAGCCAATGTTTCAGAAGATGGGTAGGCCATTGAGGTGTCAGCGATGATGGAGTTCTGATCTGAGTTCTGTGGTGAGCCTGGCATCGCCTTCGCGAGCAGGCTCGCTCCCACAGTGGATCTGCGGTGAACCGCGCAGCGGCCATTCAATAAAGACTCAAGCGCGACTGCGCAACCACTGCAAGAACCCCTTCTTCTCCACCACTTTCGGCGTTTCCTGGGTCAAGGTCTGCGCCCTGTTCAAGCGGTAATCGAGCAACGCTTTCATGGCTTCGCCGATGTCATGCCGGGCCTCCAGGCATGGTTTGAGGTAGTCCTTCTCGATCCGGTACAAGCTGCAAGTAGTTTTGGCGGTGAATTCCGCCGGCAGCGACGTGTCCGACAGAATCCCGCCCTCGCCGATCACCTCGCCCGGTCCCATGCGCCCGGACTCAAACTTGACCCCGGCACGGCTCAGCGCCACCGAGACCACGCCGGATTCGACGATGAACAAATGGTCGCTGACCTCCCCCGCCGGCAGGATCATCTCCCCAGGGCGGAAGGTCTGCAGGGTCATATGCTGGGCGAAGGTCTCCTTTTCTTCCTGACGCAGGGTCGAAAAAATGGCCGAGCTTTCCAGCAACGCCCGTGGCCGCGACAGACCTGGCGACGCATTCGATTCGACGCTGGACAACAGGCTCACGCCGGACGCCTGCAAATGACGGAACGCCAGGTCGAACAGCAAATTGCGCACCATGCGTTTCTGGTCCATCGAGACCACAAATCCGCTGATTTCATACTCGACCCCGGCGGCACTCGAGCCTTTTAGCGCGACGCTCGGCGCCGGTTTGCTCAACAGATGCCGGCACCCTTCCATCGCCCGTTCCAGTGCATCGATCACTGTTTGCGGCCGTGCGTGCGGGCTGAGTTGCAGGCTGATCGACACGCCGAAAATATCGCTCGGCCGACTGAAATTGATGATCTTGGCCTTGGCCGCCAGCGAGTTGGGAATCACCGCCATGCTGCCCTGAGCGGTTTGCAGGCGCGTGGCGCGCCAGTCGATGTCGGTGACCCGGCCTTCGGTACCGTCGATGGAGATCCAGTCATCCAGTTGGTAGGGTTTGGTGGTGTTGAGGACGATCCCCGAGAACACGTCGCTGAGGGTACTTTGCAGCGCCAGGCCGACGATGATCGCCAACGCCCCGGACGTCGCCAGCACGCCTTTGACCGGCAGGTCGAGCACGTAGGCCAGCGCCGCGATGATCGCGATCAGGAAAATCACCGCACCCAGCAGGTCCTGGAGCAAACGCCCGGTGTGCCCGACCCGTTGCATCATCACTGCACCGATCAGCACCGTCAGGGTGCGCGCGCCGAACAGCCACCAGCCAATCTGCAAACCGGTCGCCGCCAGGTGCAACGGCACGTTATCGGCCCAGGGCGCGGGCTCCAGTGGGTTCAAGCCTTCGTTGAACAGCAGGATGCTGAACAGCGCGAAAATCAGCAGCCGCACCACCAGTTTCCAGTTGCTGCCATTGGCACTGATCAAACGCCACAGCCCGAGATCGATGAGGATCAGGACCAAGGCGCAGACCAATGGGTGATTGGTAAGCAGTGACAGCATCAAGCGACTCCGGCAAGGACCGATGACGCAAACATCGCACGTATTGTAGGAGCTGGCGAAGCCTGCGATCTTTTGGCGATCTAGAAAGATCAAAAGATCGCAGCCTTCGGCAGCTCCTACAAGGGGTGATGTGTGTTGGGGGTTACTTGTTGTTGGTGAGGGTGTTGTAGCTGGTCATCAGGTTGCGGTAGTCCGGGATGTGGTTGGAGAACAGAGTGCCCAGCCCTTCCACGTCGTTGCGCCAGTCGCGGTGCAGCTCACAGGCGAGGCCGAACCAGGTCATCAATTGCGCGCCGGAGGACGACATGCGATCCCAGGCCGATTGACGGGTCAGCTCGTTGAACGTGCCGGAAGCATCCGTCACCACGAACACCTCGAAACCTTCCGCCAGGGCCGACAGCGCCGGGAATGCCACGCACACTTCAGTCACCACACCGGCGATGATCAGTTGTTTCTTGCCGGTGGCCTTGATCGCCTTGACGAAATCTTCGTTGTCCCAGGCGTTGATCTGGCCAGGACGGGCAATGTACGGCGCATCCGGGAACAGCGCTTTCAGCTCGGGCACCAGTGGGCCGTTGGGGCCGGTTTCGAAACTGGTGGTGAGGATGGTCGGCAATTTGAAGTACTTGGCCAGGTCCGCCAGGGCCAACACGTTGTTCTTGAAACGGTCCGGCTCGATGTCGCGCACCAGGGAAAGCAGGCCCGCCTGGTGATCGACCAACAGAACGGCGGCGTTATCCTTGTCGAGACGTTTGTAAGAAGTAGTCATGGGGTCATCCTCGCTTTGATTTCGATGCCGAACGGGCCGGCGTAAGTGTTTTCCGATGATTCATTTCAACGCGACCAGACAAGCGTAGTCAGCCATGCCGGAAGCGGTGTAACCGTGTATCCGTGTTTCAACTGCTCATCCGCCCGAACCGGCCCGACTGAAAATCGGCAAAGGCCTGGTGGATTTCCTGCTCGCTGTTCATCACGAACGGACCGTGGCCGACGATGGGTTCGTCGATGGGTTCGCCGCTGAGTAGCAACACAACAGCGTCGTTGTTGGCTTCCAGACTGATCTGCTGGCCGTTACGTTCGAACAACGCCAATTGCCCTTCGCGCACCAGTTCCAGGCCGTTGACCTGAACCGTGCCACGCAACACTACCAACGCTGTGTTACGTCCTTCATGCAGATCGAGGGTCAGCAATTTGCCGCCGTTGAGGCGCAGGTCCCAGACGTCGACCGGGGTAAATGTCCGCGCCGGGCCGCGGTGACCGTCGAACTCACCGGCGATCAAGCGCAGGCTGCCGGCCTTGTCCTTGAGCGGGATGCTCGGGATGTCGCCATCGACAATCGTCTGGTAACCGGCAGTGGCCATTTTGTCCTTGGCCGGCAAGTTGACCCACAGCTGGACCATTTCCAGGGTGCCGCCGGTTTTGGCGAAACCGTCGGAGTGGAATTCCTCGTGGAGAATGCCCGACGCGGCGGTCATCCATTGCACATCACCCGGGCCGATCTTGCCGCCGCTGCCGGTGGAATCGCGGTGTTCCAGTTCACCCTTGTAGACGATGGTCACGGTTTCGAAACCGCGGTGTGGGTGCTGGCCGACGCCACGCCGCTCGGTGGTCGGGGTGAATTCGGCGGGACCGGCGTGATCCAGCAGCAGAAACGGGCTGATGTGTTTGCCCAGGTTGTCGTAGGAAAACAGCGTGCGAACCGGAAAACCGTCGCCGACCCAATGGGTCCGCGGGCTGGTGTAGATGCCGATGATGTTTTTCATGCTGCCTCCGAATTCTGTGGTTTGACGCGATGAACAAAGCTTAAAACCACCGCCTTTTTTGCACTAGACTGCAAAAATCACTCTTAGCGTTCTATTTGGAGAACGATGGTGGAAGACCTCAACACCCTCTACTACTTCACTCAGGTGGTGGAACACGGTGGATTCGCCCCGGCCGGGCGGGCGCTGGACATGCCCAAGTCGAAGCTCAGCCGGCGCATCTCCGAGCTCGAAGAACGCCTCGGCGTGCGCTTGCTGCACCGCACCAGCCGGCATTGTTCGCTGACCGAAATCGGCCAGGCTTACTACCAACGGTGCCTGGCCATGCGCGTGGAAGCGGAAAGCGCCGCCGAACTGATCGAGCGCAACCGCTCCGAACCCCAAGGCCTGGTGCGCATCAGCTGCCCGACCGCGCTGCTGAACTCGTGGGTCGGGCCGATGCTGACCCGCTACATGCTGAAATACCCGCTGGTTGAGTTGTTCATCGAAAGCACCAACCGCCGGGTCGACCTGATTCACGAGGGCTTCGACATCGCCCTGCGGGTGCGTTTTCCGCCGCTGGAAAACACCGACATGGTGATGAAGGTGCTAGGCAACAGCACGCAATGCCTGGTGGGCAGCCCGGTGTTTGCCGAACGGCTGTCGTCGCCGGCCTCCCCGGCCGACCTCAGTGGTATGCCCAGCGTGCATTGGGGCGCGGCGCAGCGTGAGTATCAGTGGGAGTTATTCGGCGCGGACGGCGCCAGCGCGCTGATCCGCCACGCACCGCGCATGGTCACCGATGACTTGCTGGCGTTGCGGCACGCGGTACTCGCGGGGATTGGCATTGCGCACTTGCCAGCGGTGGTCGTGCGCGACGACATCAGCGCCGGACGCCTGGTGGAGCTGGTGCCGGGCTGGGCGCCGAAGTGCGGGATCGTGCATGCGATCTTTCCGTCACGGCGTGGATTGCTGCCGTCGGTGCGGGCGCTGATTGACTTTCTGGGGGAGGAATTCAGTCACAGCGACATTGCTTGATTTTGGAGGTTGGGTGACAGACTTCACACCGCGTCGCGGCTTTCGCGAGCAGGCTCGCTCCCACAGGGGAACGCGTTCCAACTGGGGATCGCTTGATTGTTGAGGTTGGGTGACAGACTTCACACCGAGTCGCGGCTTTCGCGAGCAGGCTCGCTCCCACAGGGGAACGCGTTCCAACTGTGGGAGCGAGCCTGCTCGCGAATGCGTCAGACCAGGCGCCGTCACTTCGGGACTAGCCTTGCGCCAGTCGTTGATCCAGGCGTGTCATGGCCTGCTGCAACTGATCGACCGCTTCGTCGATCAGCGCACCACGGCCATCACCGCAGGCGCGTTCCAGCACCTCGCAGCATTCGATCAGGCTGATCGCCCGCACCATCAGCGCCCCGCCCTTGATACGGTGCGCCAGCCTGCGCAGTACCTGCCTATCGTCGCTGGCATGCGCCTTGAGCAGTTCATCGCGATCGGTGCGATTGGTCGTGAGCAGGTCGCGCAACAACTGCGTGATCAGTTCACGGTCGTCGCCGACGTATTGCTCCAGCCCACTCAAGTCAATCTCGGAAAATGAAGGTGCATCGATAACCGGCGACGCACCATCGGGAAATCGATCGGCCAGCCAGGCACTGAGGTCCGCCAGGCGGATCGGTTTGAACAGGCAGTCGTCCATGCCCGCCTCAAGGCAACGGGCCTTCTCGTCAGGCTGCGCATTGGCGGTAAACCCCAGAATCAGCGTTGGTGGCAAGCCCTGCAGATGCTCCTCATCGCGTATCGCACCCGTTAATTCATAGCCGTCGAGCACCGGCATGTTGCAATCGGTGATGACAACATCGAATTCGTTTTTGCGCCACGCCTCCAGACCTCGCCTCCCCTCTTCCGCGACGATAACGCTGTGCCCCAGATAGCCCAACTGACGAGACATCAACAGCCGATTGGCCGGGTAATCGTCGACCACCAGAATCTTCAGCGGCCGGGTCGGCGCCGGCGTTTCGTTGTCGGCCAGATCGCTGCCGGCCAACGCTTGCAACACCGGCACATCAAGCCTGACATTGATCCGCGTGCCACGCCCCAGAGCGCTGTCGAGCCGTAATTGGCCGCCCATCATTTCGCACAGTGTGCGGCTGATCACCAGCCCCAGCCCGGAACCATTGCGACCCGATTGCTGGCCGTTTTCGGCTTGCACGAACGGACTGAACAGGCGCTTCTGGTCGAACGCACTGATCCCGACGCCGGTGTCTTCGATAAGGACGGTGACCGCTAGCCGCCCGCAAAGATCAGGCTCAACCACCAATGTCAGGCTCACGCTGCCCTCGCGGGTGAATTTGATCGCGTTGCTCAGCAGATTGGACAGCACCTGCTTGAAACGCGTGGGGTCGATCATCACATCGCAGTCGCTGCGATCGTCCAGTTTGACGCGCCACTCAAGTTTTTTCTGCCGTGCCAGACCTTCGAACACACGGCACACCGACTCGACCAGCGACCGCAGGTTGGCGCGCTCCGGCGTCAGGGACAAATGCCCGGACTCAATGCGCGCGATGTCCAGAATGTCGCCAATCAACGCGAGCAATTGTTGCCCGGCATTCGAAGCCACCTCGATGGCAGATCGGTCGGTGAAGCCTTCGTCCGCCCGTTTCAGCGCCAGTTCAAGCATCCCGAGCAGCGCATTCATCGGCGTGCGGATTTCATGGCTCATGGTTGCCAGGAACGTGGTTTTCGCACGGTTGGCCTCATCGGCGGCGTCCTTGGCATCCTGCAATTGCGCAAGCAGTTGCTGACGCAGGCGGATCTGTCGACGCTGCCAGGCGATCCAGGCGAGCGCCAGCACCAGCAAGGCACCCGCAGCGGCAAAGGCCTGGAGAATGTCCCGCCGGTGGCCCAGCCAGAAGCTTGGCTCGACCATCAAGTCATTGCGCCAGAAGGCAGTCATTTCATCGATTTCTTCGGGGGAAATGCTCAGCAACGCCTTGTCCAGAATCGAATGCAACACCACCGCGTCACGCGCAGTTGCCAGGGTGCTGCGGGCAGGGTCGGTGCCGACGGTGCTGGTCACTTGCAACCGGTCCCGGTACTGGCGGGAAATCATGACCCGCGCCCCGATCAGCGAGTTGATGCCGCCGTCGGCCCTGCCCTCGGCAACCATTTCCATGGCTTGCGCCGTCAACGGCGCATCGATCAGCTCAATCTGCGGGTAGTGCTGGCGAATGAATTCGCCGGCACTGTTGCCCTGGGTAATCGCGAGTGTTTTACCGGCCATCTCGTCCAGGGTCTTGGGGCTGTCGGATGCAATGCGCGTCACCAGCACATTCGGGCTGGTGAGAAACGGCCGGGTAAAGCGCAATTCGGCTTCACGCTCGATGCTGGGGCTTATCCCGGCGACCAGGTCGACGTGGCCGGCTCTGATCCAGCCGAGCAGTTCCGCCACCGACCGGGTCGGTTGAATGTCGAATTTCAAGCCTGTGCGCAGGCTGATTTTGCCCAGCACATCGATACTGATGCCGCGGTACTTGCCCTCACTGTCAACGAAGGAAATCGGCATGAGGTGTTGATTGATCGCCACTCGCAGGCGCGGATGATCCTCGATCCAGCGTTGCTCGATCACGCTGAAATGCGGTGCCTGAGTGCCGGCGATCGACGTCCCGCTGCCGCCCCATCGGCGCAGGATGTTCATTCGCTCATTGGTCGGAATCGCCGCCAGCGCGCGGTTGACGATGCGTTGCAGCTGCAGGTTGTCGCGGCTCATCGCAAACGCGAACACCCCGGATTCCATCGGCGAAAAATCCGCGAGCTGAACGTTGTTGAGGTAGTTTTTGCTGATCAGGTAATTGGCGCTGATGGCGTCGCCCAGGTAAGCGTCTGCCTGGCCGAACGCAACGGCGCCCACGGCCCCCAGCGTCGAGGGAAACAGCTCGACATCCGCCTTGGCGTAAAACGCCCGCACCTGCTGCTCGGGCAGGTAGTGATAAAGCATTGCCAGCCGTTTACCTGCCAGTTCGGGGTCCAGTGGCGCAGACGCATCCGTGCGGGTCAGCACCACCGGTTGGTCGTCCGCGTAGGCAGTGGACATGCGCAACTGTGGATCTTCGGTCTCGTAACGATTGGCGGTGCCGAGCAAATCAGCCTTGCCGTCCTTGATCGCCCGCACAGCATCGCCTCGCGATGCATAGCGCTGAACCTCGATCTCAACGTGCAACAGCTGTTTGAGCAGCCCGGCGTAGTCGGCCGTCAAACCCTCGTAATCGTCGTCGTTGGTGGTGATGTCGAAGGGCGGATAATCCGGCTTCGAAACGGCCAGCACCAGCCGACCCTTTTGACGCAGCACCCGCGAATCGGCATCCGACAGTTTGACGTCGTAGCCATCGACGCTGGAGCGTCCAAGCAGTTTCAGGGTCTGGGGTTGTGCACCGGCGCTGGTTATCCACAGGCAAGCCAGCAGCACAAGGCAGGTGAGGCAACGCAATCGGTGCGAAATCATCATTCAGATCAGATTATTGCGTTTGGCAAAATCGCGCAGATGCACCGGGGAGCCGATCTGGAGTTTGTCGGTCAATCGGGTCTTGTAGGTACTGACCGTCTTGTGGCTCAGGTGCATTATTTCGGCAATGGCCTTGTTGCTCATACCGTTGGCCAGGTAGCAGCAAATCGTCAGTTCACGATTGGACAGTTTTTCAATCAGCTGCGCGTCACTGCGCTGCACAAGGCTGAGTGAGACCGAGCTCGTCTCGAGCTTTTCAAAATAGCTGTAACCCGCCTTGACTGCATCGATGGCCTTGCGGAGGTGCTCCAGATCGTTGGTTTTTGAAACAAAAGCCGCAGCGCCCGCACGCATGCAACGATCCTGATAAAACATCCCGTTCAGTGAAGTGAACACCACGACCTGGCATCGGATGCCGCTGCTTCGAATGTGCTCCAGCACACCCAGGCCATCCAGTCCGGGCAAGTTCAGATCCAGCACCAGCGTGCCAGGTTGGTGCTCGCGAAGCATCGACATCACCGCGTTACCGTTGGATACCTCGCTCACCCGATATCCCGCCTGGGCAAGCAACATCCTCACCGCCGTGCGAACCACGGGATGATCATCCGCGATCCCCGCTCTTAGCGCTGGCTTCATGGCAACTCCTGTGCGTAGGGCACGACAATCGGGCATTCAATGCCCATGGGCCAGACCCGGTTTAACGCAGGGCTGCGCAACGACTTTTGCATGAAAATCCGGGCTCGACTACCTGACAGAAATGACAGTGCCGACGAACGGTAACCGTGGATCAACGGTCGTCATCAACCGTTGAATACTTATCAGATCAGGCAACGCCGCATCGCTCAGCCGAATCTTCTGCGACCCGCCGAACGGGATCGGCGGCGATTGTGCGCCTGCATAAATCAATGCATGGCGCACCTGCGGGTGATCGAGGAAGTAGTCGTTCAGGTCCAGCGCCTCGCCCGCCAGCGCCGCATTGATCACCACCAGATCGAAAGGCACATCGCCGTATTCGATCAGCGTCAGCAGTTCTTCAAGGTTTTGCGCGGGCGCCACCCGGTAGTAGCCGAGTTGGTTGAACAGGCGCTCCATTCGCAGCCGCTGAAAATGCTGCTTGTCGGCAATCAGAATACGCAACGCTTTGTTTAGCAACGGGAGCCCCTTGGCGGGTTTCAAGTTCATGAGGCCCCAAGGCTACGGAAGAGCCCTCAAGCTTTCTGTAGGACTATTCCGAAAATCCAGGCATCTCGTCCGTCAATGAACGGAGATTCACCGCGTGAAACCGATCCCCGGTAGGAGCCGCCGAAGGCTGCGATCTTTTGATCTTTTGATCTTTTGATGGGTGCGGGGGAATTGCGGGGTTCTTCAGCAAGGGTTCAGAATTCAAGATGTGTGGTGCTTTTGAAGGCCCAATCGCGAGCAAGCTCGCTCCCACATTTGATCTCTGTTTTACACAAAACTTGTGTTCCCTGAAGATCTACTGTGGGAGCGAGCTTGCTCGCGATGACGGCATAAGGCGCAACAAATGTTAACTGGCTGTCGCGAGCAACACATCCACCACCGACCGCCCCTGCCCCCGCTGCTTGCCATGCTCATACAAAGAGCCGGCAATCTCATCTGCACGAATCGGCAGGATCGAGAGCAAGGTGTCGCTCAAGCCGTGGCTCGCCTGGCAGAACCCCTGCATGTAAATGCCGGCCTTGCAGCGTTCGTCGGTGACCAGTTTGTAGTTGCGATCCACCTCGAAATCCCCCAGGTACTGCTCCAGCGGCGCCAATAATTTGCGGTGCATCTGACGCTCGTAACCGGTGGCCAACACCACCGCATCGTAGTGCCGAACCGTGACTTCGCCGGTTGCGTTGTTGCGCACCGCCAGTTCGATGCCGCGCTCGGTGGCGGTGGCTTTCTCGACAGTGGTCAGGGTGCGGAAAACATGACGGGCGATGCCCGAGACTTTCTGGCGATAGAAGATCCCGTAGATGCGTTCGATCAGGTCGATGTCCACCACTGAATAGTTGGTGTTGTGGTACTCGTTGACCAGCCGCTCGCGCTCGCTGCTCGCCTGCTGGAACACCAGGTCGGTGAACTGCGGCGAGAACACTTCGTTGACGAACGGACTGTCATCCGCCGGCTTCAATGCCGAACCACGCAGGATCATGTCCACCTGCACCGACGGGAAGCTGTCGTTCAAATCGATGAAGGCCTCAGCCGCGCTCTGCCCGCCGCCAATGATCGCAATGTTCATCGGCTGATTATTCACACAAGGTTGCCTGGCCATCTGCGCCAGGTACTGCGAGTGATGAAACACCCGGCCGTCATCCTTTAGCGCCTTGAACGCTTCCGGAATACGCGGCGTACCACCGGCGCTGACCACCACCGAACGGGCGGTGCGCACATGTTGCTGGCCGTGGGTATCGCGGGAGATCACGCGCAGCGCTTCGACCTGCTGGTTGTGCAGCACCGGCTCGATGGTCAGCACTTCTTCGCCGTAGCGGCTCTGTGCGGCGAATTGCCCGGCGACCCAGCACAGGTAGTCGTTGTACTCCATGCGGCACGGATAGAAAGTGCCGAGGTTGATGAAGTCCACCAGACGCCCGTGATGCTTGAGGTAGTTGACGAAGGAATACGGGCTGGTCGGGTTGCGCAGGGTCACCAGGTCTTTGAGGAAGGAAATCTGCAATTCACTCTGGGTCACCAGCGTGTTGCCGTGCCAGCGATAGTCCGCCTGCTTGTCGAGAAACAGAACATCCAGCTCGCCCTGGCTCGGCCCGCGTTCTTGCAGGGCGATGGCCAGCGCGAGGTTCGAAGGGCCGAAACCGACGCCGATCAGATCGTGAACGATGGGCGATGCAATTGCCTGTGTCATTTCCAGTGTCCTCTGGATGAACCCCTCAACCGTGGGGAGTTAGCCTAAGTGACCTGGCCAGCAGGTCGTCTGTTGATAGGGAACGAGGACAATGAAATAAAATTTAACAACAACAGCCCGATGGCGGGATCAATGCGCATCCCACTGGCGCATCTTCACCCGGCAGTGCTTCATCGCATTGACGATGTGCTTCTCCACCAGCGCCCGGGAAATCCCCAGCCGCTCGGCGATCTGCGGATGTGACAGGCCATCGATTTTGCGCAACAGAAAACTTTCGCGGCACAGCCGTGGCAATTCCGCCAGCGCACGCTGGAGCATTTCCAGGCGCTGACCGTGATCCAGAGAGTGGTGAGGCGAGGGGGTGAAGTAGCGCTCTTCGTTGTCGAGGACATCCAGCGACTCGACCTGACGCAGGGCATTGCGCCGATGGTCGTCGATCACCAGATTCAGCGCGGTGCGATACAGGAAAGCCCGCGGCTGCTCGATCGGCGTGCTGCTGGAGCGCTCCAGAACCCGCAGATAAGCGTCATGCACCACATCTTCGGCCACCTGACGGTTGCCCAGCTTGGCGTTGAGGAAACACACCAGCTCGCGATAGTAGTTTTCCAACATGACTCCCGGTCGGCGACTGCCGAAATGGGCAGTGGCACGATAGTGGCAATTCGAGGTGCGTAATTTATAGTAATTCTCATATAGATTTAAAGTATTCCTTTATCTTTCCGGTAGGAGCTGCCGAAGGCTGCGATCTCTTGACCTTCGATGGAGGTGATCGCGCCAACCATCAAGATCACAAGATCGCAGCCTTCGGCAGCTCCTACGGGTGTTACGCCATGTGTCTGCACCTAAATTCCCTGCGGCTTTCCTCGTATAAAGGACAGCCCCCCGTCCCTTGAACGACGGGCCGATTTCCATTGGCCGGAACCCTGCATGAAACGTCCCCGACACACCCGACGCGCCCTGCTTGCAGCCCTGTGTCTGATCCCCGTTATCGCCGTGGCGGCCTGGCAGATCATCCCGCCGGGGCGAGACACGTTTGCCACCGTGCAGGTCAGTCGTGGCGATATCGAAAGCAGCGTCACGGCCCTCGGCACCTTGCAGCCCCGGCGCTATGTCGATGTCGGTGCGCAGGCGTCCGGGCAGATCCAGAACATCCACGTTGAAGTCGGTGATGTGATCAAGGAAGGCCAGTTGCTGGTGGAAATCGATCCGTCCACACAACAGGCCAAACTCGATGCCGGGCGTTTTTCCGTCGACAATCTCAAGGCGCAGCTGGAGGAGCAACGGGCACAGCACGAGCTGGCCCGGCAAAAGTTCCAGCGCCAGCAACACCTCAAGGCCGGCGGCGCCACCCGCGAAGAAGACGTGCAAACCGCCCAGGCTGAACTGCGCGCCACCCAGGCACGCATCGACATGTTCCAGGCGCAGATCCGCCAGGCCCAGGCCAGCTTGCGCAGTGATCAGGCCGAGCTCGGTTACACGCGGATTTACGCACCGATGTCCGGCACCGTGGTTGCCCTCGACGCCCGAGTCGGCCAAACCCTGAACGCGCAACAGCAAACGCCGCTGATTCTGCGCATCGCCAAGTTGTCGCCCATGACCGTCTGGGCCGAAGTCTCGGAAGCCGACATCGGCCACGTCAAACCCGGCATGAGCGCCTGGTTCACCACCCTCAGCGGCGGCAAGCGGCGCTGGAGCAGCACCGTGCGGCAGATTCTGCCGGTGCCGCCCAAGCCTTTGGACCAGACCAGTCAGGGCGGTGGCAGCCCGGCCAGTTCGAGCAAAAGCGGCAGCGCCCGGGTGGTGCTGTACACCGTGCTGCTCGATGTCGATAACGCCGACAATGCGCTGATGGCGGAAATGACCACGCAAGTGTTCTTCGTCGCCAACCAGGCGAAAGACGTGCTGACCGCCCCCATCGCCGCGTTGCAGGGCGGCACGCAAGCGGACATGCAGACCGCGCAGGTGGTCGCCAAAAACGGCCGCATCGAACAGCGCGACGTACGCACCGGCATCAGCGATCGCCTGCGGGTGCAGGTCCTCGACGGTTTGCAGGAGGGCGATCACCTGCTGATCGGCCCGGCCGACGGGAGTGGCGGCTGAATGCGCACGCCCCTGATCGACCTGCAGGACATTCGCAAAGCCTACGGCGGCGGCGATTCCCCGCACGTCCACGTGCTGCGCGGCATCGACCTGTCGATTCATGCCGGCGAGTTCGTGGCGATTGTCGGTGCGTCGGGTTCCGGCAAATCAACGCTGATGAACATCCTCGGCTGCCTCGACCGACCGACCTCGGGCGAATACCGCTTCGCCGGGCAAAATGTCGCCGCCCTCGACAGTGACGAACTGGCCTGGCTGCGCCGCGAAGCCTTTGGTTTTGTGTTCCAGGGTTACCACCTGATCCCGTCCGGTTCGGCCCAGGAAAACGTCGAGATGCCGGCGATCTACGCCGGCACCCCCGCCGCCGAACGCCACGCCCGCGCCGCCGCCCTGCTCGACCGCCTCGGCCTCGCCTCGCGCACCGGCAACCGGCCGCACCAACTCTCCGGCGGGCAGCAACAACGAGTGTCCATCGCCCGCGCCTTGATGAACGGCGGCCATATCATCCTCGCCGACGAACCGACCGGCGCCCTCGACAGCCACAGCGGCGCCGAAGTCATGACCCTGCTCGACGAACTGGCGAGCCAGGGCCATGTGGTAATCCTGATCACCCACGACCGTGAAGTCGCCGCCCGGGCCAAGCGCATCATCGAAATCCGCGACGGGCTGATCATCAGCGACAGCGCCCACGACAACCCGGACGTTCAGACCTCAGCCAACCCCGGCGCCCTGCAAGCGGTGGATTTGCGCAAGCGCCTTAGCGAAGGCGCCGAGGCCACCGGCGCCTGGAAAGGCGAGTTGGTGGACGCGGTGCAAGCGGCCTGGCGCGTCATGTGGATCAACAAATTTCGCACCGCGCTGACGCTGCTCGGGATCATCATCGGCGTCGCCTCGGTGGTGGTGATGCTGGCCGTCGGCGAAGGCAGCAAGCGTCAGGTCATGGCGCAAATGGGCGCGTTCGGTTCGAACATCATTTACCTCAGCGGCTCGGCGCCGAATCCGCGTACGCCGCCGGGGATCATTACCCTGGACGACGTCGCAGCCGTGGGCAGCCTGCCGCAAGTGACGCGGATCATGCCGGTCAACGGCCAGGAAGCCGGCGTGCGTTTCGGCAACCTCGACCACTTGAGCTACGTCGGTGGCAATGACACCAACTTCCCGGCGATCTTCAATTGGCCCGTGGTCGAAGGCAGTTACTTCACTCAGGAAGACGAGCGCAGCGCGGCGGCTGTCGCGGTGATCGGGCACAAGGTTCGGACCAAGTTGCTCAAGGACGTGGCCAACCCGATCGGCCAGTACATCCTGATCGAGAACGTGCCGTTTCAGGTGGTCGGCGTGCTCGCGGAAAAAGGCGCCAGCTCCGGTGACTCCGACAGCGACGACCGCATCGCCATTCCGTATTCCGCCGCCAGTGTGCGGCTGTTCGGCACCCATAACCCGGAATACGTGGCCATTGCCGCCGCCGATGCGCGCAAGGTCAAGGAAACGGAAATCGCCATCGAGCAGTTGATGCTGCGCCTGCACGACGGCAAGAAGGATTTCGAGCTGACCAACAACGCGGCGATGATTCAGGCCGAAGCGCGCACCCAAAACACCCTGTCGCTGATGCTCGGTTCGATTGCCGCGATTTCGCTGCTGGTGGGCGGCATCGGCGTGATGAACATCATGCTCATGACCGTGCGCGAACGCACCCGCGAAATCGGCATCCGCATGGCCACCGGCGCCCGCCAGCGCGACATTCTGCGGCAGTTTCTCACCGAAGCGGTGATGCTTTCGGTGGTCGGCGGCCTCGCCGGCATTGCCTTGGCGCTGATCGTCGGCGGTGTGTTGATGCTCAGCGAAGTGGCTGTCGCGTTCTCCTTGATTGCGGTACTCGGCGCCTTCGGCTGCGCGCTGGTCACCGGCGTTGTCTTCGGCTTCATGCCGGCCCGCAAAGCTGCCCGGCTCGACCCGGTCACGGCCCTTACCAGTGAATGATCGATTGATGAAAGCGCCCCTCAGCCTGTTGACCCTCTGCGTGTTGCTCAGCGCGTGCGCCAGTCCCGACCCGCGTCCGGACAGCGGCCTGCAGCCGCCGCCCGACTGGCAATCGGCGCACAGTGCAAACAACTTGATGCGCAACGCCCAGTGGTGGACGCGCTTTGGCAGCCCGCAGCTCGATCAACTGATTGCCCAGGCCCGCATCGGCAGTTACGACCTGGCGGCCGCACTGGCCAGGGTCCGAAAAGCCCAGGCCACAACGGTGATTGCCGGCGGTTCGCGGCTGCCAGAAGTGAGGGGAGCGGTGAATGCCAATCGACAGAAGCTGATGCGCGGCAACGGTTACAGCTAACTGGACGCCGACAGCAGCGACAAAGCGGTGGATTACTTCGACGCCAGCCTCAGTGCCAGTTACGAACTCGACTTCTGGGGTGGCCAGCGCGCCACCCGCGACAGTGCACAGTTCGGCTTGCAGGCCAGCCGGTTCGATCGCGATACGGTGGAGTTGACCTTGCTCAGCGCCGTCGCCAGCACCTACGCGCAAACCCTATCGCTGCAAGAGCAGCACCGTATCGCGCAGCTCAATCTGGCGAATGCGCAAAAGGTGTTGAACCTGGTCCAGACCCGCTTTGACTCAGGCTCGGCCACCGCACTGGAACTGGCTCAGCAAAAGAGCCTGGTGGCCGCGCAGCAACGGCAATTGCC
The DNA here is from genome assembly GCF_902497785.1 of Pseudomonas fluorescens. GTDB lineage: Bacteria > Pseudomonadota > Gammaproteobacteria > Pseudomonadales > Pseudomonadaceae > Aquipseudomonas > Aquipseudomonas fluorescens_BO. The sequence goes on from NZ_CABVHK010000021.1 coordinate 84,057, forward strand.
GCTGGTGCAGCAACAGGCCGACGAAGCACGGATCACCCTCGCCGCCCTCCTCGGCCGCCCGGTGCAGGAGCTGCAACTCGACGCTCAGCGCTTTGACCAGATGAGCTGGCCGGTGATTGGCGCGGGCGTACCCAGCGACCTGCTCAACCGGCGCCCGGACATCGCTCGCGCCGAAGCACAGTTGGCGGCGGCACGGGCCGACGTCACCGTGGCCCGGGCGAAAATGCTGCCCACGGTGACGTTGAGCGCCCAGCTCGGCTCGGGCGCCGACACCTTCAGCGATGTCCTGCGCAGCCCGTTCTACAACCTCACCGCCGGATTGGTCGCGCCGATTTTCAACAACGGCCGACTGGGCGCTGAACGCGACAAAGCCACGGCGCGTCAGGAAGAACTGCTGGAAACCTACCGCAGTGCAATCATCAACGGCTTTGCCGACGTCGAAAAAGCCCTGACCGGCATTCGCGGACTCGACGCCCAGCGCCAGTGGCAGAGTGAAGAATTGAATCAGGCGCAAACGGCGTTTGATATTGCGCAAAGCCGCTATCAGGCCGGGGCCGAGGACTTACTGACGGTGCTGGAAACACAGCGCACGCTGTACGCCGCGCAGGATCTGAATGTGCAGCTGCGGTTGTCGCGGTTGCAGGCGAGCATTGCGCTGTACAAGGCGCTTGGGGGTGGGTGGCAGGTTTTATAAAAGGGATGGAGCCAGATAGACCGTCATCGCGGGCAAGCCCGGCTCCCACAGATGATGTGTCGTACCCAGAACAGGCAGCACACATAAATCCTGTGGGAGCCGGGCTTGCCCGCGATTGAACGATAACGCGGTTCAATTGATTAACTCGAAATCGGCTTAACCTTCAAATTCCGCGCATACCACGGCCGTTGCGGCACTTTGCGGAACAAGTCCGCCAGCTTCTTCTCGTCCTCGCCAAAGGTAATCCGCAGCGCCAGCTTCATGGTTTCCGGGTCCATCTCCACCGACTTGCCCGCCTGCAACCCCGGCGTGGTGTTGCAGCCATGCGTGCTCGGCCCCAGCCACGGATCATCGATCTCGACCCAACGACCGGGCGCGAACCACTGCACGCCGTTGACTGCCAGCCGACTGACCTCACCCGGATGAAAACGCTCGTGGGCGCGGAACCAGTCTTCGAGACGGTCGTCGATCCAGCCGTGGAAGTGCCAGAACACCGGGTTCACATGGGATGAAAACGGGTCCCCGAGAAAATCGTTTTCCGCCGCAAACCAGCGCGCGGAAAAGTCTGCGGTGTCCCGGGCGAACGGCACCGGCTGGCCGTTGGACGGATCGCGGGGCACCGAGGCCCAGCGCATGTGCAGCCAGTCATGCAGACCCAGTTCGACCTCGGAGCCGAATTGCCCCAAGGTCAGCTTCGCCAGGTAACGCGGGTCGCGATAGCGCGATTCCCAGACCTGAAAATTACTGTGGTAGGTCTCGGCGGTCTTGAGGTCGGCGACCCATTGCGAGTATTCGTCATCGTCATCGGCGCGCCACGCCGGCGGCAAAGCGGTGCCGTCGTGGTTGTCGAAATAGCGGGCGAAGCCCTGGCGATCTCGAACCAGTTCCGGTTGCGGCAACGGAAATTGCGCCCAGGACGGCAAGTCCTGCAGCGAGCGCGCCGTGCCGAGCATGTGCCGGTGCATGAAGAAAAAGTCGATACCCGAACCATTGCGATCCTTGCGCGGTCCGCGCGCGTCGCGCTCCTGGTCCCGCACTCCCGGCTGCCAGCCGATACCGCGCAGGGCGTTGCGCTTGTCTTCGGACAGGCTGTGCCACTTGTCCCGGGAGGCGTGCCAGAGTTGATGAAACAAGCGGTGCTCAGGGGAAATCAGCCACGCCAGTAATGCCGGCTCCAGGCCTGTGCGCTCGCGTGCTTCGGGGAACACTTGCTTGACCGCGACGAAACGATTGTCCTGAGCGGTCAAGGCCAACGGACGATCCAGGCGCAGCACGCGCCCGCTCAACGTGCCGCTGCCGGCATTGCCGAATGCGGCCCAGACCTCGTCCAGCTTGAACGTGAATTCGTAGTCCGGCGTGCCGGTCGGGGATCGCGAATCGATCAGGCGCCAGCTCAGTTCGGTCGCGCGGGTGCCGGCCAGGTCGCCGAGAACGCGATAGCGGGGCGTCGGTTCGCCGCGCAACCCCTCGAACGTATCGAGAAAACCGTTGAGCCCACGGCCCTTGTGGCCGACGTCGAGCAACAGTTGCAAGCCCTCGCCGGGCAAGCCGTCGAGCCCCGCGTCACGTCCTTCGAAACGAATGTCCCAGACGCCTTGCAACGTATTGGCCAGACGCTGCCCCGCCACGTCCGCGACGTCGAACGAGGCTTCGCCGGGGGTGATCGTCGGGTCCGGTCTGGTCAGTTCACGATGCCCGTAATACGCCGCAGGCACGGCGGCGCCGGTCAGTGCCAGACCTGCCAGGAACCATCGTCGAGAAATCGTCATTGCCCTACCTGTGTCAGCCATGGAGCAGGCTTTATCCAAGCTAGAACGAGTGTTGCCGCGGGAAATTTATGGTGTTCCGGAAAAGATCGCAGCCTTCGGCAGCTCCTACGGGTGCACGCCGATCCAATGTAGGAGCTGCCGCAGGCTGCGATCTTTTCCGCGCAACCTAAATTCCTGCCCCAGCCACTCGTTCAACCCAGATAGCAAAGGCCCCCGCGCCTGCATTTCGACGGCGAATCTGACTGAGACGGCAATGACAAAACCTCGTTCGAAAAAGGCTCTTTTCATCGGCCTGCCCCTGGCGCTGGCCATCGCCGGCGCCGCAGGGTTTGCGGCCTGGGATCATTGGTTCAACGACAATCCCGGTTACCCGGTCGCGGTGATGAAACAGGCCGATGAATTGCAAGAGCGCATCCTCTCGTTCGACAGCCACATCACCGTGCCGATGGATTTCGGCACCGCCGAAAACGAGGCGGACAAGGACGGCAGCGGCCAGTTCGACCTGGTCAAGGCTGCACGCGGTCGCCTGTCCGGCGCGGCGCTGACCATTTTTGGCTGGCCGGAAATCTGGAACGGCGACAACGCCCCGCACCGCCCCACCGCCGGGTTCATTGACGAAGCGCGGCACGAGCAGGAAACCCGCTACAAAATCATCAGCACCCTGGTGCGCGACTTCCCCAATCAGGTGGCCATTGCCTACACCCCGGAGGATTTCCGGCGCCTGCATGGCGAAGGCAAGTTCGCCGTGTTCATCAGCATGCTCAACGCCTACCCGCTGGGCAACGACGTTAACGCCCTGGATAAATGGGCCGCCCGCGGCATGCGCATGTTCGGCTTCAGTTACGTAGGCAACAACGCCTGGGCCGACTCGTCGCGCCCGCTGCCGTTTTTCAATGATTCGCGAGACGCCCTTGGCGGATTGTCCGAGCTGGGCAAGCAAGCGGTGCAGCGCCTCAACGACCTCGGGATCATCATTGACGTGTCGCAAATGTCGACCAAAGCGCTTGAACAAGTCAGCCAGTTGAGCCGCACGCCGATGGTCGCCTCGCACTCGGCGCCACGGGCGCTGGTGGACATCCCGCGCAATCTCAGCGACAGCGAAATGCAACTGATCAAGCACAGTGGCGGCGTGGTGCAGATCGTCGGGTTCCCGACTTACATCAAGCCGCTGAGTCAAACCACCCAAGACAAACTCAACGCCCTGCGTGCGCGCTTCGACCTGCAACCGCTGCAAGGTCTGGAGATGGCGCTGATGCCCGGCGACCCGGTAATCACCGTGTGGCCCGAACAACGCTTCGGCGACTACGCCAGTCAGCTCTACGCCATCCTCGATGAAGAGCCCAAAGCCACCCTCAAGGATTACGGCGACGCCATCGATTACGCGGTTAAAAAAATCGGCATCGACCACGTCGGCATCAGCTCCGATTTCAACGACGGGGGCGGCCTCAATGGCTGGAAAGATGTCAGCGAAGGTCGCAACGTCACCGCCGAGCTGATCAGCCGCGGCTACAGCGAGGCCGACATTGCCAAGCTCTGGGGTGGCAATTTCCTGCGGGTCTGGGACCAGGTGCTGAAGTCCTCCAGGCCAGTCGTAAAAAACTGATGCTCAACTTTGCCAAGCGAACCCGACTCATGACCAACCGTCGTACCTTTCTCAAACAGGCTGGCGTTATCGCGGCCGCCATTCCCCTGAGTTCTGCGGTCAACCTGCCGGCGCTGGCAGCCACGCCGGCGCCGCTGCCGAAAGACAAATGGGCGCAGTTTCGCCAGTTGTTCAATCAGGATCCCGACTACCTGCACTTCGCCAACTTTCTGGTGACCTCACACCCAAGACCGGTGCGCGAAGCCATCGAGATGCACCGCGCCAACCTCGACCGCAACCCCGGTCTGGCGATGGACTGGCATCGCGGCGAAACCGAACGCCGCGAAGAAGAAGTCCGCGTCTGGGCCGGTCGTTACCTCAAAGCCAAGCCCTCGCAGATCGCCCTGACCGGCAGCACCACTGAAGGCCTGGCGATGATCTACGCCGGCATTCACCTGCGCCCGGATCAGGAAATCCTCACCAGCGAACATGAGCACTATGCCGCCAACAGCGTGTTTGAATACCGCACGCAAAAGGACGGCACCCAGGTTCGCAAAATCAAATTGTTCGAGGACCCGTCCAGAGTTTCGAGCAAAGAAATCCTCGCCTCGATTGCCCGCAACATCCGGCCCGAGACCCGCGTGCTCGGCATGACCTGGGTGCATTCGGGCAGCGGCGTGAAATTACCTATCGGCGAAATCGGCAAACTGGTCGCCGAGCACAACCGTGATCGTGAGGAAAAGGATCGCATCCTGTACGTGGTCGATGGCGTCCACGGTTTCGGCGTGGAAAACCTCGACTTCCCGGACATGCATTGCGACTACTTTATCGCCGGCACCCACAAATGGATGTTCGGCCCTCGCGGCACCGGGATCATCTGTGCGCGCTCCGACGAGATGAAAGACCTTACGCCGACCATCCCGACCTTCTCCGAAGCCACCACGTTCTCGACGGTGATGACCTACGGCGGCTATCACTCTTTTGAACACCGCTGGGCGCTGACCGAAGCGTTCAAGTTGCACCTGGACCTGGGCAAGGCCGACGTGCAGGCGCGCATTCACCAGATCAACAGCTACCTGAAAAAGCGCTTGCAGGAACATCCGTCGGTAGAGCTGGTGACTCCGTTGTCGCCGGAGTATTCCGCCGGTTTCACCTTCTTCCGGATCAAGAATCGTGACTGCGAAGAAGTCGCCAATTTCCTCATGGCCCAGCGCGTGGTCTGCGATGCCGTCGACCGCGACGTCGGCCCGATCATTCGCCTGTCTCCGGGCCTGCTGAACACCGAGGCGCACATCGACCGCGTCATGGCGCTGCTGGCGAGCAAGCTCTGACCCACCGATTTCTTTTGCGAGAATGACAATGAAAAATCTCCTGCACCGATTCATTGCTACTCAGTCCGGGGCATTGCAACACCTGTGGCGAGGGAGCTTGTCGGAACGCCGCACCGTCCCGCTGGGGCGCGAAGCGGCCCCCGCTCTTCGCCTGAAGAACAGGGTCGGCTGCGCAGCCCAGCGGGACGGTGCGGCGTTCCGACAAGCTCCCTCGCCACAGGGTTTTGTTTACGCAGTATTGGCATTGCTGGCGTTGTTGCCAGTGGTCGCCCAGGCCTCCACCGCGCCGCTGCCGGGCAAGGTGTTCAAGGATTGTCGCCACTGCCCGGAAATGGTGGTGCTGCCTGCCGGCACCTTCACCATGGGCACGCCGGAGGGTGAAGTCGGGCGCGAGCCCGATGAAGGCCCCCTGCACGAAGTAACGTTCGCCAAGCCGTTCGCCATGAGCCGGTACCAGATCACTGCCGGTGAGTGGGATCAATACCTGAAGGAAACCGGGATCACTATTCCCGACGGCGACACCCGCCCCGGTCGCGAATGCATCAACAGCAAACCCCGTTATCCACAGGGCCCGCGACAGCCGGCGGTGTGCATGAACTTTGCCGAGGTCAGCGCGTATGTCGCGTGGCTGTCGCTCAAGACCGGGCAGCACTATCACATCGTCAGCGAAGCGCAGCGCGAATATGCCGCGCGCGCCGGTTCTGCCGGGCCGTTCCCGTTTCCGTTCGATGAAGGCACCGATTACAGCATCGCCACCCATGCCAATACGTACGGGCCCACCGACGGCTACAGCTACACCTCCCCCGTCGGCAGCTTCCCGCCCAACGCGTTCGGGATGTATGACATGCACGGCAACGTCTACGAGTGGATTGCCGACTGCGAACACAGCGATTACGTCGGCGCCCCCACCGACGGCAGCGCCTGGGTCGAAGCCAACTGCGAAGCCTTGCAGATTCGCGGCAACGACTGGGGCGAAGCACCGGTGTTTTCACGTTCAGGCAACCGCAACAACATCTACCCGCACACCCGTGGCGACTGGATCGGTTTTCGCGTGGTGCGCGAGCTGCCGTCCAAAGGTTGAGCCCTTCCTCCGGCGGCCGCCGCCAGTCGGTGGCCGGCTAAATTAAACCCCTGACCAGACGTTCTATTGGGTATCTGCCTCACGACCCCAAGGAACCCTGCGCTCATGACCCAGCCTGCACGCGGTGCAATTCATGAATTGTTCACCCTCCTGAAACCGTTTCGACTGGTGGTCAGCCTGTCGATCCTTCTGGGCATGGTTGGCGGTCTGAGCGTGACGGTGTTGCTGGCGACCATCAACACGGCGCTGCATTCGGACAGCGGCCTGACCCAAGGCGTGGTCGCACTGTTCGGCGGTCTTTGCCTGCTGGCGTTGACCAGTTCGATCTGCTCGGACATCGGCACCAACTATGTCGGCCAGCACATCATCGCCAATCTGCGCAAAGAGCTGGGGGAAAAGGTCCTGTCGGCGCCCATCGAGCAGATCGAACGCTACCGCAGTCATCGTTTGATCCCGGTGCTGACCCATGACGTCGATACCATCAGTGACTTCGCGTTTGCCTTCGCGCCGCTGGCCATTTCCCTGACCGTGACGCTCGGCTGCATGGGCTATCTGGCGCTGTTGTCGTGGCCGATGTTTCTGATGATGGTGCTGGCGATTGCCATCGGCACGGGCATCCAGTTCTACGCGCAAGGCAAGGGCATCAAGGGCTTCATGGCTGCTCGCGATGCGGAAGACGAATTGCAAAAGCACTACAACGCCATCGCCGGCGGCGCCAAGGAACTGCGCATTCATCGCCCGCGCCGCCAGCGCATGTTCACTTCGGGTATTCAGGGCACGGCGGACTTCATCTGCAACACCCAGGTGCGCTCGATCAATACTTTCGTGATCGCCAAGACCCTGGGTTCGATGCTGTTCTTCGTGGTTATCGGCCTCGCGCTGGCCCTGCAATCGTTCTGGCCGAGCGCCGACAAAGCGGTGATGAGCGGCTTCGTGCTGGTGTTGCTGTACATGAAAGGCCCCATCGAACATTTGGTCGGCACCTTGCCGGTGGTCAGCCGTGCGCGGATTGCCTTCCGCCGCATCGCCGAACTGTCGAGCCAGTTTTCCTCGCCCGAGCCGCACCTGCTGCTCAACGACAGCGGCAAGAAACCCGTCGTGGTCAACAGCCTGCAACTGGACAACGTCAGCTATGCCTTCCCCGCTCCAACGGGCAGCGAAGCCTTCCGCCTCGGGCCGGTGAACCTGAGCATCGAACAGGGCGACATTATTTTCATCGTTGGCGAAAACGGCTGCGGCAAGACCACGTTGATCAAATTGTTGCTGGGCCTGTACGCGCCGCAACAGGGCGCGATCCTGCTCAATGGCGAAGCCATCAATGCGCATAACCGTGACGACTATCGCCAACTGTTCACCACGATTTTCGCCGATTACTACCTGTTCGATGACGTGGTGCAAGGCGACCGGCACATTCCCGAAGACGCCAACAAATACCTGCAACGCCTGGAAATCGCGCACAAGGTCAGCGTCAAGGACGGCAGTTTCACCACCACCGACCTGTCCACCGGCCAGCGCAAGCGTCTGGCGCTGGTCAACGCCTGGCTGGAAGAACGCCCGGTGCTGGTGTTTGACGAATGGGCCGCCGATCAGGACCCGACCTTCCGCCGGATCTTCTACACCGAGCTGCTCCCGGACCTCAAGCGCCTGGGCAAGACCATCATCGTCATCTCCCACGACGACCGCTATTTCGACATGGCCGATCAACTGGTGCGCATGGAATCGGGTCGGGTGGTGGCTGAACGGGCGACGGCCTGAGCACGCCAAATAAACGGATTTTCAACGAATTCAGGGGTTTGTTTTCCGGTTTTGTCGACGTGACGCGTCTAATAATAATTATCATTAACTAAAAAAACTGCACACCTTCAGGAGCGATTTGAGCAATGCACAGCCCTACCCTGTCCCGCGCGCCGCTGGCGTTGGCCATCGCGCCGCACAAGAAATTCCGCACAGTCGTACCGGGTGCGTTGCTGACCCTGTTGCTGCTGGGCACGTCTGATGTCCAGGCAGCGCCGGTGAACGTCAACGTTCCTTCACAGTCGCTGGCCAGCGCACTGCAACAACTGGGTCAACAGACCGACCTGCAAATTCTCTACAGCCAGGACATGGTCAACGGCCTCAAGTCCACGGCGGTGTCGGGCAATCTGGAGCCGGAACAGGCATTGAATACCTTGCTGCTGGGGAGCGGCATTACCTTTCAATTGACGGGCAACACCGTGTCGCTGATTCCGCTGGCCAGCAACTCCAGTGCGCTGCAACTGGGTGCAACCGCGATCTCCGGGATTGCACCGGGGCCGACCACCGAAGGCACGCGTTCCTACACGTCCGATGAAGTCAGCATCGGCAAGGGCAACATCAAGCTCAAGGACATTCCGCAGTCGGTTTCCGTGGTCACGCGCCAGCGCATGGACGACCAGAACATGAACAGCCTGCAGGATGCGATGCGTCAGGTCACCGGCGTCACCATCAAGACTTACAACTCCGGCTCCAGCCTGAACGACGTGTACATGCGCGGTTTTCTCGTTGACCAGGTGCAGGTTGACGGTGTGTCGCAACCGACCGGCCAGGGCGACATGGGCACCAGCTTCGACCTCGCGATGTACGACCGCGTCGAAGTGTTGCGCGGCCCGTCGGGCCTGTATCAAGGCGCGGGCGAACCCGGCGGCACTATCAACGTGGTGCGCAAGCGCGCGCTGGACAAGTTCGCCATTGGCGGCGAACTGGGCGCCGGGTCCTATGACCACTACCGTTCGATGGTCGACGTCACCGGCCCGCTGAACGATCAGGGCACCGTGCGCGGTCGCTTCATCACCGCTTACGAGAACAACAAATCCTTCGTCGACTCTGCCCAGAATGAACGGCCGATGGTCTACGGTCGGCTGGAATTCGACCTCGACCCGTCCACCACCCTGTCGGTCGGCGGCGCCTACCAGCAGAACCACTCCACCCCGGCGTTCGGCTTGCCGGCCTTTGCCGACGGCAAGTTGCTGGACGTACCACGCTCGACCTTCGTCGATGCCAAGTGGAACACCCTGAACGAAAAAGTCTGGGAAAGCTTCGCTGAAGTCGATCACGCGCTGGACAACGGCGGTCAGTTCAAGACCACCCTCACCTACCGCGATGCCGAAACCCCGCAGCGTAATTTCACCTGGGCCGACGGTGCCGTCGAGCCCAATGGCGACAGCTGGGCCGTGGCCTATGACTACTACACCCACATCAAGACCATCGGCGTCGACAGCTTCGTCACCACGCCGTTCGAGTTTGCGGACCGCCAACACGAGTTCACCGTGGGCGCCGAGTATCAGCACCTCGACAAAGACTTCGAGTACGGCGGCGGCGAGTACTTCCCGATCAACGTCTACAACCCGGGCAGCATCGACATCCCCAAGAACGACTACGAGCGCAACAACGGCAACTGGTCCAAGTCCGACCAGTACGGCGTTTATACCCGCGCCAAGTTCAACGTCACCGACTGGCTCGACGTGGTCGGCGGCAGCCGCGTGACCTGGTACGAAAGCAACGCCAAGAACGCCAACGCCTTCTTTAATACATTCGGCGACGCCCACACCAGCATCAACCGCAAGGTCGTGCCTTACGGCGCCATCATCGCCAAGCTGACCCCGGAATTGTCGGCCTACGCCAGCTACACGGGGGTGTTCAAACCACAAAGTGAAATCAGTACCGATGGTGGTCCGGTCGGACCGCGCAAAGGCAAGCAGTATGAAGTCGGCCTCAAGCGCGAATTCTACGACGGCCGTCTGAACGCCAGCATCGCCATGTTCCGCATCTACGACGAAAACCGCGCTGAATACAACGCCGACTCCAATAGCTACGAAGCACAAGGCAAGGCCCGCAGCCAGGGCTGGGAAACCGAGTTGAGCGGCAACCTGACCGACAACTGGAGCATCGTCACCGGCTACGCTTTCACCAGCACTAAACTGGTCAAAGCCGCCGACGGCACCGAAGGCAACACCTTCAGCACCATCACGCCCAAACACAACTTTAACCTGTGGACCAAATACGACTTCACCGACGGCGCACTCAAAGACTTCAGCGTCGGCGGCGGCGTACGGGTGGTCAGCAAAACCTGGTACCAGCGTGAAGTGCGCTTTGAACAAAGCGGCTATGGCATCGCCACGGCGCAGGTGGGCTACAAGTTCAACGAAAACCTGTCGGCCACACTCACCGGCAACAACCTGTTTGATCGCAAATACTACGACCGGGTGGATGCTTCGTGGGGGACTAACTTCTATGGTGATCCGCGGAATTTGACGCTGACGTTGCGGGCTCAGTATTGAGGGTTGGGGACGTTAAATGTTGAACACCACCGGGCCGCTAGCGGCCCGGTCTGGTTTCGGGCTGTATGGATATTCAATCCAGGTCCGGCCCCAATCCGCCGTGCGCCCGGATTTGATGAGGCGATGATGTGCGCGCCAGCCCCTCCAGTGCCGTCAGGCAAGATAGCGTGCCAGTGATTCGCCCAGCTCATCAAACACCAGCGCAATTCGACGGACTCGCCGCATGTCCTGGTGCATCGCAATCCAGACATCCACACTGAAGTCGACCCGTTGGGGCAACACCCGTATCAACCCGTGGTGTTGCGCCAGTTGGCTCGAACAGACGCCGATGCCCAAGCCCGCCTTGAGCAACGCAAATTGCGCGAGGTGATCGTCCGTCCGGATCGAAGCGCGCTCGGGGGTGCAGATGTAACCGTTGCGGCCGAGAAACTCTATTTCCTCAAGATTACGATCAGGCCCGATCAGGGAGTATCGGGTCAGTTCCTCCGGGCTGCACGGATGCCCGTGTCGTTCAAGCAACTCTGGCGTTGCATACAATCCTATCTGCAGATCACCCAGATGCCGCGTCACAACACTCGCTTCAGTGGGACGACGAATGCGTACAGCGACATCCGACTCTTTCAGTGCCAGCGCCTCTAGTCGGTTCGATATGCTCAGCTCCACCTCCAGGTCTGGATGGACATTGCGAATCGCTTTCAGCATGGGTGGAAGCACTTCAATTCCCAACAGCTTGCCGCTGGTAAGCCTCACAGTCCCGCCGGGCAGGCACGCCTCGGCGGAGGCAGCACGGGCGAAAGCGTCGGCAGCCATTTCCATCGTCTCAACATGGCTTACCAGCTCTCTCGCCATCTCGGTGGGGGTGAGGCCTGCGGGAGAACGTATGAAGAGGCTCACCCCTACCTCGTGCTCCAATGCTTCGATGCGCCGCCGCGCTGTGGCCTGTGCGATGCCTAACAAGCGTGCTGCGCCAGACAGGCTACCGGTCCGGAGAACGGCCAAAAATGCCCGCTGAGTCTCCCAATGCAGTTGAGACGAGGTCATACATTTCCTATGAGCAGGTAGGCAGACTTAAACAATTCTAATGAGCCCAATAATACCTCATGCTAGAGCGAGATCCTCTTCCCCTCACCGAGCGCATGGCGCGTAAAGGAATTATCCAATCATGAAATTAGCTGGCCGATGCCGCTGTGGCGCAGTGACTTATACGTCAGCGCGGGACGTACAAATGGCGATCTACGCGTGCCATTGTCGCGACTGTCAAACCTGGAGCGGCAGCAGCTTTGCGATGCATGCACTCATGCCCGAAGACGCATTTACCGTGAGTGGTGAACCGGTGGAGTACGCTTACGATGAGGGTGGACAGCACAGCGTTCACTCGCTCTGTGGTGTTTGCCATACACGCCTTTACAACACCACGTCAGCAGCGCCGGGCATGAAGGTTCTACGTGTCGGAACGCTTGACCGCAGCCCCGACGTCACGCCAATGGCGCATATTTGGGTGAAACACAAACAGCCTTGGCTGTTGCTGCCGGCGGGCGTTCCGAGCTGGCCACAGAGTCCGAGTCCGGAAGGCTTCGCACAGGCCCTGTCAAACGCGGGCTGAGCCACTGCGCGTGGGTACCCCATTCCCCGATAACTGCGCTCAGTCGGGTGCCGCAGTGCTGCATTGCACCCGCCCGGCTCTTCGAGGGAGTGGACGATTTAATGCGCTACTTTTGTAAGCCCTGCTCCATGATGACCGTGCGCTCGGCACCGTGAAATTCGTCCCGGACTTTTTTGAAGCCAAGCGATGCGTAAAAACCTTCGAAGGTAATTGAGGAGGGAACGCGCAGTAGCTTGACGCCCTCACTGACGGCGACTGAGTGGATCCTCGCCATCAACTGCCTTCCAATGCCTTTCGCCTGATGGGCCGGGTCGACGAATACGCTTCGGACTACGTCCTGATCAAGGCTGGCGGTGGCGACGACGTGATGATCTATGGTCGCGACGTAGACCTGTCGCTGGGTCAGCAAGCGTAAGACCGCTTTTGGGGAAAAGCTTTGCTCTACTTGCTCGATGATTGCCGGCGTGTAGTCCTGGGCATTGGTTTCGCGTAGCGCGGCAATGATGACGCGGCTTATCGTGGGGGACTAACGTCTATGGCGACCCGCGCAATTTGACGCTGACGTTGCGGGCTCAATATTGAGGGTTGGGGACGTTAAATGTTGGAGACAAACCGGGCCGCTTGCGGCCTGGTTTGGTTTTTGGAGGTGGGATTTCAGACGGATCGGCGGTTAAGGAGTGACCGTTGCCGAGCTAGAGCCAGAAATGTTCTTTTCTCCGAAGCTATTAACAAAGGGAGCCTTTACAGATGATATGGCGTTGTCTTTCGCAGTATTCCATGACGATGAATCAGCAAAAACCCAAACAAAAACTGCAACGATAACTGCGGTCCAAAAATTTCCAACAACACCAGCGGAGCCAGAGTTATGCCATTTGAAAAAACCTTTGTACATCGGATCTTTAGGCAGTGAATCAAGCGTCAGTCTATTGATCTGCCCAGCCAACTCAGCCTTGACTCCATTTATTTTTTCGTCAGCGGCAGCCTGTAGAAACAAGTTAACTAAACCCTCTGCCTCGCGCTTGTACTTACCTATTTCATTAGACTGAAGTTTCAGCTTGGTAAACTCAACAATATTCAATCCGTTTTTGATCGCTTCGCGCTTTTCAGCTTTGTAGATTGAGTAGGCGATCATGCCGGTAAAATCTTCACTCGTTTTAACGAGCCTTTCATGCATCTGATTGTACTGATCACCCATCTTTGAAAACCTTTACCTCGTTGTCAGCGTTGTATTTATCGATCACCTTGATCATCATCTCGTTGAATTTTTTTGACGAGACTTTACCTACAACAGCTTTCGCCATATCGCTGGGGATATACCCAGAAATGACTCTGTCATTAATTTTTTCGGCGAGAGACTTATTTCTCAATCCAACCGTTTTTAGAAACGAGTCAAAAAGCATGGCCTACCTCCATTCGCTTGTTTTATTAATCATAGCTTTCAGAGTTCCATTCAGAGCTGAATTCACGAGCGGCGTGCCAACCTCTACCCTGTTGGCGACTCGCCTTACGACCACCTATGCCATCTGCCAAAGGTGCTCCCACGCTATACCCTGAGCTTCCGAACGCCAAGCCTAAAAACACGTCGGATTTTTTCCCGATATTTACGTGATTCACCTCGAATGTAGGAAACACAAAAGCGTAGTTAATGCTGTCCGTTGTCGTTAGCGGGGCTTTCGGCAACCGCGCAAGCAATCTGCACCGGCATCGACCATCCTTGATCACATAGCGGGCACCCAAAGTGAACTCAGCGACGAAGTCGATGCGTGGCGCGCTAAGTTTGCAAGCTCTGCTCCATGATGATCGTGCGCTCGGCACCGTTAAATTCGTCCCGGACTTTTTTGAAGCCCAGTGACGCGTAAAAACCTTCGGCGGTGATTGAGGAGGGAACGCGCAGTAATTTCACGCCCCCGTTGACTGCGGCTGAGTGGATCCGCGCCATCAACTGCTTTCCAATGCCCTTCGCTTGATGGGCCGGGTCGACGAATACGCTTCGGACTACGTCCTGATCAAGGCTGGCGGTGGCGACAACGTGACCCTCGATTGTTGCCACGTAAACCTGGCGCTGGGTCAGCAAGCGTGAGACCGCTTTTGGGGAAAAGCTTTGTTCTACTTGCTCGATGATTGCTGGCGTGTAGTCCTGGGCGTTGGTTTCGCGTAGTGCGCCAATGATGACTTCGCTTATGGCGGTCGCATCTTCGGTTGTGGCGATTCGAATCAGGGAGTCCATTGAGATGCTCCGTCCATGTGGTCGGCTGATCGTAATGTATGGGGAATTGGCGTGCCCGTGGCCAAAGATGCGACCACGCTATACGGCCAACGTCCGACCGCCAAGCCTAAAAACATGTCGGACATTTCCCGAATAATCTCGCGTTTTACCTCGGGTGTAGGAATCGCTTAACCGCGTGCTAGAGCTGTCCGGCAGTGCGTGTTTAAGCGGCCTACAAGTTACTTCATGAAAGCTACATCACCTTGCGTCGTTGCCTACAGGTACGCCAGAATTCGCCGGCTTGTGCGTCTTGGGGTCGATCGGTAATTTAATTCCCGTCACTGCCCATCAGTGATCGGGTTTAGTAGCCCGTGGCTTAATCCGAGACGTACAACGCTATCTGTCAGGTTTCTTCCTGCATTTTGATGGTGGCTGTACGTAGGGCGCCCTCGGGCGCGCCGGCTTCTTGGATTCCCCGGTCTACTAACCTGCGTACAGCTGCCACCCCTTCTTTTAGTAGAGAAGTGGTTCCGGCCCACACCAGGAATCCAAATATGCCCAAGGTCACACCAAACCCGCCGGAAACCGATCCGGCCTCCCCGAACGAAAACCTCGATTCTTCCGCCGACCCAACGCCTGAAATCCAACCCTCAATCGCCGACATCAACGCCACACCACGCACGATGAGCACGCTGTTCACCGTCAATCCGCACACCGATGTCCAATCCCTGCTGGGCTATGCGTGTGAGTCGCTGGCCTCACTCGATGTGATGGCCAATGATCTCGCCGATCATATCGAAGGGCCGTCGCGCAATAAGCTGCTGGCTATGTCGCAGGTGATCATGCTGGCGGAGTTGACGGTGAATCGGGCACTGGACCATCTGGATCCCATAGACAACGTGCATTAGTCCGGCGAGGTGATCGTTCCCCGCGCGGGAACGATCATCGCGCGTGCATCAACTCAAGCTTTCAGTAATCTGCGCTGCCAGTTGTTCCAGCATTTTCGGCACTTCCTGAACCATTTCCCCCATGCGCGCAAAGTCGTGGGTCATGCCCGCCTTCACCTCCAGCACCACCGGTTGCCCTGCCAAGCGCAGTTTTTCCGCCCAGGCCAGGCCTTCGTCCAGCAACGGGTCGTATTCGGCCAGCCACAGAATGGTCGGGGTCAGCCCTTGCAGGTTTTCGGCGAACAGCGGCGAGAAGCGCCAGTCGCGACGATCCTCATCACTGCGCTGGTATTGCTGGTAGAACCATTCCAGCGTGGTCGCTTCCAGCAAAAACCCTCCGGCGAACCGCGCAAGCGACGGGCGTTTTTCCACGGCGTCGATCACCGGGTACAGCAACACTTGCACTCGTGGCGTGAGCGGCCAATTCTGCGGATCGCGGGCGATGGCTATCGACAGCGACGCCACCAGGCTGCCGCCGACGCTGTCCCCAGCCAAGGCGATGCGGGCGGCGTCGAGTCCCAGCGCACTGGCGCCAGTGGTCGCGAGCCAGCGCGTCACGTCTTCGGCATCCTCGTAAGCCGTAGGAAAACGCTGTTCCGGAGCCAGCCGATAATCCGCCGACAACACTGCGAAATCACCGGCCAGCGCCAGTCGCCGGCACAGGGTGTCGTGGGAATCGAGGCTGCCGACCACGTAACCGCCGCCGTGGAAATACAACAGCACCGGGCGCATTTGAGTGCCCAGCGACGGACGCGCATAGAGGCGCGCGTTGAGCAAGTGGCCGTCTCGGGCCGGAATGCTCACCGAGGTCACCGTCAACGCGCCCAGCGGCGGGGCGTCGAGCAGTTGCGAGGTCTGGTCGAATTGCTCGCGCGCTTCGGTCGGGCTCATCTGATGCATGGGCAGGCTTTTGCCGGTGAGGCGACCGAACTCGGCCAGCTCTAGAAATCCTTCGATGTCCGGGTGCAGTGCCATGGGCGGCGGTCTCCAAAAATAAAAAGCTCGCCCTATAAACGAACCGCGAGGGTCGTTCATTAGGACGAATGCTGTTTACTTAAGACCGCTCTTGAGTCGTACATACCTTGTGGCGAGGGAGCTTGCTCCCGCTGGGCTGCGTAGCGGCCCCAAAAACCTGACAACCACTGCCGATTTTTGTGAGTGCTACGCACTCAAGCGGGAGCAAGCTCCCTCGCCACAGGTTTCTCTGATTCCAGACTTTAGGGCGAGCTTGTTTGGGTGCGGTGAAAGTTTAGTCCTGAACCACCACCTCCCGAGCCAGTGCCGTGACCACGGCGTTCAAACATTCATCCATTTGCAGAATATCGAAGTGCCTTGCGCTGACGGTTTGCACCTTGCGCAGACGAGGTTGCTGCCGCTCCAGCGCGGCGCGTTCGGCGGTCGGGTTGCCATCGGCCCACCAGCAGCACAGTTCGGCGTGCGGCAGCGGCAATGTTTCGACCTGCCGCGACAGCGCTTTCAGGCGCGTGCTGACCATGAATGTGTGCGCCAATTCATCGGCCCCAAGCAACGCATACCCGCTGGCCTGCTCGCCTTCGGTGTCGATCACCGTGCGGATGATTCGCGCGAAGGCGTCCTCATCACCGGAGGTTGCAACGCTCAAGGCCCTGGCAATGACATCGCCGTCCATGCTCAACGTTACACCGAGAAACTCGCGCAGGTCCGAGCGCCACTCATCCACGCTGGCGACGGCGTTGGCCTGGGTCGGCACAAAGCTGTCCACCAGACCGACAAACGCCACGCGCTGGCCCTGCTGTTCAAGCAACTCCGCGACCATCAACGCCAACGCCCCACCCAACGACCAGCCGAGCAAGTGGTACGGGCCGTGCGTTTGTTTGCGGCGGATGGCGTCGACGTAATCTGCCGCCATCTGCTGCAACGATGTGTCGTGCCATTGGCGGTCGAGCAGCATGCGACATTGCACGCCGTACACCGTGCGCTGGCCTTCGAGTCGACGGGCCAGCGGCTCGTAGTCGAACACCGTGCCGAACCCCGCGTGCAGGCAGAACAGCGCCGGTTGATCGCTCACTGGCAGGTTCAACAGCAGCAAGGCTTCCGAGCTCAGTTTCAGCGGTTGCTCATCGACGCCGGACAACCCGGCAATCGTCGGTTTGGCCATCATGTCGCGCAGTTTCAGCTGAAAGTCCGGCTCGTTCAGCGCCCGCACTTTCGAGATCACTTTCAGTGTGCGCAGCGAATCCCCACCCAACTCGAAGAAGTTGTCGGTGATGCCGACTTTTTCGACACCCAGCACCTGCTGCCAGATCTCGGCCAGTGCCCATTCCAGCGGGGTGCGCGGGGCCACGTAATCGCGCCCCTCGAAGCTCGGATCCGGCAAGGCTTTGCGGTCGAGTTTGCCATTGGGTGTCAGCGGGAAACGCAGCAACACCACGACCTGCGTCGGCACCATGTAATCCGGCAAACTTTCACGCAAGGCCGCCTGGCAACGCAGGCCCAGGCCGTCGTCTTCGGCCGCGACCACATAGCCCACCAGTTGCGGCCCCTGCCCGGCATCACGCACTACCACCAGCGCGTCATTGACCCCGACTTGCTCGCGCAGACGCGCTTCGATTTCACCCAGCTCGATACGGAAGCCACGCACTTTGACCTGATGGTCGATGCGCCCCACGTAATCGAACACACCGTCCTCGCGGCGGCGCACCAGGTCGCCGGTGCGATACAAACGGCCGCCGTCACTGCTGAATGGATCAGCGACGAAACGCTCGGCGGTTTGCCATGGGTGACGGTGGTAACCGCGCGCAACGCCCCGACCACCGATGTACAGCTCGCCGACCATGCCCACCGGCAGCGGATTGAGGTCCATGTCCAGCACATGCAGGCTGCGGCTGCCGACGCGGCGGCCAATCGGCGCGTACATCGCCTCGCAGTGGCCGCCGGCAGGAATTTTCCACAGCAACGGCGTGACCACGGTTTCCGTCGGCCCGTAACCGTTCACCAGGAATTGCGGTTTGAGCGTGTGCTTGACCCGCTCGAACGTGGCGTCCGGCACCGCGTCGCCACCGAAGCAGTAAATGCGCACCGGTGGCGGCTCACCGCCCTGCACCTCGGCGTGCTCGGCCAGTTGCAGCAGGTACGCGGGCGGGAAACAGGCGACGCTGATGCGCTGGCGATGCAACACCGCCAGGGTCTGCTCGGCGGTCCACAAGCTGTTGTCGCGAACCACCAATGTGGCGCCGCTGATCAGCGCGGTGATCCAGCGTTCATGCGCACCGTCGAAGGCGAACGACATGAAATGCAATTCACGGTTGCTCGGGTCCATTTCGTACAGCTCGGCAATCGCCTGCACGTGCATGCTCAACGGCCCATGAGCCACTGCCACGCTTTTCGGTTTGCCGGTCGAGCCCGAGGTGTAAATCAGGTAGGCCAGTTGCTCGGAATGGACTGCGCATTGTGGCGCCGCGACTTCGACGTCGAGGTTCAGGCGGTCCACCGCGACCATCGGTGTACCCGGATTGAGTTGCGCAGTGTCGCGCAGACGCTCCTGGGTCAGCAGCAAACGCATGTCGCTGTCGGCCATCATGTAGCGCAGGCGTTCCTGTGGATAGGTCGGGTCCAGCGGCACATAAGCGGCGCCGCACTTCATCACCGCCAGCAGCGAAATCAACAGTTCCAGCGAGCGTTCCATGAAGACGCCAATCACCTCTTCGGCCTGCACGCCCTGCTCCAGCAAGTGCACGGCCAGGGCATCGGAACGCCGGTCCAGTTCGGCATAACTCAAGCGTTCAGCGTCGCGGTCGGCGTAGCTGAGCACCAGCGCGGTGTGCTGCGGTTGCAGGCGTGCCCGCTCTCGAATCAGCTCGTGCACCGGCCGTTCGTGGTCGTCAGCCAGCGTTGGCAATTCACCGTCGAGTCGCCGGCCTTGGTCCAGCGTCAGCAAGCCCAACTCGCCGACTGCGCGCCCGGCGTCGTCGCACAAACGCTGCATCAGGCTTTCCATGTGGCTGCGCAGGGTTTCGACGCTGGCGAGGTCGAACTGATCCCGCTGGTGCATGTACTCGATGCGCAGCCCGTCATCGACGCTGACCATCAAGTCCATGGCGAAGCTGGTCAGGCCGAAATCGGAAACGTCGTCGAAGCGCAGTGAGTCGCCGTTCCACTCGCGCAACGTGCGGTCCACCGGCTGGTTTTCGAAGACGATGATGCTGTCGAACAGCGACTGCCCGCCCTGCCCGGCCCAGCGTTGAATATCGCTGAGCGGGGTTTGCTGGAAGTCGCGAATGTCGAGGTTGTAGGCCTGAATCTCCCGCAGCCAGTCACCGACGCTCGCGTCCGTGGGCACGCTGTTGACCACCGGCAAGGTGTTGATGAACAGCCCGAGCATGTTCTCCGAGCCGTTAAGGGTTTCCGGGCGACCGGACACGGTGGCGCCGAACGTCACCGTGCGCTGGCCGGTGTAGCGCTGCAACAGCAGCAGCCACGCGGCTTGCACCAAGGTGTTGAGGGTCACTTGCTGGTGTTGGGCAAATGCCTGCAATCGGGCGGTTTGCTGCGCAGTCAGGTGTGTGTAGATCGCGTGATAACCCGCCTGCGGCGCCTTTACCGGCAACGCCCGGGCCAAATAAGTGGCGCCTTCGAGGGCGTTGAGTTTGCCTTTCCAGAACGTTTCACTGGTCTCGGCGACCTGCTGGCCGAGCCAGTCGATGTAGTCGCGATACGCGGCCACCGGCTCCTGTTCGTCGCCGCTGTAATGACGCAGCACTTCACCGATCAGGCGCGAAACACTCCAGCCGTCCATGAGGATGTGGTGGTAGGTCCAGATCAGGCGATAGCGGTCGTCTTCCAGTCGCACCAGCAACAGGCGCAACAACGGCGCGCGGTTCAGCGCGAAGCCGCGTTCGCGCTCCTCGGTGGCCAACTGGCGCACCCGCTCGGATGGGTTATCCAGACCGCGCCAATCGAGTTCGGTCAACAGCGTCGGTGCGTTGCGCAATACAACTTGCAGCGGTTCCTTGTCGCCTTCCCACAGGAACGCGGTACGCAGGATCGCGTGGCGTTGCGCGGCGTCGGCCCAGGCTTCGCGGAAGCGCGGACCGTCAACCCCGCGCAAGCCAACTTCGATCTGGTTGACGTACAGCCCCGAGTCACCGTCCTGCACCGAATGGAACAGCATGCCCTGCTGCATTGGCGACAGTGGGTAGGGTAGACGTCTTCGACCGCGTCCGCGGTCAAGTCCAGCGCCTGGTACTGCGACTCGCTCAGTTCAATTTTCAGCGCCGGAGCGGCAATCACCGGGGCCGCTTCCACGGCTTCGACAGACTGGGCGACAGTCGCCAGTTCAGCGATGGTCGGGTGGCTGAACACGTGCTTCGGCGAAATGCTCAGGCCCGCTTTGCGCGCGCGGCTGACCGCCTGAATCGACACGATGGAATCGCCGCCCAGTTCGAAGAAATTGTCCTGAATGCCGATCGGCACTTCAAACAACGCTTGCCAGATCTCTTGCAGCGTCGCCTCCATGGCATTGCGTGGCGCGACGTATTCGCGCACCTGTTGATCGGGTTGTGGCAATGCGCGGCGATCAAGCTTGCCGTTGGGCGTCACGGGCAATTGCTCAAGCAGCAACACATGATTCGGCTGCATGTGCTCGGGCAACACGCTGCGCAGCTGTTGCTTCAGCGCGTCGAGCACCACCGACTGGCCCACCACGTAAGCCACCAGCTGTCTGGATTTGCCGACATCCAGCGCGATCACGACCGCCTCGCGCACCTGTGGACACTCCAGCAAACAGGTTTCGATTTCGCCCAGTTCGATGCGCAAACCACGGATCTTCACCTGATGGTCGATGCGGCCGACGTACTCGATCACGCCGTCATCGCGGTAGCGCGCCAGGTCGCCGGTGCGGTACAGGCGCTCGCCCTGTTCACCGAACGGGCTGGCGACGAAACGCTCCGCCGTCAGGTCCGGACGACGGTGATAACCGCGCGCCAGTCCGATGCCACCCAAATACAGTTCGCCGACGCAACCCGGCACTTGCGGTTGCAGGCTGTCGTCGAGGATGTAGGTCACCAGGTTGGCGATCGGCTGACCGATCGGCACGCTGATCGAGCCGTCATCGACGCAGGTCCAGTGGGTCACGTCGATGGCCGCTTCAGTCGGCCCATACAGGTTGTACAACCCGACGCCGGGCAGCACGCGGAACAAGCTGTTCTGCAAATCCGCCGACAACGCTTCGCCGCTGCACATGATTTGCCGCAGGCTGGCGCAGCGTTCAAAACCGTCGCCCTGAACAAACGCCTGCAACATCGATGGCACAAAATGCAGGGTGCTGACTTGATGTTGCTCGATCAAACGCACCAGTTGCGCCGGGTCGCGATGGGCGCCGGGTGGCGCCACGGCAAGGCGCGCACCGACCATCAACGGCCAGAAGAACTCCCACACCGACACGTCAAAACTGAACGGGGTTTTCTGCAAGACCGTGTCGCGAGCGTCCAGCGGATACGCGCCCTGCATCCACGCAATGCGGTTGTACAGCGCATCGTGATGGTTGGCCGCGCCCTTGGGTTTGCCGGTGGAGCCGGAGGTGTAAATCATGTAGGCCAGCGATTGCAGCTCGACCACGCACGACAGGTTTTCCTCGCTGAGGTTTTGCCAGACTTGAGCGTCGTCGAGGCAGATCGCCGTGGTGCCGGGCGGAATCGGCAACTGCCCCAGCAGATGGCGCTGGGTCAGCAGCACGTGCACGCCGCTGTCCTCGAACATGTGCTCGAGGCGCTCACGCGGGTAGTCCGGGTCCAGCGGCACGTAGGCGCCGCCGGCCTTGATGATTGCCAGCAAACCGATCACCAGCTCCAGCGAACGCTCGGCGGCAATCCCGACCAGCACTTCTGCGCCTACACCTTCGGCGCGCAAGTAGTGCGCCAGTCGGTTGGCCTGTTGGTTGAGTTGACCGTACGTCAGGGTCTGACCGCCAAACACCAGTGCAGGCGCGTCCGGCGTTTTCAGTACCTGAGCCTCAAAGCACTGGTTGACCGGGCGCACGTCGGGCCAGGTCACGGCGGTGTCGTTGAAGCCTTGCAATTGCTGCGCGGTGTGCACGGCATCGAGCAGGCTCAGACGGCCCAGAGATTGTTGCGGCTCGCGCACCATGGCATCGAGCAACGCCAGCAGACGAGTGCTCAGGCCGTCGATGGCCTCCGCGGTAAACAGCGCCGTGTCGTAGTTGAAACGCAGGTCCAGGCACTCGCCGAGCTCGGCGGCAATCGCCAGCGGGAAGCTGGTTTGGTCGTGATGGCTGACGCCGGAGAACTTCAACGCGCTGGGATTAGCGCCCTCCAGCGCCTCGGCGACCGGGTAGTTTTCGAACACCAGCAGCGTGTCGAACAGCGCCTCGCCCGAATGCCCGGCCCAGCGCTGCACGTCGGCCAGCGGCGTGTATTCGACATCGCGCAGTTTCAGGTTGAGCGCCTGCACCTCGTCGACCCATTGGCGGACGGTGCGCTCGGGGTGCGGCGTGGCGATCACCGGCAAGGTGTTGATGAACAGGCCGAGTTGCTGCTCGATCCCCGGCAACTCGCTCGCACGCCCCGACACCGTGGCGCCGAAGGCCACCGTGCGCTGGCCGGTGTAGCGCTGCAACAGCAACAGCCACGCCGCTTGCAGCAAGGTGTTCGGCGTGACGCGGGCCTGACGGGCAAAGCCGCTCAAGCGCTCGGTGGCCGCGCGATCCAGGCTCAGGTGCACGGTGCGATGACCGCCACCCTGCCCTGCGGTCGGCCCGGGCAGCGCGCCGGCCAGGCGCGTCGGCTCACTGAACGCCTGTAACTGGTCGAGCCAGAACGCCTCGCACGCGGCACGATCACGGCCGCCCAGCCACGCCATGTAATCGCGATAACGCCCGCCATTCGCCAACGGAATCACACCGGAGTAACGCTGCAACACTTCGCCGAACAGCTGCGAAGTGCTCCAGCCGTCCAGCAGAATGTGGTGGTGGGTGAAGATCAAGTGATGGCTGTCGTCGGCCGTCTGCACCAGCGTCAGGCGCAGCAACGGCGCGGCCGTCAGGTCGAAACCGCGCCGGCGGTCATCCTCGGCCAGACGTTCGAGGGCCTGGGCTTGATCCGCGTCGTTGCGCCAGTCGAGCACGGTCACCGGCAACGTGGCGCTGGCCAGAATCACTTGCAGCGGTTGTGAGCCATTGCTCTCGCCGAAGAACGCTGCGCGCAACACTTCATGGTGGTCCAGCGTCTGCTGCCAGGCGCTGCGGAATGCTTCGACGTCGAGCCCTTGCACGTCCACCCGCATCTGCGGGACGTAGGCGCCGGCCTCCGGGGCGAACAGGCTGTGGAACAGCATGCCTTCCTGCATCGGCGACAACGGGAAAACAGCCTCGATCTCGCGCGACGCCAATGGCAATGCATCGAGCTGAGCCTGATCGACGTGGACCAGCGGCACGTCACTCGGTGTCAAGCCACCCGCCCCGCTGGTGCAATGCTCGATCAGCGCTTGCAGTTCAGTGGCGTAGGCCTCGGCCAGACGCTGCACGGTGTGCTCGGTAAACACTTCGCGGCTGAAGGTCCAGCTCAGGCGCAGTTGGCCGGCGTACACCTGACCGTTAATGCTCAGGCCACGGTCCAGCGAAGCCGAAGCACCTTGCTCGGCGCCGCCGTTTTCCCGTGCCGGGCGCCACGGTGCCTGCTCATCGAAGCTGGCATCGAACTGGCCCATGTAGTTGAAGGTGATTTGCGGCGGCGGCAAATCCTCAAGACCGGCCTGCGCCAGATACCGCAGAATGCCGAAACCGATGCCTTTGTCGGGCACCGCGCGCAGCTGTTCCTTGACCGCTTTGATGCTGGCCGCCAGGTCGCTGGCCGGGGTCAGCTTGAGTGGGAAAATCGAGGTGAACCAACCCACCGTGCGGGTCAGGTCGATATCGTCAAACAGGTCTTCGCGGCCGTGCCCTTCGAGTTTGACCAGCGTCGATGGCTGACCGGTCCAGGCACCGAGCACCCGCGCCAACGCGGTCAGCAACAGGTCGTTGACCTGCGTGCGGTAAGCCGACGGAGCGTCTTGCAGCAGTTGGCGGGTGAAGGTTCTGTCGAGCACTGTTTCCACGCTCACGGCGTGCTGACTGGCGAGACTGCCTTGCGGGTTGTCGGCGGGCAGGTCGACCACAACGTCTTGATACTGACGCTGCCAGTAAGCGGCCTGACTGGCCAATTCGGGGCTTTGCGCATGCTGCTGCAAGCGCGCCGCCCAGGCTTGATAGGCGCTGGATTTGGCCGGCAGGCGCAAGGGTTGTGCCTGACGCGCCTGGTCGTACGCCGTCTGCAAATCTTCCAGTAACAGGCGCCAGGACACGCCGTCCACCGCCAGGTGATGCACCACCAGCAGCAAGCGCTGACCGCCAGCGCCCATGTCCACCAGCAAGCCGCGCAACAGCGGGCCGTCTTGCAAATTCAGGCTGGCCTGCGCGGCGTTGCAGTGATCCAGCAGGTCCTCGGCGGTCGAGGCCTGACGCTGCCACAACACCTCGGCGCTGTTGCACTGCTCGGCCTGAGCCTGTTGCCAGACACCGTTGACCTCGCGAAAGCGCAGGCGCAACCCGTCGTGATGTTCCAGCAACTTGGCCAATGCCTGTTGCAGGCAGGCGCTGTCCAGCGGCTCGCGAAGCTCCAGCAAAACCGATTGGTTCCAGTGGTCCCGGGCCTCGATGGCCTGCTCGAAAAACCAGTGCTGGATCGGGGTCAGCAACACTTCACCGCGCACCGGGCCCTGATCGATCTCAAGCCCTGCACTGCGTTGCGCAACCTTGGCCAGACTCTGCACGGTCTGGTGCTGAAACAGATCACGCGGACTGATGCGAATGCCGGCCTGACGCGCACGGCTGACCACCTGAATCGAGATGATCGAGTCGCCGCCCAGTTCGAAAAAGTTATCGTCAATGCCCACGCGTTGCAGCTTGAGTACGTCTTGCCAGATTGCTGCCAACGCCACCTGCATCTCGTCCGCCGGCGCCGTGAAAACCTGTTGCGCGAGCGCGGCATCCGGTGTCGGCAGCGCATTGCGATCGAGCTTGCCATTGCTGGTCAGCGGCCAGTGATCGAGTTTGAGCAGATGCGCCGGCACCATGTAGTCCGGCAGACCGGCCTGCAAGTGTTCGCGCAACGACTGACGCAAATCAGCGACGTCAGCGGTCACGGTGAACCATGCGACGAGTTGCTGGCTGCCATTGATCTGCGGCGCCAGCACCAGCGCCTGTTCGATGGCCGGGTGACGTTGCAGGCGGTCCTGGATTTCCCCGAGTTCGATGCGAAAGCCCCGGATTTTTACTTGATGGTCGATGCGCCCGGCGTACTCGATGCTGCCATCGGCGCAGTAGCGCGCCAGATCGCCGGTGCGGTACAGGCGCGCACCCGCTTCGCTGGCGAACAGGTCCGGAACAAAGCGCGTGGCGCTCAGGTCGGCGCGCTGGTGATAACCGCGTGCGAGCCCG
The DNA here is from genome assembly GCF_902497785.1 of Pseudomonas fluorescens. Lineage (GTDB taxonomy): Bacteria > Pseudomonadota > Gammaproteobacteria > Pseudomonadales > Pseudomonadaceae > Aquipseudomonas > Aquipseudomonas fluorescens_BO. The sequence continues at coordinate 110,033 of NZ_CABVHK010000021.1, forward strand.
GCGCCCCCCACGTACAACTCGCCGACACAGCCCTTGGCCACCGGGTTCAGGCGCGGGTCGAGCACGTACCAGCGCAGGTCGGCAATCGGCTCGCCCAGCGGCGAACTGGTGGCGCCGTCGAGGTCGGCGCGGGACAGCGGCCGGTATGTCACGTGCACCGTGGTTTCGGTGATGCCGTACATGTTGATCAGCTGCGGTTGCTGGTCGTCGAACGCGTCGTACCAGGGGCGCAGGCTCGGAACGTCCAGCGCTTCGCCGCCGAACACCACATAACGCAGGGCCATGCCCTGGGCGTGGGCGCAGGCAAACGGCATCAGTTGACGAAACGCCGACGGCGTCTGGTTCAGCACCGTGACCTGTTCGTCACGCAGCAACCGGGCGAAGTCTTCCGGGGAACGGCTGACGGCGTGCGGCACCACCACCAATTTGCCGCCGTAGAACAACGCGCCAAAGATTTCCCACACGGAGAAGTCGAAGGCATAGGAATGGAACAGGCTCCAGACATCGTCCGCGTTGAAGCCGAACCAGTGCTCGGTGGCGCTGAACAGCCGCGTCAGGTTGCTGTGGGGCAGCAACGTGCCTTTGGGTTTGCCGGTGGAACCGGAGGTGTAAATGACGTAAGCGAGATTGTCCGGGCAGGTGAGGTTTGGCAGATTGTCGGCGCACGCTTGTTGCAGCCAGTCACTGGTCTGGTCGAGGCACATCACTTCGATGCCTTCGGACAATGGCAGCCGTGGCAACAGCGCGGACTCGGTCAACAGCAGTCGCGTGCCGCTGTCGGCGAGCATGTAAGCCAGGCGATCCTGTGGATAATCCGGGTCCAGCGGCACATAGGCGCCGCCGGCCTTGAGGATTGCCAGCACGCTGACGATCATCTGCAGCGAGCGCTCCAGCGCGATACCCACCAGCACGTCCGGCCCGACGCCGCGTTCGCGCAGACGCTGGGCTATGCGGTTGGCCTGTTCATTCAATTGCGCATAGCTGAGGGTCGCGCCGTCGCACGTCACCGCAATGTTATGCGGGTGCGCGGCAGCCTGGGCCTCGATCAGTTGATGCGCGCACAGCGAGTTCGTGACCGGTGTAGCGGCGTTGCGGTTCCAGTCCAGCAAGGTGGCTTGCTGCTCGGTGTCGGCGAGCATGCACAAGTCCGCCAAGGCGACCGTGCCGTCGGCGCAGATTGCCTGCAACAGGTTCAGCCAATGCTGCCCCAGACGCTCGATGGTCGACACATCGAATAATTCAGTGGCGTAGACGAACGAAGCGTGGAGGCCATCGTCGCTTTCCACGGTGTCGAGCATCAGGTCGAGTTTGGTGGTCTTTTCGTCCCAGATCAGCGGTTCGACGCTCAGGCCCGGCAAGTCCCAACGCTGCGGGCCGCCGGCATCGCGCTGGTGGTTGAACATCACCTGGAACAACGGCGTGTGGCTCAGGCTGCGTTCAACACCGAGGCCATCGACCAGTTGCTCGAAGGGCAAATCCTGATGCGCCTGCGCGCCCAATGCCGCCGTTTTGACCTCGGCGAGCAATTGCAGAAACGGCTGGTCCGCGTGGGGCTGGCAACGCAACACTTGGGTGTTGACGAAAAAGCCCAGCAGGTTTTCCACGTCCTGGCGGGTGCGGTTGGCAATCGGCACGCCGACGCGAATGTCCTGTTCGCCGCTGTAGCGATGCAACAGGGTTTGCAGCGACGCCATCAGCACCATGAACAGCGTGCAGCCTTCGCGACGGGCAAGGTCTTTCAGACGGGACGCGACGGCGGCCGGCACTTGCAGCTCGACGCTGGCACCCTGCTGACTTGGGATCGCCGGGCGCCGACGGTCGGACGGCAGGTTCAACGGCGGATGCTCGCGACCCAGTTGTTCACGCCAATACGCGAGCTGACGCTCGGCCTCGCCGGCCTCCAGCCACAGGCGCTGCCAGCGGGCAAAATCGGCGTATTGAATACTCAGCGCAGGCAATTGCGCCGGTTGACCCGCGCTCAACTGCGCATAGAGCCGGGTGAATTCCTGCAACAGAATCGGCAGCGAGCCGCCGTCGGTGACGATGTGATGGAACGTCAGCACCAGCACATGCTGTTGCGCATCGAGGCTGACAAGCCGGCAACGCATCAACGGGCCGTGCTGCAAATCGAATGGCTGCCCGGCGTTGAGGGCGATCTGCCGTTGCAGTTCGGCTTCATCTGCAGCGTCGGATTCGACCAGCGTCGCGTCCATTCGCGGGTGGATTTTTTGCAGCACTTGCTGCTCGTCGAAGACGAACGTGGTGCGCAGCACTTCATGACGCTGCACCAACGCGTCCAGCGTTTGCGCCAGCGCTGCGCGGTTCAGCTCACCGCTGAGGCGAAAGGTACCGGTCAGGTTGTAGGCGGTCGCCTGCGGCTGCATCTGCCACAGGAACCACAAGCGTTGTTGTGCGTAAGACGCGGGCAATGTGTCGACCGCCGGGTCCCTTGGCGGGATCGGCAGCAGTTCCAGGGTCAGGCCCTGGGCGTGCATCTTTTCCTGCAGGGCACGCCGCGCATCCAGGCTAAGGCCGCAGAAACGCTGGGCCAGGATCATCATTCTGTCCGGTGCAGCACTCATCGCGTGTGTTCCTCATCCACTTCGTCGAACAACGCTTCCAGTGCGTCTACATCGTTTTCCTGGTGTTCACCCTGCTGGCGGAACTGCTCGATTTCCGTTGCCAGCCGCTCCAGGGTGTCGCCGTCGAAAAACAGTTTCAGCGGGATCGCCAGGTTCAGCTCCTCCTGAATCCGCGCGCGAATCCGCGTCGCCAGCAACGAGTGGCCGCCGAGTTCGAAGAAGCTGTCGTGCACGCCGACACGCTCAACCTGCAAGGCTTCGGCCCAAATCGCGGCGAGTACTTTTTCCAGTTCCGTGCGCGGCGCGATGAAGTCACTGCGGCGCACGTCGAGGTCAAGCAGGGCCTGGCGATTGAGTTTGCCGTTGGGCATCAGCGGAAAGCGTTCCAGCACCTGCAAACGCACGGGCTGCATGTGCTCGGGCAACACTTCGCCGAGGTGACTGCGCAGTTCGTTGAGGCGGATGTCGGCGGTGTCCGCCGGGGAAATCACGAAGCCCAGCAGTTGCGGGCCGGTCGCGGTTTCGCGGGCGATGACCGCAGCGTCTTCGATGCCGGGTGCGCCGCGCATGGCGGATTCGATCTCGCCGAGTTCGATGCGGAAGCCGCGGATTTTCACTTGATGATCGACGCGGCCGAGGTACTCCAACACCCCATCGGCGCGGTAGCGTGCGAGGTCACCGGTGCGGTACAGCCGCTGACCGGCCTGCTTCGAAAACGGGTCGGCAACAAAGCGCTCGGCGCTCAGCGTGGCACGCTTGAGATAGCCGCGAGCAATGCCGGCGCCGCCGACGTATAACTCGCCTTCGACACCCACCGCCACCGGCATCAGGTCCGGGCCGAGCACATGAATGCGCATGCCCGGAATCGGCTGGCCAATGGGGATGGTTTCGTCATCCTGACCCGGTGGCAGTTCCCACGCCGAACACCAGACCGTGCCTTCAGTCGGGCCGTATTCGTTGACCAGTGCCACCTGCGGCAAAGCCTCGCGATGCCGCGCAACCAACGCATTGCTGCACGCTTCGCCGGCGACGATCACACAGGCTAAAGCAGGGTTGTCGAGGTGCTCCAGAATTTGCGCGTGATACGACGGCAAGGTCAGGTAGTGGGAGACGTCTTCGCGCTGGATCAGCGCCGCCAGCAGCGCCGGGTCTTTGTAGCTGTCTTCGTCCGGCAGGCACAGGGTCGCGCCCTGCCCCAACGCCCAGAAAACCCCGGCCACCGAGCTGTCGAACGAGAAGGACGAGAGCATCAGGAAGGCGCGCAATGGCTGGCGATAAAACGCGTTGCGCGCCAGGGTCGAGGCCACGGCGTTGGCGTGACTGATCATCACGCCTTTGGGTTGGCCGGTGGAGCCGGAGGTGTAAATGACGTAGGCGAGGTTGGCGCTGTCGCCCAGAGGCGATGGCTGCTCTGGTGCAGCGGACCAGACTTCGGCATCAACCATCAGCGAAATCACCCGCTCGCTGTGCAGCGCATGCGGCAGCGGCTGACAGGCCAGCACCCGGCGTGCGGCGGCGTCCTCCAACATGAACGCCAGGCGCTCGATCGGGTAGTTGGGATCGAGCGGCAGGTACGCGGCGCCGGCCTTGAGCGTGCCGAGCAGCGCGATGACGATTTCCAGCGAGCGCTGGCCGTACACCGCCACGATTTCATCCGGCGCCACACCTTGTGCGCGCAGGGTATTGGCCACTTGGTTGGAGCGTGCATCCAGCTCGGCATAGCTCAGGCGCTGGCCATTGACGCTGACAGCGACGCGCTGCGGATGCAGGCGCGCCTGTTGGGTAAACAGCTCTTGCAGATAGCTGTAAGGCAAGGCGTGCTCGGCAGACTGCGGGTTGAAGTCCTCGATCAAGCGGCTCAGTTGCGCGGCGTTGACCAGAGTCGCCTGGTCCAGGGTCAACTGCGGCGCGGCCAGCAACTGGCAGCTGAACTCGACGAACTGCTCCAGCCAGACGGCGAGCATCGCTTCAGGGACTGCGCCGGCCAGGCACGACAGCTGCAAGTGTTCGCCCTGAACCCGCAAGCGCAGGACTTCCGGGTTGGCGTCGTCGACTTCAATGTTCGCATCGGCGTCAGCCTGATACACCAGGCCATAACGCAACGGCGCCGCGCCCTCGGCGCTCAGGTCAAACTCGTTGAGGCAGTCGAGCCACGACAGCGACTGGTCGAGGCTGGCGTTGAAGGCGGCCAGCGCTTGCGCCAGGGTCTGGTGACTGCGGTTGTCAAAGGCCACCGGCAGACGACGGGCGAAACGCCCGAGGGTCACGGCGGTTTGCTCGTTGCGCCCCGCCACTTGCCAGCCCATTAGCAACTTTTCCTGCTGGCCGATCCGCGCCACGAACGCACTCCACAGCAACAACGCGACGCGCCCTCCTTCGACATGCTGATCGCCGGCCACTCGTTGCACCTCGGCCAGCCATGCCCCATCGCGAACGGTTGCCTGATGTCGGGACAGGCTCACGGCAACGGTCTTTTCGAAGGGCAAATGATGCGCCAGCGCGAACTGCTGCTGCAGGTTGCGCCAGAACGCGGCGCCTTGATGGCCGATGTCTTCTTCGCGCAGTTCTTCCTGCCACGCGGTGTAATCCAGGTACTGCAAATCTTCCTGATTGTCGGCCAGCGGCTCGCCGCGCAGCAGGCTCGCCAATTCCACCGACAGCACCCGCAGCGAGGTTTCATCGAGGCTACTCGCCGGCGCCAGCAGCGTGACGAAATGCCCGTCGGCGGATTCAACCTGTGCCACCACCAGCGCGCGGGCCGCATCGTCAGTCAGGGTTTTACGGCTGCGACGCAGCGCCTCGTCCAGCGAAAACACGCGGCCCGGCAGCGTCATCGGCAGCTCATCACACAGGCTTTGCACCGGCCATTTCATTCCCGGCAGACGTCGATAAACCGTGCGCAGGGTTTCATGGCGCTGGCCCAGTTCATCCAGTGCCGCGCGCAACGCCTGCGCATCCACAGCCTGGGCGACCGGCACCGTCAGGGCAGCGAACAGCATCTGGCCACCCAGCTCCTGAACGCGCAAATAGAAGGCCTGTTGAGCCGAAGTCTGGAAAACGTCTACCGAAGGTTCGAGGGCGGTGGTGTTCATGTCGTGTCCTTATTCCTGATCCAGGTCGGCGCTTTTCTGCGCGATGGCCATGGCCGTGAGGATTTTTCTGTAGCCGGTGAATTCATTGCGCGCATGCACGCTGAGGATGTTGTCGAGAAGCACCACGTCGCCCTTCTCCCAGGCGAACTCGACCATCACGTCGCGATAGATGCCCTGCAGGTGGCGAATAACGTCGTCGGGAATCGCCGTGCCGTCGCCGAAGAAAGTGTTCTGCGGCAGGTCTTGCGGGCCGAATTCGCGCAGCAGGTTGTCGCGAATGCTGTCGGGCAAGGTCAGTGCGTTGAAGAAGGTGGCGTGGTTGAACCAGATGCGTTCGCCGGTCAGCGGATGCCGGACGATGGCCGGGCCGTTTTGCCGGGTGCGCAGGCGATTGCCGGACTTCCACTCGGCCTGGATACCGATTTTCGCGCAGTAGGCTTCGACCTCGCGGCGCTCTTCGCTCTGGAACACCGTTTGCCACGGCAGGCCCATGCCGTCGCCGTAGTTGCGCACGTACATGATGCGTTTGCGCTGGAATTCCTCGTGCACGGCCGGGTCGATGCGCGCGAGGATTTCCCGGGTGTCGCCGAACGGGGTTTCGCCGCCCGTGATCGAGGGCGTGTCGCAGTAGAAGTACAGGTGGCGCGGGAACACCGGCGAATAGGAATGCTCGTTGTGCGGGAAGATTTTCTCCGCCGCCGGGTAATCCGTGGAGCTGTAGATTTTGAACTGGCCGGTAATCTGCGTCCGTGGCGAGGCGCGGAACAGGTACTCCAGGGCACCGTCGGAAATAGCCGCCACGCAGCGGTTGAATTCGCCGATGTCGGCGACCTGAAAACCACGGAACAGAATCACCGCGTGTTCCAGCAGCTTGCTTTCGATCAGCGCGCGATTCTGCGTCGCCCAGTCCACCAGGCTCACACCGGGCACGGCCGGGCGGCACACCAGTGGCATGCTGACGCCGTCGAACATCGGCGCAAAATTCACCAGCCGGGTCGGGTCGGTGGACAGGCTCTTGCGCGCACCGCGACCGATTTTGGCAATGGATTTGCTGGTTGAAACAGTCATGAACCCCTCCAGAAAATGATGGCGGCAGCCGATTGGCGGCGTCGCTATGAATCAGTCCGCCGCGGCCGGCGTGCCACGAATCGCCGAGCGGCGCTTGATCGCCATGGCCCCACCCAACAACGCCTTGCGTTGTTCGTTCAGGCGCACATCGGCGCGGCGCTGCACGTCCGTGGCCAGGTCCAGCAGATCGCTGACCGTCAACTCGTCGGCGCGCAACAACGCGTGCAATACCGCCTCGATTTGTTCGAACAGGCATTCCAGCGTGCTCGGCAAGTACTGCCCGGCGGGTGTTTCGAAACTCAGGTGAATGTGTTCGGCCTCGTTGTAGAACGCGGCGACCATGCCGATCTCGGCGGCCTGGCGTCCGGACGGAAAGTCCTCGACCTGCAGGCCATCCATGGACGGCAAACGACCGACGCCTTCCTGATAAATCAGCTTGATGTCGAACAACGGCGAACGCCCGGCACGACGCGGCAGGCGCAAGGCTTCCACCAGCCGTTCGAACGGCAAATCCTGATGGTCCGAAGCCTCCAGCACCGCGCGGCGACAGGCTTGCAACAGTTGCCCGGCCGCCTGGTCGGCATCCACCTCCACTTGCAGCACTAATTGGTTAACGAAGAAGCCGACCATTTGTTCAAGCTCAATGTGATTTCGGTTGGCAATATCGGTACCGATGCGCACGCGACTGACCTCGGTGCGCTGGCGCAACACCAGGGTGAAACCGGCCAATAGCAGCATGAACAGCGACAATCCACGCTGTTGGGCGAAGTCGCGCAACTGCTGACTCAAGGTCGCACTCAAGGTGAAATGCTGGCTGGCGCCGGCCTGCGCCGGGCGCTGATCGCCATCGGCTGGCAGCTCAAGGACGGTTTGCGGCTGGCCAAGGCGCGCAACCCAGTAATCGAGCTGACGTTGCAGCTCGCCGCCCTGCTCCAGCCAGTGGCGCTGCCATTTGGCGAAGTCTGCGTATTGCACGCCGTGGTGCGGCAACTGCACCACGCCGCCCCGATTCAGCGCCGGATACAGGGCGACGAATTCGTTGATCAGAATGCGGAACGACCAGTCATCGGCGGCGATGTGGTGCACCGTCAGCAGCAGCACGTGTTCCTGATCCGCAACCTGCAACAGCCGCACCCGCAGCAATGGTCCGTGACGCAGATCGAACGGCCGGGCCGCTTCTTCACGGGCCCGTTGCGCGGCTTCGAGGTCCGGCGCCGGCACATGCCGCAGGTCGCTGGCGACGAAATCCAGTGGCAGGTCGGCGTGCACCTGCTGCCAGGTCTGACCGTCGGCCTCGTAGAACGTGGTGCGCAATACGGTGTGACGCTGGACCAGGGTTGCGAAGGTTTGCTCCAGCGCTGACAGGTTCAAATCACCGCGCAAACGCAGGGCGCCCGGCATGTTGTACATCGAGCTTTCAGGTTCGAGGTTCCACAGGAACCACAAGCGCTGCTGGGCGAAGGACAACGGCTGACGTTCGCCGGACAAGTCCGCCACCAGCGCCGGACGCTCGAAAACGCCTGCATCGTGGTGCAGGCCTTGAACCTGCGCGGCGAAATCCTCCAGGCGAGGGTGTTCAAACAGGCTGCGCAAACTCACCGACAGGCCAAGGCGCTGGCGAATCTGCGAGATGATTTGCGTGGCGAGCAATGAATGACCACCCAGCTCGAAAAAGCTGTGCTCACGATCGACACGCGCAACCTGCAACACCTGCTGCCAGATCTGCGCCAGCTCGATTTCCAGCGGGCCTTGCGGTGCCGTGCCGGCCACCGTCTCCCAGACCTCGGGCGCCGGCAGCGCGGCACGGTCGAGTTTGCCGTTGCGGTTAAGTGGCAGCGCGTTCATCACCACCAGTCGCGCGGGGAGCATGTAATCCGGCAGACGCTCGGCCAGTGCCTGACGCACCGTTGCAGTGAGTTGACGCGAGTCGGCGTTCGACGGCGTTGGCACCACATAGCCGATCAGCTGCTTGCCACCGACGCCCTCGTGAACCAGCACCGCGGCTTCGTTGATCATCGGCAAGCCTTGCAGGTGCGCTTCCAGTTCACCGAGCTCGATGCGGAAACCGCGAATTTTCACCTGGTGATCGATGCGCCCCAGGTATTCCAGCGCGCCGTCTTCGCGATAGCGCGCCAGATCGCCGCTGCGGTACAGGCGTGCGCCCGGCGTGGTGGAAAACGGATCGGCAATAAAACGCTCGGCGCTCAGCCCAGGACGCTGGTGGTAGTGCCGGGCAATGCCAGCGTCGCCGCCGATGCACAATTCGCCCACGCAACCGGTCGGCAGCAGATGGCCCTCGGTGTCCAGTACGTACAGCGCCCGCCCCGGCAACGCGCGGCCAATCGGTACGCCGATCCGGTTTTGCGTATCGGCCAGCGAGCACAGGTGGGTGCTGGAGACCACGGTGGCTTCGGTCGGCCCATAAGTGTTGAGCAAACGTACAGCGCCAAGACCGGCGGCGTGCCACAGCTTCAGGCCTTCCAGCGACATGGCTTCGCCGCCGACATGGACCTGACGCAGGCGCCCCTGGTCACGCTGCGGTTGAGCGGCCCATTCCTGAGCCAGCAAGTACCAATAGGCCGCCGGCAAATCGGCGAGGGTCACGCCGTGCTCGATGATCTGCCGGTACAGGGTGTCGGTGTCCCACAGCTCATCACCGCGCAACACCAGTGCCGCCCCCACGCACAGCGGCGGATAGCACTGCTCGACAAAGCCGTCGAAGCTGAACGTGGCGAATTGCAGCACACGGTCGTCGGCACTCAGTTGCGAATACTCCGCCGCAATCACGCAGAACTCGCGCAGTGCGGCGTGGGTCAGGCACACGCCTTTTGGCCGGCCGGTGGAGCCAGAGGTGTAAATCAGGTAGGCGAGGTCTTCGGCACCGGCGAGGTTGATCGGGTTCGCCGTTGAATAGCCGGCCATCGACGCGGCGGTCAGCGCCAGGCGCGGCAGGCCTTCGGGCAACGCGACATCGGCGAGCAAATCCGGTTGCGCCAGCAGCAGGTCGATTGCGCTGTCTTCGATCATGTCGGCCAGGCGCTCGGCCGGGTAGTCCGGGTCCAGCGGCACATAAGCAGCGCCGGACTTGAGAATGGCCATGAGGCTGACGATCATCTGCGCATTGCGTCGCACCGACAGGCCGACCCGTTGCCCCGGCGCCACACCGTGTTCGCGCAGTCGATGAGCGAGCTGGTTCGACCGGGCGTTGAGCTGTGCATACGTCAGCCGTTCATCGCCGGCGATCACCGCCCAGGCATCCGGTGTGCGTGCCGCTTGCTGCTCGAAACGTTGATGCGCCAGCAAAGGGCTGCCCAGCAGCGGCGCGGCAGGACGCGAGCCCAGTAGTACCTGCGCCTGTTGCCGAGCGTCCAGCAGACTGACTGCGCCCAGCACCTGTTGCGGTTGCGAAACGAATTGCTCCAGTACATGCAACAGGTTCGCGCCCAAGCGCTCGATCTGCGCGGCGCTGAACATGGCCTGATCGAAACTGAATTGCACACGCAGGCTGGCGCCGACTTCGATGCCCAGCGTCAGCGGGTAGCTGGTGATTTCGTGATTGCGCAGCGCGCCGAAGGTCAGGCCGGCCGGCGCGCCTTGCTTGAGCGCTTCGGCCACCGGGAAGTTTTCAAACACCAGCAAGCTGTCGAACAGCGCGTTGCCCGGTTGCCCGGCCCAGCCCTGAATCGCGTACAGCGGCACATGCTCGAACTCGCGCAGGCTCAGGTTCAGCGCTTGCAGTTCATTGAGCCACTGGCTGACCGGTTGCGCGGAGTGCGGCGCGGCGATAATCGGCAAGGTGTTGATGAACAGTCCCAGCTGCTGCTCGATACCCGGCAACGGTGCCGAGCGCCCGGCAATGGTCGCACCGAACGCCACGCAGGATTGACCGGTGTAGCGCTGCAACAGCAATCCCCAGGCGCCTTGCAGCAACGTGTTGAGGGTGATTTTTTGCTGGCGGGTGAAATCCGCCAGCCGCTGCATCGCGGCGCTTTCCAGCGTCAGATGATGCTCGCCCATGCCACGGCCCTCGAAAGGATTCGGCAAGGCTTGCGCCAGCAAGGTCGGCGTTTCGAGCGCGGTCAGCGCCTGTTTCCAGAACTGTTCGCCTGCCGCCAGGGGTTGCTGCTGAATCCAGCCCAGATAGTCGCGGTATTGCCCCAGCGGTTTGGCCAGTGTTTGCCCGGCGTAATGCTGAATCACCTCGCCGAGCAACTGCGCGTTGCTCCAGCCGTCCATGAGGATGTGATGACTGGTGTAGATCAGGTGCCAGGCGTTGCCGGTTTGGCGCACCAGCATCAGGCGAAACAACGGTGCGGCATTGAGTTCGAAACCACGGCTGCGCTCTTCGGCGGCCAGCGCATCGAGGTCGATATCGGCGGCCTCGATCACCTGCAATTGCAAGTCGATCTGGCGATGAATCACCTGATGCGCAGCTTCCAGACCCGACCAATGGAAGCTGCTGCGCAGAATGTCGTGGCGACTGATCGCCGCTTGCCAGGCCCGCCCGAAGGCCGCCAGTTCCAGACCCTGGATATCGAGGCGCAGCTGGTTGATGTAGGCCTCGGCCTGTGGCTCATACAGGGTGTGAAACAGCATGCCCTGCTGCATCGGCGTCAATGGATACATGTCCTCGATGGCCGGCGCGGCGACGGGCAGTGCATCCAGTTGTGCCTGAGTGATTCGCGCCAGCGGGAAGTCCGACGGCGTGACCTGCCCCGCCGGTGTGGCGCAGCAGTGTTCAATCAGCGCGCTGAGTTCGTCGGTGTAGGCATCGGCCAGTAGCTGGACGGTGGCGTCGGCGAACATGTCGCGACTGAATCCCCATTGCAGCGACAGTTGCCCGCCATAGACCTGGCTTTCCAGCGTCAGCCAGTTGCCCAGCGGTGCGTCGTCGTCCTGGGCCTGGCCGCCGCTTTCTGCTGCCGGCACGAACAGCGCGTCGTCATCGAACTGGCGGTCGAACTGGCCGAGGTAATTGAAGGTGATGCGCGGTGCCGGCAACCCTCGCAACGCTTCACGCCCGGCCGGATCGCCGAGGTAGCGCAGCAGGCCATAACCCAGGCCTTTATCGGGGACGGCGCGCAGCTGTTCCTTGATCGACTTGATCGAATTCGCCACGTCCGCGTGAGGTTGCAGGCGCACCGGAAACAGGCTGGTGAACCAGCCGACGGTGCGCGTCAGGTCGAGGTCGTCGAACAGGTCTTCACGGCCATGGCCTTCAAGCTGGATCAGTGTCGAGGGCTGCCCGGTCCAGCGGCAGATCACCCGCGCCAGCGCGGTCAGCAGCAGGTCATTGACCTGTGTGCGATAGGCTGCCGGAGCCGTTTGCAGCAGTTGGCGTGTCAACCCGGCGTCGAGCTTCGATTCAATCTTGTGGCCGTGGCGATGCTCCAGGCTGCCTTGCGGATTTTCGCAGGGCAGATCGCGGGCATCGGCGTGTTGCGCCTGCCAGTACGGCAATTGCTGATCCAGCGTGCGGGCATGCGCGTGCAGATGGCTGGCCCAGCGTTGGTAGGCGCCGGTTTTGTCCGGCAACGCCGTGGCGCCACCTTTTGCCAATGTTGCATAGGCCTGTTGCAGGTCTTCAAGCAGCACTCGCCAGGACACACCGTCCACCGCCAGATGGTGCACCGCCAGCAACAGGCGTTGCGTGCCATCGTCGAGGTTGATCAGCAACGCGCGCAGCAACGGGCCGTCGGCCAGATCGAGGCTGCGTTGTGCTTCGTCGCACAGGGCCGTTATTGCGTGTGCCGAAGCGGCGGTGCGCTGCCACAGCCCCGCTGTTTCAACCTGCGGCCCGTGACGCTGCTGCCAGCCATCGACACCCGCGTTGAAACGCAGGCGCAAGGCATCGTGATGATTGATCAGCGCGACCAATGCGGCTTCAAGTGCTTGCGGGTTCAGCGCCTCGCGCGGCGTCAGCAGTAACGACTGGTTCCAGTGGTGCGGCTGCGCGATGGCCTGTTCGAAAAAGTAATGTTGTGCGGGAGTCAGCAGCACTTCGCCGCTGACCGGCCCTTGGACAATGGAATCGCGGCTGTCGAACCCTGCTGCCAACGCCAGGCTGCGCACGGTCTGGTACTGGAACAGGTCGCGCGGGCTGAGGCGGATACCGGCCTGACGGGCGCGGCTGACCACCTGAATGGAGATGATCGAGTCGCCACCCAGCTCGAAGAAGTTGTCTTCAAGGCCCACGCGTTGCAGGCCCAACACGTCCTGCCAGATCTGCGCCAGCGCCGTCTGCATGGCATCTTGCGGTGCGACGAACGCTTGTTGCGGCACTGCGTCCGGTGGCGGCAAGGCCTTGCGGTCGAGCTTGCCGTTGGCGGTCACCGGCAACGCTTCCAGGGGCATCATGTAAGTCGGCACCATGTATTCCGGCAAGCTGCCAAGCAGCCAGGCCTTGAGGGTTTCCGGCCACTGCGGCTCGACTTTATTCAGCACCAGATACGCCACCAGATGCTTGCCGCCCTGCACCAGCACCACCGCCTCGCGCACCAGCGAATGCTGCATCAGCCGGGTTTCGATTTCCCCCAACTCGATGCGCAAGCCACGCAGCTTGACTTGATGGTCGAGGCGGCCGAGGTATTCGATCACCCCGTCGGCACGCTGGCGCACGCGGTCGCCCGTGCGGTACAGGCGCGCGCCGTCATGGAACGGGCACGGCACAAACCGTTCGGCCGTCAGCCCCGGACGTCGATGATAGCTGCGCGCCAGACCGGCCCCGCCCAGGTACAACTCCCCCGCCACGCCTGCCGGCACCGGCAACAACTGCGCGTCCAGCACGTGGGTGCGCAGGTTGGCAATCGGCCGGCCGATGGGCACGCTGTCGGCGCCTTCGTCGACGCAGGTCCAATGGGTCACGTCGATGGCCGCTTCAGTCGGCCCGTACAAGTTGAACAATCCGGCGTTCGGCAGTTTGCCGAACACCTGAAGCTGGGCATCCAGCCGCAAGGCTTCGCCGCTGCAAGCGATGCGCTTGAGACCGGTGCAGGATTCAACGCCCGGCTCGTGGATAAACGCCTGCAGCATCGATGGCACGAAGTGCAAGGTGCTGATGCCGTACTCGCCGATAAGACTGATCAACCGCGCCGGTTCGCGATGCGCGCCCGGCGGCGCCACCACCAGACGGGCGCCGGTCATCAACGGCCAGAAAAACTCCCAGACCGACACGTCGAAACTGAACGGAGTTTTCTGCAACACCGAGTCGCTGCCGTCCAGCCCGTAGGCCTGTTGCATCCAGCATAAGCGGTTGACCAGCGCCGCGTGGCTGTTGCCGGCACCCTTGGGCTTGCCGGTGGAACCGGAGGTGTAAATCACATACGCGAGGTTCAGCGGGTGAACGCAAACCTGCGGCAGGGTTTCGCTGTAACCGTCCAGCCACCCGTGATCGTGATCCAGCGCGATGACTTTGACGCCCTCCGTTGGCAACACGCCCAACAAGGCGCTTTGGGTCAGCAACAAGCCAATCGCACTGTCGTCGACCATGTAGGCCAGACGCTCCGCCGGGTACTCCGGATCGAGCGGCACATAAGCGCCGCCAGCTTTCAGAATGGCCAAAAGACCGATGACCATTTCCAGCGAACGTTCGGCGGCGATCCCCACCAGCACATCCGGGCCGACACCCTGTTCGCGCAGGTAATGCGCCAGTTGATTGGTGCGAGCATCGAGCTGTGCATAAGTCAGCTGACAATCGCCAAACACCAGTGCCGGCGCTTCGGGCGTGCGTTGGGCTTGGGCGTGGATCAACTCGTGCAGACATTGCTCGACGGGATAGATTTCGCGGGTGCGGTTCCAGTCATGCACCAACACTTGCTGCTCATCCGCCGCCAACATCGGCAGCTCGCCGACCCGTTGATTTGAATCGACCACCATCGCCTGCAACAGGCGCGTCCAGTGCTGCGCCATGCGCGCGATGGTCGGTGGGTCGAACAGGTCGCTGGCGTAGGTCAGCGCGGCGTGCAGCGTGCCGGCCTTTTCGTACGTGTCGAGGGTCAGGTCAAACTGGGTGGTGCGCCCTTCCCGTTCGATCGCCCCCAACATCAGACCGGAGGCAGTGCTGATGCTGGCCATGTCCGCGACCTGCGGCTGGTGGTTGTACATCACCTGAAACAGCGGCGTGTGGCTCAGACTGCGCTCCAGTTTCAGCGCTTCAACCAGGCGTTCGAACGGCAAGTCCTGGTGAGCCTGGGCGCCGAGGGCGGTTTCCTTGATCGCGCGCAGCAGGTCGTCGACGCGGGTCTGGCCATCGAGCTGCGTGCGCAGTACCTGGGTGTTGACGAAGAAGCCGATCAGGCCTTCGATCTCGGCGCGGTTGCGGTTGGCAATCGGCACGCCCACACGGATGTCGGTCTGTCCGGTGTAGCGATGCAGCAGTGCATTGAAGGCGCCGAGCAACAGCATGAACAGCGTGATGTTGTGTTTCTGCGCGGCGGCTCGCAGTTGCTCCGCCAGTTGCGGGTCGACGGCGAATTCGTAGCGGCTGCCGCGATAGCTCGGCATGGCCGGGCGCGAATGGTCGGTCGGCAATTCCAGCACCGGATGTTCATCGCCGAGTTGCGCCTGCCAGTACTCGAGTTGACGCGCTTGCTCACCCGCCTCCAGCCAGCGGCGTTGCCACAAGGCGTAGTCGCTGTACTGGATCGGCAACGGCGCGAGTTGCGGCTGCGCGCCTGCCTCGAAGGCGTCGTAGCAACGAATGAACTCGTCGATCAGCACGTTCATCGACCAGCCATCGGACACGATGTGGTGCAGGGTCAGCAGCAGGACATGTTCCTGTTCGGCGAGTTTGAGCAAGGTGACGCGCAGCAGCGGGCCAACCGAGAGATCGAAAGGCAGCACTGATTGCTGCTCGGCCGCGTGGGCGACAGCGCTTTCATGTTCGGTGGCGGGTAATTCGCTGAAATCCACGTGGTTGATGACCAACGGCGCGCTGGCCGGCATTTGCTGCAAGGTGTCGTCGGCCTGACGCTGGAACACCGTGCGCAGGGTTTCGTGGCGTTCGACGAGGCTGGCGAACGCCTGCTCCAGTGCAGACAGGCTCAACCGCCCGGTCAGACGTACCGCGCCCGGCAGGTTGTAGGCGCTGCTTTGCGCATCCAGTTGCCAGAGAAACCACATGCGTTGCTGGGCATACGACAGTGCCTGGCGATCCTCGGCCTCGACGCCGGCAGGGATCGGAAACCGGGCGAAATCAATACCTTCCTTGTGCAACGCCGCGAGGAACATCTGGCGCTTTTCCAGGGGCAACCCGATAAACCGGCGAGCAAGTTTCAAGGAGTCTTCAGCATTCATTTCTAAGCATCCGGATCAGTGGCGGGAAGCACAAAGGCACGTCGTCCCTATAAAACGAATGCAGACCGGAAAAATTAGCGAATGGGAATTTGTGTCAGGAGGGAGGTGAGCCTCGGTCTGAGGGCCGCTGAAAATCATTGTGGGAGCGAGCTTGCTCGCGATGAGGCCATCCCAGTCAACGTTGAATGTAAGACCGCTATCGCGAGCAAGCTCGCTCCCACAGGTATCGGGTGAAATTGGAGATCTGTTTAGCTGGCAGCCATCAATCCATGCCGGCGACGGTGAACCTCGAGCTGTTCCTTGATCACCCGCAACACCTTGGCTTCGTGCTCATGGATGAAAAAGTGCCCGCCGGCCAGCATGTCCACGGAAAAGCTGCCGTGGGTTTCCTTGCTCCAGCCGATCAGTTGCTCGGTGGTGGCGCGGTCGTCTTTGCCGCCGAGCACGTGCACCGGGCATTTCAGCAAGGGCCGCTGGATCGGCGCGTAGCGACCACACAGCAAGAAATCCGCGCGCAGGATCGGTAGCGTCAGGCTCATCAGCTCTTCATTGGCCAGCACGTCCTCGCTCGTGCCGTTGAGGGTGCGCAGCTGTTCGATCAGCTCGGCATCGGTTTTCGGATCGGCGAAACCCTGGTCGTAATCGGCACGCAGAGTCGGCGCGGCGGTGCCGGAGGCGAACAGCGCCACGGGTTCCGGGCAACCCAGCGAGCGCAAGGCATGGGCCAGTTCACAGGCGAGCAAGGCCCCAAGGCTGTGGCCGAACAACGCGTACGGCGCCTTGAGCACAGCTTTCTGTTCTTGAGCGAGTTGCAGCGCCAGCCGTCGCATGTCGGTGTGCAGCGGCTCGCCGAACCGCGCGCCACGGCCCGGCAGTTCCACCGGCTGCAGCGTCAGCCACTCCGGCAGTTTGCGCCGCCAGCGGCTGTAGACCATGGCGCTCGCGCCTGAATAGGGCAGGCACAGCAATGTCAGCTGGGTCACCGGGCGTACCTCAAATGTTGTCTGTAAAAGAGAACGGATGAGGCTCGCCGGGAATTAGTAATGCGCAGAATCCCCCTGTGGAAGGAAATCCCCCTGTGGGAGCGAGCCTGCTCGCGAAAGCGATGGATCAGCCAGCTTCTGTTTTGAATGATCGACCGCTTCGCGAGCAGGCTCGCTCCCACATTGGAGATCTCTATTTCAAGTGGCGATAGCTTTGGATGGCGGAACCCAGCACCACCGCCCCCGCCGCAATCGCCACCCAAAACCCGCTGCGCGCGCCAAACGCATCCACCAGCCAGCCCGAGCTGGCCGCGCCAATCGCCACGCCAATGCTCAACCCGGTCACCAGCCAGGTAAGGCCCTCGGTCAGTTTGGCCGGCGGTACGATGCGTTCCACCAGGGCCATCGCCACGATCAGCGTCGGCGAAAAAAACAGCCCGGCGATGAACACCGCCAGCGACAGACCGAGAATGTTGCTCGCCAGCAGCAACGGCAAAGTGGTCACCGCCGTCGCCACCCCGCCGTACAGAAACAGGCGCGGCAACGGCACTTTCGAGCGCAGCGCGCCGAAGGCCAATCCGGCCAGGCACGAGCCGATCGCATACACCGACAGCACAATGCTCGCCGCCGCCGGTTGCCCCTGCTGCTGGGCGAAGGCAACGCTGACGACATCGACCACGCCAACGATGGTGCCCAAGGCGATCATCAGCAGCACCAGCAACTGGATCTCGCCGGAGCGAATGATCGAACCTTGATGGTGTTCCTCATGGGGATGAATCGCCGGTTCAGTGGCCCGTTGCAGCACAAACGCCGTGACCCCAATCGCCAGCATGAGCAACGCCGCCAATGGCCCGGCCTCGGGAAACGCCACCACGCACAAGCCCACCGACACCGGCGGCCCGACGATAAAACAGACTTCGTCGAGCACTGATTCCAGGGCGTACGCGGTTTGCAGCTGAGGTTGGCCGCGATAGACCTCGGTCCAGCGCGCTCGCACCATCGCCGACATGCTCGGCATGCAACCGGCCAGCGCGGCGAATACGAACAACGTCCAGTGCGGCGCCTCAAGTCGGGTACACAACAACACCATTAACAAGGCCCCGCCACCGATCAGCGCCGACACCGGCAAGATCCGGCGCTGGCCGAAACGGTCCACCAGTCGCGAGACCTGCGGTGCGCAAAACGCCGTGGCCAGCGCAAACGTCGCCGCCACCGCGCCGGCCAGTCCATAGCCACCTTGCAGCTGCGAGAGCATGGTGATCAGGCCGATGCCGGTCATGGAAATCGGCATGCGCGCGATCATCCCGGCCAGTACAAAGGCTCGGCTGCCCGGGGCCTGGAACAGTTCGCGATAGGGATTTGACATGGTTCGCTCTCGACAAGGGTCTGCACGTTGCCATAAGGCTGAGTGATGGGAAAGAGGGCAATTGTTAGGGGAATGTGAAGGGCTTCAGGATCAAAAGATCGCAGCCTTCGGCAGCTCCTACGTAAAACGCGATCGCCGTAGGAGCTGCCGAAGGCTGCGATCTTTTGATATCACTTGCTGAACTCTCCCCCGCCCAAACCAGTCATCTGATCAAGCCCTCACCTCAAGGCGCTAACGCTGATGCAGATTTCCCTCGACCAACAAGTCGCCCTGATCACCGGTGCCAGTTCGGGCATTGGCGCAGGTGCTGCCAAAGCCCTGGCCGCCGCCGGTGCCGCCGTGGTGATCAACTACAACTCCCAGCCAGCTCCCGCCGAGGAACTGGCCCGGCAGATCAACGCTGAAGGCGGTCGCGCCATCGCCATCGGTGCCGACGTTTCCAACGAACAGGACGTCGAGCGGCTGTTCGCGCAAACCCTTGAAGCCTTCGGCTCACTGGACATTCTGGTCGCCAATTCCGGCTTGCAGAAGGACGCCCCTGCCGTGGACATGAGCCTCGCCGACTGGAAGCAAGTGATCGACGTCAACCTCACCGGTCAGTTCCTCTGCGCCCGCGCCGCCCTGCGGATTTTCAATCAACAGGGCATTCGCGAAGGCGTGTCCCGCGCCGCCGGCAAAATCATCCACATGAGCTCAGTGCACCAGCGCATTCCCTGGGCCGGGCACGTCAATTACGCCGCGTCCAAGGGCGGCATCGACCTGTTGATGCAAACCCTCGCCCAGGAGGTCAGTCACCAGCGCATCCGCATCAACGGCATCGCGCCGGGGGCGATTCGTACCGCAATCAACCGCGCAGCCACTGAAGGTGAAGCGGCTGAAGCACTGCTCAAACTCATTCCTTATGGCCGCATTGGTGATGTCGAGGACATTGCCAATGCAGTGGTGTTTCTCGCCTCAGATGCCTCCGACTACATCGTCGGTACCACGTTGTTTATCGACGGCGGCATGAGCCTTTATCCGGAGTTTCGCGGCAATGGCTGATCATCATTCCGAACGACAAAGCGCCATCGACGCCCACGGCATCATCGGTGACATGCGCAGCGCGGCGCTGGTCAACGACAAGGGCAGCGTGGATTTTTTCTGCTGGCCGGAGTTCGACAGTCCATCGATTTTCTGCTCGCTGCTGGACACCCCCGAGGCCGGTATTTTTCAACTGTCGCCGGACCTGCCCGACGCTCGCCGCGAGCAGATTTACCTGCCTGACACCAACGTGTTGCAAACTCGCTGGCTCAGCGACAGCGCGGTGGTCGAGGTCACTGACCTGCTGCCAATCGGCGACAGCGAAGATGATCTGCCGGTGTTGATGCGCCGGGTCCGGGTGGTCAGCGGTCGTGCGACCTTTCACATGCGTTGCGCCGTTCGCCATGACTACGCCCGGGCAAAAACCGGCGCGCGCATGGATGAAAACGACGTGACGTTCGAGGCCGCCGATCAGCCCTCCCTGCGCCTGTCTTCGGATCAGGTTTTGCGGGTCGATGGCAATGCGGCGGTGGCCGAGTTCACCCTGGATCAGGACCAGAGCGCGCAATTTCTGCTGGGCGGCATCGACGATCCGCGATTCAAGGAAGGCGGTGCCGCGTTATGCCTGGAGCGCACCCTGAAATTCTGGCGCGACTGGAGCGCCCAATCCAACTATCGCGGGCGCTGGCGGGAAATGGTCAATCGCTCAGCCCTTGCGCTCAAGCTACTGACCTCGCGCAAACACGGCGCAATCCTCGCGGCGGCGACCTTCGGCTTGCCGGAAACGCCCGGCGGCGGACGCAACTGGGATTACCGGTATACCTGGATCCGCGACGCCTCGTTTACCGTGTATGCGTTCATGCGCCTGGGCTACGTCCAGGAGGCCAACGACTACATGCGCTGGCTGCGTGGACGGGTCAGCGATTGCCACGGCAAGCCGATGAAACTCAACATTCTCTACACCATCGATGGCCGTCAGGAACTACCGGAAACCGAACTCTCGCACCTGTCCGGGCATGGCGGCGCGACGCCGGTGCGCATCGGCAATGGCGCGTACGATCAGGTTCAACTCGACATCTTTGGCGAATTGATGGACGCGGTGTACCTGGTCAACAAGTACGGCGACGCCATCTCTCATGAAGGCTGGAAACATGCGGTGGAAGTGGTCGATCAGGTCTGCGAAACCTGGCAGCAGAAGGATGTCGGCATCTGGGAAATGCGCGGCGAGCAGCATCATTTCCTGCACTCGCGATTGATGTGCTGGGTCGCGCTGGACCGGGCGATCCGCCTCGCCTCAAAACGCTCCCTGCCCGCCCCGTTCGCCCGCTGGGACCAGACCCGGCAAGCGATCTACGCCGACATCTGGGACAACTTCTGGAATGAAGAACGCGGGCATTTTATCCAGCACATCGGCGGCATCGCACTCGATGGATCGATGCTGTTGATGCCGCTGGTGCGCTTCGTCAGCGCCAAGGATCCACGTTGGCTTTCGACCCTCGAAGCCATCCAGAAAACCCTGGTGCGCGACGGCATGGTCTACCGCTATCGCAACGACGACGCGCGGATTGACGGCCTCGACGGCACCGAAGGCGCGTTCGCCGCGTGTTCGTTCTGGTATGTCGAATGCCTGGCCCGCGCGGGTCAGGTGGAAAAGGCCCATCTGGAATTTGAACAACTGCTGCGTTACGCCAACCCGCTTGGATTGTATGCCGAAGAATTTGATAGCCACGCGCGGCACCTGGGCAACACGCCACAAGCGCTGACGCACCTGGCACTGATCAGCGCGGCGAGTTTTCTCGATCGGAAATTGAGTGGGGATAAAAATACCTGGCAGCCGTGAGACCGCATCGCCCCCTTCGCGAGCAGGCTCGCTCCCACATTGGCACGCGGTCAACTGTGGGAGCGAGCCTGCTCGCGAAGAGGCCATCAGCCGATATGCTTCCCTTACAGGCTCAATGGCTAAAGCTGCGGCAGCGGGTGTAGGCCACGCTCCGGAAGATATTAAAGCATGACCGAATCGGCTGAAGTGCTGACCGAAAACCGCTCGCGATAGGCCTGCGGTGTTACGCCCATGGCCCTGAGAAAACTGCGGCGCAGGGTCTCTTCGCTGCCAAACCCGCACTGCATCGCGACCCGTTTGATCGCAGTGCCAGTGTCGCTGAGCAAACGTCGCGCCGTTTCGACCCGGATCAGTTCGATGGCCCGCGCGGGCGTTTGGCCGGTATCGGCTCGGTAGTGACGGACGAAGCTGCGCTCGCTCATGCCGGCCTGTAGCGCCAGGGTCGGGATGCCCAGGTCCATGGTGAGATTTTCGCTGATCCAGGCATGCAGGTCGTCGAAACGACTGCCCTCCTTCTGCAACGACAAAGTCACGCTGAATTGCGACTGCCCGCCGGGCCGCTTCAAAAACACCACTAATTGCTGCGCGACTTCCAGCGCCATGTTGCGCCCGAGGTCTTCCTCGACCATGGCCAGTGCGAGATCGATTCCGGCGGTCACTCCGGCCGAGGTCCACACCGGGCCGTCATTGATGAAAATCGGGTTGGGCTCGACCCGCAACCGTGGATGCTGCTGCGCCAGTTGCTCACATCGGGTCCAGTGCGTGACCACCCGCCGACCGTCAAGCCAGCCACTGGCGGCCAATAAAAATGCGCCAGTGCACACCGAGGACACCCGCCGGCACCCCGTCGCCTGTTCACGCACCCACGCCACTAACGCCTCATTCTCTGCCGCCGCATACACACCCCAACCGCCAGCGATGATCAAGGTGTCGCTGCTCTCCTCGGGTAAAGGTTCGGCAATCAGCGCCAGCCCCGCCGACGACAGCACCGCCCCGCCGCCACTGGCAATCACCGTCGGCGCGTAGGGCGCAATCAAACCTTTCTGACGGGCAATGTCGTTCGCCGAAGCGAACACCTGCAACGGCCCGGTAACGTCGAGCAGTTGCACGTTCGCGAAGGCAAGCACATGAATGGTCTTGGGCATGATTGGCGTAATTCGTGGGGTAATTGGCGTATGCGCCAAATCCTACGAGCCTACAGTGGACTCGTCTACCACTTAACGAGAAAACACCATGGCGCTGCAGATCGGTTTTCTATTGTTTCCTCAGGTTCAGCAACTCGACCTGACCGGCCCATACGATGTGCTGGCCTCCCTGCCGGACGTGAAAGTACATTTGATCTGGAAGGATCTGCTGCCGGTGACCGCCAGCACTGGCCTGGTGCTGAAACCGACCACCACCTTCGACGATTGCCCGCCGCTTGATGTGATCTGCGTTCCTGGCGGCAGCGGTGTCGGGCCGTTGATGGAGGATGACCAAACGCTCGCCTTCATAAAGGCTCAGGCGGCCAATGCGCGATATGTCACGTCGGTCTGCACCGGTGCCTTGGTGCTCGGCGCGGCAGGCTTGCTCAAGGGCAAACGCGCCACCACGCACTGGGCTTATCACGAATTGCTCAAGCCGCTGGGGGCAATCCCGGTGAACGATCGGGTGGTACGCGATGGCAATCTGTTCACCGGCGGCGGGATCACCGCAGGGATCGATTTTGCCCTGACCCTGGCCGCTGAATTGTTCGATAAGGACACTGCGCAATTGGTGCAATTGCAGCTGGAATACGCGCCGGCACCGCCGTTTGAGTCGGGAAGCCCGTCGAGCGCGCCCTCGTCCGTTCTGCAGGAAGCCAATCGGCGGGCGGCGCAGTCGTTGCAGCAGCGGACACTGATCACTGAGCGGGTCGCGGCCAGAATGTAACTGCCGATCTTTTCGCCAGACGAAAAAAAACCCGCCAGAGGCGGGTTTTCCCAAGACCATTGTCGACTCCCTGTCGGTAGCGAATCCTTGCTGATGGTCGATCATCCGTGATCCTGAAGCGCTTCCTGTGCTTCAGTTGATGTGGCCAGATTACGCATCGGATCCAATGTGCAACAGACGACATAGCTACCAACGCGTGTAAGACATTCGCTATAACCGCCCTTCCGAAAACCCTTAGACGCCTCAGGCACCGACCCTGCGAGCCGCGAGTTATGGGACTCGCAGCGCTTAATCTTTCTGTTGCTCGCGGGCCTTGGCGCTGGTTTTCAAAAACTCTTCAATGTTGTTCATCTGCTCATCCCAACCGCGACTGTCCATGCGGAACGCCTTGAGTCGGCGCGTCTGGGGAATGTGGTCGAACCCGGACTCAGTGACTCTGAGCAAAGTGCCCTCATCCATGTCTTCGAGCTCGAACTTCACCAGCGTGGTGGGCTCCTGGGAATAATCAACCTCCGGCTCTACGGCATACGGGTGCCAGCGAAATGAAAACACCCGCTCCGGCTCAACCCGCTCTACCAGAACATTCCACAGCAAGTGCTCATAACCGGGGTAGGTGATTTGCCCCTGAGTCCACTCGCCGGCGACAAAACGCTTGCCTTCCAGCGCCACGCCAAACCATTGCCCGAACGCCTCGGCATTGGCGATCACACGCCACACGTGCGAACGCGGGGCTTTGAGCAAAATCTTTCTTTCTATGCGATCTGATCCAGGGTTCATAAGTCATCTCCTGTATTGAACAGTAGGCCTGTAAGACCACAAGTCCAACCCTAAAGTTGTATCGATGGAGGATCTATTGTCGTTTTTTGTCTTAAGCCAGCCGTCAATTTGATCGTACGAACCTGAAGGCGCTGTTCAACGTCCAGGCGTCAAACAATACTCGCTAGACTTGCACCGCCCACTCATTTCCCCACTCACAGCGAGATTCCCATGCACCCACGCTTGTTCCTGGCGCTGACGCCTTTGCTGTTCACCACCCTGGCCCATGCCGCCGAATGCGACACCGCCACCGACCAGGCCTCGATGAATCAATGCGCGGCACAGCAGAACAAGGCGGCGGACAAGGAGTTGAATGCGCTTTATCAGCAGATCACGGCGCGCTTGAAAGGCAGTCCAGACAGCAAGAAGTTGTGGGTCGGCGCGCAGCGGGCGTGGATTGGATTTCGCGATGCCGAGTGCAAGTTTTCGGCGTCAGGGGTTGAGGGCGGCAGTGTTTATCCGCTGATCTACAGCAACTGCATCACGGCGTTGACCAAGGCGCGGGTGGAGACCTTCAAGGATTATTTGAAGTGCCAGGAGGGGGATATGGGTTGTCCGGTGCCCGGGCAGTAAGTTCTCGATTGTTTTTCCGGGCCTCTTCGCGAGCAAGCTCGCTCCCACAGTGGATCTACGGTGTGATCACGATTGTGTGAACATCACTGAACCCTGTGGGAGCGAGCTTGCTCGCGATGGCGTGAGATCAGTCGCCGCTGCTACCGGACAAAAATCTGCGCCGTGGTAATCGCCATGTCTCCGCCCGGCAGTTTGATGTTGCCAATCTGCTTCATGGTGTCCGGATCGAAAATCGCCACATCGTTAAATGTCCCGGCGAGGTAGATCTTGCTGCCGTCCTTGTTGAAGGAAATGCAGTAGTAGGAATGATCCAGCGTTGCCGCCTGCAGCATCTTCTTCTCTTTGATGTCGTACTTGGCCAGGCGGTTAAGCACACCAAACATCAGGTTCGGATCCTTCGGCGAGCGCATGCCGCTGAAGTAGATTTCCGTCAAAGGTCCGAAGTCCGTGGTTTCGGTCTTGCCGGTTTTCAGGTCGACGCTGAACAAGCCGTAGAGGTATTCGGCGGTAGCGGGGTCCTGTTTCTTGTCTTTGAATTTCGCCGTGGTGTAAAGCAGCGAGAAGTCGTGGCGGTACGTCTGTTGGTTCCACACATAAAGCACGTCCGGCGCGCTGTAGTTCGCCCGCTTCCAGTGACGGCTGGGAATCAGCACGTCGAACTTGCCGGTTTTGACGTCGACCTTGTAAACGTCCGCGCCGGCCACGTATAGCGTGCCGTCGTCGCCACTTTGCATGATGGTGAGCTGCCGTGGTGCCGGGAAACTGCGCACGGGTTTAGCGTCCAGACCGGCGTCGGTAGCGTAGACATCCAGACGCGGCTGCTGCACTTCATAGCGATCGTTGAGCATCAGCGTCGGGTTGGCAATCGCGAACAGCTCTTTGCCGTCATGGCTCAGAGTGAAGGCGAACATCGACTTGGCTTTCTCCCCCGGCTTCTGGGTGATGCTGGCGTGGAACACCTGCTTGCAGCTGTCCAGCTCGACGCCGTAGACGTCCGCGTAGTGGTTGTTCAGCACGTAGGCGGTCTTGCGATCCGGTGACATCTGCACGCTGCCGGGACCAAAAGCGTCCGGCATCTTGCAGGTCTTGAACAGAGTGTCCGTGGCCAGGTCGATGACGTGCAGGTTGTTCGGGTAATTGGTGGTCACCATGTATTCGTGACCCGCTTGCAGAGCGGTATTTTCATCGGCCAGAACACTGAGCGAACAGGCACTCAGGACGGCGAAAGCGGCCAGGCCGCAGGCTTTGGTGCGAAGCATGCTGGAATCCTTCTTCTGTCCGATTATTTGTCTTTTGGAAAGACAGTCCCGAGGTTGCGCCAGTTGTCATTGGACGCCTGGGCATCCTTGTTCCAGTCCGGGTAGGTGCTCATCATGTCGGGCACCTGGGCTGGCCAC
Organism: Pseudomonas fluorescens; assembly: GCF_902497785.1. GTDB lineage: Bacteria > Pseudomonadota > Gammaproteobacteria > Pseudomonadales > Pseudomonadaceae > Aquipseudomonas > Aquipseudomonas fluorescens_BO. Next base: position 135,975 of record NZ_CABVHK010000021.1, read on the forward strand.
CAGCAAGGGTCGGAGCAGCCGTAGAGGTCAGCTTCCATCGGCTGGCACAGCGACGACACACCGCCAAACGCATCGATTTCCCAACCCGGGTCGGTGGTCGAGGCGCAACCCGCCACAGAGCTCATCGCCACCACTTCTTCGATACGGTTTTCGGCCGCGGCTTCATCGAGTTTCAACGCTTTATTATTGATTGCCTTGAGATGTTTCATATCAGTGAGCCTTGCGCGGAGTGATGTAGCTGCTGATAAACGCAGGGTTGTGAGCCATGATCCGGGTGTAGACCTCGATGCCGAAATCGACCCAGTCACGCATCAGTTCGCAGTAGTGATAGGTCGGGTGGGTCGGGTCGCCGTAACGGGCGTAACTCTCGTGGTAGCAACCACCGGAGCACAGGTTGCGGATCTGGCAGTCCTCGCAACCGGTGTTGGTGCGATCCAGGCGCTGGGACAGGAAGTCATTCAGTTCCACCTGTTTCACGCCGCTGTGTACGTTGCCGAAGGTCGGCAGCGACGAACCGGTAAAGCGGTGGCACAGGTTCAGTTCACCCTTGTGATCCACCGCCAGCATCTTCAGGCCCGCGCCGCATGGCAGGGCTTTTTTGTGGCCTTCGTGGATGTCGGTGATCAACTGATGAAGGTTGGAGAAGCCGATGTTGCGGTGTTCCAGCGCAGCTTCCAGATACCGCCGACCGAGCTTTTTCATGTTGGCGAACACTTCGATCAGCTCGTCGCTGGTCAGGTTGAACGTGCTGATGTCGCCCGAGGTCACCGGGGCAAAACCGACTTCGGCAAAACCCAGTTCGTTGAACAAGTGATCCCAGATGGTTTCAACGTCGGTGACGCCGGTGGTCAGGGTGACCCGCGCGCCAACCGGGCGGCTGTTGTAGCGCGACAGCAGCATCTCGGCCTTGCGCCGCACGACGTCGTATGTGCCCTGCCCGCCCACAGTGATGCGGTTGCGGTCGTGCACGGTTTTCGGTCCGTCGATACTCACTGAAAGCCCGAAACGGTGAGCATTCAGGTAATCCACCGTCTCTTCGTTGAGCAGCGTGGCGTTGGTGGTCATGACGAACTCGACGAACTTGCCGGCCTCGCGAAAACGCTTCTCGCAATAGTCGACCATGTACTCGATCAGTTTGCGATTGCTCAGCGGTTCGCCGCCGAAAAACACCACGGTGAAACGCTCTTCGTCCGGGGATTCGCGCAGCAGCATTTCCACTGAGGCGATGGCGGTTTCGACGTCCATTTTCTTGCCGGCGGACGGTTTGTCGAGGTCTTCCTTGTAGCAGTAGGTGCAGCTCAGGTTGCAGCCGGTGTTGACGTTGAGCACCACGGTATTGATTGCCGTGCGCTCGACCCGCTTGGTGCCGATGTCCGGAGTCAGCGGCGAACCGTCGCTGACCAGTTCCAGAGACATCAACTCACGCAGGGTTTCGGTGATTTCTTCACCGTTGAAGCGAGCCGCGAGTCGCTGGATCAGGTCGTCCGACGAGCAACCGGGACCGCGCAAGGTGTCGATGATGGTGCCAGTCAGCTCATCGCTGGCAAACAGCGAACTGCTGGGAATGTGGAACAACATGCGATCGGCATCGACGTGCACTTCGTGCAGGTTCCGCTCGACCAGATTCAAAATAGCGCCCATTGCAACCTCCTGTGCAGACCCCGTTTCACGGGGCCTGCGGTCATTCCGAAAAGTGTCTGAAACGGTGAACGGTCAGCCAACTCATGGAATGGGTGGATTGTTCCAGCGTTGCACGGTGACGATCATGTGGCCCTCGCCGGTCAGGGATTTCCCTGCGTCGTCGACGGCGGCGATCACCTTCAGGTTGCCGGCATTATTGGTGGACATTTTGCGCTGCGGGTTCGGTCCGGCATCGCCCGGGGTGAACACGCCGCTGTCAGCCTGCATGGTGCCGGCGAACTTGACGTCCTCGTCTTCCTTGGCGCGATCGTCGAAGGCGGCGACCGACCACTGCGCCGGGAACACGCCGATGCGATACGGCTTGCCGTCAGCGCCTTTGCCCCAGGCTTCCGCATCGAAACGACCCTGGACTTTCGGCGTCGAACCGCCGCCACCGCCGATCCGCGCCACGGAAAATTCGGGCACGACTTTGACTTCGGCGATCTTGCTGTAGACCGCCAGGGTCGGGCCTTTCAGCGTACCGACGGTGACGTTGCGCAGGCCCGGTTGCGCGTTGGCGGCCGCCTTGAGCTTGACCTTGATTCGATCAGCGCCTTGCTCGACCACTTCGACCACTTCCACGCCTTTGCCGAAGTTCGGTTTGCCGCTCAGTCCACTGCCGATCAGGGTGACTTCGGTTTCGGCGCCCGCCTTCAGATAACCCGGTTGCACCGCGAGCAAACGACTGCTCCCTTGTTTGGCAGCGACGAAGTCAAGGCCGCGCTCATCGTGCTCGGCCTCGAACATGCGGCCCTGCATGGCATTGCCTTGTGCGGCGAACACCTGACGCATGGTGACGCCGTCGATCGTGACGTTGCCGCGCCATTCGTAACCGGTGTAGAGAATCGCGCTGCCGTCGCCATTGAACGGCGAGCCATCGGCGTATTGGCCTTTGACGCCGACCTTGAACGTGTCGTCGCCATCCGCGACGACACTCATCACCCCGGCCAGTTCGCCTTTACCCGGCAAGTGCCCGCTGAAGCTCCAGTCACCGACAAATGCTTCAGCTTTCGGCGCGTTGCCCAGCCATTTTTTCCAGGCCGGGTTGTCCAGCGGATAACGCTTGGCCAACAGCGGCACCATGTCTTTGCGGGCGAGGTCGAACCAGTCGCGGTCGCGAGACAACGCCTGATATTCCAGTGACGGCCATTGGCCGAGGTGGAAATTGACCAGATGCTCCCATTCCCGGGCCGGACGCCGTTGCAAGGCAACCCGCGCACCGGAGTGGCAACGCCCGCACATCTGGCTGGTCTGGTCGTCGAATTTCTCGACGGTGTTGAGTCGGCGCTCCAGCGCATAACGCACGCCATCGGTCTCGCTTGGCGCCAGGCCCTGGGTGTCGGCCAGGTATTTGACCAGGGTGCGGCGGTCGTCATCGCTGATCTGCAAACCGTGCATGGTCTGCATCCGGGCGATGCTCATCAGCCAGCCTTCCGGGGTCTTGCGCTGGTGGCTGATACGGCTCAGGGCGTTATCGGCTTCAGGGGTGTGACAGCCCTGGCAGGTTTCCTTGAGGATGGTCTGGGCGTCGCGGGCGGCCAGGCTGTCAGGCGCATGCAGCGCCATACAGGCGGCCACGGCCAGCAGACTGACGCTCAGGCCTGATCGGAGTTTTCTCTTCATCAACGTCGAACCTCGCACGGTGCTTTCTTATTTTTGTGGCTTATCGTTTTTATGGTTTCTGCCGTCGGCGGCGCACCGCGGACGGAGGCAAGAGAAACGTCTGCAATGAGCAATACACGGAGCGTGCCAGCTTGGCGATTACCTTTTTTATCAGATGGTTACGTCAAGTTCACTGCAGTTTTCCCTATCTGATCGAGAGCACCTGCGTCTAATATCGCGACAGCTGTTGCAGTCTGAGACAAGCATAGTTGCCCCGGCCGCAAGTGACTCACCGACGCTGCCAAACCGCGCCAACGCTCAAGTTTTCCACCAGGCCGTCGATAACCTGCTGACTCCAAACGATCAGGGAATGACGACATGGCAATCTCTTTAAACGCTGCCTTTATCCAGCCATCAGCCGCTCAGCTCAGCCAATCCAGCCAGCCTTTGACTGCGAAAAAGCTCACCGAAGAGCAGCAGAAAACCACGGTCAACATCAATCCGGCGGCGATTTACCATCCGAGTGACGACGCTCCGGTGACCAGCCCGACCATGGAAACAATCGAGACCTGGATCGGCCGTATGCAGTCGCCGGATTTCCCGCAGGTTGCCGAGCGGCACAAGAACGCCCATCAATCGCTGAAGTTCTCTTTCGAAGAATTCCAGTCAGCGTTGGCCCACACCCATCCGGATCTCGCCGAGAAAAAATTCGGCTTCACCGTTCAGGCGGATGGAAGCCTCAAAGCCCTCAACAGCTCAGGCCAGCTCAATTCATCCGACATGGATCGGTTGAACAAACTGCTGAATGCCTCCAGTTCGCTGAAATCGGCAGCGAGCAGTTACCGCGACGCCTCGATTGACCTGGTGGCCGCCGACTCGGTGTGGGGTGGCGCCTATATGGGCGGGTACAACCTGAACAAGGAGAACTTCGCCAGCACCATCGATCTGGGCGCGCTGTTTATCAAGAAAGGTTCGGTGCCAAACGCTGAAACCATCAACGGTTTCTTCTCTTCCCAGTTGTGGAGTAAAGGCGAGCGGATGACCCAGGCGACGGAAGTGCAGATGCTGACCGAACGCGCCGCCAACAAGGTCGACGTACTGGTCTGATTCGCTTGGTCAATGTTGCCCAGGCGTGGTGATTGGCCTGGGCTGAAAAGCAATCTCTCGAATCTCAACCGTCGTCGCGATTTGCGACAAAACCTCTAGCACCGTCGACCGCGGATTTGATCCCGCGCCCGCCGCCAACGGGCCATCCGACCCTTGCGGACAGTTGGCACAGGCATTGCGAAAGCCTCGTTCTCACGAACAACAAGAGGCCTCGCCATGACGCTCCCCTACCTGCTTCCCGCCACCTCGGCGTTCATTCAGCGCGCCCCGCGCATGCTTATCGGCGGCGACTGGGTCGAGGCCGCAGACGGCCAGACCATGCCCCTGCACAACCCGGCCACCGGTGAGGTGCTGTGCGTGGTGCCGCGGGCCACACCTGAAGATGTCGACCGCGCCGTGCTCGCCGCGCGCCAGGCGTTCGATGATTCAGCCTGGACCCATACTCGGCCACGGGAGCGGCAGAACCTGCTGTGGAAACTCGCCGACCTGATGGAGCGCGACGCCGAACTGCTGGCGCAACTGGAATGCCTGAACAACGGCAAAAGCGCCGCTGTCGCGCAGGTGATGGATGTACAACTGTCCATCGACTTCCTGCGCTACATGGCCGGTTGGGCGACCAAGATCGAAGGCTCCAGCGTTGAAGTGTCGTTACCGCTGATGCCGAACGACCAGTTCCACAGTTTTATTCGTCGTGAAGCGGTGGGCGTGGTCGGTGCCATCGTCGCCTGGAATTTCCCGTTGCTACTGGCCTGCTGGAAACTCGGCCCGGCGCTGGCCACCGGGTGCACCGTGGTGCTCAAACCCGCCGATGAAACACCGCTGACCGCCTTGAAACTCGCTGAACTGGTGCTGGAGGCCGGTTATCCCGAAGGCGTGTTCAACGTGGTCACCGGCACCGGCATCACCGCCGGTTCGGCCCTGACCCACAACCCGCTGGTGGACAAGCTGACCTTCACCGGCTCGACCGCCGTGGGCAAGCAGATCGGCAAGATCGCCATGGAATCCATGACTCGGGTCACCCTGGAACTGGGCGGCAAATCACCGACCATCGTCATGGCCGACGCCGACCTCAAGAGCGCCGCAGCCGGTGCCGCCAGCGCGATTTTCTTCAATCAGGGCCAAGTGTGCTGTGCCGGTTCGCGCCTCTATGTGCAGCGCAAACATTTCGACAATGTGGTGGCGGACATTGCCGACATCGCCAATGCGATGAAGCTCGGCAACGGGCTGGACCCGAGCGTCGAGATGGGCCCGCTGATTTCCGCGCGGCAGCAGGAACGGGTTTATGGCTACATCGAAAAAGGTCGGGAAAGTGGCGCGACCATCGCCTGCGGCGGTGAGCAGTTCGGACCGGGTTTCTTCGTCAAACCGACGGTGATCGTCGATGTCGATCAAAAGCACTCGCTGGTGCAGGAAGAGATTTTCGGGCCGGTGTTGGTGGCGATTCCGTTTGATGATGAGGCCGATGCGTTGCGCATGGCCAATGACAGCCCCTATGGTTTGGGAGCGAGCATCTGGTCGAATGATCTGGCGGCGGTGCACCGGATGATTCCACGGATCAAGTCGGGCTCGGTGTGGGTCAATTGCCACAGCGCGCTGGACCCTGCGTTGCCGTTTGGCGGGTACAAAATGTCGGGAGTCGGGCGGGAGATGGGGTATGCGGCGATTGAGCATTACACCGAGTTGAAATCGGTGTTGATCAAGCTCTGATTTTCAGCGTTCTTCAGGCCGCCTTCGCGAGCAGGCTCGCTCCCACATGGGTTCTTTGTCGATCAAAAATCCACTGTGGGAGCGAGCCTGCTCGCGAAGAGGCCCAACCAGTCACCATAAATCTCAGGGCTTGAATCCCTGAGCCAACAACCAACCCCTGATCATTCTCCCCTGCTCCCCGGTCAACCCCGCCAACGCTTGCTCAACCGGCTCGGTCCGCAACCGCCGCACCAACGGTGCCAGCTCAACGCCTTGCACATGCCAGATTCCCAGCGGCTGATCCGCTGTTATCACCACTTCAGCCTCATCCACAAACCCATCCTTCAACACCGGCGCCCGCTCAATCCGCAGCGCTGAAAAATCCGCCTCGGCATGCGCCACTTCAGCATCCGGCCACTGCCGCCGCGCCTGCCAGAACGGCTGATCCGCCCAGCGCTGCTCATCGGCATAAAAATCCCGGCCGATCCGCGCAAAACGCAAAAACAACTGTTCTACCCGTTGCTGATGAAAACGCTGGGCCAGCGCCATTCGTTCCGGCTTGCGCAGCAACGTATTGATTACCACCGGCGCCTGCAAGGCCGATGACAAGGACTGAAAAATCCCGTTGCCCGACAGCGGGTCCACTGCCATCGCCGCGTCCCCCACCCGAATCCAGTTATCGCCGCACAACTGCGCAGACAGAATCGCCGTGCTGCTGCGCGCATGCAGTTGCAGGTCCGTTTCCGGTTCGGCACCGAACAATGTCCGCGCCAACGCCGAACCCTGACGCCTTTGACGACAGTAATCCAGCAACTGCGCCTTGCCCGGCAATTGAGCGCTGGCCACGTCCACCGTCCACTGCCAATAACACTGACCATCCGCCCGTCGCGCCATCCACGCCCAGCCGTCCTCAAGGCTTTCCACGGCACTGGCGGTGTCACCCGGCGGACCAAGCCAGCGATTGAGCAGACTGACCGTCTCAGGCCCGCGCAGGCCTTTGCCGAGCGACGGCGCCTGACGTCCGCGAGCCTCTACCAGAAAAGCGCAGGCCAGTACTTTTTGTCCTTCGATCTCAACCCGATACCCAGTCGCCGAAGACTGAACGTTCAGCACTCGGCCCTCGATCAGCTCGACGCCAGCCAGGCGCAGGTCCTCGCGCAGGCCTCGATCAAAACGCGGGCGGTCCAGCAGAAATTCGATGTTTTGCGCATGCTGCTGGCCATTCCACGAGACCTGGCGCTGCGACGGCAATGCCGCATCCGCGAGCGCCTGATGCAGACCGGCGCCGCGCAAGGCGTCCAGCACCCGCACGGAAACGCCCTCCAGTGCGGCAAACCGGCGCCACTCGCTCACCAGGGTCACCGGGTAACCCAGCCGCCGCAAACCCAGGGCAACCGCTGCGCCGGCAGGCCCTGCACCGAGAATCAGGATCATGGTCCAGAGCGCCGTTCAGGCCCGCGGTATTGGGCATTCTCGCGCAACCAGGCGATCACTTGCTCATTACTCGCATCAGGCTGTTTCACCAAAAAACCGGCAATGAGCCCGCTCAACGCTGCGCACCCCAGGCTCGCGCCGGATTGCCCCGGATAAGTGCCGTGCACACACGCGGCGAAATCCGCCTGCGCGCTGTTGAGCCACGACCATTGGTTTTCAGCGCAGCGCGCATCGCCGGTCACGCGCAGCACCTGTGGATAATTCGCCGGGAACACGCCGTCGCCCTGCGCCGGGCTCGACGCACAGAGCAGAATGCCCCGCGCCACCGCTGCTGCGCAGGCCTCTCGCAACAGGCTGCGGTCCTGCCGCAAACCGAGGCTCAAATTGATCAACCGCACGTCTTGCGCCACCAGCCAGTCAATCGCCGTGGCGATCTGCAAGGCGCTGGTAACGCCACGCTGATCGAACACTTGAGCCACGCAGAACACCGCCGAAGGTGCCCGTCGCCCGATGGCCTCGATCACCGCACTGCCGTGGCCCAGCGGGTCGTCACGCAACTCGCTTTCGGCCAGGCCGTCCACCAGCAACGAAAAACGCCGCCCCGCGACCACCTGCACCCGTTGCGCCGCCGAATGGCCGCTGTCCACCACACCGATTCGCAGTTCAGAGTTCATGCTGCACCGTCTTTGAAGTGAGCACGCCGTCGAGCAATTCAAAGCGCAGATCGGCATCTGCCAGGGTGGAAGGACGGTGACTGATGAGGATGCGAGTGCGCCCGGCAAACAGTCGGTCGATGGCGTCGATCACTTCGCGTTCGGTGGCTTCATCCACCGCCGAAGTGGCTTCGTCGAGCACCAGAATCAGCGGGTCCTGCAACAGGGCCCGGGCAATCGCGATGCGCTGTTTCTGCCCACCGGATAATTGCTGACCGCGTTCGCCCAACGGACTGTCGAGGCCCTCCGGCAATGAAGCGATCAGGCTGTCGAGTTGCGCCAGCCGCGCCACTTCGGCAATGGCTTCGCGGCTGGCATCGGGCACGGCGTAAGCCAGGTTATCGGCGAGGCTGCCCCGAAACAAAACGATGTCCTGACTGACCACGGCAATCCTGCGGCGCAGCTGGAACAGGTCCAGTTCGCGCAGATCGACCTCGCCGAACAACACCCGTCCGGACTGCGGATCGTGGTGCCGTTGCAGCAGGTCGATCAGCGTCGATTTGCCAACCCCGGAACCACCACTCAGGGCGACTTTCAGGCCATAGGGAATTCGCGCATCGATGCCGCGCAGGGTGCTCGGGCGACCGGGATGGCTGAAGTGCACGTCGTCAAAACGCAGTTCGCCAGAGGCCGGCATCGGTTTCGGTTCAACAGGGGTCAGCACCGTCGGTTCCTCACCGCGCAGTTCCATGACGCGCCCGAGGCTGACCGTCATCCGCTGAATCGCCACGTAAAGCCCAAGCAGGCTCTGAACCGGGCCGACCGCCATCCCCAGATACGTGGAAAACGCGATCAGCGCGCCGAGTTGCCACGTGCCCTGCACCACCCAGTAACCGCCAATCAAAAACGCACAGGCCCGAGACAATGAGGTCAGCGTACCCGGCACCGCCTGGGTGAAAAACTCGGTGACTTGCAGGCGCAGCAGTTGACTCATGTAGCCCTGGCCCAACGCTTCCAACCGCCGCGATTCGCGCTGCTGCTGGCCGGCGGACTGAATGAATTTCATCACCGGCAGGGTTTCGACCATGAACGACGACATGTCCGCCGAACGCTCGCGCAACTGACGCACATCGCGCTCGACCTTGCGCCGCATCCAGCGCAGCCACAGTACATCGAGGGGAATCAGCACCAGTGCGAGCAACGACAGTTGCCACGATAACGTCAGCAGCATCGCGACTGCGACCACCAGGCCGACCACGCTCGACACCGCCGAGAACAACGAATCCACGGCGAAGCGCTGGATCTCGGCGACGTCACCATCGAGCCGCGACATCAGATCACCGATGCGGCGCTGCCCGTAAAAGCTCGGCGACAGGGTTTGCAAATGTCGATAGAGATCGTCGCGCAGCGAGAACAGAATCCGCCCGGACAACCGCGTGTGCAGATACCGATTGATTCCCGACAGCGCCGTGCCGAGTAGCCCGGCAACGATCATCAACCCGGCGATCAGCACCAGCATGGGGAAGTTGCGCGCGAGCAGGCCATCGTCAATCAGCAACTTGGTCAGCCACGGCTGCACCAGTACCAGCGATGACGCGCAGACTGACAAACCAAGCAACCCGGCGATGGCCAGACGATGTGGGCGCACGAAGCTGTAGAGCCAACGCAATGCCGCTTGCAGGGCCTCGGGGTTATGGCTGTCGATCAGCCGAACGATCAGACGCTGCATCACGAACGCAACTGTTTAAGCTTGCGATACAAGGTCGCGCGACTGATGCCCAGGGCGTCGGCAGCGGCCGAAACATTGCCCTGATGGCTGTCCAGGGATTGGCGAATCATCTCCAGCTCGTTTTCGCGAATGCTGCCAGACGCGGGCCGTTCGCTGGCGTTCAGTTCGTCGAGCATGCTGTCGGGCAAGTGATCGAGAGTAAGCACGCTGTCACCGGGCTCGCGCATGGCCAACGCGGTACGCAAGACCATTTCCAGTTGGCGGATATTGCCGGGCCAGTGATAACCCGCGAGCAGGCGGTTCAGGTCGTCGTGCAGCAGCATGTCTGGCGCATCGAGCCTGGCGAGCAGCCTGCCGACCAGCGCGCTGAAATCGTCGCGTTCGCGCAGGGCCGGCAGCATCACGCTGATGCCGTTGACACGGTAGAACAGGTCTTCCCGGAAGTGTTTTTCTTCCACCAATCGTTTGAGATCGCGGTGGGTGGCGCAGATGAGGGCGACGTCAATCTCCTGCTCTTCGCCGGCGCCCAGTGGCGCGACTTTGCGGTCCTGCAACACGCGCAGCAGGCGTGCCTGCAAGGCCAGCGGCATGTCACCGATTTCGTCGAGAAACAGCGTGCCGCCGTGGGCCTGTTGCAGCCGACCGACCATGCCGCCGCGCCGGGAACCAGTGAACGCGCCTTCGCGATAGCCGAACAGTTCCGACTCGATCAAACCTTCGGGTATCGCCGCACAGTTCACCGCCACAAAGGGTTTGTCGCAACGATTGCCGGCCATGTGCAGGGCTCGCGCGATCACTTCTTTACCGGTGCCGGTTTCGCCTAACAACAACACGGGCAATTCATTGGCCAGGCCTTGGCGAGCCATACGTAAAGCCCGGGCATAACGGACATTGCTGCCGGCCAGGGAGTCGAGATCGGGTTGTGCTTTGACGGGTTTAGCGGTGCTGCGCGCCGGTGTGCTGACGTTGATCGAACGCTGCGGTGCGCGCAGGGTTTTGTAGAAGAACTCGCCTTTGGCGGTCTGCAAACTGCCGACGCCACCCTGATGCAAACGCGAGAGCAGTTGCAAGCCATCGACACCGAGAAACTCCTCGCAACGTCGGCCAACCAGGGCCGAGCGTTCCGCATGGAGCAACTGGCAAGCCTGGGCGCTGACTGCGAGAATCTGCCCGCCGAGGCTCACTGCCAGCAGTCCCTGCCAAGGCGATTCGAGGTATTGCCGACGGCTGTGAAATGCCAGCACGATCTGGTCTGGAAAACTGGCGTTGAACACCCGGCTTTCGATCTGACTGACGGCCATGGCCAGCAGCGCGGTGCTGTCGTGAACGCGGCCGAGAGGACCTTCACGGGTGAGGTCGAGAACGCCGAGGATGTCGCCTTGGGGGCAATAGATGGGCACGGAAGTGCATGAAAAATCGGTGAGGCGATCGAGGTAATGCTCGCCGCAATCGATCATCGTTGGCCGCGCCTCCACCAGTGCGGTGCCCAGCGCGTTGGTGCCGCGAGCGGCTTCGCTCCAGCACGCTCCCAGGGTGATGTCTTGCAGGCCGCTGCCCTTGAGGCGATCGGCGCGGCCTTCGACCGCAAGAATGGTTGCGTCGGAATTGGCGAGGATGATCAAGCCTTCCTTGCCCTGACGTTCGGCCAGGTAATCGATCGCCGGCAATGCGGCATCGATCAGCAGGCGATTGCTCGCCAGCAGCACGTCGAGACTCGCGCTGGATTCCAGCGCCAGTTCATGTTTGCTGTTGAAATGCACACCATGGCCGAGGCTGCGCCGCCATGAGGCATCGATTTCCGCGCGCAACACGCCATCCGGGACTTCGCCCTCGAGATGGAGTTTTTCCCGGGCCAGCCGGGCTTCGCGATGCAGCTTGGGTGAAGTTGTTTTTATCAGCGTCATCAAGCGCTCCGGATCGGTCCGCCCCGCGCTCTTTTAAATTCAGCGCCCTAGAGCAATCTTTACGTTAACGTCAGGGCGATGGCAAGTGTGTTTCATCCGTTGCACCGCGCTATCTTCTTCGCGAGCAGGCTCGCTCCCACATGAGCGCGTTTTGACTGGAAATCGTTCAGTTCAATTCATTCAACTGTGGGAGCGAGCCTGCTCGCGAAGGCAGTGTGTCATTCAGCATTGAGGCTGACACTCCGCTTTCGCGACCAGACTCGCTCCTGCGCGTCAGTTAAACGTGAGGGTCGCCAGGGGCTTTGGCCGGCGTGGCGTACTGCGGTTTGAGATGGCCATCCTGGTCGAGCAACCAGGCGTCCATGATCTGGCGCACTACGGGGCCGGCGACGCGACCACCGGCCTCGCCGTTTTCGATCATCACCGAGATGACAATCTTCGGATGCTCGGCCGGCGCAAAGCCGACGAACAAGGCGTTGTCGCGATTGCGCTCCAGGGTTTTCGCCCGGTTGTAGCGCTCACCCTGTTTGATCGCGACCACTTGTGCCGTACCACTCTTGCCGGCGATGCGGTACTGGGCGCCCTGCGCTGCTGCCCGGGCGATTCCGCGAGCGTCGTGCATGACCATTTGCATGCCATGGTTAACCTGTTCCCAGTCTCGCGGATCTTTCAACAGGATGTTTGGTATGGGGTGCTCATCCACTGGCGCCACACCGTCCACCGTCCTCGCCAGATGCGGTCGATTCCAGACGCCTTTGTTGGCAATCAGCGCGGTGGCTTGAGCCAGTTGCAGAGGCGTGACCTGCATGTAACCCTGGCCGATGCCGAGGATTACGGTTTCGCCGGGGAACCACGCCTGACGGCGCGTGGCACGTTTCCAGGCCTGGGATGGCATCAGGCCGGCAGACTCTTCGAACATGTCCAGCGAGACCTTCTCGCCGAGGCCAAACATCGCCATGTAGTCGTGCAGGCGATCGATGCCCAGCTTGTGAGCCAGGTCGTAGAAGTACGTGTCGTTGGAGCGCATGATCGCCGCGTCCATGTCGACCCAGCCGTCGCCGCTGTGGTTCCAGTTGCGGTATTTGTGATCGAAGTCAGGGAGTTGGTAGTAACCAGGATCGAAGACGCGGGTCTGCGGCGTGACCACGCCGGCGTCGAGGCCCGCGATGGCTACTTCCGGCTTGATGGTCGAGCCCGGCGCGTAGAGGCCGCGCAACACCCGGTTGAACAGGGGACGGTCGATGGAATCGTGCAGTGCCGCGTATTCCTTGAAACTGATGCCGGTTACAAACAGGTTCGGGTCAAAGCTTGGCTTGCTGACCATGGCCAGCACTTCACCCGTCGATGGGTCGAGCGCGACCACTGAACCACGACGATCACCCAAGGCTTCTTCGGCGGCTTGCTGAAGTTTGACGTCGAGACTCAGGACGATATTTTTGCCAGGCACCGGATCGGTGTGTTTGAGCACTCGCAGCACCCGGCCCTGTGCATTGGTCTCGACCTCTTCGTAACCGACGTGCCCGTGCAGTTGCGACTCGTAGAATTTTTCGATCCCGGTCTTGCCGATGGATTGGGTGCCACGGTACTCGACCGTATCCAGGGCTTTGGATTCTTTCTCGTTGATACGACCTACATAGCCGATGGAGTGGGCGAAGTGCGCGCCCATCGGATAATGGCGCACGAATTGCGGTTCGACGTCGATTCCAGGCAGGCGGAACTCATTTACCGCGAGTACGGCGATTTGTTCCTCGCTCAATTCATAGAACAAAGTGACGGGCACAAAGGGATGGCGTGCCTGCTTCATCGCCTTGTCGAACAGAGTCCGGTCTTCAGCGGGCAAATGCAGGAGGTTGACTACCTCGTCCAGTTCTTCTTTGACGTCGGCCGCGCGCTCACGAGTGATGGTCAGATTGAAGCTGGGGCGGTTGTCGGCCAGGACCACACCGTTGCGGTCGTAGATCAATCCGCGCGCAGGGGTGATGGGCAAGACATGTACGCGATTGTTTTCGGAGATGGTCGAGTGATAGTCGAATTCAACGACCTGTAGCACATACATGCGCAGCACCAACGCGCAGGTGATGGCGACAACGAACAGCGCGCAGGCCATCAGTCGTCTGTTGACCAGACGGGTTTCTTTTTCGTGGTCCTTGATCGGGATCGGTTCGGGCATTTGTGCAGCTGCTCTGTGACTAAGAAAACGCCGATCCGTGGGCTTGAGATCATTCCTTTAAAAAACGAGCTGCACCATATCAAAAACCGTTCGGTCACTTTAGGGCCATTTGCACTAACCGCAGTTTTGGAGAGCAATAGATGGCCGAGGTGTGCTTTCCTGCGGACAAAACAAAACCCCTACCTGCATACGCAGATAGGGGTTTCGGAATTTAATCTTGACGATGACCTACTCTCACATGGGGAAACCCCACACTACCATCGGCGATGCATCGTTTCACTGCTGAGTTCGGGATGGGATCAGGTGGTTCCAATGCTCTATGGTCGTCAAGAAATTCGGTAGCCAGGTCGTGGGCCTTTACAGGTTCACGCTCCAGCGAATGGGTATGCGATAGATTTGTGTGTTGCTCTCGAACTTTCGGTTCATTGCGTCTTCACACACCGCAATCTGGTGCTCTTTCGCTTTTCAGCTCGAAGCAAGCAAATTGCTTGGGTGTTATATGGTCAAGCCTCACGGGCAATTAGTATTGGTTAGCTCAACGCCTCACAGCGCTTACACACCCAACCTATCAACGTCGTAGTCTTCGACGGCCCTTCAGGGGACTCAAGGTCCCAGTGAGATCTCATCTTAAGGCTAGTTTCCCGCTTAGATGCTTTCAGCGGTTATCTATTCCGAACATAGCTACCCGGCAATGCCACTGGCGTGACAACCGGAACACCAGAGGTTCGTCCACTCCGGTCCTCTCGTACTAGGAGCAGCCCCTCTCAAATCTCAAACGTCCACGGCAGATAGGGACCGAACTGTCTCACGACGTTCTAAACCCAGCTCGCGTACCACTTTAAATGGCGAACAGCCATACCCTTGGGACCGGCTTCAGCCCCAGGATGTGATGAGCCGACATCGAGGTGCCAAACACCGCCGTCGATATGAACTCTTGGGCGGTATCAGCCTGTTATCCCCGGAGTACCTTTTATCCGTTGAGCGATGGCCCTTCCATACAGAACCACCGGATCACTAAGACCTACTTTCGTACCTGCTCGACGTGTCTGTCTCGCAGTCAAGCGCGCTTTTGCCTTTATACTCTACGACCGATTTCCGACCGGTCTGAGCGCACCTTCGTACTCCTCCGTTACTCTTTAGGAGGAGACCGCCCCAGTCAAACTACCCACCATACACTGTCCTCGATCCGGATAACGGACCTGAGTTAGAACCTCAAAGTTGCCAGGGTGGTATTTCAAGGTTGGCTCCACGCGAACTGGCGTCCACGCTTCAAAGCCTCCCACCTATCCTACACAAGCAAATTCAAAGTCCAGTGCAAAGCTATAGTAAAGGTTCACGGGGTCTTTCCGTCTAGCCGCGGATACACTGCATCTTCACAGCGATTTCAATTTCACTGAGTCTCGGGTGGAGACAGCGCCGCCATCGTTACGCCATTCGTGCAGGTCGGAACTTACCCGACAAGGAATTTCGCTACCTTAGGACCGTTATAGTTACGGCCGCCGTTTACCGGGGCTTCGATCAAGAGCTTCGCGTTAGCTAACCCCATCAATTAACCTTCCGGCACCGGGCAGGCGTCACACCCTATACGTCCACTTTCGTGTTTGCAGAGTGCTGTGTTTTTAATAAACAGTCGCAGCGGCCTGGTATCTTCGACCGGCATGAGCTTACGGAGCAAGTCCTTCACCCTCACCGGCGCACCTTCTCCCGAAGTTACGGTGCCATTTTGCCTAGTTCCTTCACCCGAGTTCTCTCAAGCGCCTTGGTATTCTCTACCCAACCACCTGTGTCGGTTTGGGGTACGGTTCCTGGTTACCTGAAGCTTAGAAGCTTTTCTTGGAAGCATGGCATCAACCACTTCGTGTTCTAAAAGAACACTCGTCATCAGCTCTCGGCCTTAGAATCCCGGATTTACCTAAGATTCCAGCCTACCACCTTAAACTTGGACAACCAACGCCAAGCTGGCCTAGCCTTCTCCGTCCCTCCATCGCAATAACCAGAAGTACAGGAATATTAACCTGTTTTCCATCGACTACGCTTTTCAGCCTCGCCTTAGGGACCGACTAACCCTGCGTCGATTAACGTTGCGCAGGAAACCTTGGTCTTTCGGCGTGGGTGTTTTTCACACCCATTGTCGTTACTCATGTCAGCATTCG
>NZ_CABVHK010000022.1 GCF_902497785.1 Pseudomonas fluorescens
GCGGGCTTCGGCATAGATTTGCGACTGTGGCACTTCGGCCACCAGGGTCCAGCCCAGATCACGCAACGGCAGGCTCAACGCCAGAAAATCTTCGCCCTCGCGTACAAAGCTGCTGTGGGTGGCAGTTTGTTGACCCATGACCGCCTGCGCAGCCGGCGCGCCAATTTGCTCGACCAAAGAACGCTTGCCGCTGAACTGCGCTTCGGGATGAACCTGGATCAAACCGTCGGAACGCACGAGATAGACCTTGCCGCGCTCACCGAAGCTGAAGTTGTGGATCAGCTCCGACAGCTCTTTCATGCTCAACCCGAGCCCGGCAACGCCCACGACTTTGCCGGCCTGTTCAACCTTGAGGTCGATGAACAGCGCCAATTCTCCGGTCGCAGTGTCATTGTCGATATTGAGAGTGCGTGGCTGGTTGCCATCGAGGAAGGCATAGAACCAAGCGTCTTTGGGATTGGCGCGGCTGAGAGTCCGGTCCAGGCCTTTTTCAGTGAAATAGTGGTTTGAAGCGGTGCCGACAATCAGCGCGGTAAACGCTTTGTGTTCAGCGCGGATGCCTTCCAGATAGGCCACAAACGTGGGTGCCTGGGCACTGTTTTCACCGGCGGCCAACCAGTCGCGCACCATGCTATTGCTGGCGATGTCCTTGGCGGCGGTGAGGGGTTGCACGAGGATGCGCTCGATGTCGTTGCGCATCGCTTCGATGCTCGACGGCAGCGCTTGTTCGACCAGATAGCGCTGGGCGAGACGGTTGACCACGAGGGTATAAATGCCCACCACGATCAGGATGCTGACCAGCAGGGCGGTGCCCATACTGAGGATCAACTGCCATTGAATACTGCGTCGCCAGAACTGCATGGAGCACCCCCAAAGAATAAGAGGCTGAAACACTGCAACAGCCGTGCCGATTGTATACAACGCAAACGACAATTTATTCTTTGGTTGTGCGCAAAGCCTGTCAGGCCTGACTGATCGTCTTGGCGATCACTTCAACCGTGGCGCTGACTTGCTCTTGGAAACGGTCGAGTTCGAACTTGTGCTGCTTTTGCATTTCGATCTGCTGCGAGCACAGATTCATCGCTGCCAGCACCAACAGGCGGTCACCGATCAGCGTCGGGTACTTTCTTTTGGTATCGGCCAGCGCGGCTTTCAACATCATGGCAGCGTCCAGCAGGGTTTGCTCTTCCCCGGCCGGCGCCTTGATCGAATAGTCCTCCCCCAGGATCGAGACGACTTTTACCCCTGCGGCGCCGACACTCATGCGCTGACCGGACCGGCGCTGACGCGTTCAACCAAGGCCTGGATGCGCGCTGCGGTAGCGCCGTGTTTCTCTTCCTGCTCCATCAGGTTCAGTTGCAGGCTTTCGTTTTCATCCTTGGCCTGGGCCAGTTCTGCGCTCAGGGCCTGGTTGGCGCCGAGCAGGGTCTGGTTCTGTTGAACAAGGTCGCTGACCAGTTGCTCCAATTGGTTTAGGGATGCTTCCAACATTTTGATTTTCCAAGCATTTTCAAGGGGCGCGTACGATAAAGAAAAGTCACCACGCTTGCCAGGGTTATTGGGCGCAAGGCCTTGATTTACCTGGCGAGTGTCCTTCCTCGCGAACCTTAAAGACTGTGATTGCCGGATCTGGTTCCTGCACTTCGTCGACCGGCTGCTCCTACAGTTTGGGCCACCTGTGTGCGACAAATACGCGCAGCCGCTCAAGACTTTAGTCGCGTGACCGATAAGTCATCCATACGTCAGTCTCAGCGCCGCTCGATGCGCTCACTTCGGTAGAAACCATGTCCCTTCGTAATATGAATATCGCTCCGCGAGCGTTCCTCGGATTCGCCCTGATTGGCGGCTTGATGCTGGTTCTGGGAGCGTTTGCCTTGAACCAGATGAGCAAGATTCGCGGTGCCGGTGAAGACATCGCCTCCATCAGCGTGCCGAGCATCAAGAGTCTCGATGAGTTCACGCAACTGACGCTGCGTCTGCGGGTGCTGTCCTACCGTTTGCTGGTGAACCGCGAACCTGATGTCCAGCAGAAAACCATTGACCTGTTCGACCTGCGCAACCAGCAGATCCGCGAGGCGCAGAAAGTCTACGAGCCGCTGATCGATGGCCCGGAAGAACAAGGCGCTTACGATAAGTACGTGCAGTTGCTGGCACAGTACCGTCAGCTTGAAGAGCGGATGAAAACGTTCTCGCGCAACAATCAGGTCGACGATCTGCGCAAGCTGCTGAACTCCGAGTTGCTCGCCAATTCCGAAGAGGTCAACACCGCCCTGGCGAAGTTGCTCGAGATCAACACCCGGCAGATCGAAAAAACCGACCAGCGCGCTGGCGATCAATATTCGACGTCGTTCAATCTGGTCATCACGTTGCTGGTGATCGCCAGCGGCCTGACCGTGCTGTTCGCCTGGCTGCTCACCAACAGCATCACCAAGCCCATCGCCAATGCCCTGAGCGCAGCCGAAGAAATTGCCGAAGGCAACCTGACTCGCCCGATCACCGTCGATGGTGAAGACGAAGCCGGCCGTTTGCTGCTGGCCATGTCGAAGATGCAGGAAAAGCTGCGCGACACCCTGCAACGCATTTCCGGCTCGGCCACGCAATTGGCCTCCGCCGCAGAAGAACTCAACAGTGTCACCGACGAAAGCGCTCGCGGCCTGACCCAGCAGAACAACGAAATCGAACAGGCCGCCACCGCGGTCAACGAAATGACCAGCGCCGTGGAAGAAGTCGCGCGCAACGCGGTGAGCACCTCCGAAGCGTCGAAGAACGCCACCACCTCGGCCGGCGATGGCCGGGATCTGGTTCAGGAAACCGTCAGCGCCATCGAACGCATGAGCGCCGATGTGCAGAGCACCGCCAGCCTGATCGGTGATCTGGCCAACGAATCGCGCGACATCGGCAAGGTGCTGGACGTGATTCGCGGCCTGGCGGACCAGACCAATTTGCTGGCATTGAACGCCGCGATTGAAGCCGCGCGCGCCGGTGAAGCCGGTCGTGGTTTTGCCGTGGTGGCGGACGAGGTTCGCGCGTTGGCTCATCGCACCCAGCAGTCGACCAGCGAAATCGAACGCATGATCGGCAGCATCCAGAGCGGCACCGAACACGCCGTGGACTCGATGCGCAACAGCACCGAGCGCGCCGAATCAACCCTTAATATCGCCCGCGGTGCCGGTCTGTCGCTGGATACGATCAACACTGCCATCGTTGAAATCAACGAACGCAACCTGGTGATCGCCAGCGCGGCGGAAGAGCAGGCGCAGGTGGCTCGCGAAGTG
The DNA here is from genome assembly GCF_902497785.1 of Pseudomonas fluorescens. Lineage (GTDB taxonomy): Bacteria > Pseudomonadota > Gammaproteobacteria > Pseudomonadales > Pseudomonadaceae > Aquipseudomonas > Aquipseudomonas fluorescens_BO. The sequence continues at coordinate 3,276 of NZ_CABVHK010000022.1, forward strand.
GACCGCAACCTGGTGAACATTCGTGATTTGTCGGTGCAGTCGGCGACCGGGGCCAACCAGACCAGTGCGGCGAGCAATGAACTGTCGCGGCTGGCGCTGGACCTGAACAATATGGTTGGACGGTTTAGCCTGTAATCGGGTGATGCCAAAAAGATCGCAGCCTGCGGCAGCTCCTACACCGGATCGGTGTTCACCCGGTAGGAGCTGCCGCAGCTGCGATCTTTTGATCTGCAAACCTTTTTGACAGCATCACATTTCAACAGGTTAGAATCGCTGGCACGCAGACTGCATGGTCAGTTTGTGCCCGCCTATCAGTTTTCCCGGAGTACTGCCTTTGAATGCGACGACCATCAACAGCCTGTTCTTGATCGGCGCGTTGCTGGTAGGTGCGAGCATTCTGGTGAGCTCACTTTCGTCCCGCCTCGGTATCCCGATTCTGGTGATTATCCTGGCCGTGGGCATGGTGGCCGGCGTCGACGGTGCCGGCATTATTTTCGATAATTACCCAACGGCCTATCTGGTCGGCAACCTCGCGCTCGCGGTGATTTTGCTCGACGGCGGTTTGCGCACAAGGGTCTCGAGTTTCCGCGTAGCGTTATGGCCGGCACTGTCGCTGGCCACGGTCGGCGTGCTGATCACCACCGGGCTGACCGGCATGGCGGCGGCGTGGTTGTTTGACCTGAACATGATTCAGGGCCTGTTGATCGGCGCCATCGTCGGCTCCACGGATGCCGCGGCGGTGTTTTCGTTGCTGGGCGGCAAAGGCCTGAACGAACGGGTCTCCGCCAGTCTCGAAATCGAATCCGGCAGCAACGACCCGATGGCGGTGTTTCTCACCGTGACCCTGATTGACATGCTTGCCAGCGGCGAAACCGGCCTGCACTGGAGCCTGCTGGGCCATCTGGTGCGCGAGTTCGGCATTGGCGGCGTGATCGGACTAGGCGGCGGCTGGCTCATGTTGCAAATGGTCAACCGGATCAATCTGGCGACCGGCCTCTACCCCATTCTGGTGATTGCCGGCGGCCTGGTGGTGTTCGCCCTGACCAACGCCTTGCACGGCAGCGGCTTCCTCGCGGTCTACTTGTGCGGCCTGGTGATCGGCAACCGTCCGGTGCGCAGCCGTCACGGCATTCTGCACATGCTCGATGGCATGGCGTGGCTCGCGCAAATCGGCATGTTCCTGGTCCTGGGGTTGCTGGTCACGCCACACGACTTGCTGCCCATCGCCCTGCCCGCGCTGGGCCTGGCGTTGTGGATGATCCTGTTTGCCCGGCCGCTGTCGGTGATGGTCGGGTTACTGCCGTTCAAGGCCTTCCACGGGCGCGAAAAAGCCTTTATTGCCTGGGTCGGCCTGCGCGGCGCGGTCCCGATCATTCTGGCGGTGTTCCCGCTGATGGCGGGGCTGCCCCACGCTCAACTGTATTTCAACCTCGCCTTCTTTATCGTGCTGGTCTCGCTGTTGGTGCAGGGCACAAGCCTGCCGTGGGTGGCGAAGCTGCTGAAAGTCACCGTTCCGCCCGAGCCGGCGCCGATCTCCCGCGCCGCGCTGGAAGTGCACGTCACCAGCGAGTGGGAACTGTTCGTTTATCGCCTCGGCGCGGAAAAATGGTGCATCGGCTCGCCCCTTCGCGAGCTGAAAATGCCCGAAGGCACCCGCATCGCGGCGCTGTTCCGGGGTCAACAACTGCTCCATCCGTCGGGTAGTACGGTGCTCGAAGTCGATGATTTGCTGTGTGTTATCGGCCATGAACACAACTTGCCGGCCCTCGGAAAACTGTTCAGCCAGGCACCGCAACGGGGTCTGGATTTGCGCTTCTTCGGCGACTTCGTCCTCGAAGGAGACGCCCAGCTGGCCGCGGTTGCTGCCCTGTACGGGTTGAAGGTCGAAGGCATCGATCCGGACATGTCCCTGGCCCGCTTCATTGCACAGAAAGTGGGCGGTGCGCCGGTGGTGGGTGACCAGGTGGAGTGGAACAACACCATCTGGACGGTCGCGGTCATGGAGGGGAACAAGATCGGCAAAGTGGGCGTCAGATTCCCCGAAGGAAGTCGCCCGGGTCCTGGACTCTTCCTCTAAACTCCACACTTCGTCTCGCTTTAGATCGGTCTCTATGTCAACCCTGCGCACCTTTTTCATCACGGCCCTGCTGGGCTTGAGTCTTTCTGTCGGTACGTTGCAAGCGGCCGAACCGTTGTCCAGCGAAGCCGTGCAGACGAGCCTGGACAAGATCGCCGACCGCAAGCTGCCGGAAGCCGATCAGAAGGCCCTGCAAACCGTCCTGCAAAACACGCTGACCCAGCTCAACAACAAGCGCGATTACGAGCGCAAGCTGGCCGATCTCAAGCAGCAACTCGCCACCGCGCCAAAACAGAACATCGAGAACCAGCGCGAACTGACGCGTCTCAAAGCCACCACCGAAGTCCCGGTGGCGCAACGCTTTGCCAAAGAGTCCATTCAGCAACTCGAGCAGATGCTGACCGAACGCTCGACCCAGCAAGGCGATCTGCAAAAAGCCCTCTCGGATGCGAACAGCCTGGTCATCACCGCCCAGACTCGCCCGGAACGCGCGCAGGCGGAAATTTCCGCCAGCCAGACGCGTATCCAGCAGATCAACAACGTCCTCAAACTCGGCAAGGACAACGGCAAAACCTTGAGCGGCGAGCAGCGCGACCTGCTGACGGCCGAGCTCGCGGCATTGAATGCGCTGATCCCGCTGCGTCGCCAGGAACTGGCCGGCAATAACCAGTTGCAGGATCTGGGCAACGGCCAGCACGACTTGCTGACGGAAAAAACCGACCGCCTGGACCGGGAAATCCAGGAACTGCAAACCCTGATCAACCAGAAGCGCCTGGCCCAGTCCCAGGAGACCGTGACTCAGCAGTCGATCGAGGCACAGAAGTCCGGCAGCAGCGCTCTGTTGGCCACCGAAAGCGCGGCGAACCTGAAGCTTTCCGATTACCTGCTCAAAACCACCGACCGCCTCAACGTCGTCACCCAACAGAATCTGCAAACCAAGCAGCAACTTGACAACGTGACCCAGAGCGATTCGGCGCTCGACGAGCAGATCAACGTGCTCAAGGGCAGTCTGCTGCTCTCGAAAATCCTCTACAAACAGAAACAGGCCCTGCCGCGTCTCAAGCTCGATCGCGACCTGGCGGACCAGATCGCCGACATTCGCCTGTATCAGTTCGAGGTCAGCCAACAACGGGAATTGCTCAGCAACCCGGCGACCTACGTCGACACCCTGCTGGCGACTCAGCCTCCGGAACAAGTCACTCCGCAATTGCGCAAGACGCTGCTGGAAATCGCCATCACCCGCGCCGACTTGCTGGAACGACTGAACCGGGAACTGAGCGCAGTGCTCAATGAATCCATCACCCTGCAACTCAATCAGAAGCAGTTGCTCAGTACCGCGCAAAGCCTGCGGGCAACACTCGACGAGCAAATGTTCTGGATTCCGAGCAACAAGCCGCTCGATCCGGAATGGATGCGCGGCGTGCCGGAGCGCCTGCAACGTCAGGTCGCGACCCTGCCGCTGGCGTCGAGCGTGAGCGAACTGATCGACGGCCTGACGCAACGGCCGCTGTTGTTCCTGCCGTTGGTGCTAGTCATCGGCGCCCTGCTGTGGCGGCGCAAAAGCCTTTATGCCCGGCTGAACAAGGTTCACCAGGACATTGGCCACTTCAAGCGTGACAGCCAGCTGCACACGCCGCAGGCCATTCTGATCAATATTCTATTGGCCTTGCCAGTGGCGCTGGGGCTGGCGCTGTGCGGCCTGGCCTTGCAGATCGACGCCCGTGGGCAGAACGCCAACATGGGTTCGGCGCTGCTGCAAATGGCGCAGGCCTGGCTGGTGTTCTATACCGCCTACCGGATCCTTGCGCCGGGCGGCGTGGCTGAACTGCATTTCCGCTGGGAGAAACCCCAGGTCGAATTCCTTCAGGGCTGGGTCCGTCGTCTCGGTCTGGTGGTCATGGCGTTGGTCGCGGTGGTGGCGGTTGCCGAGTTGCAACCGGCGGCGCTGGCCGATGACGTGCTGGGCATGCCGGTCGTGCTGATCTGCTACGCCTTGATGGCCTGGCTGCTCAGCCGATTGCTCGTCAGCAGCCCGACACACGAAAACGCTTCACTGTTCCGCAAAGCCGTCGGGGTCCTGTTCACCATCCTGCCGGTCGCGCTGTTCGTGGCGGTCTGCTTCGGCTACTACTACACCGCGCTGAAACTCAGCGACCGCTTGATCAACACGCTTTACCTGCTGATGTTCTGGCTGGTGATCGAAGCCACCTTTGTGCGCGGCCTCAGTGTGGCGGCCCGCCGTTTGGCCTACCAACGCGCCCTGGCTAAACGTCAGGCGGCAAAAGAGGCCGGCGATGGCGAAGCGGTGATCGAAGAGCCGACGCTGGACATCGAAAAGGTCAACGAACAGTCCCTGCGCCTGATTCGCCTGGCACTGCTGGGCGGTTTCATCGCGGCGCTGTACTGGGTCTGGTCCGATCTGATTTCGGTGTTCTCGTACCTGGACAACATCACTCTCTACGAATACACCAGCGGCACGGGCGCCAACATGAGCATGGTGCCGATCAGCATCGGCGACATGCTCGGCGCGCTGATCATCATCGGCATTACCTTCGCCCTCGCGCGCAACTTGCCGGGTTTGCTGGAAGTGCTGGTGCTGTCGAAGCTGAATCTGGCCCAAGGCAGCGCTTACGCTACGACCACGCTGCTGTCTTACGTGATCGCCGGCGTCGGTTTCGTCTCGACCCTGTCGACCCTCGGCGTGAGCTGGGACAAGTTGCAATGGCTGGTGGCGGCGCTGTCGGTCGGGCTCGGCTTCGGGATGCAGGAGATTTTTGCAAACTTCATCTCCGGCATCATGATCCTGTTCGAACGCCCGGTGCGGATCGGCGACACGATCACCATCGGCAACCTGTCGGGCACGGTGAGCAAGATCCGCATCCGCGCCACGACCATTACCGACTTCGACCGCAAGGACATCATTGTCCCGAACAAGACGTTCATCACCGGGCAACTGATCAACTGGTCCCTGACCGACACCATTACCCGGGTGACCCTGAAACTTGGCGTCGACTACGGGTCGGACCTGGACCTGGTGAAAGAGCTGCTGCTGAAGGCCGCCCGGGATAACCCGCGGGTGTTGAAGGACCCGGAACCCCATGTGTATTTCCTGAATTTCGGTGAAAGCACCCTCGACCACGAGTTGCGCATGCACGTGCGCGACCTTGGCGACCGGAACCCGGTGCTCGACGAGGTCAACCGCTTCATCAACCGCGAGTTCAAGAAGCAGCACATCAACATCTCGTTCCGGCAGATGGAGGTTTACCTCAAGAACCTTCACGGCGAGGAATACAAAATCGTCCCGATCGAGTCGGAAACCAAGACCATCCTGCCACGGGTTGATGGCAATCCCACGCAAGAGCCGCCGCCCGCCAAGCTCGACTAACCGCCCTATCCCTAGCAGAATGCTCGGACATTCTGCTGGAGATGGCCGGTGAAAGCCCTCGACGAACTGACCTTCGATAATCGCTTCGACCGCTTGGGCGATACGTTTTCCGCCCACGTGCTGCCCGAGCCTATCGACAACCCGCGCCTCGTGGTCGCGAGTCCTGCCTCCATGGCATTGCTCGACCTTGATCCGGCGGTGGCTGACACCCAAGAGTTCGCCGAACTGTTCAGCGGCCACAAGCTCTGGGCGGATGCGGTGCCTCGGGCGATGGTCTATTCCGGTCATCAGTTCGGTTCCTACAACCCGCAACTGGGCGACGGCCGGGGACTTCTGCTTGGCGAGGTCTACAACGAGGCCGGCGAGCATTGGGACCTGCACCTCAAGGGCGCAGGCCAGACGCCTTTTTCGCGTATGGGCGATGGTCGCGCGGTGCTGCGCTCATCGATCCGCGAGTTTCTCGCCTCCGAAGCCCTGCATGCGTTGAACATCCCGACCACCCGCGCCTTGTGCGTGATCGGCTCCGACACCCCGGTGTGGCGCGAGAAACAGGAGCGCGCAGCGATGGTCCTGCGCCTGGCACCAAGCCACGTGCGCTTCGGCCACTTCGAATATTTCTACTACACCAACCGCCCCGAGCAACAAAAAGAACTCGGCGAACACGTGCTGGCCATGCACTTTGCGCAATGCCTTGAGCAGCCGGAACCGTACTTGGCGATGTTCCGCGAAATCGTCGAGCGCAACGCCGAACTGATCGCCAAGTGGCAGGCCTATGGCTTCTGTCATGGGGTGATGAACACCGACAACATGTCGATCCTCGGCATCACCTTCGATTTCGGCCCGTTCGCCTTCCTCGATGATTTCGACGCGAATTTCATCTGCAACCATTCCGACGATCAGGGCCGCTATTCCTTCAGCAACCAGGTGCCAATCGGCCAGTGGAACCTCAGCGCCCTGGCCCAGGCATTGACGCCATTCATCAGTGTCGAGGCCCTTCGTGAAACCCTCGGCCTCTACCTGCCGCTGTTTCAGGCCCATTACCTCGACCTGATGCGCCGCCGCCTCGGATTCACCACCGCGCAAGACGATGACCAGCAACTGCTGGAGCAACTGCTGCAACTGATGCAGAACAGCGGCGTCGATTACACCCTGTTCTTCCGTCGCCTCGGCGATGAATCTCCGGAGGTGGCGGTCGCCCGATTGCGTGATGACTTTGTCGACATCAAGGGCTTCGATGCCTGGGCCGAGCGCTATGTAGCCCGTATCGCTCTCGAAGGTATCGTTGATCAGGAACAGCGCCGCACACGCATGCACGCGGTCAATCCGCTCTACATCCTGCGCAACTACCTGGCGCAGAAAGCGATCGATGCGGCCGAAAGCGGCGACTATTCAGAAGTACGCCGGCTGCACGCGGTGCTGAGCAAACCGTTCGAGGAGCAGCCGGGTATGGAAAGCTACGCCGAACGGCCGCCGGAGTGGGGCAAGCATTTGGAGATCAGTTGTTCGTCTTGAACCCGCTTAGATGAAGGTTTCCACTGACACACCGAAGCGCTCGGCCAACCAGCGGACTTGTCGCAGGTTGAGCTGACGCTTGCCGCTCAAAATTTCGGAGACCACCGATTGAGTGCCGACACCCGGTAGATCGCTCTGGGTCAAACGGTGCTCACGCATCAGGTAGCCAAGGACGTCGGCGCCGCCAGGCTTCGGCATCGGGTGATGTTTGTGATCCCATTCCTCGATCCAGTCACCGATGATATCCACCAGACTCATCAGCGGATGGGACTCGTCATCACCCGTCATCTCCAGCAATTCGTCCAGTGCTGTCGCCAACAGGTCATAGTCGTCTTCATTTTTTGGCTTGCGCAGCAACGGCGAGACGAATTCCCAATGCTCAACAGCTCTTTTGATCAGAACACTCATACTTTTCCTCCCTTCCATTTTCCGCGGTCATATTCGCGGTGGTCCAACACATCCTTGATGTATAGCTTTTGAGAGCGATACCTGACAAAAGCGATCAGGCGCAGCTTGTTTCCACCGATATCGAAAACGTGAAACTCCCCAACCTTATCGATAGCGGGGAAAAGATTTTTCATCGCCGCAAAATCTCTCGGTTTACTGCCTCTGGCCACCTGATACCAATGGTCCAGAGCGGTGGCTGCATGGGGCCATTTAGTCTTGGCGTCCCGTATTCGTTTTTCGGTGATGACATGCATGCAACATCCTTATCGCATTCTGCTATGGGGAGTAAATCATAGACTCGAAATATCGCAAGTAGCGATATACCAATGCTGACCAGCGGCCTCACTCAGCACATTCAGCCTAGTTTTATCCTCGGGCACTGCACGATTGAAATATGAGCAAACGTCTCCACATAGCATTGATCGGCTTCTCACTTGGACCCTCTTATGACCGACCCACTCCTCATCCCCTGCCCCCACTGCAACGGCCTCAACCGCATCCCCGCCGAGCGCCTCGCCGACCACCCAAAATGCGGTCGCTGCAAAGCCGAGGTCTTGCTGGGCAAGCCGTTCGAACTGAAACAAGCCGATTACGCCAGCCAGATCAAAGGCGATCTGCCGTTGCTGGTGGATGTGTGGGCGGACTGGTGCGGGCCGTGCAAGTCGTTTGCGCCGGTATTCGAGCAGGCGGCGGGGCAATTGGCGGGCAAGTGTCGGCTGGCCAAGCTGGACAGTGAGGCAAATCAGCAGCTGTCGGCGCAGTTGGGGATTCGCTCGATTCCGAGTCTGATTTTGTTCAGGAACGGTCGGGAAGTGGCGCGCCAGAGCGGGGCGTTCCCGTTGCCGCAGTTGATGACTTGGTTGCGTAGCCAAGGGATTTGAACCCACACAAATCCAAATGTGGGAGCGAGCCTGCTCGCGATGACGGTGTGTCAGTCGACATCGATGTTGAATGACAGATCGCTTTCGCGAGCAGGCTCGCTCCCACAGTAGTTATGTGTTGTTTGCAGGAATCAGGCGTTTTCCAGGAAGTTATGCAGCTCGACGAATTGCTGGGTCAGTTTGTGCCGTGGGTCGAGGTGGATCAGCGGCGTGTTGGCCTGATGCGATTCACGCATGCGCACCGAGGTGCCCAAATAGACCGGTAGCACCGGCAAACCCTCGGCAATCAGTTCGTCGAGGATTTGCTGGGGCAGGCTGGCACGGGCCTGGAACTGGTTGACGACAATGCCTTCGACTTCCAGCCCTTCATTATGGTCTTCCTTCAACTCTTCAATTTCCGCCAGCAAACCATAAAGCGCCTGACGTGAAAAACTGTCGCAGTCGAAAGGGATCAGTACACGATCCGCGGCGATCAACGCCGAAACCGCATAAAAATTCAAGGCTGGCGGGGTATCGAGGTAAATCCGGTCATAGTCGCCGTCCAATTCCTCGAGCAATTTGCGCAGCTTGTTGATTTTGTGTTTTGCCTCCAGCTTGGGCTGCAAATCGGCCAGTTCGGCGGTCGCGGTGATGAGGTGGAGGTTATCGAACGGGGTTTCGTAGATATCGACCTGATTCTTCTTCGAGAACGGCCCCGAAGACAGGGTCTGCTTGAAAAAATCGGCAATGCCCATCGGAATGTCGTTACCGGTAAGCCCAGTGAGGTACTGGGTGGAATTGGCCTGAGCATCGAGGTCCACCAATAGGGTGCGATAGCCCTCGCTGGCACTGACGGCCGCCAGATTGCAGGCAATGCTGGATTTGCCCACGCCGCCTTTCTGATTGAACACCACACGCCGCATGTCAAAACCTCCGTGTATCAAAGAATGACCGAGTGTAGTTGTCCACAGCGTTGCTTCGCTACCTCGCGGGACCAATATGAATAATGGCCAAACGACAGCTTTGCACGAACCATCCAGTCCGTTTCCCTGGACAAAATGTAACCAGCATTTGCTACGCGCCTGCCGCACCGGGATAATGCGCGCCACCCGGCGCTTAGCGTCACGTCAGGTGAAACGCTGTTTTTGCGACTTGCCGCGTCAAGAAAGCCCGCAGGGGCGGGATGAATGCCTGTGATCAACTTCAACATCGCCCAATGGCGCGCGTGGGCCCCTGGGCTCGAAAGCGTGGACGATTGGCAGGCCTGGAGCCGACAACCGGTCGTGCTGCCAAACTGCGAGGCCGCTCCCGACGTGTCGTTTCTGCCGGCCATGCAGCGCCGACGGCTCAGCCGTCTCGCGCGGATGGCGTTCAGCGTGGGCTGGCCGTTGGCCGATGGTCGCCATGACCTACCGTTGGTCTTTATTTCCCGTCACGGCGAAACCCCGCGCACCTTCGAAATCCTCAGCGATCTGGCCAATGATCAACCGCTGTCACCCACCCAGTTCAGCCTGTCGGTGCACAACGCGGTGATCGGCTTGTGGTCGATCATGCGTGGCGAAACCAGCGAGATGACGGCACTGGCCGCGGCCGGCGATGGCCTTGAACACGGCATGCTAGAGGCGGCGGCGCTGCTTGGCGAAGGGGCGCCGGCGGTTCTGCTGGTGGTCACCGAGGAGCAGCCGCCCGAAGCGTATTCAACCTGGATCGACGACGTGCCCTTCCCCTACGCGGTGGGTTTGTTGCTGACGCCGGGTCACGATTGGCAGCTGTCCCTGAACAGCACTCAGCAAGCGTTGTCCAAAGCCCACTGGCCCCATGCCCTGAATCTCTTGCGTACCCTGCTCGGCCAGCAGACCACCTGCCAACATGCCTGGAAAAATCGTGTATGGACCTGGCAACGCAACCTGTAAGCGAAAAACCCCGCGACGCCTATTACTGGCGTTTGCTGGCGACTGCCGCAAGCTTCACCCTTTTCGGGTTGGGCGGGTTGTGCCTGCGCCTGGTGGTTTTCCCGGTGCTGAGCTGCCTGCCCGGGAGTGCACAACAACATCGGCTACGGGCGCGGCAGACCGTCAGTCGCTGTTTCTGGTTTTTCGTGCGATTCATGGCTCGCACCGGTGTGCTGACCTATGACATTCAGGGCGCGGAACGACTCGGGCGCCCCGGGCAGATGATCATCGCCAATCACCCTTCGCTGATCGACGTGGTGTTCCTGATCGGTCTGGTGGGCCACTCCAACTGTGTGGTCAAAAGCAGCCTCTGGGAAAACCCGTTCACCCGTGGCCCGCTGCGCCGCACCGATTACATCAGCAACGACGGCAGCATGGACATGCTCGACGCCGCTGCCGACGCGCTGAAAGGCGGCCAGACCCTGATCATTTTCCCTGAGGGCACGCGCACCCAACCCGGGGAAGCACCCGCCTTTCATCGGGGTGCCGCATCGATTGCGCTGCGGGGTGCGAAAATCCTGACCCCGGTGATCATCAAGGTCAGCCCGACCACTTTGACCAAGGCCGAACCCTGGTATCGGATCCCTAAACGTCGCGTGCACTTCAGTTTTCGTGTCGGGGCCGATATAGACCCACAGGCCTTCGCCGCGCAAGGGCCTGCGCCTCAAGCGTCGCGCAAGCTCAATGATCACTTGCATCACTACTTTATTAAGGAGCTCGCCGAAGATGAGCGATCTGCAAACGGTTAGCCTCAAGCACGAAATCAAACAACTGATCATCGACGCCCTCGGTCTCGAAGACATCAGCGCACAAGACATCGGTGACGACCAGACACTGTTCGGCGAAGGCTTGGGCCTGGACTCGGTTGACGCTCTGGAACTCGGCCTGGCGATTCAAAAAAAGTACGGCATCAAAATCGACGCCGACGCCAAAGACAACCGTAATCACTTCAGCAACGTGGCGAGCCTTGCGGCGTTCGTTACTGCAAAACAGGCAGCTTGAGACCGGACCATGCAAACTCGTGACGACATTTTCAACACCCTGCGCGATGCCTTGGTCGAACTCTTCGAGCTGGACCCCGAACGTGTGAGCCTCGATTCCAACCTGTATCAGGACCTGGAAATCGACAGCATTGACGCGGTCGACCTGATCGATCACATCAAACGCCAGACCGGCAAGAAAATCGCCGCCGAAGAATTCAAAACGGTGCGTACTGTCAGCGACGTGGTCGAGGCGGTCTATCGTCTGGTTCAACCAGCCGCATGAGCCGACTGATCGGCCTCGGCCTGCTGCTGGCGGGCCTGTTGTATCCCTTTGCAGTGTATTTCGGCATGGAGCATTTTGCCCCGTGGCAATTCGGTTTGCTCTTGGGCAGCCTGTGGCTGGCCCGGGCACTAACGGGGCGACGCCGGCCGGGAAGCCGGTGGATGGCCACCGCCGCCATCGTGTTTTGCCTGTTGCTGGCGCTGTTCGACAGCCCCGCCCTGCTGCGCTGGTACCCCGTGCTCATCAGCGGCTTCATGCTGGTGCTGTTCGGGCTGAGCCTGAAATACGGCCGGCCGATGGTCGAACGCCTGGCCCGTTTGCGTGAACCACGCTTGCCGGCCAAGGCTATTCGCTACACGCGGCACGTGACGATTGCCTGGTGCGTGTTTTTTCTCTGCAACGGATTGTGCGCCGCCGCCCTGACTCTCTGGGCGCCGCTGAGTTGGTGGATGTTGTACACCGGCCTGATCTCCTACGGGTTGATCGGCTTGATGTTTGCCATTGAATGGCTGATACGACAACGGGTACGAGGCCACCCATGAATTGGATAAAACTTGAGCAGTTGTTGCTCAAGGCTCAACCGGAACGCGCCGTGACGGCCGAGCCGGCGCTGAATCACGCCCAGCTGTGCGAACGGGCTTTGAGCCTGGCCGCCGGCCTGCAAGCGCAAGGCGTGCAGCGCATCGCCGTGCACCTCGAAGACGCTGCCGACCTGGCGATTGCCCTGCTGGGCGCCTGGCGCGCCGGGGTCAGTGTCTTGCTGCCTGCCGATCTGCAACCGCACACACGCCAGCGCTGGTTGGGGGACGTCGAGCTGTGGCTGACCGATCAGGCCGATGACGCGCACCCGAGCGACTATCGCTACGCGCCACTGAGCGCCGCCGCGCTGGATCTGGATCGCTGCACGCTGAGCCTGTGCACCTCCGGTTCGAGTGGCGAACCCAAGCGCATCGACAAATCCCTGCGCCAACTGGCCAACGAGGTCGAGGCACTGGAGCAGCTTTGGGGCGCCGATCTCGGTCAGGCATGCGTGATTGGCAGCGTCGCCACCCAGCACATCTACGGCCTGCTGTTTCGGGTGTTGTGGCCGCTGTGCGCCGGGCGCCGGTTCGTGCGCAAGCAACTGGCGTTTCCGGAAGATGTGCAGCGCGCCAGCCGCGAACATCCGGCGTTCGCCTGGGTGGCCAGCCCGGCATTGCTCAAGCGCATGGGTGACAACCTCGACTGGCCGGCGCTGAGTGCGGTTCGCCGGGTATTTTCCTCGGGTGGTGCATTGCCCGTCGAGGCCGCGCAAAGCCTTCAGCAACGCCTGAAGCAATGGCCGATGGAGATTCTCGGCAGTTCGGAAACCGGTGGCATTGCCTGGCGTCAGGGCGATGATCTCTGGCAACCTTTTGCCGGCGTCGAATTGAGCCAGGACAGCGAAGGCGCGTTGCTCATCGCATCGGCGTACCTGCCGGCCGGTCATATCGAACACACTGCGGACGCCGCGCGAATCGCCGCCGACGGCCGCTTCGAATTACTCGGTCGACTGGACCGCATCGTCAAACTGGAAGAAAAACGTATCTCGCTGCCCATGCTGGAACAAGCGCTGATGGCCCACAACTGGGTCGCCGAAGCGCGCCTTGGCGTGGTTCAGGAAAATCGTGCGTCGCTGGGCGCGTTGCTGGTGCTCAGCGAGCAAGGTCTGCATGCCTTGCGCAATCAGGGGCGCCGCACCCTCACTGAGGGACTGCGCCAACACCTGAGCCAGCATTGCGAAGCCCTGGCCCTGCCCCGACGCTGGCGCTTGCTGCGGCAACTGCCCTTGAACGCTCAGGGCAAGCTGCCTCAAGCCGACGTTGAAGCCTTGTTGCTGGCGCCACGCCCGAAAGCGCCGGAAGTTCTTGAGCAGAGTGAAACCGATGGCGAGTGGAGCCTGCAATTGGCGGTGCCGCCGGACCTCGCTTACTTCAGCGGCCACTTCCCCCGGGCGCCGGTATTGCCCGGCGTGGTGCAGGTGGAATGGGCGCTGAACCTTGGCCAGCAATTGATGAACCTGCCGCAGAAATTCGCCGGCATGGAAGTGCTGAAATTCCAGCAACTGGTGCGTCCGGGGGATGAAATCCAACTGCACCTGCGCTTCGACCCGGTGCGTAGCAAGTTGTATTTTGCCTATCGCAATGAGACGGCGACCTGCTCCAGTGGGCGGATTTTGCTGGAGGCTGCGGGTGATGCGTAAGTCTGGTGAGTGCTGCGCACTCAATCGCGAGCAGGCTCGCTCCCACATTGGACTTATGAACGAAGCGCCTCCCCTGTGGGAGCGAGCTTGCTCGCGATGCAGTCACCTCGGACTTTCAGGTGCACGCCACCATGCATAACCCCTGCGCCATCGTCCCCGTCTACAACCACGAAACCGCCATCACCACGGTGGTCGACGCGCTGAGCGCCTGCGGCCTGCCGTGCATTCTGGTGGACGACGCCAGCGATCAACCCTGCGCGGCAGTGCTCGATCAACTGGCCCGACGCGAGAGGGTGTACCTGCTCCGTCTCACCGCCAATCAAGGCAAGGGCGCTGCGGTCATGACCGGTCTGCGCGAAGCGTCCCGCCTGGGTTTCAGCCATGCATTGCAGGTAGACGCCGACGGCCAGCACGACCTGCAAGACGTCGCCACCTTCATTGAGCACTCGCGCCTTCATCCGCACGCGGTGATCTGCGGCTATCCGCAATACGACGCCAGCGTGCCGAAAGGTCGCCTGTACGCTCGCTACCTGACCCACGTGATGGTCTGGATCAACACCTTGTCGTTGCAGATTCGCGACTCGATGTGCGGGTTCCGCGTCTATCCGCTGCCACCGACCCTGACCCTGATCGACTCGGCGAAAATCGGCAAGCGCATGGACTTCGACTCCGACATTCTGGTGCGCCTGGCCTGGCGCAATCTGCCGATGCAATGGCTGCCGACCAAGGTGCATTACCCGCTGGATGGCGTCTCACATTTCCGCATGTTCCACGACAACGTACTGATTTCGAGCATGCACACGCGGCTGTTCTTCGGCATGTTGCTACGGGCCCCGGCCATCCTCTGGCGACGGTGGCGCGCATGAGCGACAACGCAGACAAACAACATTGGGCCGACCGTCAGGAGCGCGGCAGTTTCTGGCTGATGAAGCTCACCGCCTTCGGCGCCAGAGTCCTCGGTCGGCGGCTGTTGAGCCCTTTGCTGTACGGCATTGTTTTGTACTTCTTCCTGTTCGGTCGCAGCGCCCGCCGCAGCGCCTGGCAATACCAGCAACGCCTCGCCGACTGGAGCGCTCGGGACGACCTGCGCCCGAGCCAGTGGCGGGTGTTCGGCCAGTTCATGGCGTTCGCCGATTCAATGCTCGACAAGCTCGACGTGTGGAACGGCAAGCTGAGCATCGAGCAGATCGAAATCATCGACCCGGCGCTGCTGCGCACGCAACTTCGCGGGACTCGCGGGCAGTTGCTGGTGGGCGCGCACCTGGGCAATCTCGAAGTCTGCCGGGCGCTCGCGGAAATCGGCGAAAAAGTCACGATGAACGTGCTGGTGCACACCAAGCACGCCGAGCAGTTCAACCGATTGCTCGGTGAAGCCGGGGCGACCAATCTGCGCTTGATACAGGTCAGCGAACTTGACCCAGTGATCATGCTGCAACTTCACGAGCGCCTGGAGCGCGGCGAGTGGCTGGCGATTGCCGGCGACCGCGTGCCGTTGCATGGCGGGCGCAGCGTGACCGTGGACTTCATCGGCCATCCGGCGAAATTCCCGCAAGGGCCGTGGCTGCTGGCGGGTTTGCTGAAATGCCCGGTCAACCTGCTTCTGTGCCTGAAACAGCCCGAAGGGCACTATCGACTGACGCTCGAGCCTTTCGCTGATGCGATCACCTGGAAACGCAGCGACCGCGAACAGGTCATTCATCAGTGGGCGACCCGCTACGCCGAACGCCTGGGTCACTATTGCCTCGAAGCGCCTCAACAATGGTTCAACTTTTACCCTTTCTGGAAGACCGATGACGACGCCAACGCTTGAGCCGGTAACCTTCGGCGAACTCCCTTTGCGCATCGAAGACGTACTGGCCCTGGCCAACCGTCAGGCGCCAACGCAGCTGCAAGGCGACCCCGCGTACCGCGAGCGCATCGCCAAAGGCGCACGGTTCCTCGATTCCCTGCTGGACAAGGAAGGCGTGATCTACGGCGTGACCACCGGTTACGGTGATTCCTGCGTGGTCGCGGTGCCCCTGCATCACGTCGAGGCACTGCCGCGTCATCTGTACACGTTCCACGGCTGCGGCCTGGGCAAACTGCTCGACGCGCAGGCGACCCGCGCGGTACTCGCGGCGCGTTTACAGTCGCTGTGCCACGGCGTGTCCGGGGTGCGCGTGGAGCTGCTGGAGCGCCTGCAAGCGTTCCTCGAACACGACATCCTGCCGCTGATTCCGGAGGAAGGTTCGGTGGGCGCCAGCGGTGACCTGACGCCGCTGTCGTATGTCGCCGCGACCCTGTCAGGCGAGCGTGAAGTGATGTTCCGAGGCGAACGCCGCCAGGCCGCCGACGTGCACCGTGAACTGGGTTGGCAACCGCTGGTGTTGCGCCCGAAAGAAGCACTGGCACTGATGAACGGCACCGCCGTGATGACCGGCCTCGCGTGCCTGGCCTATGCTCGCGCCGATTACCTGCTGCAACTGGCCACGCGCATTACCGCGTTGAATGTGGTCGCGTTGCAGGGCAACCCGGAACACTTCGACGAGCGCCTGTTCGCCGCCAAACCGCATCCGGGGCAGATGCAAGTGGCCGCATGGCTGCGCAAGGATCTGGCGATCGACGCGCCGACCGCGCCGCTGCATCGCCTGCAAGACCGCTATTCCCTGCGCTGCGCGCCGCACGTGCTCGGCGTATTGGCCGACAGCCTCAACTGGCTGCGCTCGTTTATCGAGATCGAACTGAACAGCGCCAACGACAACCCGATCATCGACGCCGAAGCCGAGCGTGTGCTGCACGGCGGGCACTTCTACGGCGGCCACATCGCGTTCGCCATGGACAGCCTGAAAAACCTCGTGGCCAATGTCGCCGACCTGCTCGACCGTCAGCTCGCCCTGCTGGTGGACGAGCGTTACAACCATGGCTTGCCGAGTAATCTGTCCGGCGCCACGGCGGATCGGGCGATGCTCAACCACGGCTTCAAGGCCGTGCAGATCGGCACCAGCGCCTGGACCGCCGAAGCGCTGAAAAACACCATGCCCGCCAGTGTGTTTTCGCGCTCCACCGAATGCCACAACCAGGACAAAGTGAGCATGGGCACCATCGCCGCCCGCGATGCGATCCGCGTGCTGGAGCTGACCGAACAGGTCGCCGCCGCCACCCTCCTCGCCGCCAATCAAGGCGTGTGGCTGCGCGGCAAAGCTGAAGACGCCCGCCCGTTGCCGCCGGCCCTCGCGGCCATGCACGAAGCGCTGGCCAAGGACTTCCCGCCGGTCATTGAAGACCGCGCACTGGAAGGTGAATTGCGCCTGTGCCTGCAACGGATTGCCGAGCAACACTGGAGGCTGCATGCGTAGCCAGGGCGTGCTTCACACCGATACGGAAATCCTCGTGCCGTTTTTCGACGTCGACACCATGAACGTCGTCTGGCACGGCCATTACGTCAAATACCTGGAAATCGCCCGCTGCGCGCTGCTGGACAAGATCGGCCACAACTACAGCGCCATGGTCGAATCGGGTTACGCCTGGCCGGTGATCGATCTGCAACTGAGGTACGTGCGCGGTGCGGTGTTCGGCCAGAAGCTTAACGTGCGGGCCAATCTGGTGGAGTGGGAGAACCGTCTGAAGATCAATTACCTGATCAGCGACCTGCAGACCGGTGAGCGCTTGACCCGTGCCAGTTCGGTGCAGGTGGCGGTCGACATGAGCAGCCGTGAGATGCAGTTGGCTTCGCCCAAAGTCTTTACCGACGCCGTCGAGAGGGCCCTGCCATGATGTTCTGTTACCCCCGCTCCCCTGTAGGAGCGAGCTTGCTCGCGAAAAACGTCCGGGCACCGCGCTCATTCAGGCAGCACGCGTTATCGTTGACGTACATCGCGAGCAAGCTCGCTCCTACAGTGTTGTGCGTGTTGCTGGCCGTTCCAGGCCTGGCCAATGCCTTCGATCTGCAACAGCTCAGCGACCAACTGGCCAAACCCGATGTGATCCACGGCAATTTCATCCAGGAAAAACACCTGCGCGCCCTGCCCCAGCCGCTGACCAGCAAGGGCACTTTCGTCCTCGCGAAAAACCACGGTCTGCTGTGGTTGCTGAAAACCCCGCTGCAACAGGATTACCGCATCACCGCCAAAGGCATCGCGCGGCGTGACGCCGCTGGTTGGCAGATGCTGCCGGGCAAGAGCGCCGGCGCTGAGCAAAACCGCTTGTTCCTCGCCGTGCTGCAAGGTGACAGCAGCGGCCTGCAACGGGACTTCGAGCTTTCCCTGAGCGGTGACGCACAGCACTGGGAGCTGACCCTGACGCCGCGCTCGCTGCTGCTCAAGCAGGTGTTCAATCAGATCAACATCACCGGCGGCGAACTGGTCAATAGCATCGAGCTGCTGGAAACCCAAGGTGACAGCACTTTCCTGCGCATGCCGGACAGCACCAGCGGCCAACCGTTGAGCGACGCGGAGCAACATGACTTTGCCGAGTGAACGCACGCTTCCACGGCTGTTTCTGATCCTGCTGCTGGCGGTGCTCGCGCTCGCCGGTTGGCAATGGCGTGACGGCGCGCCGCTGTCAGCCAATTTGATGGAACTGGTGCCGGGTACGGCGCCGGACGCGCTGGAACTGCGCGCCGAGCAACGCATGCAGGAACCGCTGAACCGCGAAATGCTGGTGCTGGTCGGTCACACCGATCGCCAGCAAGCCGTGGCCACCGCGCAGAAACTCGGCGAGCAATGGCAGGCCAGCGGCTTGTTTGAAAAGGTCCAGTGGACCCTGCAAGCCGACTTGCCGGCGTTGCGCACGCAATTGATGCAAGGCCGGCTGGCGATGCTCTCGGCGATGGATCGGCAGCAATTGATCGAACACCCTGACGCCTTCATTCAGCAGCGGGTGCAGACACTCTTCGACCCATTCACCGGTTTCAGTCTGGTGCCGAGTCAGGATGACTGGCTGGGCCTGACCGGGCGCATCCAGAACAGCCAGCCGCAACACGGCGCCGTGCAACTGGACATCGGCAGCGGTGCGCTGGTCGCCGATGCCGACGGCAAAAGCTGGGTGTTGCTGCGCGCGCGCACCACCGGCAATGCCTTTGACATGAACCTGCCGCTGCAAGTGGCAGACCTGCTCAAACACAGTCGCGAGGACGCGGCCCGTGACAACGTGCAACTGCTGGCCGCCAGCGGCTTGCTCTACGCCGCCGCCGGCCAACAGCAAGCGACCCGGGAAATGACCTGGGTCGGTGGCGGCGCCACCGTCGGCATTCTGTTACTGCTGTTGCTGGCGTTCCGCCGTTGGCGCGTATTGCTGGCGTTTGTTCCGGTGCTGGTGGGCATGTTGTTCGGTGCAGTGGCGTGCGTGGCGCTGTTCGGTCATATGCATGTAATGACGCTGGTGCTCGGTTCCAGCCTGATCGGCGTTGCGGTCGATTATCCACTGCACTACTTGTCCAAAAGCTGGAGCCTGAAACCCTGGCACAGTTGGCCGGCGCTGCGCCTGACGTTGCCGGGGCTGACGCTGAGCCTGATCACCAGTTGCATCGGTTACCTCGCATTGGCCTGGACCCCGTTCCCGGCCCTGACCCAGATCGCCGTGTTTTCCGCTGCCGGGCTGGTCGGCGCTTACCTGTCGGCGGTGTGCCTGTTGCCAGCGTTGCTCAAAGGTGCGGATTTGCGCCCGGCGCAATGGCCGCTGCGGGTGTCGGAATACTTGCTCGATTGCCGCGAAGCGCTGCTCAAAGTCGCCAAAACGCCGGTGCTGCTGGCCTTGCTGATCGCTTTCTGCGTCGCTGGTCTGCTGCAACTGGAGAGTAAAAACGATATCCGCCAATGGGTCGGCGCGCCGCAGCAATTGACGGACGAAGCCCAGACCATTGCGCGCATCACCGGCTATCAACCCACCAGCCAGTTTTTCCTGGTGCGGGCGGCCAATCAGCAAGAATTGCTCGAACGCCAGACCGCGTTGAGCGAGCGTCTGGATCAGTTGGTCAATCTGGAAAAACTCCAGGGCTATCTATCGCTCAGTCAATTGGTCAGCCAGCCCGGCGAACAGCGACAAGTGCGCGACGCACTGAGCAAGTTGCCGTCGTTCTGGCAACCGCTGCTCGACCTCGGGGTGCCGGTCGAGGCGCTGCAAACCGAGTTGGCGACGTTGCAGGCGTTGCCCGTCGCAGACATCGACGCGGCGCTGGCCGGGCCGCTGGCCGAACCCTATCGCACCTTGTGGCTGGGCCCGACCGATGACGGCGTGGCAGCGATGGTCAGCCTGCAAGGCCTGAATAACCCGGCGCTGCTGCGGGTGCAGGCGCTGGATTTGCCCGGTGTGCAACTGGTGGATCGTCTGGGCGAATTGAACAACGTATTTGCCCAGACGCAAATCAGCGCGGCTGAATTGAAACTCGCCTCCTGCGTGCTGATCGTGTTGGTGCTGATCCTGCCGTTCGGCCTCGGCGGCGCGCTGCGCATCGTTGCCCTGCCGCTGCTGGCGGCGCTGTGCAGTCTCGCCAGCCTTGGCTGGCTCGGGCAGCCGCTGACGCTGTTCAGCCTGTTCGGCCTGCTGCTGGTGACGGCGATCAGCGTCGATTACGCGATCCTCATGCGCGAACAGGTCGGCGGCGCCGCTGTGAGCCTGCTGGGCACCTTGCTCGCGGCGTTGACCACTTGGTTGTCGTTCGGTTTGCTGGCGGTGTCCAGCACCCCGGCCGTTAGCAACTTCGGACTGTCGGTGAGTCTGGGGTTGGCGTTCAGCTTCTTGCTGGCGCCCTGGGCCGGACGTCAGGTGCATGCGACCACGGTCGCGGAGTCGGCAGCGTGATGATCGTGCTGTTCTGGGCGATGGCCCTCGCGCTATTCGCCGTGGCCACGCGTGCCGGTCGGCACTTCGGCCTGATCCCGATCGTCAGTCAGTTACTGCTGGCCACCCTCGGACTGCCGTTGCTGATGTATTTCTGGGTCGAACCCCACTGGCAGTTGAGCGGCGCAGCGCTGGTCGCGCCGATCTGGCTGAAAAACCTCTACAGCCTGAGTTTCGCGTTGTTACTGGGCTATATCCTCAGCGACGTGATCGATCTGCGACTGGATCGCCAGAGCCTGAAAATCGCCCTGCCGAGTTTCTGCGTGCCGTTCGCCTGCGGCCTCGCCACGGCGATCTGGTGGCTGCCGCCACAACCGTGGATCAGCTCACTGGCGGTCGGACTGCTGTTCGCCATCACCGCGATTCCGGTGTTGTACCTGTATCTGCGGCACATCGGCTACCCGACCACCGCCACCCGGCGTCTGGTGCAGACCGCGATCCTGATCGACCTGACGTGCTGGACCGTGTTCGCCATCGCCCAGGGCAGTCTGCATTTGAGCAGTCTGTTGCTGCCGTTGGCGTGCGCGTGCGTGCCCTTTGTGCTGCGGGTACTTGGCTTGCGTCAGCCACGGGTTTACAGCGGTCTGTTCTTCGCGCTGCTGGTGGTCGCCGAGCACTACAAGCTCAATGCTCTGATTGTCGGCATCGGCTACTTGTTGAGCATGGCCACCTTGAAGGCGCCGTTGGTGTTGCCAATGCCGGCGGCGTGGATGAATCGCTTGCAGACCTGGATCGCGATCCCGCTGATCCTCACGTTCGGCATCGTACAGATCAACGTCCACAGCGCCATGGACAGCCTGGGCTGGGCGCAACTGGCCGCGCTGCTGCTATTGCCGATTGCCAGCAAACTGCTGGGCAACTGGCTGGGTCTGGGGTGGGCCGGCGCTTCGTTTGCAGGCGCCAGCCGTTGGCGCGAAAGTATTCTGCTGAACATTCGCGGCTTGAGCGAAATCGTATTTCTCAACCTGCTACTGCAACAGCAACTCATCAGCCCGGCGCTGTACTTTGCGCTGATGCTGATGGGCCTGATTGCGACACTGCTGCCGGCATTCGCCGGCATGCACCGAACCCCTCTGGCTGCCGTCCCGGCAAGGAGCCCCCATGCCAACCGTTGAAATGGAACGTCGTCAGGTAGTGATCATCGGTGCCGGTCCATCGGGTGCCATCGCCGCCGCGTTGCTCAAGCGCAAGGGCCATGACGTCTTGGTGATTGAGCGTCAGCATTTCCCGCGTTTCTCCATCGGCGAAAGCCTGCTGTCGCACTGCCTGGATTTCGTCGAAGAAGCCGGCATGCTCGACGCGGTGAACGCGGCCGGTTTCCAGCTGAAAACCGGGGCCGCCTTCGCCTGGGGCGAGCACTACAGCGCTTTCGATTTCGGCGACACCTTCAGCAATGGCAAGCCGACGACCTTTCAGGTCCAGCGCGCCGATTTCGACAAACTGCTGGCCGATCAAGCGGCGCTGCAAGGTGTGGAAATCCGTTACGGCGAAGCGATCGTGAGTGTTGACATCGATCGGGCAAAGCCGTTGCTCGGCGTGCAACGCGAAGACGGCAGTGAGTACCGCATCGAAGCGGATTTCATCCTTGATGCCAGCGGTTACGGCCGCGTCCTGCCGCGCTTGCTCGACCTTGAGGCACCGTCGAACTTTCCGGTGCGTCAGGCGGTATTCACCCACGTTGAAGACCACATCGATCACCCGAACTTTGACCGCACGAAAATCCTCATCACCACTCATCCGACCCAGCGCGATGTCTGGTTCTGGACCATCCCCTTCAGCGATGGCCGTTGCTCGGTGGGCGTGGTCGCGGCGGCGGAACATTTCGCCGGCCGCAGCGAGAATCTCGACGACTGCCTGCGCGGTTTCATTGCCGAGACGCCAAGCCTGTCCGGCGTGCTCGACAATGCCGTGTGGGACACGCCGGCGCGCACCATCGGCGGGTATTCGGCCAACGTCAAAACCCTGCACGGTCCAGGCTTTGCATTGCTCGGTAACGCGGCGGAATTTCTCGACCCGGTCTTTTCCTCCGGGGTGACCATCGCCATGCGTTCGGCGAGCATGGCTGCCGGGGTGCTGCACCGTCAGCTGGAAGGCGAAAGCGTCGACTGGCAAACCGAGTTCGCCGCACCGCTCAAGCGCGGCGTCGACACCTTCCGTTGCTATGTCGAAGGCTGGTACGCCGGGACTTTCCAGGACGTGATCTATTACGAGGGCGGCTCCGAGGACATCCGCCGCATGATCTGCTCGATCCTCGCCGGTTATGCCTGGGACGAACGTAATCCTTTCGTCGCCGAACCAAAACGCCGGCTGCGGATGCTCTCGGAACTCTGTGCCAGGGAGGCCACATGAGTGACCTGAGCGACGCAAATCAAAACTGTGGGAGCGAGCCTGCTCGCGAAAGCGGTGGGTCAGTCAACAAAAGTAGCGGATGTACCGACGCATTCGCGAGTTGGCTCGCTCCCACAGGGATAGCGGCTGTCTGGCGATTTTTGCTATTTGGCGCGGTACTGTTTTTGAGTGCCTGCGCCAGCCAGGCACCGCTGCCCGTACAACACCCGACCCTGCCTTTGCCGCAGCAATTGCACATCCAGCGTCTGCTGGACGGCCAGCGTCAGGACTGGGTGCTGGTGATCGTCCCAGAGGGCCCGGGCATTCGCTGGTCGATGATGGACTTGCTGGGCATTCCCCAGGCGCGGCAAACATTCATCGACGGCCAATGGCAGGCCGACGGTCTGCTACCGCCCAATGCGGAAGCCCGGGAGCTGTTCGCCGCGTTACTGTTTGCGCTGACGCCCAAGGATCAATTGCACGGCAACTATCCCCAAGCCTGGCAGCATGGCGTGCAACGATCTCTGCCAGAACACTGGGAAGTGCGTTACTCACAACCGTTGAGATTTGAATTGAACCTGCCCAAAGGTCCGAAGTATTTAATCTCGCCGCTGACCGGTGAAACGCCATGACCGCTTACCTCAACGCTCTCGGGGTGATCTGCGCCCTGGGACGCGACAAACAGGAAGTCGCGCGCAACCTGTTCGCCGGCGATTGCTCCGGCATGCGCAGCGAGTCTGGCTGGGTGCCGGAGCGGTCGCTGCCGGTGGCGGCAGTGCGCGGCGAACTGACGCCTATCCCGGCCGAACTGGCCAATCAGAGCAGCCGCAACAATCAGCTGTTGCTGGAAGCCGCGCTGCAAATCCGCGACGACATCGATCACGCGATCCAGACCTACGGTCGCGACCGCATCGGCGTGATTCTCGGCACCAGCACCTCCGGCATCGACGAAGCCAGTCGCGGGCTGGCCCATTACATTCGCGAGCATCAGTTCCCGGCCGATTACGACTATCAGCAACAGGAACTCGGCGCACCGGCGACTTTCCTCGCCGACTGGCTGCAACTCAGTGGGCCGGCCTATGTGATTTCCACGGCCTGTACCTCAAGCGCCCGGGCGTTGATGAGTGCTCAACGACTGTTGGACCTGGGCCTGTGCGATGCGGTGTTGTGCGGCGGGGTCGACAGTTTGTGCAAGCTGACCCTCAACGGATTTTCGGCGCTGGAAGCGGTCTCCGAGCAGCGCTGTAACCCGTTTTCGGTCGACCGCAACGGCATCAACATCGGCGAAGCCGCCGTGCTGTTCCTGATGACCAAAAGTCCCGACGTCCGTCAGTCCATCGCCTTGCTTGGCAGCGGCGCCAGCTCCGATGCACACCACATTTCTGCGCCGGAACCCAGCGGCCGCGGCGCCCTGCAAGCGATGCGCAAAGCCTTGAGCCGCGCGCATCTGCAAGCCGAACACATTGCTTATCTGAACCTGCACGGCACCGCCACTCAACACAACGACGCCATGGAAAGCCTGGCGGTGAGGGCGTTGTTCCCGCAAGGCGTGCCCTGCTCGTCGACCAAACCGATGACCGGCCACACCCTCGGCGCGGCGGGCGCGCTGGAAGCGGCGTTCTGCTGGCTGAGCCTCACGGCTGACAACCCCGGACACGCGCTGCCGCCACACGTCTGGGACGGCCAACCGGACCCCGAACTGCCGGCCCTGAAGTGGGTGACCCCTAGCGACCGTCTGACGTCCATTGCACCACGCTACCTGATGAGCAATTCCTTTGCTTTCGGTGGCAACAACGTCAGCCTGATTATCGGAGACGCCCCATGATTGACTGGCCGCTCGCCGAACTGCTGCCCCACGCGGGCGACATGATCCTTATCGAGCAGATCCTCGCGTTCGATGACGAGCAGATTCACACCCGCCTGACCGTCAGGCCGGGCGGCCTCTTCAGCCGTGCCGACGGAGGCCTGCCGGCGTGGGTCGGCATCGAACTGATGGCCCAGAGCGTGGCCGCCTACGCCGGCTGCCATGCGCGCCAGCGGGGCGACGCGGTGGCGCTGGGCTTTTTGCTGGGCTCGCGCAAATTCGAATGCAACGTCGAACATTTTCCCGCGGGCACCGAGCTGACCATCCACGGGATTCGTTCGCTGGAAGACGACAACGGCATGGGCGTGTTCGAATGCCACATCAATGCCCCCGGCATTCACGCCACCGCCCGTCTGAACGTGTTCCGCCCGCCGCAGGCCGCGCAGTACCTTCATGAAACCCAAGGAGTCCAGTCATGACTGAATCGATACTGGTCACCGGTTCCAGCCGTGGCATCGGTCGCGCCATCGCCCTGCGCCTGGCCCAGGCCGGGCATGACATCGTGCTGCATTGCCGCAGCGGTCTGGCGGACGCTGAAGGGGTGAAAGCCGAGGTCCAAGCCCTGGGACGCAACGCGCGCATCCTGCAATTCGACGTGTCCGACCGGGCCAGCTGCAAAGCCATTCTCGAAGCCGACGTGGAAAGCCACGGCGCCTATTACGGCGTGGTGCTGAACGCCGGCCTGACGCGTGACGGTGCTTTTCCGGCGCTGAGCGAGGATGATTGGGACGTAGTGATGCGCACCAACCTCGACGGTTTCTATAACGTGCTGCACCCGGTGATGATGCCGATGATCCGTCGACGCGCCGCCGGGCGAATTGTGTGTATTACCTCGGTTTCGGGTTTGATCGGCAATCGCGGGCAGGTCAATTACAGCGCCTCCAAGGCCGGTTTGATCGGCGCGGCGAAAGCGTTGGCGATCGAATTGGGCAAGCGCAAAATTACCGTCAACTGTGTCGCACCCGGCCTGATCGACACAGCCATGCTCGACGAAAACGTACCGGTGGAAGAACTGATGAAGATGATTCCCGCACAGCGCATGGGCACCCCCGAAGAGGTGGCCGGCGCGGTGAATTTCCTGATGTCGGCGGAAGCGTCGTACATCACCCGCCAGGTGCTGGCCGTCAACGGAGGCCTGTGCTGATGAAGCGCGTCGTCGTCACCGGCATGGCCGGCATCACCTCACTGGGCAGCGACTGGGACACCATCGCCGGCCATTTCGCGGCCAACCGCAGCGGCATCCGCCGGATGGACGAGTGGGATCGTTTTACCGAGCTCAACACGCGGCTGGCCGGGCCGATCGATGACTTCAAAGTGCCGAGCCACTGGACCCGAAAGCAATTGCGCAGCATGGGCCGGGTATCGCGCCTGGCGGTCGGCGCGGCGGAGAGGGCTTTGGCTGACGCCGGACTGCTCGGCGACGAGTCGATCAAGGACGGGCGCATGGGCGTTGCCTGCGGCTCGTCCACCGGTAGCACCGACGAAATCAAGGCGTTCGGCAACATGCTGCTCAACTCGGTCGCCGAAGGCCTGAACGCCAACTCCTACGTGCGCATGATGCCGCACACCACGGCGGCGAATATCAGCATCTTCTTCGGCCTTACCGGCCGGCTGATCCCGACCTCCAGCGCCTGCACCAGCGGCAGCCAGGGCATCGGCTATGCCTATGAATCGATCAAGTTCGGCCGGTTGCCACTGATGCTCGCCGGCGGCGCCGAGGAACTGTGCCCCACCGAAGCGATGGTCTTCGACGCGCTGTACGCCACCAGCCTGAAAAACGATGCGCCGCAGACGTCACCGCGCCCCTACGACAGCGGTCGCGATGGCCTGGTGATCGGTGAAGGCGGCGGCATGCTGGTGCTCGAAGAACTCGAACACGCACTGGCGCGCGGTGCGCACATTCACGCTGAACTGGTCGGCTTCGGCAGCAACGCCGACGGCCAGCACACCACGCGTCCAGAGCAACTCACCATGCGCCGGGCCATGGAACTGGCCCTGGAAGACGCCGGTTTGCAGCCGTCAGACATCGGATACGTCAACGGCCACGGCACCGCGACTGAACAGGGCGACATCGCCGAAACCCTGGCGACCAGCAGCCTGTTTGGTGAGCACATGCCGATCAGCTCGCAGAAAAGCTTCCTCGGCCACACCCTTGGCGCGTGCGGAGCGCTGGAGTCCTGGTTCAGCATCGAAATGATGAACCGCGATTCGTATGCGCATACGTTCAACCTTGATGAGGTTGATCCGAACTGCGGGAAGCTGGATTACTTGCGCGGCGAGTTTCGGCAGATGAGTAATCGGTATGTGATGAACAATAACTTTGCGTTTGGTGGGGTGAATACGTCGCTGATATTCAAGCGCTGGTCGTAAGCAAGATCAAAAGATCGCAGCCTTCGGCAGCTCCTACAGAACGGTGTACACCTGTAGGCGCTGCCGAAGGCTGCGATCTTTTTAATATGCGCTTAAGTTATCCAGGCGGATCGAAGTTATCCAGCGCGCGGTTCACTGCCAGTTCTCCCGGCATGATCGACTGCTGAAGGCCCGAGTCGCTACTAATCAAAAGGGTCGCAGCTGTGCGCAGGCTAGTAGACCGGGTGTGGCCTCGGTAGCCACACCCTTTTTGGTGATCTTGCGGATGTTTTCGCGAGCAGGCTCGCTCCCACAGTGGAGCGGTGGTGGAACAAAAATCGTGTCCACACCGCAAATCCCTGTGGGAGCGAGCCTGCTCGCGAATGGCTGCGAAGCAGTCACGCCGTTAATGGTTCAACCTCGCGCGTCAGCAGTTCGACAAACGCGATGAACAATAATTTTGCGTTTGGCGGGGTGAATACGTCGTTGATTTTTCGGCGATGGACGAGGCGTTAAAAGATATTTCCTACACGTCTAATCGAACTTTCCCTCCCGCTATTCGCCTCTCACCTGCCAGTGAATTCTGATTTTTCATCTGCCTGATCCGGGCGGGATTTATGGCTGTTAGGGTTCAAGGATTCCCTGATAGACAGTCCTCCAGCCATGACTCAGTGTTTCAAAGAACACCCCAGCGATGAACAACTCCTGAACCACAACAGCACGCCCGTTGCTGACTGTGAATGCAAAGAGATGCAGCTTTACGGCGTCAAAACCTGGGTGACCGACGTCCCCATCCTCACGTGCGCATGCCTTTGGCGTACCTACCAGCGCGAAGCCGAAGAAATCGTCGCACCCGGCGGTGTGCTAATAGCAGACCCGGTGGAGCGCAACCGAGTGATCAACGCTGCGTACGCCCGGCTGTGGTTGCACGATCCGCGGTTCCAGTGGGCCGGGCTCGCAGCGTTTGCTTCCAAGCAGGTTGGCTGTGGGCTGCTGCATGCGGCGGACAGTATTGAACTCATTCGCCAGGAGCGTGAGACGCGAGGGCGAATGCGCGACAGCCGCCGAGAACATGGTCTGTTGACCCCGGACAGGATGTCCGGGCAGGCAGATGAACTGCGCGACTACAAGGAAGCCGATGCGCGTAATCCGGTGCCTTCGGTGGATTTTCGTTCAGCGGGGGAAGACTTGTCGCTGGTGCAACAGCAGTTCCGGCATGTGCACGACATGATGGCGCTTGGGAATACCTCGCTGTTTCTGGATATTTTCCCGCTGCATGAGTTTTATGCGAAGCGTGGGTTGAAGGAATTGAAGAAGTGCCTGGAAGCGCGAGAGGGAATCTATGGGCATCCGAAGTTTCCGGTGCTTTGGCCGGTTGAGCAAAAAAGGCTTCGCTTCGGACAATTCCAGCAGGAAATTATTGATGCTTTCGAGGCGATTGATACCGGGGATATTGCCAGGAGCGTTGTGTATCTAGCGAGGCATGAGCAGCGCAACATTCTGCAGCCCGCCATTTACGAGAACCCGCAAATGGTGGCTCTGCTACGTGCGAACCACGCCTCCTACGTGACCGGTTTTCCCTCTGGTGTGGCCCAGGCGATCGAGTTGACCCTCACGAGCCAATGCCAACCCGTTGAGGACGGACGCACCATCGGTTTCAGTAGCCATCCACTGGCGGACTTGTCGGACATCAATCAACGCATGCCTTTTGTACTCCGGGCTGCGGCAAGTTTCGATGGCATGCTCAACGACGGTAACCGAGGTGCGTTAGAGCAGTCGATTCGAGAAATCGCCTCGGGTGGCGAGGCATGAACCTGCGCAACTGGCACCGAGGCGCAGGCTGGCTGCTTATGGGCGTGCTAACGCTGGCTGCCAACCATCAACTGAAGCAGCCTCTGTGGGCAGAACCGGAAATTGCGCTGGAGATAGGCGGAACGTATGAAGAGATGCGTAACCGTTCTTCAGCCTCTTTTAGCCCGTTACTCCCTGGGAACCTATGGCTCGGGATTCCAGCGGTGGATGCACGATTACGATTGATTGATCCGCAATACGGGTTCATCACGCCTCTGGCTCGTTTTTTCACTGTCGGATTTGACGACAATGTCATTGAAGACATCCGCATGTCCCCCCAAATAGAACCGTTGCTGCTCGATGACGCCCTCAAGGTCGTTCTCGACTTACAGGACCAGTGGCGCAAAAAAGGCTGGGTGGCGATGGGCCTGCGAAACAACCCCACCATCGCCGATACACCCGAATGGCGGGCCTGGCTTGGGGACAGTGAACGATCCGGGCGATCCTTCTGGCAGGCAGGAGACAAGTATCAAGTCATGCTGGTTTTGGGGCAGTTCACTGACTACAGAAATCCGACTGAAGAACGCTATCTCATCACCCTTTCCATTGCCAGACCGTGGGTACCCTTCGATGAAATTGAAGAAGGATGGGAGCAGGAAAATCCGCTGCACCCCGGCAGTCCCAAGCAATCGTTGATCCCCGAGTCGACCGCTGGCAGTGGAGAACCTTGAGTTGCGCGATGGTAACCGTCTCACGCTGGAGCAGTCGATTTGAGAAATCGCCTCGGGTGGCGAGGCATGAACCTGCGCAACTGGCACCGAGGCGCAGGCTGGCTGCTTCTGGCTGTGCTGATGCTGGCTGCCATCCATCAACTGAAGCAGCCTCTGTGGGAAGAACCGGAAATTGCCCTGGAGATAGGCGGAACGTATGAAGAGATGCGTAACCGTTCTTCAGCCTCTTTTAGCCCGTTAATCCGTGGACACGTATGGCTCGGCATCCCTTCAGTGGATGCACGATTGCGATTAATTGACCCACAGTACGGGTTCGTCACGCCGCTGGCTCGCTTTTTCACGGTTGGTTTTGACGACAACGTCATTGAAGACATCCGCATGTCCCCCCAAATAGAACCGTTGCTGCTCGATGACGCCCTCAAGGTCGTTCTCGACTTACAGGAGCAATGGCGAGAAAAAGGCTGGATGGCGATGGGCCTGCGAAACGACCCCACCATCGCCGATACACCCGAATGGCGGGCCTGGCTTCGGAAAGGGATCCGGCACGGACGATCCTTTTGGCAGGCGGGCGACAAGTATCAGGTAATGCTGCTGTTGGGCCGTTTCAAGGATTCCAGAAACCCGACCGAAGAACGCTATCTCATCACCCTTTCCGTTGCCAGACCGTGGGTACCCTTCGATGAAATTGAAGCAAGGTGGGAGGAGAATCCGCTGCACCCTGGCCATCCCAAGCAAACGTCGATCCCCGAGTCGACCGCTGGCAGTGCAAAACCATGAGCTGGTCGTTCCCACTTTGTGCGTGGGAACGATCAGCGCGGTCGATCAGGGCGGATCGAGGTTATCCAACACGCGGTTCACCGCCAGTTCTCCCAGCATGATCGACTGTTGAATGCCCAGCAGCGTGTTGCAATGTGATCCTTCCAGGTACCTCACGAAATCGCTCGCCATGACATTCGCTGATGCCAGGGATTCGCAGGCGTACGCCAGCAAGGCAACGTTGTCGATGTCGGGGGAGACGAAGAAGAATGTGCTGGGTTGACGGCGAGTGTCTGGATCGGTGTCTGGTGGGTTTTCTGTTGTATTGGTCATAATCGGTGTCCCAAAAGTAGGCCATCACCGAGTCGCTACTAATCGAAAGGGTGGCAGCTGTGCGCAGGTTAGTAGACCGGGGACACACGAAAACCGGCGCGCCCGAGGGCGCCCTGCGCACTGCTGCCATCAAGCGCAGGTATCGGATACCTGACTTAATGAAACGCTAGTGCGCATCGTGTGGACACGGGCTACTAAACCCGATCACTGGGAATCAGTGATGCGAATCAAGTTACCGAGGGCCCTCAAAGCGCACAAGCCGGCGGATTCTGGCGTAGTTGTAGGCTGTGCCGCAAGGTCTTGTAGCCTCCTGGAACCGGTCTTAGGAAACTTCCCACAACCACCGCTGACACGGCGCAAATCCTGTAGGAGCCGGCTTGCTGGCGATGGCGGCGTAACGGTTAACATCGATGTCGCGTGGCACTCCGCTATCGCCAGCAAGCCGGCTCCTACAGGTCGCGTCGTTCATGACTTAAGCGGTTCGACCTTGCGCGTCAGCAGTTCGACAAACGCCTTGGCCATCGGCGATTTCTGATCCTTGCGCTGCACCAGCCAAACCGCCGACACCGCAGCCGGATCGAGCAGCGGCCGATAGACCACGCCATCAATGCGCATCCGCTGATAAGACGCGGGCAACACCGACACCCCCAATCCCGCCGCCACCAATCCGATGATGGTCATCGCTTCCCCCGCCTCTTGGGCGAAGTGCGGACTGAAGCCGGAATCCCGCGCCAGGCTGAGCAACTGCGCGTACAACCCGCTGCCGTAACTGCGTGGGAAAAATACAAACGGCTCGAGGGCCAATGCCGACAGGAACAGACCGTCTTCACTGTCGACCACCAACGGATGCTTGGAACTGAGCACCGCCACCAGTGGCTCGCGCATCAATTCGACCACGCTCAGCGAATCCGGCAACCCCAAGGGCCGCATGATGCCGACTTCAATTGACTCGTCCACCAACGCCTCGGCCACTTGGGTGCTGCTCATTTCCCGCAGGTTCAAATGCACCGCCGGGAAACGCTGACGAAATGAGAAAATCGCCTGGGGAATGGTCGAGTTGAACGGCGCCGACGAGGTGAAGCCGATCTTCAGTTCACCCAACTCCCCCAACTGCGCCCGCCGTGCGACATCAGCCGCTTTATCGACTTGCGCCAGCACCAACCGCGCCTCTTGCAGAAACAACCGACCGGCTTCACTGAGCTCGACCCGACGATTGGTCCGCTCGAAGAGCCGTGCGCCGACTTCTTGCTCCAGCGCCTGAATCTGTTGGCTCAGCGGCGGTTGCGAGATGCCCAGCACCTGTGCGGCGCGGCCGAAATGCAGTTCTTCGGCAACAGCGATGAAGTAGCGCAGGTGACGCAATTCCATAAAAACCTCATTAGGTCGCAAAACCTCTTAAACAGGTCGAACAATATATTGGATTGAATCATTAGCCAGCTATATGCTTTTTTCATTGCCTGACCGGCTGCGCTCCCCCCGAGGTCTGAAGTGAAAACTGCTGTCGCCCCACTCGCCCATGAAGTTCCGCCCGCCGCGCTGGACGATGCCGTCGCCGAGCTCAAGGAAATCTACATCGAAAAAGGCACGCCGATGTTCATGCGCACGGTGCTGGCCTTGTTCTCCGGCGGCTTCGCGACCTTTGCGCTGCTGTACTGCGTGCAACCGATGATGCCGCTGTTGTCCCACGAATATTCCATCAACGCCGCGCAGAGCAGCCTGATCCTCTCGGTGGCCACCGGCATGCTCGCCATCGGCCTGCTGATTACCGGCCCGATTTCCGACCGTGTCGGGCGTAAACCGGTGATGGTGGCGGCGCTGTTTGCGGCGGCGCTGTGCACCATCGCCAGTTCGATGATGCCGAGCTGGCACGGCGTGTTGCTGATGCGCGCGCTGATCGGGTTGTCATTGAGTGGCCTGGCGGCGGTCGCCATGACGTACTTGAGCGAAGAAATTCACCCGCAGCACATCGGTCTGGCGATGGGCCTGTACATCGCCGGCAACGCGATTGGCGGGATGAGCGGGCGCTTGATCACCGGCGTATTGATCGACTTTGTCAGCTGGCATACAGCAATGCTGGTGATCGGCGGACTGGCGCTGATCGCGGCGGCGGTGTTCTGGAAAATCCTCCCCGAATCCCGCAACTTCCGCGCGCGCTCGCTGCACCCGCGCAGCCTGCTCGATGGCTTCAGCATGCATTTTCGCGACGCCGGTTTACCGCTGCTGTTCCTCGAAGCCTTTGTGTTGATGGGCGCGTTCGTCACCCTGTTCAATTACATCGGTTATCGCTTGCTGGCCGAGCCGTACCACATGGACCAGGCCTTCGTCGGGCTGCTTTCGGTGGTGTACCTGTCGGGCATCTACAGCTCGGCAAAAATCGGTGCGCTGGCGGACAAGCTGGGCCGACGCAAGGTGCTCTGGGCCACCATCGTGCTGATGCTCGCCGGCCTCGCCCTGACGATGTTCACGCCCCTGCCCTTGGTGATCATTGGCATGCTGATGTTCACCTTCGGTTTCTTCGCCGCGCATTCGGTGGCCAGCAGCTGGATCGGCCGCCGCGCCCTCAAAGCCAAGGGCCAGGCAGCGTCGCTGTACTTGTTCAGCTATTACGCCGGGTCGAGTATTGCCGGGACGGCGGGCGGGGTGTTTTGGCACTTGGGTGGATGGAACGGCATCGGCGTGTTTATAGGCGCGTTGCTGGTGGTGGCGCTGTTGATTGCGTTAAGGCTGGCGAAGTTGCCGCCGTTGCCGGGGGCTGCGCAGGGTTAGGTGATCGCCGATTACCGGTGAACACCCATGCCATGGCCAACAAAAAACCTGTGGGAGCGAGCTTGCTCGCGATGGCGGTTTATCAGTCAACATCTCTGGAGACTGACACTGCGCAATCGCGAGCAGGCTCGCTCCCACACGGAATCTCTTCAGCCCACCGCTACCGCAGAACCACCCGAGCCTCCAGCACCGCATCACGCTTTTCCAGCGTCAGCGAGTGCATTGCAGCGCCATCACGCTCGGCGTTATCCAGCCATTGCAGCAGCCTCCTTGCGTCGCCGCTGATAGTCAGGCGCAGCAAGTCATTGTCAGCCTCCATCTGATGCAGTTCGAGCCCCGCTGCCGCAGCACTTTCACTGAGACGCAGTGACAACGGTTGATCAGTAGCGATCAAGACCGCGCTGCGGGGTTGCGCCCGTTGCAGCTCTGCCACCAGGCTCAGTTGCTGCTGATACCGCCGTTCTACGGTTTCCAGACGCTGTCGTGTCGGCTGCCAGATCAGGCTGAACGCGACGACGGCCAATACCAGTGCGCCCATGCCCAGCAACAGTCGACGCTCGCGAATGGACAGCCGTTGCCATTGCGCAATCATGTGTTGTCCTCCACGGTCAGCGTCGCCTGGATGCGGTTGCGCTCTTTGCTCGCGTTGTCGAGCCGGACCGGCACACCTTGCTGCCGCCCGCGTTCGCGCAACTGTTCCAGCTCGGCAAAGCTGTTGGCGGTCAGCTGGATTTTCCAGCCGTCGCCGACGCGAAATTCGATCCGCCGGACCTCGACATGGCTCGCGCCGATGACCTGCTCGATCAGATTCACCAAACCGGCGATACGTGTCTTCTGCGGCTCAGCGCTTTGGCCCTGCAGCGCTTTGAGCTGCGTCGCCAGATCGACGATACGGCTCTGGTCAGGATAGAGCGCTTTGAACCGTTGCTCGTTCTGGCTGTAGAGCCGACGGGTTTCACTCTCCAGAAAATGCACGCGCGTAGCGCTGGCGCCCCAGGTCAGCAGCAGCATCGCCAACAACGCCAGTACACCGAGACGCCACGGCAGGCGTTTGCTGCGCGCGGCGAACTGACCTTGCAACAGATTGATGGCATGCAACGGCCGCAGGGTCATGCATTGATCGATATAGGTCGCCTCTTCTCGCTCGTCGATCCATCGACTGTCAGGCGGCAAGGCCGATCTGAGCGATGTCAGACCATCATCCGCCATGGCCACCCGAGCCGGTATCCCGCCGCCCAGTAGCCATCGATCAAACCAACGGATAACCGTTGGCTCAGGCCCCGGCATGACATCAGCATCGACAAACACCGAACGCACCTCGATGCCCGATTCGGCGAGCAGCGCCAGCACTACGGCAAATCGCTGCCGGCCGATCACCATCACCGGATAGCGCCCGTCCCCGTCACGAGCGCCAATACTCAGGTGCAGTTTTTCCAGCGCTTCGCTCAGTTGATCCTCCACCGCAAACGCGATGGCTTGCGCGCCGGGCTGGCGCCTGGAGGGCCACGGCTCGCTGCGCACCCAACTGCACAATTCCATGGGCAGCAACAAATTGATGGCTCGACCATTCAGGGCGAGCGCGGCCTGATTCATTGGCATGAGTTGGCGTTCGCCGGTTGCAGACCACAGGCAGCAAGGCCAGTCATTCGACGCGTCGGCCAGGCCCTCGGCGGTCAGGTAAAGCCAGGTGTTCATCGCGGCATCTCGGGGGCACTCGAAGGTAGAAGACGTCGTTGCAGGACTTTGAAGTGATGGGTTTTGGGGTCGCGTTCGACATCCGTTGCAAGCCGCAGGCGGCTCTGCCCCTGAACAATCTGCACCGTGATTCGAAACCAGCGACTGCTGGTCCCCAGTCCGTGACTGCTCAGGCCCGCGCCGGCGAGCAGCGGGTCCTGGGTAAAGGCCTGGACGCTGGCCCATGCAGTTGTCGAACGCTGTTGAACCAGCGCGGCGGCCGTGGCGGTCTCTACGCCGTCGAGCGCTGTTAACACCGGCGCCGGTGCCGTGTTGATGTTCAGCGCGGCCTCCACCGGCAACAACGCGACCCATGGCTCCAGTTGTCGCAGCAGCTGTCCATCAACGTCCGGCAGCAGGCGCAGCTGGCTCAGTTCTCGCAAGGCGCCGACCTGACTCAGTTGCAGCGGAGGGAGGCCGAGCCCATCGAGAAAACGCGCCCAGCGCTTGCGGGTGACTTGATCGATCTGCCCCTCAATCAACAAAGTATTGAGATTGAACCGCCCGGCAAGGTCTTCGATATCGACGCGGATTTGCGCGTCATCGACGTCGAAATCGGGCGTCATCCGCGCCCAGTCCTGAGTCAGATCGACGGTTTTCTGCGCGTCCTTTGCCGCTTCCTGCAAGCGCAACAGCGCCCAGGCTTCACCGGCCACCGCGAGTTGGCGCAAATGGACTTGCTGCAATGCCTGTCCGCTGGATTGCAGCGACAGGCGATGGCTGCGCAGCAAGCCGCTGGTGATCAATAACGCCAGACTCATCACCAACAACACACTGATCAGGGCGATACCCCGTTGATGCCCATTCATGGCAACGCAGCCGGCAACAGCAACACCCGCCGGATCGTCTCGAAACGC
The DNA here is from genome assembly GCF_902497785.1 of Pseudomonas fluorescens. Taxonomy (GTDB): domain Bacteria; phylum Pseudomonadota; class Gammaproteobacteria; order Pseudomonadales; family Pseudomonadaceae; genus Aquipseudomonas; species Aquipseudomonas fluorescens_BO. The sequence goes on from NZ_CABVHK010000022.1 coordinate 39,321, forward strand.
CCCACCGACACCTGCAGCTCCACGGCCATCGCCGCCGTCGCGTCCCGTGCGGACGGCCAATCGTTGCGCCAGCCGGACTCCCGTTCGAACAAACGCCAGCTCAAGTCACGGACATCGTCGAGCAGTTTTTGCCGCTGTATGAGTTGCTCGCCCTCGCCCTGGCTTTCACGCCACAGCGTGCCGTTGTCGAGCCGGTAAGTCAGTGTCTGCCGCTCGCTGCGGGGCTGGTCCAAAGGATTGCGCCAATGGCTGCGTTGCAACTGCAGTGACGTTTGCCCGAGCACAACAGGGTGTTCGGTGACGTGGAACAGGTCCCGCTCAATCACCGCCACCGCCCGTTGCAGCGCTCTGAATTCCCGTTCATGCGCGGTCGTGCCCTGCTGCACGCGCACGACGCCGTCGAACAGGCCCCAGCTCGCCAGCCCCAACAAGGCAAAGATTGCCATGGCAATCACCAACTCAAGCAGGGTGAAACCGCTCTGCTTATTCATCACGAGCCGGTATCCAGCCACTGGCGCGGTGCAGGGTTTGCTCGCGACCGGACACGCTGACGTCAATATCGACTTTCAGCAGGCGCGGGTCGGTCGACGGTTTGATGTGCTGGCGCAGTTGCCAGTCACGGCGATCCATTTTCATCACCCGCGTCTGTTGGCCGAGCGGCAACCCGGATTGAAGTCGCAGTTCGTTCAATTGATTATCCGCCAGCCAGGCGGCAAAGAGTCGCTCTTCGACCGCAGCGGTTTGCTTCACCACGTACTGGCTTGCCGAGAGCACGGCCGCTGCCAGCGTGGAGAAAATCGCCAGAGCCACCATGATTTCCAGCAGCGTGAAGCCGCGCATGCGGGGTGCGGACAGTGGATCAGCCATCGATCACCACCTTGCCAAGGCCATCGCTCGAAACGCTTAAAAGCGTCCTGTCCGGGGTCGAGAACGTCAGCGTGAACGCGCTGGTCTCATCGCTGCTGAGCATCAACAATTGCGGAGGTCCTTCATCGCCCTGCAAAGTCTGCGGGTGCCCGTCCTGCTCGAGGTACAGCTGCACGTTGACGGGCCATGCCTGGAGCGCCGCCATCGGCTGCCAGCCTTGAGCCGCAAGCCGCATCATCCGGTAGCCGCCGTCACTCAACCGCAGGCCGTATTCCTCTCCATCAAGCACCGCGCGTTCACGCAGCTGGCCAACGAGCCCGGCCATTGCGTGCGCTTCCTGCCGGGCCTGACGTGCCGGATTCGGCCCCGTGGCTAAGCTCGCCATGCCCAGCAGCACACCGATCAAAACGATCACGATCATCAGTTCGAGCAAGGTAAACCCCCGACAGCGTTGACGCATGGGTCAATCGCCCCAGTTACCGATATCGGCCGCATGCCCGTCACCGCCCGCCACGCCATCGGCCCCAAGGGAGTACAAGTCGTAGCTGCCATCGATCGATTGCACACCGGGATTGATGAACTGATACGGCGACCCCCACGGGTCAACGGGCAGGCTTTTCAGATAACCCTGAACGTTCCAGTTGCGCGCGGCCGGCATGCCCGAAGGACGTTTACTCAATGCTTCCAGGCCTTGCTGCGTCGAGGGGTAGTGGAAGTTGTCGAGGCGGTACATTTCGAGGGCCGTGGCAATGGCCTGGATATCGATTTTGGCCGCGGTGACTTTGGCCTGATCGGGACGGCTCATGAACTGCGGCACCACGATGGCCCCGAGCACGCCGATGATCACGACCACCACCATGATTTCGATCAGGGTAAAACCGCGCTGGGCACGAGCAGGAATGTGACGTAAAGAATGCATGGGTCAATTCACCAATTGGTTGAGGCTGAGAATCGGTAGGAGGATGGCCATGACGATCAGCAGCACGACGCCGCCCATCAGCACCAGCATGGCCGGTTCGAACAGGCTGACGACCAGTGCAATGCGCGCAGCCAAACTGTTTTCCTGCTGCTCGGCGGCCCGCACCAGCATCTGATCGAGTTCGCCGGCGCGTTCGCCGCTGGCGATCATGTGCAGCATCATCGGCGGGATGTCGCCGCTGAGTTCCAGGCCACGGGTCAGCGTTGCGCCTTCACGGACCGAGCGCGCGACATCGACCATCCGCGCGCGAATGGTCAGGTTGCCGATGACCGCGGCGGCGATTTCCAGTGCGTCCACCAGCGGCACGGCACTTTTGCCGAGGATCGCCAACGTGCTGGCGAACCGTGCGGCTTCCATCGCCCGCAACACGTTGCCCATCACCGGTACGTGCAATGCCAGACGATGCCAGCGCAGACGCCAGGCCGGTTGACGCAGGCTCCAGCGCCAGAGTCCGATCAGCGCCGCCAGTGCGACCATCAATGGCAGAAAATGCTGGCGCAGGCCGTCGCTCAGGCCGATCAGCGCCCGGGTCAGCCACGGCAACGGCTGGCCGCTGTCGACAAAAATTTTCACCACGTCCGGCACCACATAGCCGAGCAGGAATCCGACAATCGCGACGCTGGCCAACATCAAAATCAACGGGTACACCAAGGCCATCTGGATCTTTTGCCGCGACGCCTGGCGGGCCTGGGTGTAAGCCGCCAGTTGTTCCAGAACCTGGCCCAAATGACCGGATCGCTCACCCGCCGCAACGGTGGCGCGGAACAATTCGGGGAACGCTCTGGGAAACTGCCCCAGTGCGGTTGAAAGGGCATGGCCTTCCATCACCCGGCTCCTGACGGCCGACAACAGGCCGGCGACTTTGCGCTTCGCACTCTGTTTCGTCACCGCTTCGAGCGCTTCTTCCAGAGGCAGCCCGGCCTGGACCAGCGTCGACAACTGCAAGGTCAGCAGCGCCAGATCGGCCGCGCTCAGGCGTCCACTGCGCGGCTGCGCTGCGCCTTCGCCGCCCGTGCTGACTTCATTGAGTTCGTGCGGCCACAAGCCGCGCTCGCGCAGCAGTTGCCGGGCGTGACGCGCGCCGTCGGCTTCGAGTCGGCCCTTGCAACGTCGGCCCAGGGCATCGTCAGCGCGGTAATCGAAGGTCGGCACCGGCTAGTCCTCCTGGGTCACGCGCAATAACTCATCGAGGCTGGTCACGCCGTCGAGCACTCGTTGCCGACCGTCTTGAAACAAGCTGCGGGACACCTTGCGCGCCTCCTCGATCAACACCTGCTCACTGGCGCCCTGATGAATCAGCACCGACAAGGCCGGCGTGACACTGATCAACTCGTAGATGCCGATTCGCCCGCGATAACCGTGCTGACACTGATCACAGCCCACGGCTCTGAACAGCTGTGGCAGCGCCGCAGAATCGATACCCAGGCGCTGACATTGCGCCGCATCGGCGCAGTACGGCGCCTTGCAGTGCGGGCACAACGTGCGCAGTAATCGCTGGGCCAGAATGCCCACCAGCGACGACGCCAGCAGGTAGGTATCGACCCCCATATCGACCAGCCGCGTCACCGCGCCCACCGCGCTGTTGGTGTGCAAGGTCGAGAGCACCAGATGCCCGGTCAGCGAGGCCTGAACGGCGATTTCCGCCGTCTCGCGATCACGGATCTCGCCGACCATCACCACGTCCGGATCCTGACGCAAAATCGCTCGCAGGCCCCGGGCAAACGTCATGTCCACTTTCGGATTGACCGGCATCTGGCCGACACCCGGCAGGTGATATTCGATCGGGTCTTCGACCGTGAGAATGTTGCGCGTCTGGTCGTTCAGGCTGCTGAGTGCGGCGTACAGACTGGTGGTCTTGCCGGAGCCGGTGGGACCGGTCACCAACAGAATGCCGTGAGGTTTTGCGAGTAGCTGATGCAACGCCGCCAAGGTGTCGGCCGGCATGCCGAGGCGCGGCAATTCCAGGCGCCCGGCCTGTTTGTCGAGCAAGCGCAGCACCACGCGCTCGCCGTGGGCCGACGGCAGTGTCGAAACCCGCACATCGACTTCATGCCCGGCCAGTCGCAGGGCCATGCGACCATCCTGCGGCACCCGCTTTTCAGCGATGTCCAGGCGCGCCATGACCTTGATCCGTGACACCAGCAGCGTCGCCAGTTCCCGTCGGGGCCTGAGCATTTCGCGCAGTTGTCCGTCGACCCGCATGCGCACCGACAGCGAGTGTTCGAACGTCTCGAGGTGTACGTCGGACGCCTGCTCGCGCACGGCCTCGCTGAGCAGGGCGTTGATCAGGCGGATGATCGGCGCGTCGCCCTGCTGTTCCAGTAAATCGGCGGTTTGCGGAACCTGATCGACCAGACTGAGCAAGTCCAGTTCGTCGTCCAGCCCTTGGGCGACCTGCTCCGCCGCGCTCTGGCCTTCACGGTAGGCGGCGGCAAGGCGCGCGGCGAAGCCATCGGCGTCCAGCACCCGGATTGGCAGATCCCGGCCGCATGCCCGACGCACTTCCGACAGCGCGGTGAGCGGCGTGTCAGCGCGCAGTGCAAGGCTCATTTGCGTGCCGTCTCGCTCCAGCAGTACGCCGAAACGCCGGGCGAAACCGAAGGGCAATTGTTCGGGGAGATCGTTCGAAAGGCTCATGGATTTGCCGGTGCTTTTTTGCGCAAATCGAGCACGGGAGCGGCGCCTGGCGGGTCGAACAACTGACGCGATTCTGCCGGCAGCAGCAACGAGTTATTGCCGTGCGCCCCCGGCTGGCTCAGCTCCCGCAGCGCGTTGTAGCGCTGCTGGCTTACGGCCGCCAGGTCTTCCTTGCTGCGCACGATGGTGGGCCGCAAAAACACCATCAGATTGCTTTTGGTTTGCGTGTCCCGGGTCCAGCGAAACAGCGCGCCCAGGTACGGAATATCGCGCAGCAGTGGCACCCCGCTTTGCTGGGTGCGAACGCTGTCGCGGATCAGACCACCGATCACAATGATCTCGCCGTCGTCGGCGAGGATGGTGCTCTTGAGGGCGCGCTTGTTGGTGATCAGGTCTGAAGAATCGATGCCCGAGACCGACGGCGCGATGTCTGACACTTCCTGTTCGACCTCAAGACGCAAGGTCGAGCCTTCGTTGATGTACGGCTTGATCTTCAGGCTGATGCCGACGTCCTTGCGTTCGACGGTGGTGAAAGGATTCTCCGCGCCATTGCTGTTGGTGGCGTAGGAGCCGGTCTTGAACGGGACGTTTTGGCCGACGATGATTTCCGCTTCCTGATTGTCCAGCGTCAGCAGGCTCGGGGTTGAGAGCAGATTGCTGTGGGTGTTGCTGGCCAGTGCCGAAATCAACGCCCCGAAACGGTCACTGCCCAGGTGCAGGAGTGCGCCTTCCGGGGCAGATTTATTCTCAGTGAAGTTCAGCCCGCCGATGATTGGAATGTCGGTGCCGGGGAAGTTGATGAAGCCTGTCGCGTCGCCGCTGTTGATGCCCCACTGCACGCCCACGGCTTCGGCGATGTCTCCGGAAATTTCGACAATGGCGGCATGAATCAGCACTTGCGCCCGCGGCTGGTCCAACTGCCGCACGATGTTTTCGACAGTTCGGATCTGCGCCGGCTCGGCAATCAGCACCAGCGCGTTCTGGCTTTCGTCGGCCTTGATGATGAATGCCGCGCCGGACGGGTTTTCCTTCACACCGTTAATGGTCGATGGCTGCTTTCGACCCTGCCCCATGGCTTCCAGTACTTCGGCCAATTGCTTGGCATCACTGTGGCGCAAGCGAATCACTCGGGCGTTGTCGAGGGCTGCGGTGGCGGGCGTGTCGAGGCCACGCGCCAGCTCACTCAGGCGCTGGCGCACCGCAGGTGGGCCAATCAGAATCAAGCGGTTGGTGCGGGTGTCGGCGAGCACTTGAATCGTTGTGTCGGCGTTGCGCTTGCCCAGAGAGGATTCAATCACCGTCACTGCATCGGCGGCCTGCGCATGCAGCAGTTGCACCACGGTGTGCCGGTTGTTATTCCCGGCATCCAGCTGTTGAACGACCTGCGCAATACGCTTCACATTAGCGGCCGTATCGGTCACCACCAGCGCGTTCGCCGAGACCGAAGGCCCGACATAGCCGTTGGCCGAGACCAGAGGCCGCACCAGCCCGGAAAGGTCGTTGGCACTGCTGGTGTTCAATTCGATGACCTGGGTGACGAACTGCGACGCCGTGGCGGTTTTCGCCGTGCCTTGACCCGCTCGGGTTTTGGCTTCGGTGACCGGGGTAATCAGTATCCGGTCACCCTCGTCGATCACCGTGAAGTTGTGGGCGTCGAGCACCGAATAAAACAAGCGGCGAACACCCTCACGATCGAGGGCTTGTCGGGACATGACCGTGATGCGCCCGGCCACTCGAGGGTCGAGCACGACCGTGGTGCCGAGAATGCCGGAGATTTCTTCAACGATGTCACGCAGCTCGGCATTGTTCATCGCCAGTTGCCATTTTTCTTCCTCGGCCGACAGCGCGCCATGAAAGAGCACCGTCGCCAAAGCGGCCAGAAAAAGAAGGGTGCGCAAAGACTGCGCGCCGATGAAGCTGTTCATGGGAGTGATCACTCTGACTGCCCGGGGTGCGGGCGTAGATAACGCGCAGAAATGGCAGGCGCCTGAGACTCGGCTTGCGGGTCGAAGGGGTGCAGAAATCGCCCGGCAGAGGTCTTGAGCGTCAGCACTTCTTCTCTGCCCTTGTTCCACAACACCGCTCGACTGGCCTCGACGCGACGCAGGACACTGCCGCCAGGCAACTGATCGCCCACCTGGTACATGCGCGAGCCTTGAGCGTCTGCCAGCAAGGCTTTGGACAAGCCTGTGCCGAGGACAAAACTGGCCTGCAAGGTCATTGGCTCGGTGCTTGGCATCAACGTGGTTTCAGCTGTCAGGCCCAGCACCGTTGCCACCGCCGCCGGATCGAGGGGTACAGGCGGCGATGGCGGGGTGATCGTCGCCGCGACCGACAACGGTGGCGCCAGGCTTTTGCGATACGCCCACTCGTGCCACGCCAGAAAAGCTCCATACCCGACGGCAATCACCATCAGGCTGAATGTGCAAAGACACCGGTTCACTCGAGCTGTTCACTTCGAACAAGGCTGCACAAGGACATTCGCCGCAATAGGCGATGGCCGCACAGCTCATGGAAAATGACCGCGCCGACATGCATCAGTATCAGCAGCGAAAGGACCAGGCACGACCACACGTGAATCGTGACAAACAGGGCGATGAGCGCTGAATCACTCAGCGGCTGAGCCATCTCGACGACGCCGAAAACGTCTATCGGCCGATCCATCATCAACACCCCGGTCACCAGTACGACGGTCACCGTGAGGTAAATCAGCGTGTGGGCACACAGGGCGAGTTTTTCCATCAGCGATAAACGACTCAGGCGCGTGTGCCGGGCATGAGCAACGAAAAGAAAGAGGCGCCAGACAAAAAACGGAATGAACACCGTGGTCAACGATACATTGACGAAAGCGACCCATTCACCGGCGCGGGCAGGCACGTCGACCCAGGCCACAAAAAAACCCGACGCCAGCGTCCAAACAATCACCGCCGCCGACAACCAGTGCAGCCATACGCGTTGGGTGGAATAACCCAAAATCGTCATTTTTCAACTCGATTTTCAACAGGAGAAGGAGCTTTCAGGCGATCCTTCACGGATCGCCTGAAGTGTTACAGGGCGGGACTTAGAGCTTGTTCCACGCCATGTGCCAGTGCGCGCCTACACCGGGTTCAAATCCGTTGGCGGTCGGGCTGTACTGCTTGCAGTAACCCGCTTCCTGACCCTGCTTGCATTCAAAGACTTCGTTGGTCTTCGGTTGCAGCACTTTGGTGCCGGCCTTGTACTCGGTGAAGCTGTCGGGGAATACAAAGTCGTAATCGGCGCCGGCACCTTCGCCGGTCATGTTGGTGGGCTGGGTGTCCTGGCGAGTGGTACGGCCATCAAGGGTGGTGCCGACCAGCGTCAAGGTGTGTGGGCCGGGGTTGCTGCGAACATCCATGGTCAGGCTGCTGGTGCCGCTGTCCACCTGAGCGGAGGTCGTGCCGACGGGCTTGTTGTTCTCATCGAACAAGGTCGCTTCGACATTCATTTTGCGGTTGGCGATCATGCTGAAATCGACCTTGGCCAGGCCTTTATCCAGCACGTATTCCGCTTGCTGAGAAGCGACCGACATGCGGGCAGCGGTGTCCTCCTTCATGTTCAGCTGCACTTCGTAACGGGTAATGCCGCTGTCTTTCTGCGCGTAGAGAGAGTTGTTACCCCGAACCGGTGCAATTTCGCCGGCGTCATCACGGATACCGGCACGGATCAGTGTGTGGGTGCTGTTGATTTTTTCTGCCAGCTTGAACGACCACTCGTTTGGCGAACCCTCTTCGATTTTATCGATAGAGATTTCGACGCTGTAGTCCGGACTCTCGCCAGTCCGTGAGAAGGCACGAGCCTTGACCTTGTCACCGATCAGCAACTGAGTTGACGGCGCGATGCCACCCACGGATAACCAGCCACCTGGCAACTCCGCTTCCGCAATAATGTTCACGTCCGCCGGGTTGTAAAACGCCGCTTGGGTATCTCCAACGATCCAGATCGCGAGAATCACATGGTGGCCAGATTTGTCTGCCGGGATGGTGCAGCTGTGCTTGGCACCCGACTCAGGCTTCTGATTACCGCCGTCGATGGTGCAGAACGGCGTGCTTTCGAAGGAAGTACGCTTCAGCGACTCGTTTGGATTCCAGCCGTTGCGAGTGATGAAGTACTCATGCTTGGTCGCAGGGTGCACTGCGGTGTAACGCCATTGGAAATCGATGTTGCGGTCTGTGATCTCAGTCAGATGCCAGCGAGTGGCGAACTGAGCGTCCAACGCGGAGAACAACGCAGATCCGCCACTGGCGATTTTGCCGTCGACCGGTCCTTGCCCTGCACCGCCACCGCTGCCAGCGGGGAAACCCTTGAACGTTTCGCCCACGCTTTGAGGTTCGTATTGCGCGCCACCGCAGTTCGTGTTCACGCCTTTCTGACAGAGCAGCGCACGTGAAGGTGGCACATCAAGGTAGCCATGCGCCGAAACGGTTTGAGACGCCAACATTGCCGATAACAGAATCATTGAAGAGGAGCATGCGGTTAACGCACCTCCTTTGTAGAAGTTTTTTTTCATGATTGTATTCCAGACTGCTTATCGAAAATCGAGGCGTGCCGAGTGACGCCGCCGTTCGTAATCCCGTTCGGTGGGTCACCGAACGAAGGTCTGAAACGTTACCGGGATGGAGGATGTTTCTATGTAGGAGAAGTCGCCGCCTTCAAGAGGATTGGTCTCTCTGGCCACCTATCTGACAAAGCGGGAAAACATTCGTACAGGAAAAAACGCATTCGTGAGCCTAGCGTTCAACGGGCATAAAAAAACCTGTCCGGCGGTTAACCCGGACAGGTTGAATTGAAACGAAAGAAAACTACTCGTGATACTGCGCCGACAACTCATGAACCGCGCGCAGGAATGCACCCGCATGCTCCGGATCGACTTCCGGGGTGATGCCGTGACCGAGGTTGAACACGTGGCCACTGCCCTTGCCGTAGCTGGCGAGGATGCGCCCGACTTCGGTGCGAATGGCTTCCGGCTTCGCGTAGAGCACGGTCGGGTCCATGTTGCCTTGCAACGCGACTTTGTCGCCAACGCGGTCGCGGGCGTTGCCGATGTCGCAGGTCCAGTCCAGGCCCAACGCATCAGCGCCAGCGTCGGCAATGCTTTCCAGCCACAGGCCGCCGTTCTTGGTGAACAGGATGACCGGCACCTTGCGGCCTTCGTGCTCGCGGATCAGGCCGCTGACGATTTTGCGCATGTAGGCCAGCGAGAATTCCTGGTACGCCGCCGCCGAGAGATTGCCGCCCCAAGTGTCGAAGATCTGCACCGCTTGCGCCCCGGCCATGATCTGGCCATTGAGGTAGCTGGTGACCGACTGCGCGAGTTTATCCAGCAGCAAGTGCATGGCTTGCGGGTTGTCGTAGAGCATGGCCTTGGTCTTGCGGAAATCTTTCGACGAGCCGCCTTCGACCATGTAGGTCGCCAGTGTCCATGGGCTGCCAGAGAAGCCGATCAGCGGCACGCGGCCGTTGAGCTCGCGGCGGATAGTGCTGACCGCGTCCATCACGTAGCCAAGGTCTTTGTGCGGATCAGGAATCGGCAGGGCTTCGATGTCGGCCATCGTGCTGACGACTTTCTTGAAGCGCGGACCTTCGCCGGTTTCGAAGTACAGGCCCTGGCCCATGGCATCGGGAATGGTGAGGATGTCGGAGAACAGGATCGCCGCGTCCAGCTGTGGATAGCGGTCGAGCGGCTGCATAGTGACTTCGCAGGCGAATTCCGGGTTCATGCACAGGCTCATGAAGTCGCCGGCCTTGGCGCGACTGGCGCGGTATTCCGGCAGGTAGCGACCGGCCTGACGCATCATCCAGACAGGCGTGACGTCAACGGGTTGCTTGAGCAGGGCACGAAGGAAACGGTCGTTCTTCAGGGCAGTCATGTCGGCATCCGGAAAAAAAGTGCGGGCATTTTCTCAGAGCGCGACGCAAAAGGCACGGCAAGAGCCGTGCCTTTTGTCTATCGGGTCAATTTGTCGCAATGAAATACATATTTTTGCAACACCACGAAACATTGTGGGAGCTGGCTTGCCAGCGATAGCATCACCTCGGTGCATCTGAAGCACCAAGGTGCCTGCATCGCTGGCAAGCCAGCTCCCACAGGTATTGCGGTGCAGTTTAGAACTGGGTTTAGACGCCCAGGTAGTCCAGGATCCCTTCAGCGGCATTACGCCCTTCGAAGATCGCCGTCACCACCAGGTCAGAACCGCGCACCATATCGCCACCGGCGAAGATTTTCGGGTTGCTGGTCTGATGCTTGTACTGACCTTGCTCAGGCGCAACAACGCGGCCCTGGCTGTCGGTCTGGATGCTGAACTGTTCGAACCAAGGCGCCGGGCTCGGGCGGAAACCGAACGCGATGACCACGGCGTCGGCCGGGATGATCTCTTCGGAACCCGGGATCGGCTCGGGGCTGCGGCGGCCGCGGGCGTCCGGTTCGCCGAGACGGGTCTCGACCACCTTCACGCCTTCAACCTTGTCTTCACCGACGATAGCGATCGGCTGGCGGTTGTAGAGGAATTTCACGCCTTCTTCCTTGGCGTTCTTCACCTCTTTGCGCGAGCCCGGCATGTTTGCTTCGTCACGACGATAGGCGCAGGTCACCGACTTGGCGCCCTGACGAATCGAGGTACGGTTGCAGTCCATCGCCGTGTCACCACCACCGAGCACCACGACCTTCTTGCCTTTCATGTCGACGAAATCTTCCGGCGACTTTTCAAAGCCCAGGTTGCGGTTGACGTTGGCGATCAGGAAGTCCAAAGCGTCATGCACGCCCGGCAGGTCCTCACCGGCAAAGCCGCCCTTCATGTAGGTGTAGGTGCCCATGCCCATGAACACAGCATCGTATTCTTCGAGCAATTGCTCGATGGTCACGTCCTTGCCCACTTCGGTGTTCAGGCGGAATTCGATGCCCATGCCGGTGAAGACTTCGCGACGATTGCTCAGCACGGTCTTTTCCAGCTTGAACTCGGGGATGCCGAACGTCAGCAGGCCGCCGATTTCCGGGTTCTTGTCGAACACCACCGGGGACACACCACCGCGAACCAGCACGTCGGCACAACCGAGGCCGGCAGGGCCGGCGCCGATGATTGCAACACGCTTGCCGGTCGGCTTGACCTTGGACATGTCCGGGCGCCAGCCCATGGCGAACGCCGTGTCGGTGATGTACTTCTCGACCGAACCGATGGTCACCGCGCCGAAGCCGTCGTTGAGGGTGCAGGCACCCTCGCACAGACGGTCCTGCGGGCACACCCGGCCGCAGACTTCCGGCAGGGTGTTGGTCTGGTGCGACAGCTCGGCGGCCTGCAGGATGTTGCCTTCGGCCACCAGTTTCAGCCAGTTCGGAATGAAGTTGTGCACCGGGCACTTCCATTCGCAATACGGGTTACCGCAACCCAGGCAGCGGTGGGCCTGATCGGCCGAGTGCTGGGGTTTGAAGGGTTCGTAGATTTCCACGAACTCTTTCTTGCGTTGACGCAACAGTTTCTTCTTCGGATCTTTGCGCCCGACGTCGATGAACTGGAAGTCGTTATTCAGACGTTCAGCCATTGTTAAAACCTCATCAAACTCTTCAGGCGCATATCACTGCGGGTTGGCACGGGTGCTGGAAAGCAACGATTTCAGGTTGGCAGCCTTGGGCTTGACCAGCCAGAAACGACGCAGATAGTCATCGAGGTTTTCAGCGAGGTTACGACCCCATTCGCTGTCGGTTTCCGCGACGTATTCGTCCAGCACGCGTTGCAGGTGGCTGCGGTAGGCTTCCATCGCCTCACCGCTGATCCGCTGGATTTCCACCAGTTCGTGGTTGACCCGGTCAACGAAGCTGTTGTCCTGATCGAGCACGTAGGCGAAACCGCCGGTCATGCCTGAGCCGAAGTTGTAACCGGTCTTGCCCAATACGCAGACGAAACCACCGGTCATGTACTCGCAGCAATGATCGCCCGTGCCTTCCACCACGGTGTGAGCACCGGAGTTACGCACCGCGAAACGCTCGCCCGCGGTGCCGGCGGCGAACAGCTTGCCACCGGTGGCGCCGTACAGGCAGGTGTTGCCGATGATCGCACTGTCCTGAGTCTTGTAGACGCTGCCCTTCGGCGGAACGATCACCAGTTTGCCGCCGGTCATGCCTTTGCCGACGTAGTCGTTGGCATCGCCTTCCAGGTACATGTTCAGGCCGCCGGCGTTCCACACACCGAAGCTCTGACCGGCCGTCCCTTTGAAGCGGAAGGTGATCGGCGCGTTCGCCATGCCTTGGTTGCCATGCTTGCGTGCAATTTCACCGGAGACCCGTGCGCCGATCGAACGGTCGCAGTTGCAGATATCCAGGGCGAACTCGGCGCCGCTCATGTCGTTGATGGCCGAGGTGGCCATGTCGATCATTTTCTCGGCCAGCAGGCCTTTGTCGAACGGCGGGTTGCGGTCGACCTGGCAAAACTGTGGTTTGTCTGCCGGGATGTGATCGCTGCCGAGCAACGGCGTCAGGTCGAGGTGATTCTGCTTGGCGGTCTGGCCCTCGAGAATGTCCAGCAGATCGGTGCGACCGATCAGCTCTTCGAGGGAGCGCACGCCCAGCTTGGCCAGCCACTCACGGGTTTCTTCGGCGACGTAGGTGAAGAAGTTGATCACCATGTCGACGGTGCCGATGTAGTGATCCTTGCGCAGCTTCTCGTTCTGCGTCGCGACGCCGGTGGCGCAGTTGTTCAGGTGGCAGATACGCAGGTATTTGCAGCCCAGCGCGATCATTGGCGCAGTGCCGAAACCGAAGCTTTCGGCGCCGAGGATGGCCGCCTTGATCACGTCGAGGCCGGTTTTCAGGCCGCCGTCGGTCTGCACCCGGACTTTTCCGCGCAGGTCGTTGCCGCGCAGGGTCTGGTGGGTTTCGGCCAGGCCGAGTTCCCATGGTGCGCCGGCGTATTTGATCGAGGTCAGCGGCGATGCGCCGGTGCCGCCGTCGTAACCGGAAATGGTGATCAAGTCCGCGTAGGCCTTGGCCACACCGGCGGCGATGGTGCCGACGCCCGCTTCTGCGACCAGCTTCACCGAGACCAGCGCTTTCGGGTTGACTTGTTTCAGGTCAAAAATGAGCTGCGACAAGTCTTCGATGGAATAGATGTCGTGGTGCGGTGGTGGCGAAATCAGGGTCACGCCCGGCACCGCATAACGCAGCTTGGCGATCAGGCCATTGACCTTGCCGCCTGGCAGCTGACCCCCTTCGCCGGGCTTGGCGCCCTGAGCGACTTTGATCTGCAGCACTTCAGCGTTCACCAGGTATTCCGGGGTCACCCCGAAACGGCCGGTGGCGACCTGCTTGATTTTCGAGCTCTTGATCGTGCCGTAGCGCGCCGGGTCTTCGCCGCCTTCGCCGGAGTTGGAACGCGCACCGAGACGATTCATGGCTTCGGCCAGGGCTTCGTGGGCTTCCGGCGACAACGCGCCGAGGGAGATGCCCGCGGAGTCGAAGCGCTTGAGCACCGACTCCAGCGGTTCGATCTCGCTGATGTCCAGCGGCGTGTCCAGGGTTTTTACCTTGAACAGGTCGCGGATCATCGACACCGGACGGTTGTCCACCAGCGCCGTGTATTCCTTGAACTTGCTGTAGTCACCCTGCTGCACAGCGGCTTGCAGGGTGTTGACCACGTCCGGGTTGTAGGCGTGATATTCGCCGCCATGGACGAATTTCAGCAAACCGCCCTGCTGGATCGGCTTGCGCGGGCTCCAGGCTTCGGCGGCAAGGGCTTTCTGCTCGGCTTCGATGTCGACGAAACGCGCACCCTTGATGCGGCTTGGGACGCCACGGAAACTCAGGTCGCAGACTTCTTCGGACAGGCCGATGGCTTCGAACAGCTGCGCACCCCGGTAGGACGCGATGGTGGAAATACCCATCTTCGAGAGGATTTTCAGCAGGCCTTTGGTGATGCCTTTGCGGTAGTTCTTGAACACCTCGTAGAGGTCGCCCAAAACTTCACCGGTACGGATCAGGTCGCCCAGCACTTCGTAGGCCAGGAACGGATAAACCGCCGAGGCGCCGAAACCGATCAGCACCGCAAAGTGATGCGGGTCGCGAGCGGTGGCGGTTTCCACGAGGATGTTGGAGTCGCAACGCAGGCCTTTTTCGGTCAGGCGGTGGTGCACCGCGCCGGTGGCGAGCGAAGCGTGGATCGGCAACTTGCCCGGCGCGATGTGACGGTCGCTCAGGACGATCTGGGTGCGACCGGCGCGAACGGCTTCTTCAGCCTGATCGGCGACGTTACGCACTGCGGCTTCGAGGCCAACGCTTTCGTCGTAGTTGAGGTCGATGACCTGGCGTTCGAAGCCCGGGCGATCGAGGTTCATCAGCGAGCGCCACTTCGCCGGGGAGATGACCGGCGAGCTGAGGATCACGCGCGAGGCGTGTTCCGGCGACTCCTGGAAGATGTTGCGCTCGGCCCCGAGGCAGATCTCCAGCGACATGACGATCGCTTCACGCAACGGGTCGATCGGCGGGTTGGTCACCTGCGCGAACTGCTGACGGAAATAGTCGTACGGCGTGCGCACGCGTTGGGACAGCACGGCCATCGGCGTATCGTCGCCCATCGAGCCGACGGCCTCGTAGCCTTGCTCGCCGAGCGGTCGCAGCACTTGATCACGCTCTTCGAACGTGACCTGGTACATCTTCATGTACTGCTTGAGCTGGTCGACGTCGTAAAACGCCGAACCGTGGTCGTTGTCTTCCATGGTCGCCTGGATGCGCAGGGCATTCTTGCGCAGCCATTGCTTGTACGGATGACGGGACTTCAAGCGGTTGTCGATGGCGTCGGTGTCGAGGATCTGACCGGTTTCGGTGTCCACGGCAAAGATCTGGCCCGGGCCCACACGGCCCTTGGCGATCACGTCTTCAGGCTGGTAATTCCAGACACCGATTTCCGAGGCCAGGGTGATGAAACCGTTTTTGGTGGTGACCCAACGCGCAGGGCGCAGACCGTTACGGTCAAGCAGGCACACCGCGTAGCGACCATCGGTCATGACCACGCCGGCCGGGCCGTCCCACGGCTCCATGTGCATCGAGTTGTATTCGTAGAACGCACGCAGATCCGGGTCCATGGTTTCGACGTTCTGCCACGCAGGCGGAATGATCATCCGCACGCCACGGAACAGGTCGATGCCACCGGTGACCATCAGCTCGAGCATGTTGTCCATGCTCGAGGAGTCGGAACCGACGCGGTTCACCAGCGGGCCGAGCTCTTCCAGATCCATCAGATCGTTGGTGAACTTGGTGCGACGGGCCTGGGCCCAGTTGCGGTTGCCGGTGATGGTGTTGATCTCGCCGTTGTGGGCGAGGAAGCGGAACGGCTGGGCGAGCGGCCATTTCGGCAGGGTGTTGGTGGAGAAGCGCTGATGGAACACGCAAATCGAGGTTTGCAGGCGCTGGTCGCTGAGGTCTGGATAGAAGGCGGTCAAATCCGCCGGCATCATCAGGCCTTTATAAATGATGGTCTTGTGGGAAAAGCTGCAGATGTAGTGATCGACGTCGGCGGCGTTGGCCACGGACGAGCGACGACGGGCGCTGAACAGCTTGATCGCCATGTCCTGATCGCTCAGGCCTTCACCGCCGATGTACACCTGCTCGATCTGAGGGAGGCGTTCAAGGGCCAGGCGGCCGAGAACGCTGGTGTCGATTGGCACTTTGCGCCAGCCCACCAGGGTCAGGCCTTCGGCCAGGATCTCGCGGTTCATGTTCTCGCGAGCGGCTTCGGCTTTCACCGGGTCCTGGTTGAAGAAGACCATGCCCACCGCATATTGCTTGGGCAGTTCGACGCCGAAGGTCTCCTGGGTGATGGCTCGCAGGAACGCATCCGGCTTTTGAATCAGCAGACCGCAACCGTCACCGGTCTTGCCGTCGGCGTTGATCCCACCGCGGTGGGTCATGCAGGTCAGGGCCTCGATGGCCGTTTGCAAAAGGGTATGACTGGGCTCGCCCTGCATATGGGCTATCAGGCCGAAACCGCAGTTATCCTTGAATTCATCTGGTTGGTACAGACCTGCTTTCATAGACACTTTCTCACCAGGCTGCCTCTTTTCGAGGCAAATTTCTTTTCAATTCAACCACTTGCCATTCGCGCCGAACGTACGCCAGCTTTGCGGGGGCAAAAGGGAGGTCATTGTACACACCGACACAGAGGCTCACAAATTTGACGACGAACTGTCGCAAATCTATGTCGCATTTATGAAAGGTTTAAAGCGATCTGCTGTGCTAGTCAAAACTTTTTTAATTCTGACCGCTACGACTCAAAGACTACTGTGACGCAGACACCACAAGGCACGCGGTCTTGAAGACCAGCGCGCGCTTGCAGAAATTTTGAGGTGCCGGGAGAGGCGGCCTGGGTAAGGCCGCCGAATCTTCAGCGAGTTGCTGCCAGTTCCTGTTGGACGCTGGCGACAGTGCGAGGCCAAGGTTTACCAGCCTGAACCTTCGCTGGCAAGGCCTTGATGGCGCTGAGGGCTGCATCGCGGTTCGCGAAGCTGCCATAGGTAATGACGTAAAGCGGTTTACCGTTCAGGACTTTCTTGAAGTAACGGTACTCGCCGCCCTGCTCCTTGACGAAGCTTTGCGCGCTCGCTTCGGAGCTGGTGCCGAGGATCTGCACCACGTAATTGCCCGGGGCCTGGCCTGCGTACCAGGTGCCGCCAGCGGCCTTGGCCACGGTGACTGGCTTCTCGGCAGGTTTGGCGGCGGCAGCGGCGGCCGGCTTGGCTGGCGCTGGAGCGGGCTTGATGGCTGGCGCTGTCGGGACCGGTTTAGCCGTCGCGACCTGAGTCGGTGCAGGCGTCGGCTTGGCAGCCGCTGTCGGCGCCGGACCAGCCGGAACGCCCGCAGGCGGCGCGGTGGTGGTCACGGTCGGCGGCGTCTCGCTGGAACCTTCGACCGGCACGCCGTCGTCGCCTTCGGTAATACCGCCGGCGGCTTCGGCAAGCGGACTGCGCATGACCGGTTGCGAGTTGCCGACCAGCGGCAACGGCATCGGCTGCGAGTTACCGGCAAATTCGACGGCCGGCGCGCCGCCGCTGTTCGGTTGCGGCGTGCCCTGGCCGAGCGGCAGTTGCGCCTGTTCGTTGGCAGGTGTGCCGGTGGTCGGTGCTTTGCTGCGACCCGGCATCAGCCAGGCGGCGGCTACCGCGACCACGACGACGGCGGATATCGCCAATACGTGTTTCTTCGGCATGTTGAACCCCATACTTGGACGCTTGACCGCTGAGCGGCTGGCAATCATGACTTCGATCAGTGCATCGCGGGCAACCTGATTGATGTTGCCAGGCCAGCCGTCGGAGCTTTCGTGAATATCAGAGATCTGATCTGCGGTGAAAAGTTCGATACCCCGACCCGCGCCTTCAAGCCGCTGATCCAGATATTCGCGGGTTTCTTCTTCGGTGTAAGGCTGCAATTCGATGACGTGGAAACGTTCTTCTTCGAGGCTCAATGCCTCGAGCTGAGCGATCAGCGACGACTCGCCAAACAGGAACACGTGCGGGCGACCTTCTGGCGCACCGGCGGCCAATTCCATCAAGGCATCCAGCGCAGACTCGTCGAGTTGCTCGGCATCGTCCACCAGCAAATAGACTTCCTGCCCGGTGAGCGCAAGTTGCACCACTTGAGCCAGGATCGGGCCAATTTCGGCCTGAGCGACATTCAGCGCTTGAGCCACCTGACGCAACACGCCAGCCGCATCGCCGGCGCCACGGGCGGACACCACCACGCTTTGCACCGATTGTTTATTGGTACTGGCGACCAGCGCCTGGCGCAACAGCGTCTTGCCACTGCCTTGCGGGCCGGTCACCACCAGCAACAACTGGCTATAGCGGGCCAGATGATGCAGTTGCCCCAGCACCGGTTTGCGCTGGGCCGGGAAGAATTTGAAGCCAGGCACCCGTGGAGCAAAAGGGTCATGACTCAACTGGAAGTGGCCGAGGAAAGCCTCGTCGGCATGCAAACTAGTCATCGGGATCTTATTAACCTTTAAGCTGAGCCAGGGCGCGGTAATCCGCTCCCAGCGTGGCCTGTAAAACTTCTTTCGGATAATCGTCGGTCACCACCGCTTCGCCCATGTGGCGCAGCAGCACCAGGCGCAAACGACCGTCGATCACTTTCTTGTCAACTGCCATGTGTTCGAGAAAATCGGCTTGCGTCATCTCTTCAGGCGGGATGACCGGCAGGCCGGCACGCTGGAACAGGCGTATGCCACGATCACGCTCCTGCTCGCTGATCCAGCCGAGACGCGCGGACATTTCCAAAGCCATTACGGTGCCAGCAGCGACCGCCTCTCCATGAAGCCACACACCATAGCCCATGTGGGTTTCGATGGCGTGGCCAAAGGTGTGCCCCAGGTTCAATGTGGCACGAACCCCGGTTTCCTTTTCATCGGCGCCAACTACCGCGGCCTTGGCCGCACAGGAACGCTCGATGGCGTAGGTCAGTGCCACCTGATCCAGGGCGCGCAGGCGATCGACATTCTCTTCGAGCCAGGTCAGGAACGGCTCGTCGCAGATCAGCCCGTATTTGATGACTTCAGCAAGCCCGGCGGACAACTCGCGGGCCGGCAGGGTATTGAGGGAGGCGGTATCGATCAGCACCACATTCGGCTGATAGAAAGCGCCGACCATGTTCTTGCCCATCGGGTGATTGATCCCGGTCTTGCCGCCCACAGAAGAGTCGACTTGCGACAGCAATGTGGTTGGAACCTGAATGAAATCGACGCCACGCTGGTAGCAGGCTGCCGCAAAACCGGCCATGTCACCAATCACACCGCCACCGAGGGCGATGACCGTGGTGCGGCGGTCGTGCCGCGCGGTCAGCAGACCGTCGAAAATCAGTTGCAGGGTTTCCCAGTTCTTGAAGGCTTCGCCATCCGGCAACACCACGGAGATCACCGAGAACTGCGCGAGGCTGCGGGTCAGACGTTCAAGATAGAGGGGCGCGACGGTTTCGTTGGAGATGATCGCCACTTGCCGTCCGCGAATATGCGGGGCCAGCAGCTCAGGCTGATCCAACAGGCCTTCGCCAATATGAATCGGGTAGCTGCGCTCGCCTAGATCGACCTTGAGTGTCTGCATGTGTCCCCACAATGAAGATGGAATCAGGCGTCCTGCCTTGAATTATCGAATGTCTACGGCATCTGCCGGTGCGACGCCGTTTGGTCGCCATCCGCCACAACCCTGGGCGGTCATGGCAGGACGTCGAGGATAGCGCATTTCGCGCTGCGCTTTAACGGGGAGGCAGTTGCTGCAAGCGTTCGAGAATGTCGAGCACCACCATGCGCGGCGGCCGCTCATCGGTTTCCACCACCAGGTCCGCGATTTCCCGGTAAAGCGGATCGCGCAACTCCAAAAGGTCGCGAAGCGTCTTGGCCGGGTCGGCCGTACGCAGCAAGGGTCGATTGCGATCCCGGGCGGTACGCCCGACTTGCTGCTCAACGGAAGCATGCAGGTAAACCACCCGACCACCGGCGTGCAGCGCCCGCCGATTGGCTTCGCGCATGACCGCCCCGCCGCCGGTTGCCAACACCACGCCATCGCAGTCGCACAGTTCGGCAATCATCGCCTGCTCGCGGTCGCGAAAGCCCGGTTCGCCTTCCTTATCGAAGATCCACGGGATATTGGCACCCGTGCGCAATTCAATTTCCTTATCGGAATCTTTGAACGGCAGGCGCAGCTCTTTGGCCAGCAACCGGCCGATGGTGCTTTTTCCAGCACCCATCGGTCCAACAAGAATCAAATTTCGCACAGAATCAATGACTCACAGCAATCGCCTGGTTGTTCATGATACGCGGAGTGAGAAATACCAGCAGCTCGGATTTTTTCTCCGAAACCACGTCACGCCGGAAAAGGCGGCCAAGATACGGCACATCACCGAGAAATGGCACCTTATCTACAACCTTGCTCTGAGTATTTGAGAAAACGCCACCGATGACGATGGTTTCGCCGTCATTGACCAGGACCTTGGCGTTGACCTCGTTTTTCTTGATCGGCGGTACGTCCTGCACCTTGTTCAGGTAGTCCGGTTCGTCCTTGGTAACC
Organism: Pseudomonas fluorescens; assembly: GCF_902497785.1. Taxonomy (GTDB): domain Bacteria; phylum Pseudomonadota; class Gammaproteobacteria; order Pseudomonadales; family Pseudomonadaceae; genus Aquipseudomonas; species Aquipseudomonas fluorescens_BO. Next base: position 59,857 of record NZ_CABVHK010000022.1, read on the forward strand.
TTGACCTCCATGATGATGCGGTTGTCCGGCGTGATCTGCGGCGTCACTTCCAGCGAGAGCGAGGCTTCTTTAAAGGACACAGAGGTAGCGCCACTGGAGCTGGCTTCCTGGTACGGAATCTCGGTGCCCTTGAGGATTTTCGCGGTTTCCTTGTCGGAGGTGACCACCTTGGGCTGTGAGACGATTTCCCCGTTGCCGGTTTTCTCCATCGCTGTCAGCTCGAGGTCGAGCAAGACATTGTCGGTGATGAAGGCGATGCCGAGCCCCGAGGTGTTGGCCGAGGTTCCCAGATCGACGAACGGTGAGTTGGTGCTGGTGCTGCCGGGCGTGCCGATAGTGGTCGACGATCCATTGACCCCGGAGCCATTCCAGTTGCCCTTTTGTATCGAGCCACCCCAGCGCACGCCGAGGCTTTTGTCGTAATCGACGTTGGCTTCGACAATTCGCGCTTCGATCATGACCTGACGCACCGGGATATCCAGTTGCGCGACGATGCGGCGCAGCTCGTCGAGGCGGTCCTGGGTCTGGTAGGCAATGATGTTGTTGGTCCGGTCATCAACGGTGATCGAGCCCCGCTCGTCGATTTTCGCCTCGGCGCTGGTCACCGACGTGAAGAGCTTAGCGATATCGGCCGCCTTGGCGTAATTGACCTGCAGCAGTTCGCGACGCAACGGTGCCAGCTCGGCAATCTGTTTCTGCGACTCCAGTTCCTGACGCTCACGCGCAGCGATCTCATCGGCCGGCGCCACCAGCAGCACATTGCCGATCTTGCGTTTATCCAGCCCCTTGGTTTTCAACACAAGGTCCAGCGCCTGATCCCACGGGACGTTCTGCAAGCGCAAGGTGATGCCGCCCTGCACCGTATCGCTGGCCACCAGATTAAGGTTGGTGAAATCGGCGATCAGTTGCAGCACCGAGCGCACGTCGATGTCCTGGAAATTCAGCGAGAGCTTTTCACCGGTGTAGGCAAAGCGTTCGGCAGTGCGCTTTTGCAGGTCGTCGGCGGTCATCGGGCGGATGCTGACGGTCAGTTTGTTGTCGGTCTGATACGTCGAATAGTCGAACGCACCGCTGGGTTCGATGCTGATAGTCGCCCGATCACCCGTGGCGCTGGCGTTGACGAATTGCACGGGCGTGGCGAAATCCTTGACGTCCAGGCGGACCCGCAACGGTTCAGGTAATTGAGTCCCGGCAAAACCGAGGACAATCTTGCCGTCGCGCTCCTGGATGTCCGGGGCGATGGACGGATCCGACAGATCGATGACGACATTGCCTTCACCCTGGGTGCCGCGCTGGAAGTCAACGCCGCGGATTGCCTTGCTCACGGGCGCATAGGTTTTCGCCGGTGCGGGTGTTGCGATGGCCGTGCGCGGCGCTTTGGCTGTGGGCGCGGAGGTGGTGTTATTGCCTCCACGACCGACCACCACAAACAGATTGTTGCCCTCGACCCGCGCGGTGTACGGCGCCAGCTGAGTCAGGTTGATGATCAGCCGCGTGCGGTCCTTGGCTTCCACCACCGTGGCACTGCGAGCGTTGCCGCCGCCCAGCTCGCGGGTTTTGCTGGCCAGTTGGCTGACAACTCCCGGCAAGTCCAGCGCAATCCGCGCCGGCTGCTCCGTCGTATAGCCTTGAGGCTCCGGCGGAGCACCATCAAAAGACAACTTCAACTCGACGCGGTCCCCCGGCAGCGCGGCGACATCCAGCGCCTTGAGGTTGGCTGCATGTACCGTCGGCGAAAGCAACGCTATCCATAGCGAAACTCCGAAGGTGGCGAAAATCCTGTTCATTGTTCGAGTTCCACTATGAGTGCTCTTTCAAAGGGATGGTCCGCGGACGTTCCAGCCAGGCGCCTTCGCCGTCGGGAACGATTTCGACCACATCGACTTGTGAGCCGCTGATGCCGACGATCCGGCCATCGTTACGTCCCAGGTAATCGCCGACTTTCAACCGATGCACCCCGCCCGCCCCGCGCAACAGCGCGAAGGAGCCAGCCGCATTGGAGATCGTGCCGACCATTTCAAACTGCTCGATGTTGAATCCTTCGAGGTATTGCTTGACCCGACCGGGGTCAGGTTTGACGTTGCGCGCGCCATGCTTCTGGCCGGCCAGGTCGACCCTGACCTGCCGGGAAAAAGGGCTCCGCAGGTTAGCAGCGTTATAGGTGAACGTTGGGTAAGACCGGAACGTCGGCGTTGGTTCAATCCTGCCGGGCGCGCGCAATCGCATTTCATTCATGTACGCGTCCAGGTCGCTGAAATCAGTGCCGCTGCCGCAACCGGCAAGAACGGCCACGATTCCCACCAGCGGAACAAAACGAATCGGGCTCATTTTTGCAGCCCCTTGTCGTTATAGCGATAGGTCTTGGCGAGAATGCTCATGCGCAATTTCGGGCCACCCTCGGGGTTGGCCGGTGCGAGGTCGAAGTCGTGCAGGGTGACGATCCGCGGCAGCCCGGCGACACCACTGACGAAAGTGGCGAGGTCGTGGTAGGCGCCGGTGACGGTGATCTGGATCGGCAGCTCTATGTAGAACGGCTGGGTGACTTCCGGCAAGAGCTTGATTTCTTCGAACTCCAGGCCACTGCCCAGGCCGGTTCGCGTGATGTCCTCCAGCAGACCCGGCACTTCGGTGTCGCTGGGCAATTGCCGCAACAATACGCCAAAGGAATTCTCCATTTCCTTCATCTGCTGAATGTACAACTCCAGATTCGCCGCCATGTGCACCTTGTTGGCGAACTGCTCCTTGAGTGTCGACTCCTCGTCGCGCTTGAGGTCAAGCTGACTCTGAAGATCGCTGATTGAAAAGTTGTAGCCCAGCGCCAGCACCAGGATCATCAGCAGCACACCCGACAGCGCCTTGATGGCGGGAGGCCAGGACCCCATGTTATTGGTGTCCAGATCGTTGATGTCGATCTTGCGCAGGCCTTCAAACCATTCGGCCGGACTCATTTAACGGCCTCCATGGCAGCAGGCTGGGTCTGACGAACGGTCAATTGAAAAACATTGGCCTGATCCAGCTTTCCATCGGTGGTCGACTTGACCTCCGTCAGGGTGGGCGCGTCGAACCAGTCCGAGGCGTCGAGATTGCGCATCAGGTCCGAGACCCGATTGTTGGATTCCGCCGCGCCAGTGATGGATAGGGTTTTGCCCTCCATTTTGACCTCGGTGAAAAACACGCCGTCCGGCAAGGTACGCGCCAGCTGGTCGAAAATCCTCCCGCTGATCGGACGATTGCCTTGCAGGTCCTGAATGATGCGCATGCGTTCGACCAATTGCTGGCGACGTGCCTTGAGTTCACTGATCTGTTTGATCCGCTCATCAACCGTTGCGATCTGTTTGCCGATGTAATCGTTTCGGGCGATTTGCCGGTCGATTGCAGCGCTGATGGCCTGATCCGCAATAAACACCGCGCCTACAGCCCCCGCGAGGACAGCGACCAGTGCCAGCAAAAAGCGTTTGCGCCGTTCTTCCCGCAGCTCTTCGCGCCAGGGTAAAAGATTGATCCGCGCCATCAGTCGAAACTCCTGAGGGCCAGACCGCACGCGATCATCAGTGCGGGCGCGTCGCCGGCGAGGGCGCCGGCGTTGACCTTGCTGCTCAGGGCCATATCCGAAAAGGGATTGGCCACCTGTGTCGGCGTGCCCAGTCGCTGTTCGATCAACCGGTCCAGACCCGCGACCGAAGCGCTGCCACCGGCGAGCAGGATGTGGTCGACCGCGTTGTATTGACCGGACGCGAAGAAAAACTGCAATGAACGCGACACTTGCTGCACCAGTGCATCGCGAAACGGCTGTAACACCTCACTGACGTAATCGTCCGGCAAACCGCCCTGCTTTTTCGCCAGCCCCGCCTGCTCCAGCGTCAGGCCATATCGTCGCTGGATTTCTTCCGTCAACTGGCGGCCACCGAACAGTTGTTCACGGGTGTAGATGATCTTTCCGTTGTGCAGCACGCTGAGGGTGGTCATGGTCGCGCCGATATCAACGATGGCGACCGTCAGACGCTCCTGTGCGGGCGCCAGATGCCTGGTCAGCAAACCGAAAGAACGTTCCAGCGCATAGGCCTCGACATCGACCACGCGAGCGGTCAGCCCGGCCAGGGCCAGGGCCGCTTCCCGAACTTCGACGTTTTCCTTGCGACAGGCTGCCAGCAGCACATTCACCCGTTCGGGGTTGCGCGCCGACACGCCCTGAACCTCAAAGTCGATGGCCACTTCGTCCAAGGGATAAGGGATATATTGATCGGCCTCGATCTTCAGCTGGTTTTCCATCTCGTCGTCGGAAAGCCCGGCGTCCATTTCGATGGTTTTGGTGATCACCGCCGACCCGGCCACGGCCACGGCGACGTTCCTGAGACTGGTCCTTGCCTTGAGCAGCACGCGCGCGAGTGCCTGGCCCACGCCTTCGAGCTCGGCGATATTTTTCTCGATGACGGCACTGGCAGGCAGCGGCTCTACCGCATACGCCTCAACCCGGTAACGGTTGCCCTGACGGCTTAGCTCAAGAAGCTTTACCGACGTGGAGCTGATGTCGATCCCCAAAAGCGTATTGGCTTTTTTATTGAAGAGTCCTAGCACTACCAATTCCCTATGACTATCCGTGAGTTACGGACTCTGTAATGACCATTGCGTTCAACCCACCCGTCTTGACAGCAGCGCAAATGACGCCCCCCGGCGTAAAAATGCTTATAATGCCCAGCGTTTTTTTCCGCTTTTTACGCCATGCTCGGGTCGTTCTACTTTTACCTGAAACCTGATGCCTATTTCTTTCTTTAATCTGGATAACACAAAGCCTTGATTCGTCTGCTGAAATTTTTCGGTTGGTCCATCGTCGCCGTTTTCTGCGGACTGCTCCTGAGTCTGAGCGGCGCGTATCTTTACCTTAGCCCTGGATTGCCGTCTGTGGAGGCACTGAGAAGTATCCAGTTGCAGATTCCCCTGCGCGTGTACAGCAGCGACGACAAGTTGATCGCAGAGTTTGGCGAAATGCGCCGTACCCCGATCCGTTTCGCCGACATTCCCCCCAATTTCATCAATGCGTTACTAAGTGCTGAAGACGACAATTTTGCCAACCACTACGGCGTCGATCCCGGCAGCCTGATGCGCGCAGCCACTCAGCTGGTAAAAAGCGGACACATCCAGTCCGGCGGCAGCACCATCACCATGCAGGTCGCGAAGAACTTCTTCCTGACCAGCGAACGCAGCTTCTCACGCAAAACCACTGAAATTCTTCTGGCGCTGCAAATCGAACGGCAACTGACCAAGGACGAGATCCTTGAGTTGTACGTCAATAAGATCTACCTCGGCAACCGTGCCTACGGTATCGAAGCGGCAGCCCAGGTGTATTACGGCAAGTCGATCCGTGACGTCAGCCTGGCGCAGATGGCGATGATTGCCGGTCTGCCGAAAGCCCCGTCGCGCTTCAACCCGCTGGCCAACCCGGCACGCAGCAAAGAGCGTCGCGACTGGATTCTTGGGCGTATGTACAAGCTCGGCAAGATCACCGAAGCGGATTACACCACAGCGATCAACGAGCCGCTGAACGCCAGTTACCATGTGCCGACCCCGGAAGTGAACGCACCCTACATCGCCGAGATGGCCCGCGCCGAAATGGTCGGGCGCTACGGCAGCGATGCCTACACCGAAGGCTTCCGCGTCACGACCACCGTGCCGAGCAACCTGCAGGAAATGGCCAACACCGCACTTCACGAAGGGTTGATGACCTACGACCAGCGTCACGGCTATCGCGGCCCCGAGTCGCGTCTCCCGGGCAAGACCCGCGAGGCCTGGGCGACCGAGCTGACCAAGCAGCGCACGATCAGCAGCCTTGAGCCCGCCATCGTCACCCAGGTCGACAAGACCGGCCTGCAAGTGATGACCCGTACCGGCGACGAGCACATTGGCTGGGACACCATGAAATGGGCGCGGCCGTTCCTCAACACCAACAGCATGGGCCCCAACCCGAAGCAGCCGTCGGATGTCGCGCAAGTCGGCGATCTGGTGCGCGTGCAGCGCCAGCCGGACAATTCGCTGAAGTTCAGCCAGATCCCGCAGGCTCAGGGCGCATTGGTCTCCCTGGATCCGCAGAACGGCGCCATACGCTCGCTGGTCGGCGGTTTCGCCTTCGAGCAAAGCAATTACAACCGCGCCCTGCAGGCCAAGCGTCAGCCGGGTTCGAGCTTCAAACCGTTCGTCTACAGCGCCGCCCTGGATAACGGTTACACCGCTGCCAGCCTGGTCAATGACGCACCGATCGTGTTCGTCGACGAATACCTGGACAAGGTCTGGCGCCCGAAGAACGACACCAACACCTTCCTCGGCCCGATCCGTCTGCGTGAAGGTCTGTACAAGTCGCGCAACCTGGTGTCGATCCGCTTGGTGCAGGCGCTGGGCATTGATCGCACCATCGACTACATCAGCAAGTTCGGCTTCAACAAACAGGACCTGCCGCGCAACCTGTCGCTGGCCCTGGGCACCGCGACCTTGACGCCAATGGAGATCGCCACCGGCTGGAGCACATTCGCCAACGGCGGCTACAAGATCACCCCGTACATCATCGACAAGATCGACAGCCGTAATGGCGACTCGCTGTTCGTCGCCAATCCGCCGAGCGTACCCCAGGGCAATGTTGCGCCGGATGGCATCGCCGCCCCGGCAGCCGAAGCCTTTACGGTCAACGCGACGCCTGGCGAAGTGCCGGGCCAGCCCGCACCTCAAGCCCCGGCCGTGGCCGAGCGCATCGTTGACGGCCGCACCACTTACATCCTCAACAGCATGCTCGAGGACGTGATCAAACTGGGCACCGGCCGCCGCGCACTGGCGCTGGGCCGACCTGACATTGCCGGCAAAACCGGTACGACCAACGAATCCAAGGATGCCTGGTTCTCGGGCTACAACGCCGATTACGTGACCACGGTCTGGACCGGTTTCGACCAGCCGGAAAGCCTGGGTAAACGCGAGTTCGGCGGCACTGTCGCGCTGCCGATCTGGATGAATTACATGGCCGCCGCGCTCAAAGACAAGCCGCCGCATACACAGCCAGAGCCCGAAGGCCTCCTGAGCCTGCGGGTTGATCCCGTCAGCGGTCGCGCAGCCACCCCTGGCACGCCTGGCGCGTACTTCGAACTGTTCAAGGCCGAAGACACACCGCCATCGGCAAATGAACTGGGTAACGGCAACGCGCCGGGCAGCCCGCTGCCAGCGGATGAAGCGGCGCCTATCGATCTGTTCTGATCGCAACGGCCACACCAAAAAGCCCCGCCCTCGAGAGAGGTATGGGGCTTTTTATTGCCTGATGTCTTTGCGCTGACTGACCCGGCCTCTTCGCGGGCAAGCCCGCTCCCACAGGGTGTTGTGGTGCACTGGAGAAATGTGCATCAGCGCAGTTCCTGTGGGAGCGGGCTTGCCCGCGAAGAGGCCCTCACAGATCACACGCATACCGCAGACAAAAAAAACCCCGACTCATGAGAGCCGGGGCTTTGTGTTGAAGCGTTACAACGGCTTAGCCGTTGAACACGTCATCCACGCTTTTCAGCGGGTAGTTCTTCGGATACGGCAGGGTTGCCACACCGGTCTCGATCGCAGCCTTGGCCACGGCATCGGAGATCAGGGTGATCAAGCGGGCATCCATTGGTTTCGGGATGATGTACTCACGACCGAATTCCAGCTTGATGCCGCCGTAGGCATCGCACACTTCCTGAGGAACCGGCAGCTTGGCCAGTTCACGCAGGGCGTTGGCCGCGGCCACTTTCATTTCTTCGTTGATGCGCTTGGCGCGAACGTCCAGGGCACCACGGAAGATGAACGGGAAGCCCAGTACGTTGTTGACCTGGTTCGGGTAGTCCGAACGGCCGGTCGCCATGATCACGTCGTCACGGGTGGCGTGAGCCAGCTCCGGGGAGATTTCCGGATCCGGGTTCGAGCACGCGAACACGATCGGGTTGGCCGCCATGGATTTGAGGCCTTCCGGGCTCAGCAGGTTCGGGCCGGACAAGCCGACGAACACGTCAGCGCCTTGCAGCGCATCAGCCAGGGTGCGTTTTTCAGTCGCGTGAGCGAAGACAGCCTTGTACTGGTTCAGGTCGTCACGGCCGGAGTGGATCACGCCGGTGCGGTCAACCATGTAAATGTTTTCGATGTTGGCACCCATGCTCACCAGCAATTTCATGCAGGAGATGGCGGCCGCACCGGCGCCCAGGCAAACGATTTTGGCGTCAGCGAGGGTTTTGCCAGCGATTTCCAGGGCATTGATCATGCCGGCCGCGGTAACGATCGCGGTGCCGTGCTGGTCATCGTGGAAGACCGGAATGTCGCACTGCTCGATCAGAGCGCGTTCGATCTCAAAGCACTCAGGTGCCTTGATGTCTTCCAGGTTGATGCCACCGAAAGTGATGGAGATGCGCTTGACGGTGTCGATGAAGGCTTGCGGGCTTTCGGAATCGACTTCGATGTCGAAAACGTCGATGCCGGCGAAGCGCTTGAACAGCACGCCTTTGCCTTCCATCACTGGCTTGGAAGCCAATGGGCCGAGGTTACCCAGGCCGAGAATCGCGGTGCCATCGGAAATGACTGCTACCAGGTTGCCTTTACCGGTGTATTTGTAGGCCAGTTCAGGATCGCGGGCGATTTCGCGTACTGGTTCGGCTACGCCGGGGCTGTAGGCCAGCGACAGGTCGCGGGCGGTAGCGGTGGCCTTGGTGAGCTCGACACTCAGCTTACCTGGACGAGGATGGGCGTGATATTCGAGAGCGGCAGTTTTCAAATCAGACATGGGGGCATTCCGCTTTTACTGTTGGACAGACTGGTCAGCGAGGATACGCGCCTCGCAAAGTCCCCACAAGACTGACCGGTCACCCCTGTCAAGCGCCCGGCCCTACGACTTTGGGCCAAGAGCCACGGAACACAAGGGATAGACTGTTCACAATCAACAGAAAAAATGTCTACAATTTTTTATCAGGGCGAGGTTTGCAGCATCGCCGGATCCGTTAACGGCAGCAGCCAGCGCGCCTGCCCCGGTTTCAATCCACCGCGACGCGAGCGATCCACGACCCAGCCCCGAGCCTCGATCTGCTGGCCTTTCAGGCGCTGCAGGGACGCTGCATCGAACTGCCCGAGCAAATTGGGCGCAACGCGCAATACAAGCGAATCCTGCAACTCGATCCAAACCCCGCCGCGATTGCGCTGGACCTTGCTCACACGCCCACTGAGCACGGCGAAACCGGACTCCGTGATCTGCTCCACTTTGAGCACAGGCGACTGGCGCCACACACCGAGACGGGCCCCACGAGCACTGCGCTCCGCTGCTTGCTGGCAGGAGACCAGATCGACATTCGGCGCAACAGCCACCTGAAAACCAAGACCTTCGGCGAGCATTTGTGCTTCGAGGTTGGCGCCATTGGCGCCATAAACATGGGCCAAGGTACGCCCGTAGCGATCCTTGCTCTCTTTACCCGGGAGCAAACCGACCCGCCCGTCGCTGGCGGCCACCAGCGCTTCCAGACGTTTGCGTGCCGCCACCGCGAATGGTTCGTCGGTTCGGCCTTGCTTGCCCAGCTCGGGCGTGTTCAAGCCGATCATGCGCACGCTGCGGCCATCGCTCAGGCGCAAGGTATCGCCATCGACTACGCGCTGCACCGCGACCGGCGTCAGTCCATTCGGCGCTGGACAGAAGGCCTGGGCACCAGAAAGCCAAATCGCAGACACAAAAAAGGCGCCCGCGAGGGACGCCTTTTTTAACAGCAAGGTAAAGCCCATGGGCTTTGAAACCTTATGCTGCTGGAGCTTTGTCTTCTGCAGCAGCTTCTGCCGGTGCTTTCTTGCCGAAAGCGCCGAAACGGTCTGCGAAGCGCTGTACACGACCGCCAGTATCCAGAGTTTTCTGCTTACCGGTGTAGAACGGGTGGCACTCGTTGCATACGTCAGTACCCAGTGGCTTGCACAGGTTCGAACGGGTTTCGAACTTGTTGCCGCAGCTGCAAGTTACTTCGATGGTTTCGTATGCTGGATGGATATCGGCTTTCATGGTGTATTCCTCAGGCTAGCGTGCCGCCACTCAACACTATTGTTGAATACCGCACGTAATTAGGCCGCGGATTCTACCAGACATCGCCAATCACGCAAGCTGTCCCTTCTACCGACCGTCTGCTAGGCTCCCGACCCAAAGCCCCCCTGGCGGGAGCAAACTTTGTGGTGAGGGGATTCATCCCCGCTGGGTGGCGAAGCCGCCCCAAACCGGCAACCTCGGTGTATCAGCAACACCGTATTCACCGGGTTTGCGGACTGCTGCGCAGCCGAACGGGGCGGTGCGACGTTTCGCTAAATCCCCTCACTACACAGGCTCGCTCCCACAAGTAGTGCGCCCAGCCTTTCATTTATTGCTGCTCAAAGAGATCCCCCCGCGTGCCCGATGCCATTTTGCGCCTCGCCCTGCCTTCGCCACTGCGCCGCCTGTTCGATTACCGTGCCCCGGCCGGGGTCCTGCGGGCCCAGTTGCAGCCGGGCATGCGCCTGCGGGTGCCGTTCGGCCGACGGGAAATGATCGGGATTCTGGTGGAGGTCACCGACACCAGCGAAGTCCCCGCAGAAAAACTCAAACCGGCCCTGGCCCTGCTCGACGCCACGCCACCGCTGCCACCCGCGCTGTTCAAGCTGTGCCTGTGGACCTCGCAGTATTATCAGCACAGCCTCGGGGACACCTTGAGCTGGGCGCTGCCGGTGCTGTTGCGCCAGGGCGAACTGGCCGAGGCTCGCCAGGAACGTTTCTGGTCCGCTGCGCCCGGTGCGAGCCTTGACGACCCGCGCATCGCCCGCGCCCCGCGTCAGCGTGAGGCGCTGGCAACGCTGGCCCAGCATCCCCACGGGGTTGCCCATCAGCTGCTGAGCAAACTGATGTTGAGCAAGGACAGCCTCGATCTGCTGCTGGCCAAGGATCTGGTGCACGTCGACATCCGCAAACACGCACCCGGCGCCCGCCACGAGCATTGGCTGGCGCAACCGGAGTTGCCGCTCAACCCCGAACAGCGCGCCGCCTATGAAGCCATTCGCGCCGGGTTCGACAGTTATCACGCGTTCCTGCTGGCCGGCGTCACCGGCAGCGGCAAGACCGAAGTCTATTTGCAACTGATCCGCGAAACCCTCGAGGCTGGCAAACAGGCGCTGGTGCTGATCCCGGAGATCAACCTCGGCCCGCAAACCCTCGCGCGCTTCGAGCAACGCTTCAACGCACGCATCGCGCTGATTCACTCGGCGGTCAACGATCGCGAGCGCCTCGAAGCCTGGCTCGCCGCCCGCGACGGCGACGCTGACATTATTATCGGCACCCGCTCCGCGCTGTTCACGCCGATGAAGAACCCCGGCCTCATCATCATCGACGAAGAGCACGACGGCTCCTATAAACAGCAGGAAGGCCTGCGCTATCACGCCCGTGATCTGGCATTGGTGCGTGCACGCCAGGAAAACATCCCGATTGTGCTCGGTTCCGCCACGCCCTCTCTGGAAAGCCTGCACAACGCCTACACCGGCCGTTACGGCCTCCTGCGCCTGAACGAGCGCGCCGGGGGCGCCAAGCAGCCGCGATTCCTGCGTCTGGACGTGAAAAGTCGTCCGCTGGACAGCGGTATTTCCGGGCCGATGCAGCAAGCCATCGGCCAGACACTCGCCGCTGGCCAGCAGGTCCTGGTGTTCCTCAACCGCCGTGGCTTTGCGCCCACCCTGCTTTGCCACGACTGCGGCTGGATGTCCGAATGCCAGCGCTGCGATGCGCGGATGACCGTGCACCAGCGCTCCGGCGAGCTGCGCTGCCATCATTGCGGCTACGTCGAGCGCGTACCCCGGCACTGCCCGAAGTGCGGCAAAGTCGATTTGCGACCCGTGGGCGCCGGCACCGAACGCGCGGAAGAACGTTTGGCGATCCTGTTCCCGGACTTTCCGGTGCTGCGGGTCGACCGCGACAGCACCTCGCGCAAAGACGCGATGAATCAGCTGTTCGCGACCATTCAAAAAGGACAGCCGTGCATTCTGGTCGGCACGCAGATGCTCGCCAAAGGGCACCATTTTCCTCGGGTCACGCTGGTGTCGATTCTCGATGCCGACGGTGGATTGTTCTCCGGGGACTTCCGCGCCAGCGAACGCATGGCGCAGTTGATCGTCCAGGTCGCCGGGCGCGCGGGCCGTGCAGAAGAGCCGGGCAAGGTGATTATCCAGACGCATCTGGCGGACCATCCGCTGTTGGTGCAACTGACCGAGCAAGGTTATTTCGCGTTTGCCGAGCAGGCCTTGAGCGAACGTCGCAGTGCGGGATTGCCGCCGTTTGCGCATTTGGCATTGCTGCGGGCCGAGGCGCACAAACCGGGGCAGGCCGAAAATTTTCTCGATGAGGCGTGCAGCGAAGCCGAACGATTGCTGGCCGAACAGAATCTGAACGGGATCGAGCTACTCGGTCCGGTGCCGGCGCCGATGGAGCGCCGGGCCGGGCGATATCGGGCGCAGTTGTTGTTGCAGGCGACGGCCCGGGCGCCGCTGCATCGGTTGCTGGCCAGTTGGTTGCTGGTGCTGGAGCAGATGCCGAGCGGGCGGGCGGTGCGTTGGTCCCTGGATGTTGATCCCGTCGATTTGTATTAAAGATCAAAAGATCGCAGCCTCCGGCAGCTCCTACAGGAAACGCGCTCGACGTAGGAGCTGCCGAAGGTTCGGGCCGCGTTCGGACGATCTTTGCCGCTTTTGGCACCACATATCCACAACCTGCCCGCTATAGTTGGCAAGCCCGCCTTCGCAACGGATAATGCCCAGTTTTTCCACCAGCGCATTGAAGCGCCGCCGCGCTTGCGGTCGAAAGAGAAGACCATGAAAGACACCATTCGCCAGCTGATCCAACAAGCCATCACCCAACTCGTCAACGAAGGTGTGTTGCCTGAAGGCCTGTCGCCGGCGATCCAGGTGGAAAACTCCCGTGACAAGAAGAACGGCGATTTCGCCAGCAATATCGCGATGATGCTGGCCAAGCCGGCCGGCATGAAGCCGCGCGATCTGGCCGAGAAAATCATCGCCGCGCTGCCGGCCGACGAGAACGTCACCAAGACCGAAATTGCCGGCCCGGGCTTCCTGAACTTCTTCCAGAACACCCAGGCCCTGGCCTCTCGCCTCGACGCCGCACTGGCCGACGAGCACATCGGCGTGCGCAAGGCCGGCCCGGCGCAACGTACCGTTGTCGACCTGTCGGCACCCAACCTCGCCAAGGAAATGCACGTCGGCCACTTGCGCTCGACCATCATCGGCGACGGCGTGGCCCGCGTTCTGGAGTTCCTCGGCGACGAAGTGATCCGGCAGAACCACGTCGGCGACTGGGGCACCCAGTTCGGCATGCTGATGGCGTATCTGCAGGAAAACCCGATCACCAGCGACGAACTGTCGGACCTGGAAAACTTCTATCGCGCCGCCAAGGGCCGCTTCGACGAATCCGAAGAGTTCGCCGATCGCGCCCGTGGCCTGGTGGTCAAGCTGCAAGCCGGCGACCCGGACTGCCTGGCGCTCTGGACCAAATTCAAAGACATCTCGCTGTCGCACTGCCAGAAAATCTACGAACTGTTGAACGTCAAACTGACCATGGCCGATGTGATGGGCGAAAGCGCCTACAACGACGACCTGATCAACGTGGTTAACGACCTCAAGGCCGCTGGCCTGCTGGTCGAAAGCAACGGCGCCCAGTGCGTGTTCCTCGACGAGTTCAAGAATGCCGACGGCGACCCGCTGCCGGTAATCATCGTCAAGGCCGACGGCGGCTACCTCTACGCCACCACCGACCTGGCGGCCGTGCGTTATCGCAGCGGCACTCTAAAGGCGGATCGGGCGTTGTACTTTGTCGACCAGCGCCAGGCCCTGCACTTCCAGCAAGTGTTCGCTGTAGCGCGCAAGGCCGGCTTCGTCACGCACCCGATGGAAATGGAGCACATGGGCTTCGGCACCATGAACGGTAAAGATGGCCGTCCATTCAAGACCCGCGATGGCGGCACCGTGAAGCTGATCGACTTGCTGACCGAAGCCCAGGAACGCGCCTACACCCTGGTCAAGGACAAGAACCCGGAGCTGGCCGATGACGAATTGCGCAACATCGCCAATGTCGTGGGCATCGGCGCGGTGAAATACGCCGACCTGTCCAAACACCGCACCAGCGACTACAGCTTCAACTTCGACCTGATGCTGAACTTCGAAGGCAACACCGCGCCCTACCTGTTGTACGCCTACACCCGCGTGGCCGGTGTGTTCCGTAAACTCGGCAAGGATTTCAGCGAAGTCGAAGGCCAGATCGTCCTCGAAGCCGCTCACGAACACGAGCTGGCAGCGAAACTCGCACAGTTTGGCGAAGTACTGAACAACGTGTCCGACAAGGGCACGCCGCACATCCTCTGCACCTACCTGTACGATGTCGCCGGCCTGTTCTCCAGTTTCTACGAGAACTGCCCGATCCTCAGCGCCGACACTCCGGCGCAAATGCAAAGCCGCCTGCGCCTCGCCGCGCTGACCGGCCGCACTCTCAAGCAAGGCCTGGAACTCTTGGGTCTGGAAACTCTGGAGCGTATGTAAGTTGGCTGCCAAGAAAAAACCTGCACCCAAGCGTGGCGCCAGCCGTTACCAAGCTCCTGCAAAGCAACCGATCCCGGGCTGGCTGTGGATGGCCATTGGCCTGACGGTCGGCGCGTTCATTGTATTCCTGATGAAGCTGGAGCCGGGCAAAGGCAGCGAGAGCGTCAAGCGCGAGAAAATCGAGCAGCAGAAAGCCAGGATGGTCGAGGCCAACAAGACCCCGCCGAGCCCGACGCAGCCGGTGAAACCGAAGTACGACTTCTACACTCTGCTGCCGGAATCGGAAGTGATCGTGCCGCCGGATGCTGTGCCGGAGAAAACCCCGCCAACGCCGGTTGTGCCGACCACGCCGGTCACCCCCGCCGAAGCCGCGAAGATCGACACCGCGCGGGCTCAGGCGGCCCTGGCCGGCATTACGCCGCCACCGGCACCGCCTGTCGCCAAGGCCGCGCCAGTGACCAAGTTCTTCCTGCAGGCCGGTTCGTTCCGCAAGGAAACTGATGCGGACAAGGTTCGGGCGCAGATCATTCTGCTGGGGCAGGCGGTGGCGGTTGAATCGGGCACAGTTAAAGACGAGACCTGGTATCGGGTACTGGTCGGCCCGTTCAGCAATCGTGAGCAACTGACTACGGCGCAGAAACAACTGGCCGGCGCGGGTTTCAGCAACCTGTTGTTACAACAACGCCAAAACCGCTGATCCACCGTCGCCGCAGCTCTCACGGGAGAGCCAAATCCCTGTAGGAGCTGCCGCAGGCTGCGATCTTTTCCGGGGTTGCGGGTTTCCTGTCTTAAAAAACAAGATCAAGAGATCGCAGCCTTCGGCAGCTCCTACGCACCTTGCACCGCTCGTCCCCTCTCCCGCTCCGCAGTTGAAAAACGCTCCACCACCCCCATATGAGTTTGCATAAGGCATTTTCGCCCCGCTGCGTGGAGACTCTCTCTTGACCACCATCGTTTCAGTTCGCCGCCACGGCAAAGTCGTCATGGGCGGCGACGGCCAGGTTTCTCTCGGCAATACCGTGATGAAAGGCAACGCGAAGAAAGTTCGTCGCCTGTACCACGGTCAGGTTATCGCCGGATTTGCCGGGGCCACGGCTGACGCCTTCACCCTCTTCGAACGTTTCGAAGGCCAGCTTGAGAAACATCAGGGTCACCTGGTTCGCGCCGCCGTCGAACTCGCCAAAGAATGGCGCACCGACCGCTCCCTCAGCCGCCTCGAAGCCATGCTCGCGGTCGCCAACAAAGACGCGTCCCTGATCATCACCGGCAACGGCGACGTGGTCGAACCCGAAGAAGGCCTGATCGCCATGGGTTCCGGTGGCGGTTACGCCCAGGCCGCCGCCAGCGCGCTGCTGAAGAAAACGGACCTGTCGGCCCGCGAAATCGTCGAAACCGCGCTCGGCATTGCCGGCGACATCTGCGTATTCACTAACCACACCTTCACCATTGAGGAGCAGGACCTCGCCGAGTAAGCCTGTTCCGGCGCTCGCGCCACGGCTCACTTTTGCTTGAGGACCGCCAATTACTATGTCCATGACTCCCCGTGAAATCGTCCACGAACTCAATCGCCATATCATCGGCCAGGACGATGCCAAGCGCGCCGTCGCCATCGCGCTGCGTAACCGCTGGCGCCGGATGCAGCTGCCGGAAGAGCTGCGCGTTGAAGTCACCCCCAAGAACATCCTGATGATCGGCCCGACCGGTGTCGGTAAAACCGAGATCGCCCGTCGCCTGGCCAAACTGGCCAACGCGCCGTTCATCAAAGTCGAAGCCACCAAATTTACCGAAGTCGGCTACGTGGGCCGTGACGTCGAATCAATCATTCGCGATCTGGCTGACGCCGCCATCAAACTGCTGCGCGAACAGGAAATGACCAAGGTTCGCCACCGCGCCGAAGACGCCGCCGAAGAGCGCATCCTCGACGCCTTGCTGCCACCGGCACGCATGGGTTTCAGCAACGAAGACGCCCCGTCCGCCGATTCCAACACCCGCCAGCTGTTCCGCAAGCGCCTGCGCGAAGGTCAGCTGGATGACAAGGAGATCGAAATCGAAGTCGCTGAAGCGGCCGGCGTCGATATTTCCGCGCCACCGGGCATGGAAGAAATGACCAATCAGCTGCAAAGCCTGTTTGCCAACATGGGCAAGGGCAAGAAGAAAAACCGCAAGCTCAAGGTCAAGGAAGCGTTGAAGCTGGTGCGTGACGAAGAAGCCGGTCGCCTGGTCAACGAGGAAGAGTTGAAGGCCAAGGCGCTGGAAGCGGTCGAGCAGCACGGCATTGTGTTTATCGACGAAATCGACAAGGTCGCCAAGCGTGGCAATTCCGGTGGCGTCGACGTGTCCCGTGAAGGCGTGCAGCGCGATTTGCTGCCGCTGATTGAAGGCTGCACCGTCAACACCAAACTGGGCATGGTCAAGACTGACCACATCCTGTTTATCGCCTCTGGCGCCTTCCACTTGAGCAAGCCGAGCGATCTGGTGCCGGAGCTGCAAGGTCGTCTGCCGATCCGTGTCGAGCTCAAAGCGCTGACGCCGCAAGACTTCGAACGCATCCTCAGCGAACCGCATGCCTCGCTCACCGAGCAGTATTGCGCGCTGTTGAAAACCGAAGGTTTGTGCATCGAGTTCCAGCCGGACGGCATCAAGCGCATCGCCGAGATCGCCTGGCAGGTGAATGAGAAAACCGAGAACATCGGTGCCCGTCGCCTGCACACCTTGCTGGAGCGTCTGCTGGAAGAAGTGTCGTTCAGCGCCGGCGATCTGGCCAGCGCCCACGACGACAAGGTGATCCTGATCGACGCCGAATACGTCAACAGCCACCTGGGCGAATTGGCGCAGAACGAAGACCTGTCCCGTTATATCCTGTAGGTCACCTACTCCTGTGCGAACGTGACACCTGTAGGAGCTGCCGCAGGCTGCGATCTTTTTCGGTTGATGCCGAAGATCAAAAGATCGCAGCCTGCGGCAGCTCCTACAGATCGTTCCCTATAGACGGACGACCCAACATGACCCAACTCCCCACCGACATCAAACTGCACAAAGCCTCGAAAACCCTTTCGCTGAAATACGCGTCCGGTGAGGAGCATCACCTGCCCGCCGAATTCCTGCGCGTGCACTCTCCTTCCGCCGAGGTCCAGGGCCACGGCAAACCTATCCTGCAATTTGGCAAGATCGGCGTCGGTCTGAGCAAAGTAGAACCGGCCGGTCAGTACGCACTGAAATTGACCTTCGACGACGGCCACGACAGCGGCCTGTTCACCTGGGAGTATTTGTACCAGCTGGGTGTGCGTCAGGAAGATCTCTGGAACGATTATCTTGCCGAACTGAAAGCTGCCGGCAAAACCCGTGATCCGAACGAGTCGGTCGTCAAGCTGATGCTCTAGCCCGAGCCTCTTGCGCGTTAGAACGCATTTTCTAATTTCATCTGATTGAATGCTTGGCCCAAAGGCCAGTCATTGGCCTGCTTGCGAAAAAAATTAAACTCGGGTAACCAATGGAGCTGGCAAGTTCCCTGCAGTGCACTCTGAACTAAAAAGCAGCGATGCAGAATTAACGGTCACCCGAGCAGTAGTACCTGGCATTAGCTGTGTACGGACACAGCTGGACCTGGTACTCGTCTCAGGACAATGGAGCGTCGTAGATGAGTAACAAGAATAACGATGACTTGAAGTATCAGGCCTCTGAAAACACCCTGGGGCTGAATCCTGTCGTTGGGCTGCGTGGAAAGGATCTGCTGGCTTCCGCCCGAATGGTGCTTAGGCAGGCCATCAGGCAACCGATTCACAGCGCGAAGCATGTCGCGCATTTCGGCCTTGAACTCAAGAACGTGCTGTTCGGCAAATCCGGGCTGCAACCGACCAGCGATGACCGTCGCTTCGCCGATCCGGCCTGGAGCCAGAACCCGCTCTACAAACGTTATCTGCAAACTTACCTGGCGTGGCGCAAGGAACTCCACGACTGGATCGACGACAGTAATCTGGGCCCCAAGGACACGGCCCGCGGGCATTTCGTGATCAACCTCATGACCGAGGCCATGGCGCCGACCAACAGCGCGGCCAACCCGGCGGCGGTCAAACGGTTCTTCGAAACCGGTGGCAAAAGTCTGCTCGACGGGCTCTCGCACCTGGCCAAGGATCTGGTGCACAACGGCGGCATGCCGAGCCAGGTCAACATGGGCGCCTTCGAAGTCGGCAAGAGCCTGGGCGTGACCGAAGGCGCGGTGGTGTTCCGCAACGACGTGCTGGAGCTGATCCAGTACCGGCCGATCACCGAGCAGGTGCATGAGCGTCCGTTGCTGGTGGTGCCGCCGCAAATCAACAAGTTCTACGTCTTTGATTTGAGCCCGGACAAGAGCCTGGCGCGCTTCTGCCTGCGCAACAACGTACAGACGTTCATCGTCAGCTGGCGCAACCCGACGAAGGAGCAACGCGAGTGGGGCCTGACGACCTACATCGAAGCGCTCAAGGAAGCGGTGGACGTGGTCACTGCGATTACCGGCAGCAAAGACGTGAATATGCTCGGCGCCTGCTCGGGTGGCATCACCTGCACCGCGCTGCTGGGCCACTACGCGGCAATCGGAGAGAAAAAGGTCAACGCCCTCACGCTGCTGGTGAGCGTGCTGGACACCACCCTGGACAGCGACGTGGCGTTGTTCGTCGACGAGCAAACCCTCGAAGCCGCCAAGCGCCACTCGTATCAGGCCGGTGTGCTCGAAGGTCGCGACATGGCGAAAGTCTTCGCCTGGATGCGCCCCAACGATCTGATCTGGAACTACTGGGTCAACAACTACCTGCTGGGCAACGAGCCGCCGGTGTTCGACATTCTGTTCTGGAACAACGACACCACCCGGTTGCCGGCAGCGTTCCACGGCGATCTGATCGAGATGTTCAAAAGCAATCCGCTGATTCGTCCCGATGCACTGGAAGTGTGCGGCACGCCGATTGATCTGAAGCAGGTCACCGCGGACATCTTTTCCCTGGCCGGCACCAACGACCACATCACGCCGTGGAAGTCCTGCTACAAGTCGGCGCAGTTGTTTGGTGGCAAGGTTGAATTCGTGCTGTCCAGCAGCGGGCATATCCAAAGCATTCTGAACCCGCCGGGCAACCCGAAGTCACGGTATATGACCAGCAGCGAAATGCCGGTCAAGGCCGAAGACTGGCAAGAAAACTCCACCAAGCACACCGATTCCTGGTGGCTGCACTGGCAGGCCTGGCAGGCCGAGCGTTCGGGCAAACTGAAAAAATCCCCGACCAGCCTGGGCAACAAAACCTACACCGCCGGCGAAGCAGCGCCGGGCACTTACGTACACGAGCGGTAATCGACGCACCCCACCCACACTGTGGGAGCGGGCTTTTTGTGGTGAGGGGATTTATCCCCGTTGGGTGGCGAAGCCAGCCCGAAACCTGAGACATCGGTGCTGCAGTTACACCGAGTGCAATGGTTTTACGGCTGCTTCGCAGTCGAACGGGGATAAATCCCCTCACCACACAAGCTCGCTCCTACAGGGGAGTGGGGATAACTCACCCACAGGGCTTGAAGCATGCCGCAACCGTTCATTTTTCGTACCGTCGACCTGGATGGCCAGACCCTCCGCACGGCGGTACGCCCCGGCAAGCCTCACTTGACGCCCTTGCTGATTTTCAACGGCATTGGCGCCAACCTGGAGCTGGTGTTTCCGTTCGTCGCAGCGCTGGACCCGGACCTCGAAGTCATCGCGTTCGATGTGCCCGGGGTGGGCGGTTCGTCAACGCCGAACCGGCCGTATCGCTTTCCGGGCCTGGCCAAACTCACCGCGCGCATGCTCGACTATCTCGATTACGGGCGAGTCAACGTGATCGGCGTGTCGTGGGGTGGCGCCCTCGCCCAGCAGTTCGCCTACGACTACCCCGAACGCTGCAAGAAGCTGGTGCTGGCGGCAACGGCGGCCGGCGCGGTGATGGTGCCGGGCAAGCCGAAAGTGTTGTGGATGATGGCCAGCCCCCGGCGTTACATCCAGCCGTCGCATGTGATCCGCATTGCGCCGATGATCTACGGCGGCTCGTTCCGTCGCGATCCGACCCTTGCCGCCAGTCACGCGGCCAAGGTCCGTTCGGCAGGCAAGCTCGGTTACTACTGGCAGCTGTTCGCCGGTCTCGGCTGGACCAGCATTCACTGGCTGCACAAAATCCACCAGCCGACGCTGGTGCTGGCCGGCGACGACGACCCGCTGATCCCGCTGATCAACATGCGCTTGCTGGCCTGGCGAATTCCCAACGCGCAGCTGCACATCATCGATGACGGGCATCTGTTCCTGATCACCCGCGCCGAGGCCGTGGCGCCGATCATCATGAAATTCCTTGAAGAAGAACGGCAGCGCGCCGTGATGCATCCGCATCCGGCACCATTGGGCGGTTAACAGCCCCCATTGTCGGTCGGCAGGACGCCGTGCCGCGCAACAACCCGTTACAGCGTCTATGGTGTTCTGGTTCGGTGTGTTTGTATTTGGCCTGAAGACGAAGGAGTGTTGATCCATGCGCGAAAAACCAGTGAGGGAGTTTTTGCCCACTCCCGCCGCGTTCATCAACGCACAGAGTGCGATTACCGGCCTGCGTGGCCGTGATCTGTTGTCGACCCTGCGCAGTGTTGCCGCCCATGGTTTGCGCAACCCGGTGCACAGTGCTCGCCACGCCTTGAAGCTGGGCGGCCAGTTGGGACGTGTGTTGCTGGGTGAAACCCTGCACCCGACCAACCCGCAGGACAGTCGTTTTGCCGACCCGGCATGGAGCCTCAACCCGTTTTATCGCCGCAGCTTGCAGGCGTACCTGAGCTGGCAAAAGCAGGTCAAAAGCTGGATCGACGACAGCAACATGGACCCGGACGATCGCGCCCGCGCGCACTTCGCGTTCGCCTTGCTCAACGACGCCGTGGCACCGTCCAACAGCCTGCTCAATCCGCTGGCGATCAAGGAAATCTTCAACTCCGGAGGCAACAGCCTGGTGCGTGGCGTCAGTCACCTGGTCGACGATTTCCTGCACAACGACGGCCTGCCCAGACAGGTCACGAAGCAGGCGTTCGAGGTCGGCAAAACCGTCGCCACCACCACCGGCTCCGTGGTGTTTCGCAACGAGCTGCTGGAGCTGATCCAGTACAAGCCGATGAGCGAAAAGCAGTATTCCAAGCCGCTGCTGGTGGTGCCGCCACAAATCAACAAGTACTACATTTTCGACCTGAGCCCCGGCAACAGCTTCGTCCAGTTCGCCCTGAAAAACGGCCTGCAAACCTTCATGATCAGCTGGCGTAACCCGGACGTGCGTCACCGCGAATGGGGCCTGTCGACGTATGTCGAAGCCGTGGAAGAAGCGATGAATGTGTGCCGGGCGATCACCGGCGCGCGGGAAGTCAACCTGATGGGTGCCTGCGCCGGCGGCCTGACCATTGCCGCGCTGCAAGGTCATTTGCAGGCCAAGCGGCAGATGCGTCGGGTGTCGAGCGCGACGTATCTGGTGAGCCTGCTGGACAGCCAGATGGACAGCCCGGCCACGCTCTTTGCCGACGAACAAACCCTCGAAGCGGCCAAGCGTCGTTCCTATCAGAAAGGGGTGCTGGACGGCCGGGACATGGCCAAGGTGTTCGCCTGGATGCGGCCCAACGATTTGATCTGGAGCTATTTCGTCAACAATTACCTGCTGGGCAAGGAGCCGCCGGCGTTCGACATCCTCTACTGGAACAACGACAACACGCGCCTGCCGGCAGCCTTGCATGGCGACCTGCTGGACTTCTTCAAGCACAACCCGCTGAGTCATCCGGGCGGTCTTGAAGTGTGCGGCACGCCAATCGATTTGCAGAAAGTCACTGTCGACAGCTTCAGTGTGGCCGGCATCAACGACCACATCACGCCGTGGGACGCGGTGTACCGCTCAACGCTGTTGCTGGGTGGCGAGCGGCGCTTCGTGCTGTCCAACAGCGGTCATGTGCAGAGCATTCTCAACCCGCCCTCAAACCCGAAAGCCAACTTTGTCGAGAGCGCGAAACTGAGCAGCGATCCGCGGGCCTGGTATTACGATGCCAAGCAAGTCGACGGCAGCTGGTGGACGCCATGGCTGAGCTGGATTCAGGAACGCTCGGGCGCGCAGAAAGAAACCCACATGGCCCTCGGCAACCAGAACTATCCACCGATGGAGGCAGCACCCGGTACTTACGTGCGTGTGCGCTGACGTTCAACGAACCATTAAGAAGACTGGATGAAAACCCGCGACCGGATTCTCGAATGTGCTTTGCAGTTGTTCAATCAGAAAGGCGAACCGAACGTCTCCACCATGGAAGTTGCCAATGAAATGGGGATCAGCCCGGGCAATCTCTATTACCATTTTCATGGCAAGGAGCCGTTGATTCTCGGGTTGTTCGAACGCTTTCAGGCCGAGCTCGCGCCGCTGCTGGATCCGCCCGCTGATGTGGAACTGGCACCGGAAGATTACTGGCTGTTTCTGCACCTGATCGTCGAGCGCCTGGCCCATTACCGCTTTCTGTTCCAGGACCTGTCGAACCTGGCGGGACGATTGCCGAAACTGGCCAAAGGCATCCGCAACTTGCTCAACGCACTGAAGCGTACGCTGGCGTCATTGCTCGCAAGGTTGAAGGCTCAAGGGCAGTTGGTCAGCGACACGCAGGCGCTGGGGCAGTTGGTGGAGCAGATCACCCTGACGCTGCTGTTCTCGTTGGATTATCAGCGGATTCTGGATCGTGAGGGTGAGGTGAGGCTGGTGGTTTATCAGATCATGATGCTGGTGGCGCCGCACTTGCTGCCGCCGATCAAAGTGGCGACCGAGCAACTGGCGCTTCAATACCTCGAAGAACATTAAAAGATCGCAGCCTTCGGCAGCTCCTACGGAGTACGCAGGTAGGAGCTGCCGAAGGCTGCGATCCTTTCAGTCAAACAAAAACGCCCGACCTTTGAAGGCCGGGCGTTTTCTTGAGCCCTGGAATCAGGACTGACTGGTTGGCGTCGATGGAGCTGGCGCGGCAGTCGGGGTTGCAGCAGGGGTCGGTGCAGCAGCGGAGTTGGTTGTGCTGGCCGGAGTCGGTGCCGGTTTGGCGGCAGCCACTGCTGGTTTTGGCGTAGCGGCTTTCGACGCTGCCGGTTTTTTCACCGCTGGCTTCTTCGCTGCGGCAGGTTTTGCCGCTGGCTTGGCCGCCGTGCTTTTCGCTGCGGGTTTAGCTGCTGCAGTTTTCGCGGCTGGCTTGGCAGCGGGTTTCGCTGCAGCCTTGCTGGCCACCGATTTGACCGCTGCCTTGGCTGCTGCAGGTTTCGCTGCGGCAGTTTTAGTCGCGGACTTGGCTGCCGACGCGACTTTCGATGCAGCTTTGGCAACAGGTTTTGCAGCCGCCTTGGCCAGCGGTTTGGCAGCAGGCTTGGCCGCTGCGGTTTTCGCCGCAACAGGCGCAACCTTGGCACCGGTGAGTCTTTCGATTTGCTTGGTCAAGGTATCGACCTTGCTGTGCAGCGCTTTCACTTCATTGCGGCTCGGTACACCGAGGCGCGAAATGGCGCTGTTCAGGCGCTTGTCGAAAGCCCCTTCGAGCTCATCCCACTTGCCCAGCGCACGATCTTTCACGCCAGTGATGCGCGATTTGGCCGAGGAAGCAGAATCCTTGACGTCATCGACTTTCTTGCCGACAGCATTCTTGGTGAGCTTCTCGGCTTTCTCGCCGTCTTTGACCAATGTATCGAAGAGCTTGCTGCCGTCAGTGTCGATCTTCGAGTACACGCCTAAACCAGCCAGCCAGATTTTGCGGGAGTAGTCTTCGACCTTCCCGATCCACGAGCTGCCTTCTTTGTCAGTATTCTTTTTGCCAGCCATCCCGTTCTCCTTAAGATTTACGCGCGACGCGTTCGAGCAATGCCGTCAGTTCATCGAGCTTAGCAGAGAGTGTCTCAACGTCATGTTTAGACGGAATGCCAATACGATTCAAGGCACTTGCGACACGCGAGTCAAAAGCCTTCTCGACTTTGTCGAGTTGAACTTCGACCTTGCCTTTGAAAGTACTGACTTCACTCTTGGCTTCGTTGATCTCTGAGTTAGCTGCCTCAAGTTTCTCAGCAACTACTTTTTTGCCTTTGGATTCAACAGTTTGACCAGCCTTGATCAACTCTTGAATGTATTCGCTGCCCTCTTGACCGACCTTGGTATAGGCACCCAGGCCTGCCAGCCAGATCTTGCGGGCATAAGATTTAACGTCGCTCAGAGCCGTTGTCGAAGCGTCGATTTTTTTCTTCAAAATAACTTTGGCCATGGTGCACCTCACGCGCAGAAGGTTTGAGGAACTGCCCGCGAAAGTGTCGGGCTCATGCACAAAGTAGGCAGAAAAATTAGAAACGGCACCCTAACAACTGACATGAAAGCGTGGCGCCTGCTAGAGAAGATCGCAGCTCGTTTCACTCGACAGCTCCTACAGGCGTGCACCGCCTCCCTCTGTAGGAGCTGTCGAGTGAAACGAGGCTGCGATCTTTCCAGAATCACGCCAACGCTTTATCCAGCGCCTTTTCGATTTCCGATTTGATCGTGCCGCTCATGGCCGACATCAACAGGCCCAGTTCGACATCAACCCTGATCGAGTCCTCGCCCACATGCACTGCGCCTTTCACCCCGGAACGCTTGAGGTTGAGGACGTCGCCGGACCATTGCGGCTCCAGGCCATATTGATCGGACAGCTTCTGCGCCAACTTGTCGGCCTTCTCGCGAGCCGCTTCCTTGCCCAGGCCGTGGGCACGTTCAACACTAATACGGGCCATCGAATGACTCCTGCTTTATGAATACTTTCCTGAAGCATCTTGACCGCCACTGCGGCAAAACGTCCCGGTGATTACCTATCTTACCTTCAGCCTTGCCAAGACAAAGCAGGCCACCGGGATTAGAATGTCCCGCATTCTCTTCTGGTGACAGCGATATGACTGATCAGCGCAAAGGCAGCGATGCCGAACCCACCACTCACTTCGGTTTCAAAAACGTTCCGGAAAGCCAAAAAGCGGAAAAAGTCGCTGAAGTTTTCCACTCGGTAGCCGCCAAGTACGACTTGATGAACGACCTCCTGTCGGGCGGCATGCACCGGTTGTGGAAGCGATTCGCGATCGAACTGTCGGGCGTTCGCAGCGGTAACCGCGTGCTGGACATCGCCGGCGGCACCGGTGACCTGACCAAGAAATTCTCGCACCTCGTGGGCCCGACCGGCCAGGTGGTGTTGGCCGACATCAACGAATCCATGCTCAAGGTCGGTCGCGACCGCCTGCTGGATCTGGGCGTGGCCGGCAACGTCGAGTTTGTTCAGGCCGACGCTGAAAAGCTGCCGTTCCCGGACAATCATTTCGACTGCGTGACCATCGCGTTCGGCCTGCGCAACGTCACCCATAAAGAAGACGCCCTGCGTTCAATGCTGCGCGTGCTCAAGCCGGGCGGCCGTTTGCTGGTGCTGGAATTCTCCAAGCCGACCAACGCGCTGATGTCCAAGGCCTACGACGCTTACTCGTTCGCCTTCATGCCGTTGATGGGCAAACTGATCACCAACGACTCGGAAAGCTATCGCTACCTGGCCGAATCGATCCGCATGCACCCGAATCAGGAAACCCTGAAATCGATGATGGTCGAGGCCGGTTTCGACCGCGTGACTTATCACAACATGACCGCAGGCATCGTCGCCCTGCACCGCGGCATCAAACCCTGATGTTGCTCGCCGGCCTGCTCGCCAGCGTTGAGCTCGGTCTGAACCGGGTGCTGCGTCTCGACAGCACGGCGCTGCCGCGGCTGGCGCATTTGAGCGGCAAGGTGATTGCCGTCGATTGCCGCAGCCCGGCGTTGAAACTGTTCATCTTGCCCAGTGACGAAGGCCTGATGCTCGCTTCCCAGTGGGAAACCGGCGCCGACTGCACCTTGCGCGCGCCGGCTTCCAGTCTGTTGAAACTGGCGATGAGCAAGGACAAGACCTCGGTGCTGCATGGCCCTGAAGTCGAACTCGACGGTGACAGCGGCGTGCTGCTGGAACTGGCGGCGATCCTTCAGGACCTCGAGCTGGACTGGGAATACGAACTCTCGCGCTGGCTCGGCCCGGTCGCCACGCAACTGGTCGGCGGACACCTGCGCAGCCGCGCACGCTGGTATCAGCAAGGGTTCGTCAGCCTTGGCCAGAACCTCGGCGAATACCTGGCCGAAGAATCGCGCACCCTTGTCGGTCAGCGCGAAGCCGAAGCCCGTTTCAGTGAACTGGACCAGATCAAACTCGATCTGGAACGTCTCGAGGCGCGTTTCGAGCGCCTTTCCCGATCCCTCGACCCAAGCGATAACGCATGAAGCTGCTTGCCGTCCGCCGTTTGTTGCGCATCCAGCGCGTTGTGATTCGCTACCGCCTCGATGACCTGTTGTTCGCCTTGCCGCTGCCCTGGTTTCTGCTGGCGCTGCGCTATGCCTTGCCGTGGCGCTGGTTCCCGCGCAAGACGCTGGACCTGAGCCGCGGTGCGCGATTGCGCCTGGCACTGCAAGATCTGGGGCCGATTTTCATCAAGTTCGGGCAGATTCTGTCGACCCGTCGCGACCTGTTGCCGGAAGACATTGCCGACGAGCTGATGAAGCTGCAGG
Organism: Pseudomonas fluorescens; assembly: GCF_902497785.1. GTDB lineage: Bacteria > Pseudomonadota > Gammaproteobacteria > Pseudomonadales > Pseudomonadaceae > Aquipseudomonas > Aquipseudomonas fluorescens_BO. Next base: position 87,033 of record NZ_CABVHK010000022.1, read on the forward strand.
ACCGCGTGCCGCCGTTCGATTCGCAAGTGTCGATCAAGCTGATCGAAGAACAGCTCGGCAAGAAAATCAGCGAAGTGTTCAGCCGTTTCGACGTGGAGCCGCTGGCTTCGGCCTCGGTGGCGCAGGTGCATGCCGCGCAGCTGAAAACCGGTGAAGAAGTAGTAGTCAAAGTCATTCGCCCGGGCCTGAAACCGATCATCGCCCAGGATCTCGCGTGGCTGTTCATCCTCGCCCGCGCCGCTGAAAAACTCTCGGCTGATGCCCGTCTGCTGCACCCGGTGGACGTGGTGCTGGATTACGAAAAAACCATCTACGACGAACTCGACCTGCTGCGCGAGGCGGCCAACGCCAGCCAGTTGAAGCGCAACTTTGAAGGTTCGCCGTTGCTCTACGTGCCGCAAGTCTATTGGGACTGGTGCCGGCCGAAAGTGCTGGTGATGGAGCGCATCTACGGCATTCAGGTCACCGACCTCGCGACCCTCGCCGATCAGCGCACCGACATGAAGATGCTCGCCGAGCGCGGCGTTGAGATCTTCTTCACCCAGGTATTCCGCGACAGCTTCTTCCACGCCGACATGCATCCCGGCAACATCTTCGTCAGCACCGTCAACCCGTGGAGCCCGCAGTATATTGCGATCGACTGCGGCATCGTCGGCAGCCTGACCCCGGAAGACCAGGATTACCTGGCGCGCAACCTGTTTGCATTTTTCAAGCGTGACTACCGGCGTGTGGCACAACTGCACATCGATTCGGGTTGGGTGCCGGCGGAAACCAAGCTCAATGAATTCGAAGCGGCGATCCGGACGGTCTGCGAGCCGATCTTCGAAAAACCGTTAAAGGATATTTCCTTCGGTCAGGTGCTGATGCGCCTGTTCCAGACGGCGCGACGCTTCAACATGGAAGTGCAGCCGCAGCTGGTGCTGCTGCAAAAAACCCTGTTGAACATCGAAGGCCTGGGCCGTCAGCTGTACCCGGACCTTGATCTGTGGAACACCGCGCAGCCATTCCTTGAACGCTGGATGCGCGAGCGCGTCAGCCCCAAAGCCTTGCTCGGCAATGTGCAGAGCCAGTTCGAACAACTGCCGCACCTGGCCAACATGGCCCGCGACCTGCTCGAACGCATGTCCCAACCCCACGCCTGCGACCCGCCACCACCGTGGCATCGGCGCCGGGATGACTGGTTCCTGCGGCTGCTTGGCACGGCACACCTGGCCGGCGGTGCGGTGCTGGCGATCGGCGGGCCGTTGAACGAACTGGCTTACTGGCCGGCTGGAATCATGATGGCCGTCGGTTTGTATCTGGTCGTGCGCCGATAGCCAGTTGTGTGATCCACTGGCACACTGTTTGAACGTTGGGCTCTGCTCATGAAGTGCGGGGCTCGCTGTCGGAGTCGAAGATGAAAAACTGGCTGGACGAGATCAAATGGGACGCCGACGGCCTGGTGCCGGCGATTGCCCAGGATCACAAGACCGGGCGCGTGCTGATGATGGCCTGGATGAACCGTGAAGCGCTGGAACTGACCGCTGCCGAAAACCGCGCCATTTACTGGTCGCGCTCCCGTGGCAAGCTGTGGCGCAAGGGCGAAGAGTCCGGTCATGTGCAAACCCTGCATGAGATGCGCCTGGACTGTGACGCCGACGTGATCATCCTGATGGTCGAGCAGATCGGCGACATCGCTTGCCACACCGGTCGCCAGAGTTGCTTCTACCGCGTTTTCGAGAACGGCGACTGGACCACCGTCGACCCTGTTCTGAAAGACCCGCACGCCATCTACTCCGCAGGACACCGCCATGAGTGACACCCTGACCCGCCTGGCCGAGGTGCTGGAAGAGCGCAAAGGCGCCGCCGCCGACAGCTCGTATGTCGCCAGCCTGTACCACAAGGGCTTGAACAAGATTCTGGAAAAAGTCGGCGAAGAGTCGGTCGAAACCATTATCGCCGCCAAGGATGCCGCCATCAGCGGTGACTGCAGCGATGTGATCTACGAGACCGCCGACCTGTGGTTCCACAGCATGGTCATGCTCGCCCAACTGGGGCAGCATCCACAGGCTGTACTCGATGAACTGGACCGTCGCTTCGGTCTGTCCGGACACGCCGAGAAAGCCTCGCGTCCGTCCGCCTGAACATCTATTTGAGAGGAGCAGCAACATGGGCATTTTTGACTGGAAACACTGGGTCGTCATCCTGGTGGTTGTCGTGCTGGTGTTCGGCACCAAGAAACTGAAGAACCTCGGCACTGACGTCGGCGAGTCGATCAAGGGCTTTCGCAAAGCCATGAACGATGACGAAAAGCCGGCCGATCCGACGGTGACCCCGGCGCAACCGGTGCCACCTGTACAGCCGCAGGCTGCGCAGTCGGTGAACCCGCCGCACACCATCGACGTGCAGGCGCAAAAAGTCGAAGAGCCGATCCGCAAAGACGTGTGAGCACAGACTAATGTTTGGTATCAGCTTCTCTGAACTGCTGCTCGTCGGGCTCGTCGCCTTGCTGGTGCTCGGCCCCGAGCGCCTGCCGGGTGCCGCGCGCACGGCTGGCCTGTGGGTCGGGCGTTTGAAGCGCAGCTTTAACGCGATCAAGCAGGAAGTTGAACGTGAAATCGGTGCCGACGAGATTCGTCGGCAACTGCACAACGAGCACATTCTGTCGCTGGAGCAGGAGGCGCGGAAGATTTTCACGCCGACTCAGCAGGAGCCGACACCGGTTCAGCCAGAGGTGCCGCCGACGATTCATGCGCCGAACGCCAACGCTGCTCCGACTGAAACGCCGACCGCCGTCGAACCCGCGCCAGTTGTGGCGCCAGTAGCCCCCGTTGCTCCTGCCGCCGCGCCCGTAACGCCGGCGCCTCACGACACCCCTTTGCCGCCGCGAGCCCCATGAGCGATCTCCCAGAAAACGACCAGCACATGCCGCTGGTTTCGCACCTCACCGAGTTGCGTACCCGTCTGCTGCGCTGCGTAGCGGCGATCTTCATCATCTTCGCCGGACTGTTTGCCTTCACCCAGCAGATCTACACCTTCGTCTCCACGCCGCTGCGGCAATACCTGCCAGTCGGCGCGACGATGATCGCCACTGACGTGTCGTCGCCGTTCCTGACGCCCCTGAAGCTGACGATGATGGTGTCGCTGTTCCTGGCGATCCCGGTGATCCTGCATCAGATCTGGGGCTTCATCGCGCCGGGCCTGTACAAGCATGAAAAACGTATCGCCGTGCCCTTGCTGGTCTCGAGCATCATGCTGTTCTATGCCGGCATGGCCTTCGCCTATTACCTGGTGTTCCCGTTGATTTTCAAATTTTTCGCCGCCGCCACCCCGGCCGGCGTGGAGATGATGACCGACATCAGTAGTTACCTCGACTTCGTCATGACGCTGTTCTTTGCCTTCGGCGTGGCGTTTGAAATACCGGTGGCCGTGGTGCTGCTGGTGTGGATCGGTGTGGTCGACGTCAAATACCTGAAGAAAATCCGCCCGTACGTGATCATCGGCTGCTTTGTGGTCGGCATGATCCTGACCCCGCCAGACATCTTCTCGCAGACGCTGCTGGCCGTACCGATGTGGCTGTTGTTTGAAATCGGCATCCTGTTCGGCGGCCTGATCAGCAAGCGCGGCGATCATCCGGACGACCAGCCGGTCGACGATCACAACGACCAGCCTCCAGCGACCCAGGCGTGAACCTGCTGCTCCTCGAAGAGGCCGACTTCATTGCGGTCGACCGGGTAATCCTGCGCGATCGCCGGTTGACCCACATGCAGGAAGTCCACCGCTGTGAAGTGGGTGACAGCATGCGCGTCGGGCGTATTGGCGGCCTGATGGGGCCAGCCGAAGTGCTGCGTCTTGACGCCGCTGAAGCCGAACTGCGCGTCATCCTCGACCAACCACCGCCCGCCAAGCTGCCGCTGACTTTGCTGCTGGCCCTGCCGCGCCCCAAGATGCTGCGTCGAGTGTTTCAGACCGTGGCGGCCATGGGTGTGCCGCGCATCGTGCTGGTGAACAGCTATCGCGTCGAGAAGAGCTTTTGGCAGACTCCGTTCCTCGAACCTGAAGCCATTCGCGAGCAACTGATCCTCGGCCTCGAACAGGCCCGCGACACCGTACTGCCGGAGGTCGTCATCGAGAAGCGCTTCAAACCTTTCGTCGAAGACCGATTGCCCGCCATGACCGAAGGCACCCTCGGCTTGGTCGGCCATCCGGGCAACTATCCGTCATGCCCACGGGGTCTGGATGAACCGGTGACCCTGGCCATCGGCCCCGAAGGTGGCTGGATCCCCTACGAAATCGATCTGCTGGGCAAGGCCGGCCTGCAACCGGTGCAGCTTGGCGAGCGCATCCTGCGCGTCGAAACCGCCGTCACGGCCCTGCTCGCACGGCTCTTCTGAACTGTCACCTCCGTAGGAGCTGCCGCAGGCTGCGATCTTTTGATCTTCCCCTCCAGGATTAAAATCAAAGGATCGCAGCCTGCGGCAGCTCCTACAGATTCCCGCACTCCAGCCGATACAGTCCCCATAAAACCAACTTATGGTCCCGTGGGAGTTGCAACATGTACCGATGGCTAGCCGAGAAACTGGGGAACGTCAGCGTCAATCGCAAGCTGGGTGTCGGCTTCGGCCTGGTGTTGCTACTGACGCTGCTGATCACTTTTACCGGCTGGACCGGGTTGAGTGAAGTGACCAGTCGTGGCGATAAGCTGGGCTTCATTTCCTCTCTCGACGGCTTGACCAAAGACCTGCGCATCGCCCGCCTCGACTACGAAATGCGCCGTGGCGAGCAAGGCCCGGGCGTCGTCAACGACTTGCTCGGCCAACTCGACACCGGCCTGAAAACCGCGCGCACGCTGATCGAACAACCCGCCGACGCGGCCATGATCGACCAGCAACTGGCCGCAGTCAGCGAATACAAACAAGCCTTCGCCACCATGATTCAGGCCGGCGCCAACCGCGAAGATGCCCGCAGCAAACTCGGCGCCAATGCCGATAACGCCGTGGCGAAAGTGACTGACGTCGAGAAAACCCTGCAGCAAGGCGACAGCGTTGCCGATTTCAACAGCGTGGTCGAAGTCAGTAAACTTCTTCAACAAGCCCGCTATCAGGTGCGCGGATACACCTACAGTGGCAAGGCCGATGCCGAACAACCGGCGCTGGACGCGATCACCAATGCCCTGAACACCCTTGAAAGCCTACCGGCAAAACTACCGCAAGAGCACACGGCCAATCTGCAACAGGCCAGCGAATCGCTGAAAGCCTATCGGGCAGCGGTGAGCCAGTTCCGAGACTCACAGATTGCCACCGCCGCCGCCCTGAAACACATGGCCGCCCAAGGCAACATCCTGCTCGACGTCAGCAAAAAGCTCACCACCTCGCAAACCATTGTGCGCGACACCGATGCCGCGCACGCCAAGAATATGCTGCTGCTCGCTACCGTACTGGCGTTGGTGTTTGGCGTGTTCGCGGCGTGGGCCATCACCCGCCAGATCGTCATTCCGTTGAGCCAGACGTTGAAAGTCGCCGAGCGCATCGCCGCCGGCGACCTGACGCAAAACCTCGTTTCGCAGCGTCAGGACGAACTCGGTCAGCTCCAGCGCGCCATGCAGAGCATGACGCTGGGCCTGCGTGAGTTGATCGGCGGGATCAGCGAAGGCGTCACGCAAATTGCCAGCGCCGCCGAAGAGTTGTCGGCCGTCACCGAGCAGACCAGCGCCGGGGTCAACAGCCAGAAGGTCGAGACTGACCAGGTGGCGACCGCCATGAACGAAATGACCGCCACCGTGCAGGAAGTCGCGCGCAACGCCGAGGAAGCCTCCGAAGCGGCTGTCGCTGCCGATCAACAAGCCCGCGAGGGTGACAAAGTGGTCGGCGAAGCCATCGCCCAGATCGAGCGCCTGGCCCTCGAAGTCGGGAATTCCACCGAGGCCATGGCCCATCTCAAACGCGAGAGCGACAAGATCGGCAGCGTCCTCGACGTGATCAAATCCGTGGCCCAGCAAACCAACCTGCTGGCCCTTAACGCGGCCATTGAAGCCGCTCGTGCCGGTGAAGCCGGACGCGGTTTTGCAGTGGTGGCCGATGAAGTGCGCAGCCTGGCCCAGCGCACTCAGAAGTCCACAGAGGAAATCGAAGAGTTGATCGTCGGCCTGCAAACCGGCACCCAGCAAGTCGCGACCATCATGGACAACAGCCGCAGCCTGACCGACAGCAGCGTCGAACTGACGCGCCGCGCTGGCGGCTCACTGGAAAGCATCACCCGCACCGTGTCGGCAATTCAGTCGATGAACCAGCAGATCGCTGCGGCGGCCGAACAGCAAAGCGCCGTGGCTGAAGAAATCAACCGCAGCGTACTGAACGTGCGCGATGTATCCGAGCAGACCTCGGCAGCGAGTGAAGAGACTGCGGCGTCCAGCGTTGAGCTGGCGCGGTTGGGGACGCATTTGCAGATGCTGGTGGGGCGGTTCAAGGTTTGAGGTGATGCGAGTGCTTCAGTCCACACTGGACTGAGGTGATGCCTTCGCGGGCAAGCCCGCTCCCACAGGGTTAAGCGGTGTTCATGCAATTTGTGCAACACCGGCCATCACCGCGAAGGGCCCATTGCGTTTATGCGGCGCGCAAACGATGGCTCTCCTGAGGAAACGCACCGCTGCGGACAAAAAATATCCGGGCGCACCCATTCGGGGACGGATGCTGACGCACTCGCTCGTTTGCACAAGGGGTAGAAACAAAGAATCGCAGCCTCCGGCAGCTCCTACGCGGTGTATATCCGTAGGAGCTGCCGAAGGCTGCGATCTTTTTGGCTTTTTAGGCCAGTTGCGGCTGTGCGCTCAGCGGCTTGAGCGGTAGCAACGGCGCATGCGGATCGGCCTTCACCGATTGGCGCCACGCTTGCAGCCACTCGGGGTGGCCGTCGTTCCAGATCTGCTCATGCAGGCGAGCCAGTGCTACCGGGTCGCTCAGCAATTGCACACGCTCATTGTTGCTCAAGCCATCCGGCCCGACTTTCAACGCGTGGCGAACCCGTTCGATCCTCAGCCATTCGATCGGCTCGGCCTCACGGTGACGCGATGTCGCCAGCGAACACGCCAGGGCGTTCTGCTGAGGATCGACCACCGCGCGGACGAAGCCGTCATTCAATGCGTGATAGCGGTTTTCGTGGGTGTACTGGTCGGTTGCGACCAGCGCCTGTGGAGGATTGTATTCCTCGGGAATCAGGAACAGGCTTTCGTCACGGGACTTCAGGCCCAGGCCGACACGACTGGAAATCACCGACACCGGAATCGACAGCATCAGCGAACCGACGATCGGCACCAGCCACCAGAGGAAGCTCGGGTTCAGCCAGATTACCAGCAGGGCCCAGAAGAAGCCCAGCAAGGTTTGCGGACCGTGGCGCTTGACCGCTTCGCTCCATGGCGTGGAGTCGTCGTCACGTTGTGGCGAATTCCAGGTCGCCGCCCAGCCCAGAAACGCGGCGAGCACGAAACGGGTGTGGAAGATCATCCGCACCGGGGCCAGCAACATCGAAAACAGCATCTCCAGCAGCATCGACAGAGTCACCTTGAACTTGCCACCGAACTCTTTCGCGCCCTTGGCCCAGATCAGGATGATGCTCAACAGTTTCGGCAGGAACAGCAGCACGACGGTGGTCGAGAACAGTGCGACCGCTTTGTCCGGGTGCCATTGCGGCCACAGCGGATAGAGCTGACGCGGTTCCATGAAGTACTGCGGCTCCATCAACGTGTTGACCGCCAGCAGCGCCGTCGACAGCACGAGGAAGAAGAACCACAACGGCGCCGACAGGTACGACATCACGCCCGTGAGGAACACCGCACGGTGAACCGGGTGCATGCCTTTGACGAGGAACAGGCGGAAGTTCATCAGGTTGCCGTGGCACCAGCGACGGTCACGCTTGAGTTCGTCCAGCAGGTTTGGCGGCAATTCTTCGTAGCTGCCCGGCAAATCGTAGGCAATCCACACGCCCCAGCCGGCACGGCGCATCAGCGCGGCTTCGACGAAGTCGTGGGACAGAATTGCACCGGCAAACGCGCCTTTACCGGGCAACGGCGCCAGGGCGCAGTGCTCGATGAACGGCTTCATGCGGATGATTGCGTTGTGACCCCAGTAATGGGATTCACCCAACTGCCAAAAGTGCAGGCCGGCGGTGAACAGCGGCCCGTAGACCCGGGTCGCGAACTGCTGCATGCGCGCATACAGCGTGTCCATGCCCGAGGCACGAGGCGCGGTCTGAATGATCCCGGCGTCCGGCGTCGCTTCCATCAAACGCACCAGACTGGTCAGGCACTCGCCGCTCATGACCGAGTCGGCGTCGAGCACGACCATGTATTTGTAGTCACCGCCCCAGCGACGGCAGAAGTCGTCGAGGTTGCCGCTTTTGCGTTTTACCCGGCGACGGCGACGGCGATAGAAGATCTTGCCAAAGCCCTTGGCTTCGCGGCAAACCTCCAGCCAGGCCTGCTGCTCGGCCACACAGATATCAGCGTCGTTACTGTCGCTGAGCACGAAGAAGTCGAAGCGATCCAGGTCACCCGTGGCCGCCACCGACTCGAACGTCGCGCGCAAACCGGCGAACACCCGCGGCACGTCTTCGTTGCAGATCGGCATCACCAGCGCGGTGCGCGCCTCTTTGGCAATCGGCTCGTTGCCGGCACTTTTACCGGAGATACGGTATTTATCGTGGCCGGTGAGTAACTCGAGGAAGCCCATCAGTGCGGTCCAGAAACCGGCGGACACCCAGCAGAACAGAATCCCGAACAGAATCAGGATGCTGGTTTGCAGCGCATACGGCAGGACTTGCGTGACGGTTTGCAGGATCGGTTGATGCAGGACTTCGTTGAGGTCGACGAACGACCAGCCCTGGTACGGCATGATGCCTTTCATGTACCAGCCGGCGACGATGGTCTGGCCGAGCATCAACACCAACAGAATGTAACGGCGGATCGAACCGACGGTGCGCCAGCGAGCCGCGGGCAACACGTTCTCGTCCTTCGGCGGGGCCGGCGGATTGGTGCGTCCGGTCAGACGCCGCCAGCCACGCACCAGAATGTTGGTGCGCCACGGCTCCGGTACGACTTTGGTCCGGCGGATCGGCGGGGTGGCCTTGAGGCAAACCCGACCGCTGGCGTCGAGCACCAGCATTTCCGCTTCTTCCAGCTCTTCAGCGGTGTTCAGGGTCAAGCGGCGGCCCACCGAGGCTTGGGCAGCCTCGGTCGGTGCGTCAAACGTCGAAGACGATAGACGCTGGTGCAACTCACTGAAAGACTGGCAGCCCGCGAGTTCCGCGCGCTGCTCGTCGGTCATGGGTAGATGCGCCAGATACTCGGCAAGCGTCTCCGGCTGTACTTGAGAATTACTCATCGGCAGGCAACTGATAGCTCCAGGTCTCGGTCAGGACTTGTTCAGTCGGTGCCGATTCCGGTGTGGCTGGGGCCGCGTCGGCAGCGGCTGGCTGCTTGGCGTCTTTGTTGTCCTTGTCCTTGGTCTCTACGACTGGCTTGGCTTCGGCCTGCTTGGCCTCCGCTTGCTTGGCCTCGGCTTGCTTGGCTTCTTCCTTCGCTTGCTGCTTGGCAGCCACCTTGTCGGCCTTGGCAACAGAAGAATTGGACACCGGCAACGACGACTTGGCCAGGTCCTCAGGGACGATGTTCTGCACCAGTGCTGCGCGCATTTCGGTCGGCTTGCCCGCGTCCTTGATTTTCATCCGCAGGGTCAGGCGCCAGCCCTTGGTTTCAGGGTTGTAGCGCACGCTGTTCTCGACCAGCTCGGCGTTATCGCCAACGCTGACCTGACTGCGAACGTCTGCGGTTTCCGGCAACGCCGCCAGGGACGGGCCTTCGAAGTCCACCAGATAGGCAACGCTGCCGTCCGGCTGACGGATCAGATTGGACTGTTTGACGTCACCTGTGGAACGCAAGGTCTGCTGAACCCAGGCGCTGTCAGGCGAGTGCAGCGACGCTTCGTCGATGGTCCAGTGCAGGCGATAAGCGACGTCGAGCGGCTGGCCAGGCTCCGGCAGTTTTTCCGGGCTCCAGAACGCAACGATGTTGTCATTGGTTTCGTCGGCGGTCGGAATTTCGACCAGGTCGACCGATCCCTTGCCCCAATCGCCTTTTGGCTCGATCCAGGCACTTGGGCGTTTGTCGTAGCGGTCATCGAGGTCTTCGTAGTGGCTGAAGTCACGGCCACGTTGCAGCAAGCCGAAACCGCGCGGGTTCTCGACCGAGAAGTTGCTCACCGACAGGTGTTTCGGGTTGTTCAGCGGACGCCAGATCCACTCGCCGTTGCCGGCATGGATCGACAGACCGCTGGAGTCATGCAGTTCGCGACGGTAGTTCAGCACTTTCGAAGGCTGGTTCGCGCCGAACAGGAACATGCTGGTCAGCGGCGCTACACCGAGCTTGGTGACCTTGTCACGCAGGAACATCTGCGCCTTGACGTCAACAATGGTGTCGCTGCCCGGACGCAGGGTCAGGCGGTACGCACCGGTGGCGCGTGGCGAATCCAGCAGCGCGAAGATCACCAGGTGCTTGTCGCCCGGTCTCGGCTGTTCAATCCAGAACTCGGTGAAGCGCGGGAATTCTTCGCCGGACGGCAGCGCGGTATCGATGGCCATGCCGCGAGCGGACAAGCCATAGGTGTGACCCTTGCCGACAACGCGGAAATAACTCGCGCCGAGCATGGTCATGATTTCGTCTTGCTTGTCGGCCTTGTTGATCGGATACAGCACACGGAAACCGGCGTAACCCAGTTGTTCGGTGGCTTTCGGATCGAACTTGACGTCGCCGAAATCGAAACGACTCGGGTCGTATTTGATCTCTTCGACGGTGTTGGCCGTGATTTCGTTGATTTTCACCGGCGTATCGAAATGCATACCCTGGTGATAGAACGACAGCTTGAATGGGGTTTTCTGATCAGCCCATTCCGCTTTTTCGGTGCGGAAGCGAATTTTCTGATAGTCCGCGAATTTCATTTCGCGGAATTCGTTCGGCAGGTTACTGCGCGGGGCTTCGTATTTCTGCCCGGCCAGCTCTTTCGCCTTGGCCGACACGTCATCCAGACTGAATGCCCAAAGTTGGCCGGCGCTGAGCAGGCACAGCAGGGCAGAGCCCGCTACCAGAGCGCTTCGTAACCGTTTGGCAGACAATTTTGGTGCAACACAGGGACTAACAATCACGAGCAACCCTCGCCGAAAACAGATCAAAAAACCAACGGCCAGTTAAAGGGTTTGTGAGGTGAACGGCATGAAAAAACCGACCTTACAAACCATTCTTGCCAAGTTGGCGAGCATTGTTCCGACTCCTATGGGGCTAAATGATTCCCCAACAGGTCCAGGACAAGTCTCTACCTAAGTCAAAATGGGCCAACGAACGCTGATCCCCGCAGCGCGCGATTATCTAGCAGGCCGCGTTACAACGCATCAGGGGTAACAAAGTATTTATCGCGAAAAACCCCTGTTTTCAGTCGAAAAGGGCTTAAAAACATGTTTCAAGCGCTTTCAGGTCTGTAACAGGAAGGTTACCGGGCCATCATTGACCAGGTGCACCTGCATATCCGCGCCGAATCTACCTGATGCCACAGTGCCATGCACCTGTTTCGCTTTGCCTAATAGATAGTCGAAAAGTTCTTCGCCCAGCGCCGGAGGAGCGGCCGTTGAAAAACCCGGGCGCAACCCGCTTCGGGTGTCGGCAGCCAGGGTGAACTGAGAGACCAGTAGCAGCCCGCCTGCGACATCCACCAAGGACAGATTCATCTTGCCCTCGGCGTCACTGAACACACGATAGTTAAGCAGCTTATGCAGAAGTTTGTCGGCACTCGCCCGAGTATCCTCGGGCTCGACCGCCACCAGTACCAGCAAACCCTGATCGACGGCGCCCACCACCTCCCCCGCTACCTCGACTCGCGCGCCAGTCACGCGTTGCAACAGGCCTTTCATGCTTCTTCAGGGGACAGGTCGAGCAGACGCCGGGCCATCTGATCGGCGGCGCGCACCAGTGCATCGGTGATGCCCGGTTCGGACGCGGCATGGCCAGCGTCGCGAATGACCTGCAATTCACTGTTCGGCCAGTTCTGATGCAATTCCCAGGCGTTATCCAGCGGGCAGATTACGTCGTAGCGCCCGTGCACGATCACGCCAGGCAGATGGGCGATCTTGCCCATGTCGCGGATCAGTTGGTTGGGCTCGAGGAAGGCGTTGTTGGTGAAGTAATGGCATTCGATGCGGGCGATGGACAGCGCACGCTGCGGCTCGGAAAAACGGTCGACCACCAGCGGGTTCGGACGCAGGGTCGCGGTCCGGCCTTCCCAGGTGGACCACGCCTTGGCGGCGTGCATCTGGGCGATCTGATCGTTGCCGGTGAGGCGTTTGTGGAAAGCAGTCAGCAAGTCGTCGCGCTCGTCCAGCGGGATCGGCGCGACGTAATCCTGCCAGTAATCGGGGAACAGACGACTGGCGCCGGCCTGGTAGAACCACTCGATTTCCTGCGGACGGCAGAGAAAAATCCCACGAACAATCAGACCGTGCACGCGCTCCGGATGGGTTTGCGCGTAGGCCAGCGCCAGGGTCGAACCCCACGAGCCGCCAAACAGGACCCATTTGTCGATGCCCAGGTGCTGGCGAATTCGCTCGAGGTCGGCGACCAGATCCCAGGTGGTGTTGTTTTCCAGGCTGGCGTGGGGGGTGGAGCGACCGCAACCGCGCTGGTCGAAGGTGACGATGCGGTACAGGTTCGGATCAAAAAAGCAGCGACTTTGTGCATCACACCCGGCGCCGGGGCCGCCGTGGATGAACACCACCGGCAAACCTTGCGGTGAACCGCTTTCGTCGACATACAGGGTGTGGGTTTCATCGACGGCCAGATCATGCCGGGCGTAGGGTTTGATCTGCGGGTACAAAGTCTGCATTGCGCGCTCCGTAAGGGGTCGAGGTCATCCCTGGGGGGACTTCTATTATTCTGCCGTTGGGCATCATAAACCCGAATTACGTCATGAGCACGATCCCTGTGGGAGCGAGCCTGCTCGCGAAGAGCGTCAACGATAACGCGCTGCGTCAGACACCCCGCGGCGCTCCCGAATTCTTCGCGAGCAGGCTCGCTCCCACAGGGTTTTTCGCTAGGTTTTAGCGCTTGTAGTGCTTTTCGCCCCAGGCCAGCAACCCTTGCAGCAGTTCCTTGAGCACCACTTGAGTCGGCGCCGCCAGGTCCGGGCGATAGCGGAACGGTTCGAACTCTTCCATGTACGTGCATTGGCCCAGTTCCAGCTGCACGGCGTGAATATTGTCGGCCGGGTTACCGTAGTGCCGGGTGATGTGACCGCCCTTGAAACGACCGTTCAGCACATGGCTGTAATTGTCGTGGCGCGCGCAGATGGCCTCCAGCTGAGTGGCCAACTGCGGATCGCAACTGGCGCCGTTGAAAGTCCCGAGGTTGAAGTCCGGCAGTTTGCCGTCGAACAGGTGCGGGATAATCGAACGGATCGAGTGCGCATCGAACAGCAGCGCGTAGCCGAATTCGGCTCTAAGCCGTGCCAGCTCGTTCTGCAAGGTGCTGTGATACGGCGTCCAGACCTGCTCCAGATACGACGCGCGCTCGGCCGCCGAAGGCTCCATACCCTCGCGAAACAGCGGAATTCCATCGAACAATGTTGCCGGGAACAGCCCGGTGGTGGCGCCGGCATATAAAGGCTTGTCGTCCGATGGACGATTCAGGTCGATGACGAACCGCGAGTATTCGGCGGCCAACGTACTGGCGCCCAGCTCGGCGGCGAACTCATAGAGCTGCGGGATGTGCCAGTCGGTGTCCGGCAGGCTTTTCGCGTCGCCGATCAATCCGGCTTCGACCGCCGGGGTCAGGCGCAGGCCGGCGTGGGGCATGCTGATCAGCAGCGGCACGCGGCCTTGTTTGAAGTTCAGAACCTTATCCACAACTGTTCTCCTAAACGCTCGTTTCGACGCCGTGACGCACGACGCGTTTTTCCAGATCACCGCCCAGCCAGTACGACAGGTCGGCGGGACGATCGATTTGCCAGGCGACAAAATCCGCGACCTTGCCGGCTTCCAGCGAACCGTGAGTCTCGGCCATGCCCAACGCCGTGGCGGCATGAATCGTCGCACCGGCCAGGGCCTCTTCCGGGGTCATGCGGAAACAGGTGCAGGCCATGTTCAGCATCAAGCGCAACGACAGCCCCGGCGAAGTGCCCGGGTTGAGGTCGCTGGCAATGGCGATTTTCACAGCGTGCTTGCGCAACGCGTCCATCGGCGGCAACTGAGTCTCGCGCAGAAAGTAGAACGCGCCGGGCAGCAACACGGCGACAGTGCCCGACTCGGCCATGGCGATGGCGTCTTCCTCGGTCATGAACTCGAGGTGATCGGCGGACAATGCGTGGTAACGCGCCGCCAGACTCGAACCGTGCAGCGACGACAGTTGCTCGGCGTGCAGCTTCACCGGCAGACCCAGTTCCTGAGCGGTGAGGAACACCCGCTCGACCTGCGCTGGCGAAAACGCCAGGTATTCGCAAAATGCGTCGACCGCATCGACCAGACCTTCGGCGGCCAGGGCCGGGAGCATTTCTGCGCAGATGTGATCGATGTAGGCGTCGGCCTGATCTGCGTACTCCGGCGGCAAAGCATGGGCCGCCAGGCAGGTGCTGCGCACGCTGACCGGCAGTTCGGCACCAAGACGACGGATCACCCGCAGGATTTTGCGTTCGCTGCTCAGGTCGAGGCCGTAACCGGATTTCATCTCGACCGTGGTGACGCCGTCGCGCATCAGACTCTTCAGACGCTTGGCGGCGCTGGTGAACAGTTCGTCTTCGGTCGCAGCGCGGGTCGCGCGCACGGTGCTGGCAATGCCGCCACCGGCCGCGGCAATTTCCGCGTAGCTGACGCCTTGCAGGCGCTGTTCGAATTCACCGCTGCGGTTACCGCCGAACACCGTGTGGGTGTGGCAGTCGATCAGGCCCGGAGTGACCCAGGCCCCGTTCAAATCGTTGACGGCCGGGTATTCACCCGCAGGCAGTTCAGCGCGAGGACCGATCCACTCAATGTGCGCACCGGACGTCACGATGGCCGCGTCTTCGATGATCGAGTAGACGCCCTGCGCCATGGTTGCGACGTGGCAGTGTTGCCAGAGGGTTTTCATCCCTTAGTCTCCACAGTATTCAAAAAATCGCGAGCAGGCTCGCTCCCACAGGGGTACGCATTCCCCTGTAGGAGCTGCCGAGTGCAACGAGGCTGCGATCCTTTGAAAAGCGAAATCAAAAGATCGCAGCCTGCGGCAGCTCCTACAGGTGGGCCGTCACAGGCTAGGCAAAATGCTCGCCGTGATCAGCTCGTTCAAGCAGCGCGTCGCCAACAATTCGCTGGCTGCATTGATGTCCGGCGCGAAGAAACGGTCCTTCTCATAGAACGGCACTTCTTTACGCAAAATCGCCCGGGCTTTTTCCAGCTTCGCCGAGGTCTTCAGGCCGTCGCGCAAGTCCAGCCCTTGGCACGCCGCCAGCCATTCCACGGCCAACACACCGCGGGTGTTCTCAGCCATTTCCCACAACCGCTTGCCGGCCGCCGGCGCCATGGACACGTGGTCTTCCTGGTTGGCCGAAGTCGGCAGGCTGTCCACCGAATGCGGATGAGACAACGCCTTGTTTTCACTGGCCAGGGCCGCCGCAGTCACTTGAGCGATCATGAAACCGGAATTCACGCCGCCATTGGCCACCAAGAATGGGGGCAGTTGCGACATGTGCTTGTCCATCATCAGCGAGATACGACGTTCGCTCAGCGAGCCGATTTCAGCGATGGCCAACGCCATGTTGTCGGCGGCCATGGCCACGGGTTCGGCGTGGAAGTTACCGCCGGAAATCACGTCGCCTTCAGCGGCAAACACCAGCGGGTTGTCCGAGACGGCGTTGGCTTCGATGGCGAGCACTTCGGCGGCCTGACGGAACTGGGTCAGGCAGGCGCCCATGACTTGCGGCTGGCAGCGCAGGGAATACGGGTCCTGAACCTTGTCGCAGTTCTGGTGCGAGTCGGAGACTTCACTGCGCTCGCCGAGCAAATCGCGGTAAGCGGCCGCGGCGTCGATCTGGCCTTTCTGGCCACGTGCGGCGTGGATGCGCGCATCGAACGGCGAGCGCGAACCGAGTACCGCTTCGACCGTCAGGGCACCCAGCGACAAGGCGCCGGCAAACAAATCTTCACCTTCAAACAAACCGCGCAATGCGTAAGCCGTGGACACCTGCGTACCGTTGAGCAATGCCAGGCCCTCTTTCGCCGCCAGTGTCAGCGGGGTCAGACCGGCAACTTTCAGCGCCTCGGTCGCTTCCAGCCATTCGCCTTTGTAGCGCGCCTTGCCTTCACCCAGCAGCACCAGCGACATGTGCGCCAATGGCGCCAGGTCACCGGAAGCACCGACCGAGCCTTTCAATGGAATGTGCGGGTACACCTCGGCGTTGATCAGGGCGATCAGCGCGTCGATGACCACGCGACGGATGCCGGAGAAACCACGGCTCAGGCTGTTGACCTTGAGCACCATGACCAGACGCACCAGCGCGTCGCTGATCGGCTCGCCGACACCGGCGGCGTGGGACAACACCAGTGAGCGTTGCAGGTTTTCCAGGTCTTCGCTGGCAATGCGCGTCGAGGCCAGCAGGCCGAAACCGGTGTTGATGCCATAGGCGGTGCGGTTCTCGGCGAGGATCTGTTCCACGCAGGCCACGCTGGCTTCGATCTGCGCCGAGGCGCTGTTGTCGAGGGTAATTTTTACCGGCTGCTGGTAGATATCACGCAGTTGGGCAAGGCTCAGTTGGCCGGGAATCAGGTTTAGCGCAGTCACTTTTATTCTCCTTTTGAGAGTTTGTCATGAGCTCACCAGACGCTCCGGAGATGTCCGTTGTCCGTCGCGTCTCGCCTTTTGGGGAGCCGCGCCTTGGCACGCTGGTGCAGTGGAAATCAGTTCAGATTCGGTAAAGCCTTGTGCAGCAAAACAGGATCTTTCAACACCCCGGCAGCGGCGGCGATATCCGGTGCCAGCCAACGATCCTGGTCGTAGGCCGGAACCCGCTCACGCAGCAGACGCCACGCAGTATCGGTGCCGGCGCCGAAGCGCTGTTCTTTGAGGAATTCAAAGCCCTGAGCCGCCAACAGGTACTCGATGGCGAGGATTTGCGTGCAGTTTTCCAACGCGCGATGCAGCTTCAGCGCAGCGTTGGTGCCCATGCTCAGGTGGTCTTCCTGCAGGCCCGAGGTCACGTAGTTGTCGAGCACCGCCGGTTGCGCCAATTGGCGGTTTTCCGCGCACAGCGAAGCGGCGACGTATTGCACGATCATCATCCCGGAATTCACCCCCGGATTAGCCACCAGAAAAGCCGGCAGACCGCTGACGTGCGGGTTGATCAAACGGTCGAGGCGACGCTCGGCGATGGAGCCGATTTCGGCCATGGCAATCGCCAGCAGATCGGCCGCCAGCGCGACCGATTGGCCGTGCGGGTTGGCCTGGGACATGACGCGGAAGTTATCCGGCGTGCCCAACAACAGCGGATTGTCGGTGCAACCGTTGAGTTCGGTTTCGATCTGTTGAATCGCATGGGCCAGTTGATCCCGAGCGGCGCCGTGGACTTGCGGGATCGAACGGATGCTCAACGCATCCTGCGTGCGAATGCCCTTGCTCGACGCAATCACTTCACTGCCGTCGAGCAGCGCCCGCAAATTGATGCCGACCTGCTGCATGCCGGGGTGCGGCTTGAGGGCAATGATTTCGGCATCGAACGCTGCAATCTGCCCGCGCTGAGCTTCGAAGCTCATGGCGCCGATCACGTCAGCCCATTGCACCAAACGCGTCGCATCGGCAATCGCCAGGCAGCTGAGGCCGCTCATGCACGGCGTACCGTTGACCAGGCACAAGCCGTCTTTGGCGCCGAGCTGAACCGGTTGCAGACCTTCTTCGGCCAGGGCCTGTTGCGCAGAAATGACCTGCCCGCGATAGCTGACATTGCCGACGCCCAGCAGCGCGATGCCGATATGCGCCATGTGGGTCAGGTAACCGACCGAACCCTGGGACGGTACTTGCGGGGTGATGCCGCGATTGAGCAACGCCAGCAGGGCTTCGACGACCTGGCGATGAATGCCGGACTTGCCATGGCTGTAATTGCGGATCGCTGCGCACATGATCGCGCGGGTCTGCTCGTCGGCCAGTGGAGCGCCAACGCCACAGGCGTGACTGAGCAAGGTGTTGCGCGACAGTTGACTGAGCTGTTCACCTTGCAGGGAGACGTTGCACAACGCACCCAGACCGGTGTTGACGCCGTAGGCGCGCTCGCCGCTGGTGACGATGCGCTGGACGATGGCCTGCGCATTGTCGATGCGCGCCCAGCTCTCGGGCGACAGCTCGAGTTGTGCGCCGTGACGGGCTACCGCGACCACATCCTGCCAACGCAATCGATCGCCTGTGATAACGATTTTTTCAGCCTGGGACATCTTTGACCTCAACCAAATATTGATGCAGCTTCACCGGCCTCATCGCGGGCAAGCCCGCTCCCACAGGGATTGTTGTGGTGCACAAATTTTATTCACACAACAGAACACTGTGGGAGCGGGCTTGCCCGCGATGGGGCCCGCCAAAACACCGCAAATCTCTTTAAACCACCGCAGCCCGCCGCTGCACGAAGCGGTCGACGTACTCATCCGCCGGCGAATGCAGGATCTCTCGCGGCGTGCCGACCTGAATCAGCCGCCCATCCTTGAGGATGGCAATGCGGTTACCGATGCGCACGGCCTCGTCGAGGTCATGGGTGATGAACACGATGGTTTTGTGCAGGGTCTTTTGCAGTTCCAGCAACTGGTCCTGCATCTCCGCGCGGATCAGCGGGTCAAGCGCACTGAACGCTTCGTCCATCAGGATAATGTCAGTGTCCGCCGCCAATGCACGCGCCAGGCCGACACGCTGACGCATGCCGCCCGAGAGCTGGTGCGGGTATTTGTTTTCGTAGCCCTTGAGGCCCACGGTGTTGATCCAGTGCAGCGCCCGCTCGGAGCACATCTGCTTGCTCTCGCCGCGCACTTTCAGGCCGTAAGCGACGTTATCCAACACGGTCTTGTGCGGCAGCAGGCCGAAGCTCTGGAACACCATGCTGATCTTGTGCCGGCGAAATTCGCGCAGGGCTTCCATGTCGTATTGCAAGATGTCCACGCCGTCCACCAGGATCGCACCGCTGGTGGGGTCGATCAGGCGATTGAAGTGGCGCACCAGGGTGGATTTTCCGGAACCCGACAGGCCCATGATCACAAAAATCTCGCCGGTGCCGATGCTCAGCGACAGGTCGTTCACGCCGACCACACAGCCGGTTTCGGCCAGCACCTGATCCTTGGTTTTGCCCTGGCCAATCATGCCCAGCGCTTCCTTCGAGCGGTTGCCGAAAATCTTGAAGACGTTTTTGACTTCGATTTTGCTGATGGCTTCGTTGCTCATTTGCTCACCTCATGCCGTGGCCGACCATACGCCTGAGTAATGCGGTCGATGACCACTGCCAGAATCACGATCGCCAGACCGGCTTCAAGTCCGCGTCCGACGTTGAGGGTCTGAATCCCCACCAACACATCTTCGCCAAGGCCACGGGCGCCGATCATCGAGGCGATCACCACCATCGACAGCGCCATCATGGTGGTCTGGTTGATTCCGGCCATGATGCTCGGCAGGGCCAGCGGCAGTTGCACGCCAAACAGTTGCTGCCAGCGGTTGGCACCGAAGGCGTTGATCGCTTCCATCACTTCGCCGTCAACCTGACGGATGCCCAGGTCGGTCAGACGAATCAGCGGTGGCGCGGCGTAGATCACGGTGGCGAAGATCGCCGGAACCTTGCCTAGGCCAAACAGCATCAGCACCGGGATCAGGTACACGAAACTCGGCATGGTCTGCATGATGTCCAGCAACGGCATCAATACCGAACGCAGGCGATTGCTGCGAGCCGAAAGAATGCCCAGCGGAATGCCGATCAGCACCGAAATCACCGTCGCGACCATCATCAGCGCCAGCGTCTGCATGAGCTTGTCCCAGAGGCCGACAGCGCCCACCAGGAACAGCAAACCGACGATCACCGCAGTGGTCACCACTTTGCGGGTCGCGTGCCAGGCCACACCCGCGACGATTGCCAGCATCAGCCACCAGGGCGCCGCACGCAGCAGCCCTTCAAGATTGACGATGGCCCACAACAGGGTGTCGGAGATGTGCCGGAACACGTCGCCGTAGTTGGTGACCAGCGAATCGACCCAACCGTTGACCCAGTCGGCGATGGAAAAGGTAAAGCTTTCGGGAAACATAAGAGACTCTCAATCAAGGGGTTGCGATCAAGCCTGCGACTGCCGCTGATGGCAGTCGGAGAAGCTCAACCTACAAAGCCGCGTCGATCTTTTTGGCTGCGTCTTCGCTCACCCACGCGTGCCAGACTTCAGGATGTTCCTTCAAGAAGATCTTCGCCAGTTTTGGCGACTCGATCCGCTCTTTGGTCATGCGTGCAAGGTTCTGGTTCAGCAGGTCGATGGGCAGGTTGACCTTTTCCAGCACGGCCACCAGTTCCGGGGCTTCGTCGTGGAAAGTCTTGGACAGGCCGACCTTGATGGTCACGCTCTTGTCCACGCCGGGTTTTTCTTCGAGTTTGACCAGGTCAACCTGACCCATCAGCGGCGTAGGCGACCAGTAGTAGAACAGGATCGGCTCGCCACGCTTGTAGCTCGACAACACCGCCGCATCCAGCGCCGGGCCGGTGCCTGGGCGGAAGTTGGTGTACGTGCTTTCGAGGCCGTAGCTCTTGAGCATTTCGCTGTTGTCCAGCTCACAGGTCCAACCGGCCGGGCAGTTGTAGAAACGGCCCTTGGCTGGCTCTTCCTGATCCTTGAACACGGCGGAGTACTTGGCCAGGTCGGCAATGGTTTTCAGGTCCGGCGCCTTCGGTTCGAGCTTGCGCTTCGCGTCGCCTTCAATCACGTAGCGCGGCACGTACCAGCCTTCGATTGCGCCCACGACCGGGGCGCCGACACCGACGACTTTGCCGGCCTTTTCGGCCTTGTTCCAGACTTCGCTGCGGCCAACCCACTCCTCGGCAAACACTTGAATGTCGTTGCTGCTCAGGGCGTTTTCCATGGTGATGGAGTTGCCAGGCAGGCTGTCGGTCTTGCAGTCGTAGCCTTTCTCCAACACGACTTGCATCACGTCGGTCAGCAACATGCCGCTTTCCCAGTTCAGGCCGGCGAATTTCACCGGTTTGCCCGACTCGCACCAGCCGGCTGCCTGAGTGACGCCGGCGCTGGCGAGCAGGCCCATGGAAAGCAATGTGGTCAGCAGGGTCTTGTTCGATTTCATTGTGTGACGCTCCTAATCATGAATGGGCTTACGGCAGTCAAGAGGCATCCAGCCCTGTCCTCGTCCAGTCAGGCCTGCGCCGCAGCGCGACCGGCCCCGCTAGTTTTTGGTGGTGCAACGCTGTCCTGCTCGACGGGCAGGATCAGTTGATCGGGAACGGACCCGTGCCACTTTTTCGCACACAGGTAATACAGGGCTGCGGGCAACACCAGACCGATGATCCAGGAAATATCCACGCCACCCATGGCCTCCACCAGCGGACCGGTATAGAACTTGGTGGAAATGAACGGCAGTTGCACCAGCACACCAAAGACATAAACGCTGATACCCAAGGCGTTCCAACGGCCGTAGCGACCGTTCGGATCGGCCAGCGCCGGCACGTCATAACGCTCGCGGGTAATGCAGTAGTAGTCCACCAGGTTGATCGCGCTCCAAGGCGTGAAGAACGCCAGCAAGAACAGGATGAAGGACTTGAACGCACCGAGGAACGAGTGCTGGCCGAGCAACGCGATCAGGGTTGCAGCACCGACGATGGCTAGCACGAAGATCAGACGCTGCAAGCGCGTGACCTGCAGGTGGCCACGAAAACCACTGATGATGGTGGCGATGCACATGAAGCTGCCGTAGGAGTTCAGCGTGGAGATGGTGACCTTGCCGAACGCGATGCTGAAGTACAGCAGCGCAGCGGTGGCACCGGTACCGCCCAAACCAACGATATAAGCCACTTCGTGGCCAGCGAATTGCCCATTGGCCGAGGCCGCGGCAAACACACCGAGGATCATCGCCACCTGTGCGCCAATGACCGAACCGGCGCCAGCGGCGAAGAAGGTTTTCACCGAGGAAGTCTTGCTCGGCAGGTAACGTGAATAGTCAGCCACGTAAGGGCCGAAGGCGATCTGCCAGGATGCCGCGAGCGACACCGCGAGCAGGAAGCTGCTCCAGCTGAAGTGGCGGATTTGCAGGAGCGCGCCAACGTCCGTCTGGCTCATCAGACGATAGAACAGGTACACAAAGGCAATCACTCCAATGACGCTGGCGACTCGGCCAATGAAATGGATCACCCGATATCCGAGCACCGTGACCAGCACGATGACACTGGCGAAAATGAGGATACCGACGCTGTCGCTGACGCCAAACAACTGGCCCAGTGCCTGGCCGGACAGTACGGTTCCGGTTGCGGTGAAACCGAGGTACATCAAACACACCAGCACGATCGGGATGGCCGCGCCATACACGCCGAACTGTACCCGGCTGGAGATCATCTGCGGCAGGCCGAGTTTGGGCCCTTGCGCCGCGTGCAGCGCCATCACGCCACCGCCGACCAGTTGCCCGATGAGCAAACCGATCAACGACCAGAACACATCACCGCCCAGCACCACGGCCAGGGCCCCGGTGACAATCGCGGTGATTTGCAGGTTTGCACCCATCCACAGGGTGAACTGGCTCAACAGACGACCGTGTCTTTCCGCCTCCGGGATGTAGTCGATCGAACGTGTCTCGATCAACGGTTTACTGCCTGCACGATCGTTGTTAACAGCCATGATTCAACCTCTATGGATTGTTGGTCGGTGTTTTTTTGATCTGTGTAGGAGCTATGTAGGAGCTGTCGAGTGAAACGAGGCTGCGATCTTTTAATTAGATCAAGATCAAAAGATCGCAGCCTGCGGCAGCTCCTACGGGGTTCGGCGTTATTTGCCGGTAATCATCGGCAGGTTCAGCCCTTGTTCCTTGGCGCAGTCGATTGCGATCTGATAACCCGCATCGGCATGACGCATGACACCGGTCGCCGGGTCGTTGTGCAGTACGCGAGCAATGCGTTCGGCCGCTTCGTCAGTACCGTCGCAGACAATCACCATGCCCGAGTGCTGGGAGAAGCCCATGCCAACGCCGCCGCCGTGGTGCAGGGAAACCCAGGTCGCGCCGCTCGCGGTATTGAGCAGAGCGTTGAGCAGTGGCCAGTCGGACACGGCGTCGGAACCGTCCTGCATCGATTCGGTTTCGCGGTTCGGGCTGGCGACCGAACCGGAGTCCAGGTGGTCGCGACCGATCACGATGGGCGCGGACAATTCACCGCTGCGCACCATCTCGTTGAACGCCAGACCGAGCTTGGCGCGCAGGCCCAGGCCAACCCAGCAGATACGCGCTGGCAGACCCTGGAAGCTGATGCGCTCGCGCGCCATGTCCAGCCAGTTGTGCAGGTGGGCGTCGTCCGGGATCAGTTCTTTGACTTTGGCGTCAGTCTTGTAGATGTCTTCGGCATTGCCCGACAGTGCAGCCCAGCGGAACGGGCCGATGCCACGGCAGAACAGCGGACGGATGTAAGCGGGTACGAAGCCTGGGAAGTCGAATGCGTTTTCCACGCCTTCTTCTTGTGCCATCTGACGGATGTTGTTGCCGTAATCGAAGGTTGGAATGCCCATTTTCTGGAATTCGAGCATTGCTTTCACGTGCACGGCCATCGATTGCTTGGCGGCTTTGACCACGGCGGCAGGTTCGGTCTTGGCGCGAGCGCGGTACTCGTCCCAGGTCCAGCCGGCCGGCAGGTAACCGTTGAGCGGGTCGTGGGCGCTGGTCTGGTCGGTGACCATGTCCGGGCGCACGCCGCGCTTGACCAGTTCCGGGAGGATCTCCGCCGCGTTACCCAGCAGGGCGATGGAAATCGCCTTGCCTTCCTTGGTGTATTTTTCGATACGGGCCAGGGCGTCATCGAGGTCGGTGGCTTGCTCGTCGACGTAACGGCTGTTCAGGCGGAAATCGATGCTGACCTGCTGGCATTCGATGTTCAGCGAGCACGCGCCGGCCAGGGTGGCGGCCAGCGGTTGAGCGCCGCCCATGCCACCGAGGCCTGCGGTCAGGACCCAACGACCTTTCAAGTCATCGTTGTAATGTTGGCGACCGGCTTCGACGAAGGTTTCGTAGGTGCCTTGAACGATGCCCTGGCTGCCGATGTAGATCCAGCTGCCGGCGGTCATCTGGCCGTACATGGCCAGGCCTTTCGCGTCGAGTTCGTTGAAGTGCTCCCAGCTCGCCCAGTGTGGCACCAGGTTGGAGTTGGCGATCAGCACGCGCGGAGCGTTGGTATGAGTCTTGAACACGCCGACCGGCTTGCCGGATTGCACCAGCAGGGTCTCGTCGTCGTTCAGGTTGGTCAGGCTTTCGACGATCTTGTCGTAGCATTCCCAGTTACGCGCCGCACGACCGATACCACCGTAAACCACCAGTTCTTTAGGGTTCTCGGCGACTTCCGGGTCGAGGTTGTTCATCAGCATGCGCAGTGGAGCTTCAGTCAGCCAACTTTTGGCGGTCAGCGTGTTACCGCGCGATGCGCGGATTTCAACATCACGGCGCTTTGTAAAAGAGGCGGTAGCAGGTTTATTGTCAGTCACGAAAAAGACTCCTCAGCGATCAATCCAAACCGAATCAGTGGACGCTGCGGGGAGCCTCGATCGACTCATACGCATACGTCTTTACTTGTACATACAAGCATATGCAATCAGGCGGCCAACTTCTTGGAGGGGTGTTCAAGAAAAATTCTGTGGCGCTGGAAAGCCCTGTAGATCAAGGGTTCTGCGGCAGATGAAATTTTTCGTCGGGATTCTGCGAGGGTAAAAGGCTTGTTACTTGAGCGTGGTTTTGCGCCACGCTGGGGCGTTCGGTAACAAGTTGGTGCGCATTCGGGAACGCTAGAAACTAAAAGATCGCAGCCTTCGGCAGCTCCTACGTCGGGGACGGTGTACATCCTGTAGGAGCTGCCGAAGGCTGCGATCTTTGAAGGGTTTTGAATCAGTGTGCAGTGAGCTCAATCACACAGCATGGGCCGTTACTGGAGACTTCCAGCAAGCTGTTGTTACCGACGAGTTGCAGGCAGTCATGGCGACCGAGTTGCTGGGCGCCGTTACCGACCTTCACCTCAAGCGCTTCAGCGATGCTGAACACCAAAACGGTCCCGGCCTCACTGAAAAACCGCTGCTCTCCCTCCAGCCACTGCAACCGTGCGCTGTAACGCTGCGGCGCATAAATCAGGTTGAAGTCGCGAATCGGCCCGCCAAGCAACGTGCAGGAAACCTGGCTCTCGCCGCTGAAGGCAAATGGATCGAGGGGTAACAACGCTCGAGTGTGCTGACCGTCAACGCACAATGTCATGCCGTCGCCTTGCAGCACGGTGATGATCCGCTGGTAACCGGCGAAGGTGGAAAACCCGCCCGACTCGCCGATATCGGCAATCGACAGGCGCCAGCCGAAACCGTCGAGGCCCGCGCCTGCATCTCGGGTGATTTCTTCAGTGCTGCCACCGCCGTTTTTCCACGGCATGCGCGGATAATCGACCGCGCGTAGAACCTTCACGCTACTCATTTATGGCTCTCTATTTATGGAACCGGCCTTCCAGACGATGACGGGAACCCGGATGGATCAATCGGGCGGCCGTCACTGGCTGACGGCCCGACCAGGTGCGGCGGCGAATCAGCAGGCACGGCTCACCTTTTTCAATCTGCAACAATTTGCACTCGCTGGCCTCGGCCAGAATCGCCTCGACCACGTGCTCGCCTTCGGTCAGCGGCGCGACCTGGTTGAGATAGGCGTAAGGCGTTTGCAGGGTGAAGTCCTGCTTGAGGTAATCCGGAGCCACCAGTGCGTTAACGAAACGGTCTTCGATTTGCACCGGAATGTCATTTTCGAAATGCACGATCAGCGAGTGGAACACCCTCTGACCTTCACGCATGTCCAGCGCCAGTGCGCGTTCGGAACCGGCAGCCTCTTCTTCGAGGGTGATCACCTTGCAGGTATGGCGATGGCCGCGGGAGGCGATTTCGTCGGCGATGTTGTGCACTTCAAACAACGCCGACTGGCTCTTCGGCTCGGCGACGAACGTGCCCACCCCTTGCATGCGCACCAACAGACCGTCGGCGGTCATCTCGCGGAGCGCGCGGTTGATGGTCATGCGGCTGAAACCGAGCTGGCTGACCAGCTCGCTTTCCGACGGAACGCGGTAGTGCGGGGGCCAGTTTCCGCTGTCGATTTGCTGGGTGATCATCTGTTTGACGCGCGCGTACAAAGGCGCCGGACTGTCGCCCAGATTGGCGCTCAGATTGGCATTTGGCGGCAATGTGGCAGGCGGAGTCGGCACGGTTAATCCTTGATCATCTGTAAGAGGTTGCTAGCTTGCCGGAGTTTACCGAGCAGGCAAACGTCTGTATATGTATATACAAATAACACACGATGGGGTGCTGAACCATGTCCGCCTTCTTTGCCGAACGCGCGCTGCTGCCTAGTGGATGGGCCAACAATGTACGACTTGAGGTCAGCGCCGACGGCGTTTTGACCCATATCCAGGCCGATTCCCACGCAGATGGCGCCGAACGGATAAGCGGCCCGGTACTGCCGGGAATGCCGAATTTGCACTCCCATGCGTTCCAGCGGGCAATGGCCGGGCTGGCGGAAGTGGCAGGAAATCCGAACGACAGTTTCTGGACCTGGCGCGATTTGATGTATCGCCTCGTCGGAAAAATCAGCCCGGACCAACTCGGCGTGATCGCCCGTCAGCTGTACATCGAAATGCTCAAGGCCGGCTACACCTCGGTTGCGGAATTTCATTACGTACACCACGACACCAACGGCCAACCCTATGCCGACCCGGCTGAGCTGGCCTTGCGCATCAGTCAGGCAGCCAGTTCAGCCGGTATCGGTCTTACCCTGCTGCCGGTGCTCTACAGCCATTCCGGTTTTGGCGGCCAGGCACCGAACGACGGCCAGCGGCGCTTTATCAACAGCACTGAAAACTACCTGACACTTCAGGCGCGTTTGCAGCCGATCCTGGCGCAGCAACCTGCGCAGTCACTGGGCCTGTGTTTCCACTCGTTGCGCGCGGTCACCCCGCAGCAAATCAGCGAAGTGCTGGCGGCGAGCGACAAGCAGTGCCCGGTGCACATTCACATTGCCGAGCAGCAGAAGGAAGTCGACGACTGTCTGAGCTGGAGCGGCCGACGTCCGCTGCAATGGCTGTACGAAAACACCGAGGTCGACCAGCGCTGGTGCCTGGTCCACGCGACCCACGCCAACCCGGAAGAGGTCACGCTGATGGCCACGAGTCGCGCCATCGCCGGTTTGTGCCTGACCACCGAAGCGAACCTCGGCGACGGGATTTTCCCGGCGGTGGATTTCCTCGCTCAGGGCGGGCGCATGGGCATCGGTTCCGACAGTCATGTCTCGTTGAGCGTGGTGGAAGAACTGCGCTGGCTGGAATACGGCCAGCGTCTGCGTGATCAGCGGCGTAACCGGCTGTACGGCGCGGAACAGCCGATGGTCGGCCGTACGCTGTACGACGCGGCACTCGATGGCGGCGCGCAGGCGTTGGGCCAGCCGATCGGTGCGCTGGAGGTGGGTAAGCGTGCGGATTGGCTGGTGCTGGACGGTAACGATCCGTACCTGGCGACGGCCATCGGTGACGGGATACTCAATCGCTGGTTGTTTGCCGGCGGCGATCGCCAGGTGCGCGATGTGCTGGTCAATGGCCAATGGGTCGTGCGCAATGGACGGCATGCCGGCGAAGAGGAAAGCAATCGCGCGTTCACCCAGGTCCTGCGCGAACTTCTCGGCTAAAAGCAAAAGATCGCAGCCTTCGGCAGCTCCTACAGGGATCGAGTGATTCTGTAGGAGCTGCCGAAGGCTGCGATCTCTTTTTCAACCGCGCCGCTAGTTCGAGGTCTTGGCCATCTGCGTATCCGACGCACGCCAGATCAGCCGCGTAGTGTCGTAACCCTGCTGACGCGCCTTGCTCAGCAATTCTTCACGCACGACACCATTGACCGACGGCGTGCGCGACAGCAGCCACAAATACTTGCGACTAGGGTCACCGACGATGGCGGTCTTGTAGTCGTCGCTGACGTACAACACCCAGTATTCGCCTTTCGCCACACCCGGCAGCAATCGCGAGAACCAGTTATCGAACTCGACCCACAACTTGTCGGTCTTGCCCGGCACCTGCGGATAAGCCGTGCCCTTGGCCTCTTCCCACTGCCAATCCGCCGTCAGGCAGCGGTTCAGCACCAACACGTTGCCGTCCGGCTTGAGTGTGTAATGGGCTTCGGATTGCGCGCAGTTGCGCTGGAAATACATCGGCAGACGGGCCAACTCGTACCAGGTCCCTTGGTACTTCTTCAAATTGACGCTGTCGGCGGTTTTAGGCGCCAACGGATCTTCGCCAGAAGTGGCGCAGCCGGCCAATACCAGGCCGGCGAAAAGGAGGATCAAAAACCGCTTCATTGTTTTTCTCCCGCGGGCGCATCGCCCCGGTTTACTTCAGGCCTTGGCCTGAAAACATCAACACTTTGTCACCGGCGTACTGCACGCTGATAAAGCTGTTCTTGTCACCCCAGGTGCAACTGGACATGCCCAGCGCGCCCGAGCAGTCGGTGGGTTTGCCGAGCAAGGTTTCAACCTCGGCCTTGGCCATGCCGGCCGACAGTTTGGAGTAATTTTCCTGATTGACCTTGCCGCACGCGGCCAACAGCACGCAAAACGAAAGCAGGGCGATGGAACGCAGCGACATGGTGAAACTCCTGGAGCAAAGGGGATTGGCCTGTCTGCCAAACAGAAGCTTAGAAGAGAAAACCCCTGTCTGGTTCCCCGACAGGCCGGCTATTTGTCACGCCGCTCGTCTGCCTTATTTTTAATATCAGGAACTTTCATCCGCTTTTGAGCGTTTCATCGGTTTTGGCAAAAACCGCCTAATCTTTGACGCTGACCTGTCGACATAGACAGGAGCGAGTCGCTCCTACACCAGCCCTTCCGCGGTAGTTCATTTAATGACCAGAAACATGAAGTTCAGCCACAAAATCCTGTTGGCTGCTGCCCTCGTGGTGGCCGTCGCGTTTGCCTGTTTCATCCTGTTCAACGACTACCGCCAGCGCCAGACGCTGCGCAGCAGTACCGAATCGTCGATGCAGGAACTCGGCAGCCTGACCACCAGTAACATTCAGACTTGGCTGGAAAGCCGCATCCAATTGCTGCAATCGCTGTCTCAGCAAATCGCCGTGGACGGCAGCGCCCAAACCAGCCTCAAGCGCGCCATCGATTTGCCGGCCTACACCAGCAACTTTCAGCTGAGTTACTTCGGCGGCACCGACGGTGTGATGTTTTCGGTGCCGGCCGGCAATCGCGCCGCCGATTACGACCCTCGCGCTCGTGGCTGGTACAAGGCGGCCAACAGCGCGCAACAAACCGTCGTCACTGAACCGTACATTGCCGCCTCCTCCGGCAAACTGGTGATCACCGTTGCCACACCGGTTCAGCGCGAGGGGCAGATGATCGGCGTCGCCGGTGCCGACATTGACCTGTCCAGCGTCAGCGCAATCATCAACTCGCTGAACTTCGGCGGTCACGGTCACGCGTTCATCGTCAGTGCCGGCGGCAAGATCCTGATTCATCCGGACAGCCAACTGGTCCTCAAGAACCTGGCAGATGCCTACCCGAGCGGCGCCCCGCAGATCAGCCCGGGCATGAAAGAAGTCGAGATTGATGGCAAACGCCAGTTCATCTCCTTTACCCGCGTCAACGGCGTGCCCTCCGCGGATTGGTACGTGGCCCTGGTGCTGGACCAGGAAACGGCGTTCGCGATGCTCAGCGAATTCCGCACCTCGGCGTTCATTGCCATGGTTATCGCCGTGGTGATCATCATCGCGCTGCTGGGCATGTTGATCAGCTTCCTGATGCAGCCGCTACTGACCATGGGCCGCGCCATGCACGACATCGCCGAAGGTGAAGGCGACCTGACCAAACGCCTGACCATTCACGGCCAGGACGAGTTCGGTGCGCTGGGCACTTCGTTCAATCGCTTTGTGGAGCGCATTCACACGTCGATCCGCGAAGTGTCCTCCGCCACCGGCCAAGTCAATGAAGTCGCGTTGCGTGTGGTTGCCGCGTCGAATTCGTCGATGTTCAACTCCGACCAGCAAGCCTCGCGCACCAGCAGCGTGGCCGCCGCGATCAACGAGCTGGGCGCCGCCGCCCAGGAAATTGCGCAAAACGCGGCTCTCGCCTCGCAACATTCGAGCGACGCCCGCGCCCTCGCCGAAGACGGTCAGCAGGTGGTGGATAAAACCATCGCGGCGATGCAGCAGCTCTCGGCGAAGATCAGCGATTCATGCGGCAACATCGAAACACTCAACAGCAACACGGTGAATATCGGGCAGATTCTCGAAGTCATCACCAGTATTTCGCAGCAGACCAACCTGCTGGCGTTGAACGCCGCCATCGAAGCGGCCCGCGCCGGTGAAGCCGGACGCGGTTTTGCCGTGGTCGCCGACGAAGTCCGCAACCTGGCCCACCGCACGCAGGATTCGGCGCAGCAAGTGCAAAAGATGATCGAAGAACTGCAAGTCGGTGCGCGCGAAGCGGTCAGCACCATGACTGACAGTCAGCGCCAGAGCGAAAGCAGCGTCGGCATTGCCAACCAGGCGGGCGAACGTCTGGGCAGCGTGACCCAGCGGATCGGCGAGATCGACGGGATGAACCAGTCGGTGGCGACGGCTACCGAAGAACAGACCGCCGTGGTGGAGTCGATCAACGTCGACATCACCGAGATCAACACGCTGAATCAGGAAGGGGTGGAGAACTTGCAGGCGACATTGCGTGCG
>NZ_CABVHK010000023.1 GCF_902497785.1 Pseudomonas fluorescens
TTTCGCCCTTACGGCGAGTCACTTTTGAAAAGCGCAAAAGTAACCCAAACGCTCTTGCCCCACCACTCGGCACCTCGCTTGGGCTCGGTGTGCCCTCACTCCGGCATTGCTCCGCGGGTCGCCGCGAAGGGCCATCCCTGGCCCAGCGCGGCTAAACCGGCATCCTTGCCGGTTTCCCCGCTACGCACTACCTGCGTTCGGCCAGCGTGGTTTTATGGGGCGCTCAGGATCAAAATCAAAACCGCGGCGGCCTGCGGGCCGACCTGGCTGTTAGCTCGGCCAAGTGATCGCGGTGAATAACAATGCCACGCCCAACTAATTTTCCATTGTGGGAGCGAGCCTGCTCGCGAATGCGGACTCACATCCACATTGATGTTGGCTGACCCACCGATTCGCGAGCAGGCTCGCTCCCACAGGGAATCATTCCAAGTCCAGAAAATGTGCACGATCAAACAAGCGAAGCGCGCCCGCTTGATGCCCCGGTCGGCCCGAAGGCCGCCGCGGTTTTGATTTTGATTTAAGGCGCCCCGTTAAACCACGCTGGCCGAACGCAGGCATTGCGCAGCGGGGAAACCGGCAAGGATGCCGGTTTAGCCGCGCTGGGCCAGGGATGGCCCTTCGCGGCGACCCGCGGAGCAATGCCGGAGTGAGGGCACACCGAGCCCAGGCGAGGTGCCGAGTGGTGGGGCAAGAGCCTTTGCTTACTTTGGGCTTTTCAAAGTGAGTCGCCGTAAGGGCGAAACCAATACCCGCCGTTACCCCAACAACGGATATGTACTCAACCTCATCCAACCCACCCCCAAAACAACAGCATCACGCCGAGTGGATATCTGCGCGAACCTGATTATGCTTCATGAAACCTTGCAGAGATGCGAGGCGGTCAGCCTGTTGCCAGGCTTTGTGCATTCCGTAGTCCTATGACTTCAGCCCAAGGCCTGGGTGCAATAGTGTTAATGAGGTGCTCCGGCCTACTACAAGAGCAAGACGGAGAAGACTCATGGCCGCAATCGACAACACCACCACGGGCAACCCGCCCAACCACGGGATCACCAGGGAGGAGCGCAAGGTCATCTTCGCCTCATCCCTGGGCACCGTGTTCGAATGGTACGACTTCTACCTCTACGGTTCCCTCGCCGCGATCATCGCCAAGCACTTCTTTGCCGGCGTCAACGAGACCACGGCGTTCATCTTCGCGCTGCTCGCATTCGCTGCGGGGTTTGCCGTACGGCCATTCGGCGCGATTGTGTTCGGTCGGCTGGGCGACATGATCGGGCGCAAGCACACCTTCCTCATCACCATTGTGATCATGGGTATTTCCACCGCCATCGTCGGCTTTCTACCCGGCTACGCGACCATTGGGGTGGCGGCACCGGTCATTCTGATCATCCTGCGCCTGCTCCAGGGCCTGGCCCTGGGCGGTGAGTACGGCGGGGCGGCGACCTACGTGGCGGAGCATGCGCCGAAAGGCAGACGCGGCTTTTTTACCTCGTGGATTCAAACCACCGCGACCCTCGGCCTGTTCCTGTCGTTGCTGGTGATTCTCGCGTGCCGCACCCTCCTGGGCACCGAAGCCTTCGAGGCCTGGGGCTGGCGGATTCCTTTCCTGCTGTCGATCCTGCTGCTGATTGTCTCGGTGTACATCCGCCTGCAACTCAGCGAGTCGCCGGTATTCTTGAAGATGAAGGCTGAAGGCAAGGCTTCCAAAGCGCCGCTGACCGAATCTTTCGCCCGCTGGGACAACCTGAAAATCGTGATCATGGCATTGCTGGGTGGCACCGCCGGCCAGGCGGTTGTCTGGTACACCGGGCAGTTTTATGCGCTGTTTTTTCTGCTGCAGATGCTCAAGATTGACCCGCAGACCGCCAACCTGTTGATCGCCGGCTCGCTGCTGATCGGTACGCCGTTCTTTGTGATATTCGGCAGCCTGTCCGACCGCATCGGCCGCAAGGGCATCATCATGGCCGGGTGCATTCTCGCGGCCCTGACGTACTTCCCGATCTTCCACGCGTTGACTCAGTACGGTAACCCCGACGTGTTCACGGCCCAGGCGAACAATCCGGTCACGGTGGTCGCCGACCCCGACCAGTGCTCGTTCCAGTTCGACCCGGTGGGCAAAGCCAAATTCATCAGCTCCTGTGACCTGGCCAAGACCGTGCTGGCGAAGAAGGCCATTCCCTATAAAAACGAGAAAGCCGAGCCGGGCACAGTCGCGCAGGTGCGAATCGGCGACAAAGTGATCACCAGTTTTGAGGGCACCGGCATGCCGGCTGCGGACTTCAAGACTCGCAACGACGCCTTCACCGCCACTCTCGGCACCGCACTCAAGGACGCCGGTTACCCCGAGAAAGCCGACCCGGCCAAGACCAATTACCCGATGGTGCTGTTATTGCTGACCATCCTGGTGATCTACGTGACCATGGTCTACGGACCGATCGCGGCCTGGCTGGTAGAACTGTTCCCGGCGCGCATTCGCTACACCTCGATGTCGCTGCCGTATCACATCGGCAACGGCTGGTTCGGTGGCTTCCTGCCGACCGTTGCGTTCGCGATGGTCGCGGCCACCGGGGATATTTATTACGGGCTGTGGTACCCGATCGTCATTGCGGTGATGACGGCGATTCTGGGTACGTTCTTCCTGCCGGAAACCAAGGATCGGGAAATCAATCACACCTGACGTTGGCGTCTGCCCTCTCCCACGTGGGGGAGGGTGGGACCGGGTAGAAACCGGAGGCATTCTTCAACACCCGCGCACGAAAAAGCCCGGTTTTTCAGACCGGGCTTTTCGTTGAGTCGTGCGGTAAAACCATGCATTTACGCGTTACGGCTTTCGATCAGACGATCCGAGCCGCCTTCGGCAACACGCTTCTCGATCAGACGATCCGAACCACCTTCGGCAACACGGTTCTCGATCAGACGATCCGAACCACCTTCGGCCACGCGGCTCTCGATCAGACGATCAGAACCACCTTCAGCAACGCGATTCTCGATCAGACGATCAGACCCACCTTCGGCAACGCGATTCTCGATCAGGCGATCAGAACCACCTTCGGCAACGCGATTCTCGATCAGACGATCAGAGCCACCTTCGGCTACACGTTGTTCGATCAAGCGATCCGAGCCACCTTCAGCGACAACCGGATGAACAGAGGAAGCGGCAAAAGCGTTAACTGCAAAAACCGAGAAAGCGATGCTGAGAAGAGTTTGGCGTTTCATGATCGTGTGCTCCGGGGTGTTATTGGTTGGTATGGATGCGATGTTACGCCCCGGAGTTTTTAAGAGAACTTCATTGAGTTGATGGTGACTATCGACGCCGGCAATGTATGGATACCGTCCCAAGCCCGTTTGTATTCAAACCTCAACCCCCATCAAGCCTCCCGAATCTGGCTCACACTGGTCACCTGTCCATTCCACACCATCTCGTAATGCGCCGCCTGAATCACCGATACAACCGGTTTTGGCGTCATCAGCGCCCAGCAATGACTGCCCGACATCCGCACCGAGTTGTAACGCAGCCCTGGGCAACCGGTGTTTTTGACCGACTTCCCCAAGCGACGAGCCTCCGTGTAATCGTCCGGGTCGTACACCGGATCAGTCATTGCAATCGATGTCGCATCTTTCATCCCGCCATCCACAAACGTGCAGGCCAATCCGCGAAAAACAAAGCGTTCATAGTTGAGGCTCGGGACGTTTGACCAATACAGGCTCTGGTGATGACGTACTTCAGCCAGCGCGGTTTCCATCGTGTCTGCGAGGTACAACACCCCGAAACTGCCATCGCTGAACCGCGAGCCGGCCGGGTTGACGTGGGTGAACGGCGCGGTCGCGTAGGAACAGCCGGGGATGCCGAACGGAATTTGATTGCGGGGTATCAGTTCAAGGCGACCGACTTCATTGTTCAGCCTGGGGTTGGTCAGTTCCTGGATCTGGTACAGCACCTCGAACTCGTCAGCGTCGGCGACGTCGTCAAACAACGCCACCGGTGGAAATTTTGAATTGACCAGTCGATAGGCCTGCAACGACTCGCCTGCACACGGTGCCAGGTCGTCCGGCTTCACCATTGCGCGCCTCGCAGCACGTCGATGCGGCGGAAGGTTTCGTACAGGGAAATCATATCGCCCTGAGCCATGATCTCGAGCGGGGAGCGGCCATTGAAGAACTCGTTTTCATTGGCCATCGACGCGAAGCCGTAGACGTTTTCCGGGTTATCGAACACCAGGCGCAACGCGGCGTGAATGTTCAGGACAAAACTGATGCGCTGCATCTGGTCCGCGTCCAGCGCCACGGCCCAGTCGGGATCGCGTTGGCGGGCGCGGGTGTAGGTGCTGCGAGAAATGCGCAGGATGCGGCAGGCCTGATCGCTGGACGCTTGCCATTTTTCGAGGATGCCGACAGCGGCACGCAGGCCGGTGACGCATTGGCTCTTGCTGAAGGCTTGTTGCTGCAGGGCAACGGCCATTTCTATCACTCCCTTTGATTCCATAGATTCAAATCTAGGCAAAGAGCGTCTATAGAGCAAGTTCTGTGCGACCAATGGAGGCTGCTATGGTTATAAGCCCCGGCCACGGGATTTGAGAGGAGGGCGCACCATGGACCGATTTACCGGCGGTTGCCAATGCGGCAACGTGCGAATCGAGGCGTCGGGAAGTCCTTACCGGGTGGGCCTGTGTCACTGTCTCGATTGCCGCAAACATCATGGCGCGCTGTTTCATGCGTCCGCGATATTTCCCGAGGAGGCCGTAATAATCAGCGGCGAAACCCGCGATTACGCCGGTCGGCATTTTTGTCCGCGCTGCGGCTCGTCAGTTTTCGCCCGCAGCGCCGATGAGATCGAAGTAAATCTCGGGTCGCTGGATGAGCCTGACCAACTGACGCCCACCTACGAAAGCTGGATCGTGCGTCGCGAGTCGTGGCTGCCGCCGTTTGCGCTCACAAGGCGCTATGAGCGCGACCGTGAGGGCACAGGCCGCTCTGAGGAGTAGGGGCCGACGTTCGACAAATCAGCCCCTTTGCGATTGAAGCTTTTTCAGAATCGCCACGCTCGGATCAACATTCTTGGCGCCGGATTGTGCGCTGTCAGAGCCGTCCGTCACGATACCCTCGAGAATTTCCGCGAGATTGTGAAAGTGCCCGGACTTTTTCTCGGCGGGGTCCACGCCTGCGCTTTGATTCAATGCCGCCTCCAGTGACAAGTGCTGGGACAGCCACTCAGGTGTGGCTTTTTCTTCAGGGCTCATGTTGTCCATGAAATCCAGCGCTGCGCGGGCTCGACCGTAAGGGTCGCCGGCAAAGGGGTCTTTCCAGTTTTTTTCCTGGTCCGCCGGGCCGCTGTAATAGCCGGTGGCGAGTCGGGATTGCTGGCGCATCAAGGCTTGTGCCGAGGCTTGTTCCTGCGCGGTGAATTGTCCGCCCTGGTTGGTGGCGACGGCGTTCAGCGAACGTCGATCCAGATCGCCCATCAACGCATTACGGTCCTCATCGCTACCGGTGTACGGTTTGCCGCTGGCGGTCATCAGCGCGTACTTTTCATCCATGCGCTTGCGCGCATCGGTGGCTACTTCGGCAAAGGTCTTGTCCTTGGAACTGGAGATCGCGCCAGGCTTGGAGGCCCCCAGAACAAGTGCGTCGGCATTCATTCCCGTACGAACCGGAAAGAACGGTGCATTACCGCTGATCGAGTTGCTGTAAGCGGTCGACGTACTGGACAGACTCACCGAATCATCGTTTTGTGTTTTGGCCTGATCATCCTCAGCCACGGTTTTTTGCACAGCGGTCGCAGTCTTGGTCTCGACGGCAGACGTGTAGGCAGACATCGCCGCATTCGTTGAAGTTGATGCAATGATCATGGTTCTTCCTTGACGAGGGAGGTTCGCAAGTGGCCGCGTTGAGACGCTCTTTGGCGGACAAGATACGCGGTAATTGTGAACCTGGCATTCATACCTAAGTGTCAGCGGCAACAGCGCAGGGCGAATCAACATGAAGGCTGCATTCGCCACGGCTGGCTGCGCAGCTAGAATGAAAGGTCAGCCGCTCTTTTGGAGATCCAAAATGGTCAGCAAAAACACGATTTGCCTGTGGTACGACGGCACCGCGCTGGACGCCGCGACGTTCTACGCCGAAACCTTCCCGGACAGCACGGTCAACGCGGTCCATCGCGCGCCGGGCGATTACCCGTCGGGAAAACAGGGCGACATTCTGACGGTCGAGTTCACCGTGATGGGCATCCCTTGCCTGGGTCTGAACGGCGGGTCGGGGGTGCAACACAACCACGCGTTCTCGTTCCAGGTGGCGACCGATGATCAGGCCGAAACGGACCGCTTGTGGAACGCGATTGTCGGCAACGGCGGTGAGGAAAGCGCCTGCGGCTGGTGCAGGGACAAGTGGGGGCTGTCATGGCAAATCACTCCGCGCGTGCTCACGGCGGCCTTCACCAGTCCTGATCGCGAGGCGGCCAAGCGCGCGTTTGCAGCGATGATGGAGATGACAAAAATCGACGTCGCGGCGATTGAGGCGGCGGTCAAGCAGTAAACATACCGTGTGGGAGCGCAATGCTGTTCACATAAGCGCAACGCTGACTCTGTGGCTAGGGAGCTTGCTCCCGATGGGCCGCGAAGCGGCCTCAAAAAAGGAACTGCTGCGCAGTCCAGCGGGAGCGAGCTCCCTCGCCACAGGTATCTCACTCGGCTCAAGAGGTCTCTGTGGGAGCGAGCCTGCTCGCGATGCGGACTCACATTCAGCATTGATGTTGGCTGAGCCAATGCCTTCGCGAGCAGGCTCGCTCCCACAGGGTTCCCGCAAATTCGGTTAAGTGCACCATCCCCCCCACGCGACCCTTCATCGGCTTTCAAGCCAACGTTTTTGAACGCCGCAGATTTTCCGCCTCTCCAAATCCTTAGAAGCGCGCATAAGGTGACATCGGTCACCAGGGTCGCTCTTCGACTGCAGGAATTGGCGTCGAAGCCAGGTCGCTACTGTGCTTCAGATTTTATTTTGGTGATGACCGAAAGGAATTTGTATGAACCTCATAGAGCAACCTGACTCACAACTGACCGCCACTTCGCTCAACGCTGAAGCGCACCTCGCCCAATCGTTGCGTCCTGTACTGCTGTGCCTGTCGCACCTGCGCTGGGGCTTTGTGTATCAACGACCGCAGCATGTGATGTCGCGCCTGGCCAAGGATTACGACGTGCTGTTTTTCGAAGAGCCTGTGCATGACGCCGTCGACCAACCCTGGCTGGAGCAGACGCAACCGGCGGACGGCGTAACGGTACTGGTGCCGCGTCTGCCGGCGGGTCTCGACCCTCAGCAGACCAACGCCGCCCAGCGTCACTTGCTGGACGAATACCTGGCGATGCACGCGCCGGTGCCGTTGTTGCTGTGGTACTTCACGCCCATGAGTCTGGATTTCACCGCGCACCTCGAAGGGCAGGTCACGGTCTTCGACTGCATGGACGAACTGTCGGCCTTCAAAGGTGCACCCAAGGAGTTGGTCGAGAAAGAACGCACGCTGATGCGTCGCGCGGACGTGGTTTTCACCGGCGGCTTCAGCCTCTGGGAGGCCAAGCGCAAGTACCACAACAATGCGCATCCGGTGCCCAGCAGTGTTGACCTCGAACATTTCGGTGCCGCAAGGCAGGCTTTGCCCGAACCCGCAGATCAGGCCGGCATCGGCGGTCCACGTCTCGGATTCTTCGGCGTCATTGATGAAAGATTCGATATTGCCCTGGTGAGCGAACTCGCACGCCGACGGCCGCAATGGCAGATCGTATTGATCGGTCCGGTGGTGAAAATCGATCCGGCGATGCTGCCGCGAAATTCCAATATTCATTACCTGGGCAGTAAGGATTATTCACAGCTGCCGGCCTATCTGGCGGGCTGGGATGTCGCCCTGATGCCGTTCGCGCTGAACGAGTCGACGCGTTTCATCAGCCCCACCAAAACGCCTGAATACCTGGCGGGCGGTTGCCCCGTCGTGTCCTCACCCATCGCCGATGTGGTGCGCACCTATGGCGACAGTGGCGTGGTGAAAATTGCCGCATCGGTCGATGAGTTCATCGACGCCATCGACAGCATTCTCACTGACGAACCGGATGCACAGGCGTTCACTCAGCGCATCGACGCTGTGCTCGACGGCATGTCCTGGGACAAAACGTGCGCGGTGATGAAGGAGCAGATCGAATGCCTCAGATAACGCTGGAGACGGCCCTCGACGGTTCATCCGCAGACGGCTCGGCGGTTTACGATTACTTGATCGTGGGTGCGGGTTTTGCCGGCAGCGTGTTGGCGGAACGCTTGGCCGCCGGGCTGGGCAAGCGGGTTTTGTTGATCGATCGCCGCGAGCATATCGGCGGCAACGCCTACGATCATGTCGATGACGCGGGTGTGATGGTTCATCGCTATGGCCCGCACATCTTTCACACCAACGCCGAGCGCATCGTGCAGTACCTGTCGCGGTTCACCCGATGGCGCCCCTACGAGCATCGCGTGCTGGCCCAAGTTGCCGAACATCGCGTGCCGATTCCGATCAACCTGACCACGCTGAATACCTTGTACGGCTTGCAGATGACCGAGGCCCAGGCCGCCGACTTTCTTGCCAGCCGGGCGCAGCCGGTCGAGGCCATTCGTACGTCCGAAGACGTGGTCGTAAACCAGGTGGGCCGTGAACTGTATGAGCTGTTTTTCCGCGGCTACACGCGCAAGCAGTGGGGCCTGGACCCGTCGGAACTCGACAAGTCCGTGACGTCCCGCGTGCCGACACGCACCAACAGCGACGATCGCTATTTCGGCGACACTTTTCAGATGATGCCGCTCGAGGGCTATACGCGGATGTTCGAACGCATGCTCGATCACCCGAACATCGACATCCTGCTCGGCACGGACTTCACCGCCGTGGCGGATCAGGTGCCCTACGGTCACTTGGTGTACAGCGGTCCGATCGATGAATATTACGATCACTGCTTCGGCAAGTTGCCGTACCGCTCGTTGCGGTTTCAGCACGAGACACACGCCCAACCGCATTTTCAACCGGTGGCGGTGGTCAACTACCCGGATGAAGCGGTGCCCTACACGCGCATCACCGAATACAAACACCTGACCGGCCAGACGCACCCGCTGACCAGCATCAGCTATGAATTTCCCTGCGCGGACGGCGACCCGTATTACCCGGTGCCACGTGCGGAAAACGCCGAGCTGTACAAGCGTTACAAGGCGCTGGGCGACAGCACGCCGAACGTCACCTTTCTCGGTCGGCTGGGGACCTACAAGTACTACAACATGGATCAGGTGGTGGGCCAGGCGTTGGCCCTTTATCAGCGGATAGCCGAGGCGACGGCGGATGCCAGCGTCCGGGGCTGTGGAGTGGAATCGTGACCACCGGCGATCCGGGCGCGGCTGCGGTGTCATGAACCCGGTGGGCCTGTTCGACAGTTTTCTCCTGGCGGGCTACGAATGCTCGTCCCACCGGCGCAATGACGGGCGACGTCTGGATTTGTCTGCCACCACGGGCCACGCTCGTTGGGTGCAAAGCGATTACCGCCAGTTGTCGGCCGCCGGCATTCGCACGGTCCGCGATGGCTTGCGCTGGCATTTGATCGAGACGCGTCCCGGTCATTACGACTGGAGCAGTTTCCTGCCGATGCTGCGGGCCGCGCGGGACGGCCATCTGCAAGTGATCTGGGATTTGTGTCATTACGGTTATCCCGACGATCTGGATATCTGGCGGCCGGCCTTCGTCGAACGCTTTGCGCGTTTCTGCGCGGCGGTGGCGCGGCTGGTGCGGGAGGAGGGGATCGACGTGCCGTTTTATTCGCCGCTCAACGAAATTTCGTTCTGGAGTTGGGCGGGCGGGGCGGTCGGCTACTTCAACCCATCCGCCCAGGGGCGCGGCGTGGAACTCAAGCATCAATTGGTGCGCGCAAGCATCGCGGCCATCGAAGCCATCCGTGAGCAGGCACCGGCCGCAAGGTTTATCCAGTGCGAACCGTTGATCAATGTCATCGCCGGTTCGCACCGGGTCGATCAGGTCAATGCCGCCGAAGATTATCGTCAGTCGCAGTTCGACGCCTGGGATTTACTGACCGGCCGACAGTGGCCCGGCCTCGGTGGACAAGAGTCTTATCTGGACATCGTCGGGGTTAATTACTACCCGCATAATCAATGGATTCTCAACGGCCCGAAAATCCTTCGCGATGCTCGAGAATATCGACCGCTGGCGGGCATGCTCAGTGAAGTTCATCAACGCTACGGGCGACCGATGATCCTGTCGGAAACCGGTGCCGAAGGTGATGAGCGCGTTCCCTGGCTGGCCTACATCAGCGATCAGGTCGAGTTGGCCATACGTCGCGGCGTACCGATCGAAGGCATCTGCTGGTACCCCATCCTCGACTACCCCGGCTGGGACAACGACCGCTATTGCCCGGCCGGCCTGTTCGGCTACGCCGATGGCGAAGGCCTGCGCGCGCCGTGTCATCCGCTGGGCCTGGCCATGCAACAGCTGACGCAACGGTTCAGTCGGGCCGGTGCCGGTACGAATTCCCATGGAACGTGAAGAACATAACCATGAGCAGCCGTTGCCGGATCAACCGGTGGCGTTTCTCTGGCGATATGTGTGCCGGCGGCCCTGGCATTTCGGCGGGATGCTGTTTCTTGTAGTTGGCGCGGCGAGTTGCGCGGTGGCCGTGCAATACGGCATGAAATTGCTGGTGGATGTGATGACGCTGGGCGATCGGGCTAGCGCGCATATCTGGTCGCCGTTCAGCCTGTTCATCGGCTTGATCGTGCTGGAAAACATCTTCTGGCGACTGGGCGGGTGGCTGGGTTGTCGCACGGTGGTCGCCAGCTGCGCGGACCTGCGCATCGACCTGTTCAGCCATCTGACGGGCCATCCCATGCGCTATTTTTCCCAGCATTTCGCGGGGGCGTTGGCCAACCGGATCTCGTCGGCGGGAGCGGCAGCGGGCTCGATCTACGGCGGGCTGGCGTGGAAGATCATTCCGCCCTGCGTCGATTTCCTCGGTGCGGTGATCGTGC
This sequence comes from Pseudomonas fluorescens, assembly GCF_902497785.1. Taxonomy (GTDB): domain Bacteria; phylum Pseudomonadota; class Gammaproteobacteria; order Pseudomonadales; family Pseudomonadaceae; genus Aquipseudomonas; species Aquipseudomonas fluorescens_BO. Next base: position 11,026 of record NZ_CABVHK010000023.1, read on the forward strand.
TGTGCACGGTGAGCGTCGGTATGGCCGGCGCACTGATCGGCTGTGTGTTTGTCGTCGGCCTGCTGATTACCTACTTCGGCATTCGCGGAAGAAAACGCCACATCGACTTTGCATCGCAATCGGCGCGGGTTGGTGGCGAGATTGTCGACCTGGTGTCGAATGTCTGGACGATCAAGGCATTCTCCGCCCGCCACCGCGAGCGCCAACGACTGGAACGCGCGATTGGCGTCGAAGCCAAGGCCCAGCGCCGCAGCTGGATTTACCTGGAAAAGGCACGAGTGCTGCACGATATTTTTCTGTCGTTCATGGCTGGCGGCATGCTGATCTGGGCGATCAGTCTCTGGCGCGACGCCGGCATCACCGCAGGCGATGTGGTGATGATCAGCGCGCTGACCTTTCGTATCCTGCATGGCTCACGGGATCTGGCACTGGCACTGGTCGACACTTCGCAACAGCTGGGGGACATCGCCGAAACCCTGCGCATCATCGTTCAGCCCCATGCCCTGTCCGATGCCCCGGAAGAAATGCCGGCCCCGCGCGGCGGGATCAAATTCATCGACGTCAGTTACAGCTATCCGGATGGGCGCGAGGTGTTCAAGCACCTGTTTCTCGACATCCCGGCAGGGCAAACGGTGGGGGTGGTCGGCACTTCCGGCGCGGGCAAATCAACGCTGATCAATCTGCTGCAGCGCCTGGACGACGTGCGCAGCGGCATCATCCTGATCGACGACCGCGACATCCGCACGGTCAGCCAGGACAGCCTGCGTCGGCAGATTGCCGTGGTGCCGCAGGAAGCGGCGCTGTTCAACCGCAGCATTTTCGAAAACATTGCCTACGGCCAGCCGAAGGCCACCGACCAGCAAGTCATGGACGCCGCCAAACAAGCCTATTGCGAAGTGTTTATCCGCGCCTTGCCCCATGGTTATGCAACGCTGATTGGCGAACGCGGCGCGATGCTTTCAGGCGGGCAGCGTCAACGGCTGGGGCTGGCCCGGGCGTTTCTGAAAGACGCACCGATCCTGGTGCTGGACGAAGCGACGTCCGCGCTGGACTCGCAAACCGAGTCGGTCATCCGCACCGCGCTCACCGCCTTGATGCGCGGTCGGACGGTGCTCGCGATTGCGCACCGTCTGTCGACCGTGGCGAGTTTTGACCGGGTCATCGTTCTGCACGAAGGGCAAATCGTCGAAGACGGTATTCCCGAAGACCTGCTCAAGCGCGACGGGCCGTTCAAGGCGTTGTGGCAGGCGCAGGCAATGGATTCGCGCAGTGCCTGAGAGGGCGTGTCGCCTAGTGTTCGAGCCACGCAGCATGCAGCTGTGGAAAACGCTGTTGCAACCACTCGATAAACACCTGCACTTGCGGGGCGATGTGCGTCCGGCTCGGGTACAGCACCGATACCGGGCGAGGGGCAGGGCGATAGGGTTTGAGAATCTCCACCAGAGCGCCGCTGTTCAGGTACTGACCGACCGCGATTCCCGGCGCCTGAATGATGCCGAAGCCGGCCACACCACATTGCACATACGCGTTTGATTCAGTCACGGTGATGCCCGCATGGCTGACATGAACCCTGTCTTTGCCCTCAACCAGAAAGTGCCATGGCAAGGTCCTGTTACTTTGCCCGGACAGGAAGTTCACCCCTCGGTGCGCTGCCAGATCTTCCAGCCGTTTGGGTTCGCTGTGCTGGTGCAGGTAAGCGGGGGCGGCGCAGGTGACCATGGTTGCCATGCCGACCGGGCGCGCGATCAGGGTCGAGTCCGGCAATTCGCCGATGCGCAATGCGCAATCAATGCCTTCACCCACCAGATCGACCGTGCGGTCGGTGACGCCGAGCACCAGATTGATGCCCGGAAATAACGTGGTGAATGCTTTCAGGCTGTCGATGAATTCCACTTGGGCGAAAGCGGTCGGGATGTCGATGCGCAGCCGCCCACTCAGGGTCGCTCCGGATCGGTCGAACATCGACGTCGCCGCAGCAATGCTGCCGAGAATGTCTTGCACCCGTTCGTAGAAACGTTCGCCTTCCGCGGTAAGCGTCACCTTGCGTGTGGTGCGCTGGAACAGGCGCACCCCTAATGACGATTCCAGTTCCTGGATGTAGCGGGTCACCTGCGGTCGGCCGATGTCCAGCGATTCCGCGGCTTTGGTGAAGCTGCCCAACTCGGCGAGTCGGGCGAACAGGCGCATTGATTGAAGCAGTTCCATGATCTCTTCCTGTGCGGATTCTGACGTCCGGTTTGACTCTAGTCGGGGATTGTTGCCTGCGAATAGAACAATCATGTCCTTTTATACGCATTTATTGCGCGCCACTAACAGCGAAAGATACGCCCAGGGCAGGGCCAATCATGGCGATGCCACCACAGACAACGCTTTGGAGATTCGCAATGAAGGCTTGGTTACTCAAAGATTTCGGACTCGACAACCTGCAGATGGGCGAAGTGCCGACCCCGGATCCAAAAGCCGGCGAGCTGCTGGTCAAGGTTGGCGCCGTGTCGCTCAACTTCCGCGACAAGGCCATCGTCGATGGCATTTATGAGCCGGACAGTGTTCCGAAAAATCTCATTCCGGTCAGCGATGCGGCGGGCACTGTGGTTGCCGTCGGTGACGGCGTCACCCGCTTCAAGGTCGGTGACCGCGTCAACTCGCACCTGTATTCACGGTGGCTTGACGGCGAGCCCGGCCCGCATGAACCCGACTACTGCTTCGGCTCGCCTCTGCCCGGCGGGCTGGCCGAATACATGATCATCCACGAGGACAGCGCAGTGCGTGCGCCGGATGACATGAGCGACGAGGAAGCCGCCACGCTGCCGATTGCGGCGCTCACCGCGTGGTACTCACTGGTTGATTTCGGGCAGGTCCAGCCGGGTCAAACCGTGCTGGTCCAGGGCACCGGCGGCGTTTCCATTTTCGCCGTGCAGATCGCCACGGCGCTGGGTGCGAAAGTCATCGCCACCTCCAGCAACGACGACAACCTGCGCATCGTGAAAAAACTGGGCGCCGTGGCGGGGATCAACTATCGCAGCACGCCGAACTGGGAAGAGGAAGTGCTCAAACTTACCGATGGCAAGGGCGTTGACCTGCTGCTCGACGTCGCTGGCGGAAGTGGCATTAACCAATCCGTCGCGGCGACCAAGGCGGCCGGACGGATCGCCCAGATTGGTTTCCTCACCGGTCAAACCGTGCAGCTCAATCTGATGCCGCTGATCTTTCGCCAGACCACCATTCGCGGCATCGCGGTCGCACCGCGTTCGTCCTTCGACCGGATGAACGCGTTCTTGAACGAACACAAGATTCGCCCGGTGATCGATCAGGTCTACCCGTTTGAAAAAGCCCGGGAAGCCTACGAGCACCTCGCCAGAGGCGCATTCGGCAAGGTAGTCATCAAGATCGCCTGACCTTTCAAAATCGCCGAACGATAACCCGTGCACGCTGAATCAATACGGTGTTCTGTAGGAGCGAGCTCGCTCCGGGCGGCGTTCCGACGATGGTCGTTAACGATGACGCGTGCATGCTGGATGAACGCGGCGCTCTCAGGTGCATCGCGAGCAAGCTCGCTCCTACAGGGGGGGCGGTGTGTCTATGGGCGGGAGGCGACCTCGTCCAGATGATGGAGCAAATCCAAGGGATCTTCGTACACCCTGAGCGCGCCGGCGCGCTCAAGCTCACCGGTATCGTAGCCACCTGACAACAATCCAATACCTGTCGCCTTACACCGTCTCGCGGCCAGCATGTCCCAGACCGCGTCGCCAATCACCAGGCATCCCTCGATGGCGACATCCATCTTGTGCGCGGCCGCCAGGAACAGGTCCGGGTCGGGTTTGCCGTATTTGACGTCGTCGCGGGTGATCAGATTGATGTCCTTCACGTCCAGATCCAGGGCCTTGAGATTGATTTTCGCGGTCTCCATCGCGCCGCTGGTGGCGATGCACCACTTGATGTGCTCGCGGGTCAGCGTACTCAAGAGCTCAACGGCGCCGGGCAGCGCAATGATCTGCCCCTGTAATGCCTGGTAAGCCGAGGCATGCTTCGCGCTCAGCCTCTTGGCCTGTTCTGCACTGATCTCCAGCCCGGTCTCGCGCGACAACGTCTTGAGCATCAGCCCGCCACTCATCCCGATTTTGCGATGAATTCGCCACATAGCCAGAGGGATGTTTTCCGAGTCCAGCGCTTCTTTCCAGGCGGCTACGTTTTGATAGACGCTGTCCGTCAACGTGCCGTCAAGATCGAAGATAATAGAAGTTTGCGGTCGCATTCATGGCCCCACGCTTATAAGTGGCATCACATGGAAACTGTCCGTTTCCATTTCACTTTATGCCCCGAGTACAGGGCGCTTAACTTTTCGAGACCATTGCGGGCCCAGCGTTCAGTCTTTCGGTGCAATGCGTTGATGGGCGGGTAGCGGAGCTTGGGAGAGAAGGTGTTATAAAAGGGGACGCGTGCGGTGCGGTTATCGTGCATTCGACGCCTTGTCGCTTAGGCGATCCCCTTCAATCAGGATGAATCGCCATGCGCCTTTCCAGTTTTTTGCTCACACACATCGAGCCCATTCTTCAAGAGTGGGAAAACTTTGCGCGCACGATTCGAACTGAGAGCAAACCGCTGGATTCCGAGGGGCTGCGTGACCATGCCGAGCTGATGCTGCGGGCGATTGCAGAAGACCTTCGAACCCATCAGTCGCCGCAAGAGCAGGTCGAAAAATCCAAAGGGCTAGGTCCGACCGAGGAAGATACAGCGGCCAAGACCCACGCGATCACACGGCTGATGGCTGGCTTTACCATCGAACAAGTGACGTCCGAATTCCGTGCATTGCGCACCAGCGTTATCAGCCACTGGATGAAGCAAGTGAAGGTCGGCGAAGAGTTTGAAGTGGAGGACATGATTCGCTTCAACGAAGCGATCGATCAGGCGCTTGCGGAGTCGATCAGCAGCTACGCTGCCGCCGTGCAAGCTTCGCGCGACGTTTTCCTGGGCGTTCTGGGGCACGATTTGCGTACGCCCTTGAGCGCCATTCTCCTCGGCGCCGATGTGTTGCTGCGCACCGACGAATTGGGCACCCGGGCGACCAAGATCGCCTCGAGGATCTATGCCAGCGTCAAGCGTGCATCGCACATCGTGGGCGACTTGCTGGACTTTACTCGCTCACAAATAGGTGGCGGGATTCCGGTCAACCGCGTGTTGCTCGACATAGCCCCTGCGTGTGAGCGGATTGTCGATGAATGCCGCGCCGTCCACCCCGAGGCGAGCATTCGGGTGACGACGGTCGAGCACGCCGAAGGTTTATTCGACGGTGCGCGGCTCGAGCAAGTGTTCTCCAATCTGATCGGCAACGCGGTCCAGCATGGCGCCAGTCAATCACCGATCACGGTGGCCCTGGACCTCACTGACCATGCCGTGCTGTTCTCCGTCCACAACATGGGCAAGCCCATCCCCAAAGAGGTGCTGCCCTTTATCTTCAATCCCATGGGCCGTTACTCACCAGAAGCCTCGATGGAGAACGGGCCCTACGCAAGCCTGGGCCTTGGCTTGTTCATCGTTGATCAGATCGTCAGCGCGCATAACGGCACCATCGAAGTGTCATCGGATGCGGAGCGGGGCACGAAGTTTGTCGTGCAAATCCCTCTAGGCGCTCCGGCAGCCGTCACGACGTGAAGCAGCGCTTCTCGACTATCACGCCACCGCCGTTATCTCTGCCTTGTTCTCACCCGACGGAACATCATGCAGAGAAATCCTTGAAGTCTCCGGCAATGCCAAACCTCCGGCCAGCGCGAGCAGTGCAATGGCAATCAAATAGAACGCCGGCGACAGGTTGCTGCCGGTGGTGCTGATCAGCCAGGTCGCCATCAACGGCGCGGTGCCGCCAAACAGCGTGTAGGCCATGTTGTAGGTGATCGCCGACGCGGTGTAGCGAGTGCGGGTGGGGAAGGTTTCCGAGAGCAACGCCGCGGTTACCACGTTACACAGCACCGCGCCAATCGCCAGGAGCATGACGCCGACGATGGACGCGGCGAACGAGCCGGAACTGGCCATCATGAACGAGGGATACACCGCCACTATCAACAGCGCGCAAGCCGTCATCACCGTCATCCGACGCCCGACCCGGTCCGAATACAACCCGGCCAGCGGACAGATCAGCGCGGCGAAGATCAGCGCGATCAGCGACACCAGCAACGCCGTTGCGCGGCTCAGGCCGCCCGCGACTTGCAAGTAAGTCGCGAAGTAGGTGGTGAACATATAGAACGACAGGGCCGTCAACGAGATGAACGCACCCAGGCAGCACATCGCTTTGCCATGGTTGCGCAAGGTGTCCTTGAACGGGGAGTGAGCGACGGCATGTTGCTCGGTCACGGCCTGGAACGCCGGGGTTTCATCCAGCTTCCAACGCAAGTACAACCCCACCAGGCCCAATGGCGCGGCAATCAGGAACGGCAGGCGCCAGCCCCAGCTGCCCATGGCTTCGGCGGATAAGGACGCCTCGAGCGCGTAAGCCACCACGGCGGCCGATGCGAAGGCTGCGAAGGTCGACACCGGAATGAAGCTGCCGTACCAGGCCCGTTTATCATTGGGCGCGTGTTCCATCAGATAGGCGCAGGCCCCGGCGTATTCGCCGCCGGCAGAAAAACCCTGGGCACATCGGATCAGGCTCAGCAGCACCGGGGCCATCACGCCGATAGCCGCATAGGTCGGCAACAACCCGATCAAGGTGGTTGCACCCGCCATTAGCAGGATGGTCATCGCCAGGGTGCGCTTGCGACCGATCCGGTCACCGAGCATGCCAAAGAAAATCCCACCGAGCGGCCGAAACGCAAACGCCACGGCGAACACCGCGAAGGTTTTCAGCAAGGCAACGCTGGCATCGCCGCTGGGAAAAAATTGCTGGGCGATGGTCGTGGCCAGGAAGCCGTAAACGGCAAAGTCAAACCACTCGACGAAATTGCCGATGCCGGCGGCGACAATCACTTTTCTCAGGGTTTTCGGGCTGACCTGCTCTGTAGCGGCGCTTGTCATGCTGAACCTCGACGTTTCATCCATTAGCCCGGGATTATCGCGGCAGACGCTGAATCGTTTCGGTTCAAAAGTGTCGTCCGCGTAGTCAGGACCGACCTGAAACCAGTGGGCGGCTGGAAATACTGCGCTGACCCGGCATGGGTCAGGGACGACTCGTCTGTGGTCTGGCCGTCGCCGTCTCGGGGATCGCAACCCAATTAAAGCAAACACGCACTTGTGGGAGCGAGCCTGCTCGCGAAAAAGCTCCTGACAACGCGTTCATCCAGACAGTACGCGTCTTCGTTGTCGTTCTTCGCGAGCAGGCTCGCTCCCACGCATTGGCACGGCGCGACCGCGACCACCGGCATGAGCCATATCGCGATTGCCAAGGTGCAGGACGGCAAGGTGGTGGACTGGATGGAGCAGGTCAGCGCAACAGATTACGCCCGCGCGCAGTAATCGCCGCTGGCGGGAACAGCGATAAACGCCTGGCTGTTCCCGCCAACCTCGATCAAATCATCGGCGGTAATGTGTCCAGCAGCTTGTCGAGGGTGATCGGGTATTCCCGAACCCGTACGCCGGTGGCGTTGTACACCGCGTTGGCAATCGCCGCACTCACTCCGCACAAGCCCAGTTCCCCCACCCCCTTGGCTTTCATCGGCGAGGAATAGGCGTCGGTCTCGTCGAGGAAAATCACTTCCTGATGCGGGATGTCGGCATGCACCGGCACTTCATAGCCGGCGAGGTCGTGATTGACGAAAAAGCCCTGACGCTTGTCCACCGCCAGTTCTTCCATCAGCGCCGCACCGACGCCCATGGTCATCGCCCCGATCACCTGACTGCGAGCCGACGTCGGATTGAGAATTCGACCCGCCGCGCACACCGCCAACATCCGCCGCACCCGCACTTCTCCCGTGGCGCTGTCGACGGCAACTTCGACAAAATGCGCGCCGAAGGTCGATTGCACAAACTGTTTGCTCAGCTCGCCAAACTCGATGGCATCCTCGGCGACCAATTCACCGGCCCGGGCCGCGTTGCGCAACGGCAGGCGTTGATCGCCGACGCGCACTTCGCCATCGCTGAACACGGCCTCCTGGGCATTCAAGCCCAGGCGTTGCGCGACCGCTTCGCGCAGTTTCACGCACGCGGCATACACGCCCGCCGTCGAACAGTTGGCACCGAACTGGCCCCCGGAACCGGCCGACACCGGAAAGCTCGAATCGCCCAGGCGCACCACCACTTTGTCGAGGGGCAGGCCCATCATTTCGGCGGCGGTCTGGGCAATGATGGTGTAGCTGCCCGTGCCGATATCGGTCATGTCGGTTTCAACGGTGACGATGCCCTGATAATCGAGCCGCACCCGTGCTGCGGATTTCACCAGTTGATTGCTGCGAAACGCCACGCCAACGCCCATGCCGATCAGCCAGCGACCCTCGCGTTGCGTGCCCGGTTGCGGATGTCGTTTATCCCAGCCGAAGTGCTCGGCACCGGTTTTCAGGCATTCAACCAACTGCCGTTGGGAGAAGCGCCGTTCGGGTTTGGTCGGGTCAACTTGCGTGTCGTTGCGGATGCGGAACTCGATGGGGTCGAGGTTGAGCTTCTCGGCCATCTCGTCCATGGCAATTTCCAGCGCCATCAGCCCCGGCGTTTCGCCCGGTGCGCGCATGGCGTTGCCTTCCGGCAGATCCAGGATCGACAGACGTGCGGTGGCCAGGCGGTTGGCTCCGGCATACAGCAACTTGCTCGGTTGCGCGGCGCGCTCGACTTTGCCGCCGGGCAAATCCCCGGACCAGCCCTCATGCCCCATCGCGGTGATCTTGCCGTCAGCGGTGGCGCCGATCCGGATGCGTTGAATGGTCGCCGGGCGATGCGTGGAATTGTTGATCATCAGTGGCCAGGTCAACGCGACTTTCACCGGTCGGTTCGCCAGGCGCGAGCCAAGGGCGGCGAGCACCGCGTCGGCGCGGGTGAACAGTTTGGCGCCGAAGCCGCCGCCGATGTACGGGGAGATCAGCCGCACGTTTTGCTTCGGCACGCCGAGGGTGGTCGCCAGATCGGTGAGGGACCGGTCGATCATCTGGGTAGAGGTCCAGACCGTCACCTGATCGCCAGTCCAACTGGCCATCGAGGCGAAGGGCTCCATCATCGCGTGGGCCTGATCCGGGGTGGTGTAGGTCGCGTCCAGTTGCACTGGCGCGGCGGCGAACGCGCCTTCGAAATCACCGTGTCGGGTGTCGGCCAATTGTTCCGTGACCTCCACCCCGGCGTCGCGAACGCTGGCCAGGTCAAACGCACCGTTGCTGCGCTGGTAGGTGATCTTCACCAGTTGCGCGGCACAGCGCGCCTGCTCGAAGGTGTCCGCGACCACCATGGCCACGGCCTGGTGGTAGTGCTGGATCTCCGGTCCGCCCAGCAGTTTGGCGGTGTTGAACTTGCCCTTGCCGAGCTTTCCCGAGTTGGCGGCGGTGACAATCGCGATCACCCCCGGCGCGGATTCGGCATCGGACAGGTTCATCGAGGCGATGCGGCCCTTGGCGATGGCCGAGCCGATGACATAGCCGTAAGCCTGATTCGGCACGGCGTCATGATGTTCATAGGCATAGGGGGCGAGGCCGCAGGTTTTCAGCGGGCCTTCGACCCGCACGGTGGGCTTGCCGACCACTTTCATCTGGTCGATGGGGTTGGTTGTGGCGGGGGTATCGAACTTCATGCCAGGGCCCTCGCTTGGGCGATCACCGCGGCGAGCGTGCGCTCGACCAGGGTCAGCTTGAATGCGTTTTCAGAGGTGGGAGTGGCGCCGGCGAGCAAGCGTTCGGTCACCGCTTTAGCGCCGTCGGGCATTGCCGCTTCGGCGCTTTCCACGCGCCATGGCTTGTGCGCGACACCGCCCAGCGCGACACGGCCGCTGCCGTCCGGTCGAATCACTGCGCCCACCGAAATCAGGGCGAAGGCGTAGGAGGAGCGGTCACGCACCTTCTGATAAATGTGCGTGCCGCCAAGGGGCGCCGGCAGGGTCACGGCGGTGATCAGTTCATGGGCTGCCAGGGTGGTTTCGATGTTCGGCGTGTTGCCCGGCAGACGATGCAAATCCGCCATCGCGATAACGCGTGTGGAGCCGTCGGGGCGCACGGTTTCGACTTGGGCATCGAGGGCGCGCATGGCGATGGCCATGTCGCTGGGATGCGTGGCAATGCACGCGTCGCTGACGCCGATGATTGCCGATTGCCGACTGAAGCCGCCAATGGCTGCGCAGCCACTGCCGGGCTGGCGCTTGTTGCACGCCTGATAGGTGTCATAGAAATAGGGGCAGCGCGTGCGTTGCAGCAGGTTGCCCGCAGTGGTCGCGACGTTGCGCAACTGGCCGGACGCGCCAGCGAGCAAAGCGCGGGACAGCAGGGCGTAATCCTTTCTGATCCTCGCATCGGCGGCGAGGTCGGTGTTGCGTACCAGGGCACCAATTCTTACGCCGCCCTCGGGCGTGGCGTCGATACGGTCCAGTTCCAGGCCGTTGACATCGATCAGGTGCGTCGGCGTTTCAATCTCCAGTTTCATCAGGTCCAGCAAATTGGTGCCGCCGGCAATAAACCGCGAGCCGTTGACCTGTGCCGCCAGTGCGGCGGCTTCGGCCGGGGATTTGGCGCGTAGATAGGTGAAGGGCCTCATGCGCTGACCTCCGCGACTTCGCTGATCGCCTCGATGATGTTGGAGTACGCCCCGCAGCGACAGATGTTGCCGCTCATGCGCTCCTGAAATTCGCTGGCGCTCAGTTGCGGCGCGAGGGTGAGGCTGGCACTGGCGTGGCTGGGAATGCCCTGGCGTATTTCATCCAGCATCGCCACAGCGGAACAGATCTGCCCGGGCGTGCAATAGCCGCACTGATAGCCGTCGTGTTTGACGAACGCCGCTTGCATCGCATGCAGTTTGTCCGGGGTGCCGAGGCCTTCGATGGTGGTGATCTTCGAACCTTCATGCATCACCGCCAGGGTCAGGCATGAATTGATCCGCCGGCCATCGGCAATCACTGTGCACGCGCCGCACTGGCCATGGTCGCAACCTTTCTTGGTGCCGGTCAGCTTGAGGTTCTCCCGCAGGGCATCGAGCAAGGTCGTGCGGGTGTCGATGTCCAGCGCCTGACTCTGGCCATTCACCGAAAGATTCAACGTCGACTTGATCGGTCGCGCGAGGTTGGCTGCGGAGGCTTCTGCGCAGATGAACGGAGGAAGCGCCACGGTCGCTGCGGTCACCGCGCCCACGATCAGAAAGGTGCGTCGAGACAGGGTTATCGGATGGTCCATTGGTTCTATTCCCGGGTGGCGGCAGCGGTTGTTCAGGCGACGGCAGCGCGGCGGTGCGGATCTTCGTCCGGTGCGCCAGAGCATTATTGCCAGTACTCATCAAAAAGACTGGCCCCCATCATTGCAGAATGTTTTTGCGTTGTTCGGCTATAGAGTCATGCGCACCATTCATGAATCGACTGGGTCTACGGATGATTGGGCTCTTGGCGATCGGGCCCGGCCAGTGGGGCAGTACGGAGCTATTTCAAGATGTATCCGTACCTGTTCCAGACGCTGTCTGCTGGCGTCTGGACAACCGGCGTTACGACTCGCGAAACGCAGCGCAGCCCATTTAAGTCTCGGGTGACGGGTCAGAGGGTGTAGTATCAAGCTCTGTTCATCAGATATCAGTTAGCCATGTCAGCGCTAAGCGAAGAGAGCCGCCAGATCGTAGCTTCTCTGGCGCACCGTGTTGGCCCCAACGCCGACATTGCAAGGATCGCCCAGGCGATTGTTTCAACCTTGCAGGCTATGGACGCCGCCCTCACGCCCATTATTGGCGTGCAAGGGGTTGCCGCGCTTTATCGCCGCAGCCTGCATCTGTGCGCTTCCAAACATCCGCGCCTGGCGGGCATCTGCAACGATGTGCAGTCTGCGCCGGATCCGACGGATCTCAATTCTGTGCTCGTTGCGCAAAGCGAAACCGATGGCTGGTATTTCGGTGAAGCCTTGCTGATGACCTATTACGAGTTGCTGACTACCCTGATCGGGCCCTCGCTCACCGCACATTTGCTTCGTGACGTGTGGGAACTTTCTTTGAGCAACACCCCTTCGCAGGACATTTCGCCATGAGCACCAAAGTGACTATCAACCGCCTGGCCACCGGCGTGCCAGGACTGGACGATGTGCTGGGCGGAGGTTTGCCGGAGTTTTCGTTCAACCTGATCGCCGGCCCGCCGGGCTGCGGCAAAACCACTCTGGCCCACCAGATGATGTTCGCCCTCGCGACGCCGGAGCGCCCGGCGCTGTTCTTCACTGTGCTCGGTGAACCGCCACTGAAAATGCTGCGCTACCAGCAGCAGTTCGACTTTTTCGACAGCGAAGCGATCAACCACTCGATCCGCTACGTCAACCTGGCCGCTGACACCCTGGCCGGGAATCTGGACGAGGTGCTGCGGCGCATCATCAGCGAGGTCGAGGCGCATTCCCCGGCGCTGGTGTTCGTTGATTCGTTCCGCTCCGTGGTGCTGGCCAGCCAGACTGAGGACAACCCTAACAACAATCTGCCGCAGTTCGTTCAGCAACTGGGCATGTTGATGACCACCTGGCAGGCCACGACCTTCCTGATTGGCGAATACTTCACCGAAACCGACACCAACCCGATTTTCACCGTGGCCGACGGCCTGATCTGGCTGCGCCAGAGCGTCCAGCGCAATTCCATGGTGCGCAAGATGGAAATCATGAAGATGCGCGGCCAGCCGACATTGCCGGGGCTGCACACCTTCCGCATCGCCACCTCGGGCATCAAGGTATTCGCGCCGGCCGCTTTCAAGCCGGATGAAGCGCCGCTGGAGTTCCCGATCAAGCGCCTGAAAATGGGCGTACCGGAGCTCGACGAGATGCTGGGTGGCGGCCTGCCTCGAGGTTATTCCTTGCTGGTGGCCGGGCCGTCGGGCTCGGGCAAAAGCATTCTGGCCGCGACCTTCCTCGCCGAAGGTGCGCGCAACGGCGAAACAGGCGTGATCGCGGTGTTCGAGCAGCGCCCCAATCATTCGCAGAACGCCACCCTCGCCAACCTGATCCAGAGCGGGCAGGTCGCCCTGGTGGACAGCCGCGCCCCGGACCTGTCCATTGACGAGATCGTGCATCTGCTGTTGAGCGAGATCAGCCGACTGAAAGCCACCCGCGTGGTGATCGACTCTCTGTCCGGTTTCGAACTGGCGCTGGCGCCGACCTTCCGCGAAGACTTTCGCGAGTCGCTGTCGCGCATGGTCACCGCCCTGACCAGCATCGGCGTCAGTGTATTGATGACCTCGGAGCTGGAAGACCGCTACACCGACCTGCGCTTCAGCCCCTACGGCACGGCGTTTCTCACCGACGCGATCATTGTCCAGCGTTACATCGAAGTGCAGAGCCGCCTGCTGCGCATCCTGGCCGTGGTCAAGATACGCGCCAGCGCACACTCTGATGAATTACGTCAGTACCACATCGACAATGACGGCCTGCACATCGGTGACACACTGCCGGATCAGGAAGGGCTGCTCGGCGGCCGTCCCACGCAGCATCGGCTGAGCAAGGACGACGGATGAGGAACCATCATGGATGAGACCAACGGCAAGAACGAACCAGCGGTAGCCTCTGCTGCTCGCGAACTGTTCCTGCTGGGCCAGAAAACGGTCAAGGCGCGCGCGGTGCTGGCGGCATTACACAAACAGCTGAGCGAGGCCAATGCCCAGCTCGCCGACAGTGCGCAAATCGAGCAGCTGATCGAGGCCAATCAGCAATTGGTCCTGGCGATTCTATCGGCGCAGTCGGAAGCGGATCTGCCTTGGCGTTCAGCCCAGGAACATCAGCGTTACCTGGAGATGCGCGAGGCCAACGAACAATTGGTGCTGGCCGTCCTCAGTGCGCAACACTTGCAGGACTCGGCCGAAAAGAGCCTGGCACAGCAACGAAATATTCTGAGCCAGGTGGCCCACGAGTTGCGCAACCCGTTGGCGCCGATCAGCATGATTGCCGGGCGACTGGTGCGGGTGCCGAGTGAAGAATTGCCGCGCATGCAGGCGCTGATCGAAGGCCAGGTGAAACACATCTCACGTTTGGTGGATGACTTGCTCGACGTCTCCCGCGTCAGCACCGGCAAGTTGCGCCTGGACCGCAGCATCGTCGACATGGTGCAGATCACTCAGGAGGCCATCAGTGTGTCCAGCCCGGTGATGATCGCTCAGCAACTGAGCTTCACGGCTGATTTGTCTGAAAATCCGCTGATGGTGGACGGTGACCCTGTACGACTCGCGCAGATTCTCGGCAACCTGCTGGGCAATGCAGGCAAGTACACGCCGGCGGGCGGGACGGTCAGTCTTACGGTCACCGCCGACGACAATTTTCTGCAAATCAGCATCTGCGACACCGGCATTGGTATTTCCGCCGCTGCGCTGCCGTTTATTTTCGAGCCCTTTGTGCAAGACAATCATGCCGTCGGTTTCAACGGCGCAGGCCTTGGCATTGGTCTGACGGTGGTGCGCGAGCTGGTCGAAGCCCATGGCGGCACGGTGGCAGGCAGGAGCGAGGGTTACGGCCAAGGCAGCGAGTTTGTGGTGACGCTGCCGCTGGTGAGCAATCCGCAATAGCCATTCTTGGATTCAGGGGCCGATGCTGAGTGTCCCTGGTCGTCGGCACCGAAGCCCGTATTCTTGGGGCGGGAACAATCCCCTGAAATCCGGCTGCACCTGACGATTAAGGTCTCGACCTATACCTGGGTATGGTCCCGGATACCTCTGTATGGTACCGGACGCGTTGGGGCAAGTTGCACAATCACTCTCCTGGCGATCCGTCGCTCTCGCACCGTGAGAGCCGCTTTCGCCTGAAAGTCCTGACCCAGGCATTCGGAGAGCGACCATGACAACCTATCTGAACCACCCCACCCAAAACACGGGGCTCCAGCAGAACAGTCACGACCAACGCGAGTCAGACAGCAGCGCATACCCCGGTGCAGCCGGATTCGAGGAGCTGGTTCCGTCGCGCTATTCGCTGAGCGTCGGCGACATCGAGGTGCTGGTGGTCAGCGATGGCGTGCTGCCGCTGCCGACCTCGACGATGTCCACCAATGCCGACCCGGCCGCCCGCGCGACCTGGTTCAAAGAGATGTACCTGGGCCCGGATGCGTTCGATTGGGCGCTGAATGTGTTGGTGGTGCGCAGCGGCGACCAGACCATTTTGGTCGACGCCGGGCTGGGAGGGCAGTTTCCTGGCTTTCCGCGGGCAGGGCAGTTCCCCAAGCGGCTGGAGGCCGCCGGTATCGCACTGGCCTCCGTGACCGACGTGATCATTACCCACATGCACATGGACCATATCGGCGGGCTGCTCGTCGACGAGGTCAAGCACCAGCTGCGTCCGGACGTGCGCATCCACGTTGCGGCCACCGAAGTCGCGTTCTGGGAGTCGCCCGATTTCACCTTCACTGACATGCCGTCGCCGGTACCGGACGTTTTGCGCGCGACGGCCGATCAGTTCATCAACGATTACCGCAGCAATGTGCGCACCTTCGAGGACGAGTACGAAGTAGCGCCGGGCGTGGTGGTGAAGATGACCGGCGGCCATACCCCCGGGCACAGCGTGGTCTACGTGACGTCGGGCGGCGAGCGCTTGACCTTCGCCGGCGACGCGCTGTTTCCGGTTGCGTTCGACCACCCCGACTGGCACAACGGCTTCGAACATGATCCTGAAGAATCGGTTCGGGTTCGGGTTCGCCTGATGCAAGAGGCGGCGGCAAGTGGTGAGCTGCTGGTCGCCACCCACTTGCCGTTCCCCTCCGTGGGCCGCGTGGCGGTCAACGGTGACGCCTTTCGCTGGATAGCGGTGTTCTGGGATTACTGACCGGCAGTGGCGGGGCCTCTGTCCATGCCGGTCGGAGGCCCATCCTGACCGGCAACTATTGCTGGAAGTAATAATCACCATCATGAAAGACACGTTCTCCTTTGACGCAAATACCCGGAAAATCCCCTCCATCGAACACACGGCTCTCGGCCTGTGCGTGACTTGAAAGCCGAACATTTTATTTTCAGGATGAGACCGATGCGTCTTTTATTTATGCCCGCCCTGGCGCTTGGCGCTTTGTTGCTCGCCGGTTGTGCCTCTGCGCCGAATGACCCGACCCTGACGTTGCAGACCCGCAAGACGCCGGCGCAGTACGCCGACTGCGTCGTCCCGAAATTGCAGGGCAGTGCGTTGCACCCGACGGTCTCGCAGACGCAGCGCAGCTACCGGATCGTGGTGCCGAGCAAAGTCTCGGCGGACAACGTGCTGGAAGCCTACAAGGCCGGCAACGGCGGCAAGGTGTACGTCTACGAGCGCCACTTGCTGGCCTCGAATTTACTGCCTTCGAGCTTTGGACGGGCCGCCCAGGATTGCATCTGAGCCGCGCCCGCCAACGCTTTCTACAGAGCTCCTTTGGTTGGCCGCAACCAACCAATTTTTTGCCCCGCAGCCCATTGGCATGCGGGGTTTTTTTTGTGCGCGAATCGGCCGTTTCCGCAACGTGAACCGGCGCCTCATACACTCGCCTGCATCGACAGGCCAAACCGGTACTCCCGGTCTGTCCCCTCGTGCCGGGAAACGGGCTCGACCAAGAAGCCACAGCGTTCGAGCACTTTTGTCGAGGCGATATTTTCAACGTAGACGTTGGCCATCAGGTGAGTAAGGTTCCAACGCCGTTGCGCCTCTCGAATCAGATGCTTGACCGCCTGTGTGGCCAGTCCTCGCCCGCAAGCGCTTTGAGCGATCCGATAGCCGACTTCTGCTGTCCGTGCGGACGTGTCGATGGCTTTCAGGTTCGCTCGACCGACTATTCTTCCGCCATCTTCCTCAATGACAAAAGGGTGCCAGGTTCCAGCGGCATGCTCGGCCAAATATTCCCTGATGTGGTCGGTGACCCCCTGCACCGAGTAAAACGCAGCGCCACGGGCATCAATATGGCGCTCGAACCATTCGCGATTGTCCACTTCAAACTTCAGCAGTGCTTGAGCATCAGTGCGTTGCAGGGTACGAATTCTGACGGACTTCATAAGGGCGCTCACCTTCCTGGTGCAGTTGTCTGGCTGGTTTTGCAGAAGAATACTAACGCAACGGCTTGAACGCCTTGCGCAGCTCTTCAGTAAACAGTTGCGGCTGCTCCCACGCGGCGAAATGACCGCCTTTGTCGGCTTGATGGAAGTAAATCAGGTTGCGGTAGGCGCGCCGGGCCCAGGATTCGGGCGGGTAATACACGTCATCCGGAAACACCGTGACCGCCACCGGCAGGGAGATTTCGGTGGTCTTCTGGGCAGCGGAGGAAAGCGGACTGCGTCCCTTGTTTTCCCAGTACAGCCGTCCCGCCGAGGCGGCGCTGTTGGTCAGCCAGTACAGGGTGAAGTTATCCAGTACTTGATCCTTTGTCGGCTGTTGCCCGGCGTCGGCGCCGTAGGTCCATTTTGCAAAGCCTGGGTGAACCAGCATGAGCGCGGCGAGAAAGGCCGGTGAGTCCGCCACGCCGTAGCCCATCATTTGTGGCCGTGCTGCCAGCATCGCGCTGTACGCCAGATTGCCCTGCTTGATCAGCGTGGCGACGGCCTCGAAGGTCGCGCGTTCCTGCTCGGAGAAACTCGCCGGTGCCGGCCCTCCGGCAGCGAGTGCCGCCGTCGCTTCCGGCGGTATCGTCGCCGGTAGATTGAGGTGAATGCCGAGCAACCCGGGCGGTGCCTGGCGCGCCATCGCGCTGGTAATCGGGCCACCCCAGTCGCCACCCTGGGCGACGTAGCGCGAGTAACCGAGACGTTCCATCAACTGCGCCCAGACCTTCGCTATTTTATCGGGATCCCAACCGATACCCGTCGGTTTGCCGGAGAAGCCGTAGCCGGGAATCGACGGAATCACCACATCAAAGGCATCCGCAACATTGCCCCCGTGGGCGGTGGGGTCGGACAGCGGGCCGACGACATCGATAAACTCGAGAATGGAGCCTGGCCAGCCGTGGGTCATGATCAACGGCAACGCCTGCGGCTGGGGAGAACGCACCCAGATGAAATGAATCGGGACCCCCTCGATCGTTGTGACGAACTGCGGCAAGGCGTTGAGTCGGGCCTCCACCTTGCGCCAGTCGTAACTCGTGCCCCAGTAGTGAACCAGCTCGCGCAATTGCTCCAGCTGAGCGCCCTGGGACTGATCGGCAACGGCCTCTCTGTCCGGCCAGCGGGTCGCCGCAATGCGCTCGCGCAGGTCCGCAAGCTCGTGGTCTGTCACGTGGATCTGGAAGGGCCGGATGGCGTCGGGATCTTCTGCGGAAAATGCAGGAGCGGGGAGCAATGAGCAGAGCACGAGGGCAACTACGACGGCGACGAAGGCGCGTTTCATTTTCAATTCCTCGGATGAGGGCATGCAAGGGGGCATTGCAAATTGAAGGGTAGCAGTTCACCTGAAGGCGTCTGTATCGGTGGCCCGTTCACACTGACTGCCGGCCTGAGTTGGCGGCGAATCCAGGTCACCCGCCAGCATCAGGCATAAACATCGGCAGGCGCTGTTGCACCCAATTCAGCAATTCTTGCGCGGGGGCGGCCAGCGGGCGACCGGCTTTCACCAGCAACTTGGCCTCGACACCGAGAAACAATGGATGATCGATGGGTACGGCCGCCAGGCTGCCCTGGGCGATTTCGCGATAGGCCGCTACTTCGCCCAGCAACGATGCAAACTCCCCGCAGGCCACCAACCGCTTGAGCGCGGCCAGTGAGTTGCTGACCAGTGCCGGACGGATCTCGATTTTCTCGGCGTACTCCAGCATCTTGATCGCATGCCCGATGCCGAACGTGGTCGGGGTCAGCACCAACTGACAGCTGAGTATGTCTTCGACAGTGGCCATCCCACCGCGCAGGGCCAGTGGATGATCCGGTCGCACCAGCAACATCACCGGCTGCAACGACGTGGCTCGATAGTCGATATGCGGGTGAGGAGGGGGGTTGTAAGCCAGGCCGATATGGGCACGGTTTTCAGCGATTTCCTTGAGCACATCGTCGACGGGCAGGATGTCCAGCGTGATGTCCAGCTTCGGGTACTGTTTACAGAAAGGGGCGAGCACGTGGTCGACCAATGCATCGACGTAGCCTTCGCTGATGACCACCCGCACCTGGCCTTGCTGCAAACCCTTGATCGCCTGTAGCTGGTCTTCGAGTTTCTCCTGGTGCGATCGATAGCCGCGCCAGAACTCCAGCAAATGCGCGGCAGCCTCAGTGGGCTGAACGCCACGCGCCTGACGCTCGAACAGCTTTGCGCCAAGTTCTTCCTCCAGCAACTTGATCTGGCGCGTGATCACCGAGGGCGACGTGTTGATGTGGTCCGCCGCCGCCCGAATCGATCCGTGGACCAGTACCTCGTGAAAATAGCGCAGGCGCTGTTGATTGATTTCGCGCATATCCGACCCTCCATTGAAAAAACCTGCCATCCCCTGTGGGAGCGAGCCCTGTGGTGAGGGGATTTATCCCCGTTGGGGCTGCGTAGCGGCCCGCTTCGCAGCCGAACGGGGTGGTGCGGCATTCCGATAAATCCCCTCACCACAGGGCTCGCTCCCACAGGGAATTGTGTACTGCGTTGCCCACAGAGCAACGATACCTGAACTTAGTTGCTCTTGCTGACTGTGCACGCCGGGGCGCAGCATTCTGGTCACGAACGCTGGCCAATAAGAACAACGGAGATTCGTATGTCGACCCTTCAGATACCGCCCGGCAGTGATGCCATTTCTGCCCTGTACCGCAAGCTCAACTGGCGGCTGCTGCCGCTGCTGTTTGTGTGTTACGTCTTTGCGTATCTGGACCGGATCAACGTCGGCTTCGCCAAACTGCAGATGCAAAACGACCTCGGACTGTCCGACGCGGCTTATGGCGCCGGCGCAGGTATTTTCTTTCTGGGGTACGTGCTGTTCGAGTTGCCGAGCAACCTGATGCTGCCGAGGGTGGGGGCGCGCAAAACCTTCAGTCGCATCCTGGTGTGTTGGGGAATCACTTCGGCGTGCATGCTTTTTGTCCGCAACGTGCCGATGTTTTACGCCATGCGTTTTCTTCTCGGTGTATTCGAAGCCGGTTTCGCGCCGGGAATGATTTATTACCTCTCGTGCTGGTACGGCCCGAAGCGCATGGCGCGGGCCATTGCGATCGTGTTTATCGCCGGCCCGGTGGGCGGCATTGTGGGTGGTCCACTGTCTGCCTGGCTGATCACCACGTTCGAAGGCGTGGGCGGTCTGGCGGGCTGGCAGTGGATGTTTTTGATTGAAGGGCTGCCGTGCGTTTTCCTTGGCGTCCTGACCTTTTTCATTCTTGCCAACCGGCCGGCTGAGGCGCGTTGGCTGAGCGTTGAAGAAAAGCGCCTGCTGGAGAGCGAGCTGGGGACGGTCTCGGGGCCGGTGCATTCGTTCAAGGCGATCCTGCGCAATCGCAAAATCTACATCCTGGCGTCGGCTTATTTCTGCATCATCTTCTCGATCTACGCCCTGAGTTTCTGGCTCCCGGCCATGCTGAAAGCCCAGAGCGTCAACGACACCATGCAATTGGGTTGGCTTGCGGCCATTCCCTATATCGCCGCAGCTGTCGGCATGTACTGGATCGGCCGCCGCTCCGACCGGACCGGGGAAAGGCGCTTGCACTGCGCAATTCCCGCGGGCCTCGGTGCGTTGCTGATGCTCTCGTATCCGTTTGCCGATGGAAACCTGATGCTCTCACTGGGCGTGCTGACACTGGCGACCGCCATGATGTTCATGGCTTACACGGTGTTATGGGCGATGCCCTCTGAACTCATCAAAGGCGAAGCGGCAGCCGGAGGCATCGCGCTGATCAACACCATCGGCCTGTCCGGGGGATTCTGGGGACCTGCCGTGATCGGTTGGGCAAAAACTGCCACCGGCAGCATGAACCCCGGCATCGTCGCGGTGGGTTGCGTATTCCTGTGCGCAGCGCTGGTCATCATCGCGAACAAACCGCTGAAGCGCAGTCAACCGGTGCCTGACTACACCGCTGGCTAACCTCATTAAATTTCAACCCGCCATGTTCCGAAAGGAACGCTTTGAAAGAGAGAACTCACATGCTTTTACACCTATCGACCTGGGCCGAGATCGGGCAATTTCTGCAACGCAGTCGCACCATCGTCATTCCGATTGGCTCCAACGAACAACACGGTCCTACCGGCCTTCTGGGGACCGACTGGATGTGCCCGGAAATCATCGCTGGCGAAGCGCAGAAAAGCGCGGACATCCTGATTGCTCCGACCTTCAACATCGGCATGGCCCAACACCATCTCGGTTTCCCGGGGACCATCTCGCTCAGGCCTTCGACGTTCATCGCCGCCATTGGTGACTGGGTTCGCTCATTATCGGCACATGGTTTCGACAAGATTTTTTTCCTCAATGGCCATGGCGGCAATGTCGCGTCGATTGAAGCGGCTTTTTCCGAGCTGTATGCCGAGGCGAGTTTTGCCCGACGCCCATCCGGGTTTGCCCTGAAATTATGCAACTGGTGGGACCTGGAGGGGATCGGTGATCTGGCCAAAGAACAGTTTCCAACCGGCCACGGCATCCACGCCACGCCTTCCGAAATCGCAGTCACTCAATGGGCCTATCCGGACTCGATTAAATCGGCCGACTACTCGCCGCAGATCGCGAACTGGGGACCCATCCGTGAGGCACTCGACTTTCGTGCGCGTCATCCGGATGGCCGCATGGGTTCGGACCCGGCGCAGGCGACACCGGAAAAAGGTCGGCAACTGGTGATGCTGGCCGCGCAGGGCCTGGTTCAGGAACTCGAAGCGTTCAGCCGGGAATCGACGCCCGGCTAAGTGAAGTCGGCAACCTGATGAGCAGTGAGGAAGGGTGATGATCAAGAACATGATGAAAGTGGGTTGGCTGACAGCCTGTGTTGTTGCAACGGCTGTCTTGCCGTTCGCTCAGGCCCAGCCTTTGCCGCTCGGTAAAACGGGTTCGCTGGCGAATGAAGAGGTGGAGTGGCGCAGCTTTCCAGCGTTCCCGAAAGAAGTGAAACTAGCCGTCCTGGTCGGTGACCCGGGCAAGCCAGCACCCTATGTGGTGCGGGTCAAAGTGCCGAATGGCACGAAGTTGATGCCTCATACACATCCCGAAGACCGTATCTATACGGTGATGTCCGGAGTTTTCTACATCGGTTTCGGTGCTGTGTTTGATCCGGAGAAGCTGATGGCTTACGGTCCCGGCAGCGTGGTGGTCCTTCCGGCCAATACGCCACACTTCCATTGGGCGAAATCAGGCGAGTACATCTCTCAGGTCTACGGCACGGGGCCGCTGGGTCTGGAGTACATCGATAAGCACGATGACCCTCGCAATGCGTCGAAGCACGAATAAAAAAACGGGCGCTGTTGGCGCCCGTTTTTCCGTTTGATGGACTCAAGTGTCAGCAATGATCTGCCGAAGTGCCTGCTCGTAGAAGTCCGCCGGTTGCGCACCGGTGATTAACTGACGGCCGTTGAGCACCACGCCCGGCACCGAGTGAATACCGCGAGTGGTGAACCAGGACTCCCGCTCGCGCACTTCGTCGCCGTACTGCGCTGAAGACAGAACCTCGCGAGCCTGGACGTCAGACAAGCCGACACCGCTTGCGATACTGGCCAGCGTTGCGTGCGAGCTGATGTCCTGGCCCTGTGTGAAGTAAGCCTTGAAGAGGGCATGGGCAAGAGGGCGTTGAACCCCCTCAAGTCCCGCCCAGAACATCAGTCGATGCGCATCGAACGTGTTGTAGAAATGGCTTCTCTTCTCAAAATCAAAGTGAAATCCGACGCGTTGGCCGCCCGCGCGAATACTGACCTGGCTGCGGGCGATGTCCGAAGCGCTGCTGCCATATTTGTGCATGATGTGCTCAACCGCGTTCTGACCGCCGACGGGCATCTGCGGGTTTAACTCAAAAGGTTCAAAGTTGATGTCGACTTTCACTTCATCCCCCAGGCGCAGAATCGCTTGCTCCAGGGCACCCAGACCGATTGCGCACCAAGGGCAGACAATGTCGGAAATAAAGTCGACGCGTATCGGCGTGCTCATGTCGAGACCTCTGGTTATAAAGCGAATTGTTCGGCAATGACGCGACGGCCTTCCACAAGTTCTCGGGTGACCCGTGCTACGCGGGCACCCAGATGTTCAGCCGTCAGGATGTCGGGGTTTTTCGGGGCGGTGTCCGGGCCTTCATCGAAGTTGGACTGGGTGCCGACACCGATGAAGTAACTGTCTCGGTTGAGCATTTCTTCTGTGGTGGCAGAGCTGTTGTGGCCAGGCGGCAGACCGAGGTTGACCCAGTGCATGGCGTGCTGGGCGGCGAAGATACTCAGCTGTTGCAGCGTTGCCAGTTTATCGCCCGAACGCGAGGCTGCGTTGGTAAAGCCGGCAGCCACTTTGTCAGCCCAGACTCCGCCTTTGGCGAACACATGGCGTGAGGTGGCATCCATGAAGGTTTTGAACTGCGCCGACGCACTGCCCATGTAAGTGGGGGAGCCGAAGATGATGGCATCCACCTGCTCAAGCGCTTCCCAGTGTTGGTCGATGTCCTCGACTTGAACCAGCAGGCTCTGGGTGTTTGCGACACTTTCGGCACCGCGCGCCACCGCTCGTGCAACATTGGCGGTGTGTCCGAATCCACTGTGATAAATAACAGCAACTTTTAAGGTCATGTGAGTGCTCAACTGTTTTTTGGAAACTGTTGGCCTCACTATATTTATGTCGTGAGTTCGAATAAATGAACGATCTGCAACAACAGTTGATACTTGGTGTAACTAATCATGGAACGTAACTCACTGTCGCGCCAAATCCGAAGCGTTGAACTAAAAACTGACCGACAAGTCAGGGTATTGAGCAGCGCTTCTGCCCACACGAGGATCCCACCATGCACAACTACACCCTGGAATACCTGTTCAACGGCGAGCCCCGCCGCCAGACGTTCGAATTCGAGCAACCCCGGCTGCCCGTCCATGAAGCGGCGATGCACCTGCTTCAGCTGCATTTTGGCGATGCAGAAAACGGCTTGATCATGCCCAACGCGGACGCGACGCCGGAGGAGATTCTGGAGCAGGCTGAGGTGATGGGGCTGACGCAGATAAAGGTCGTCGTTCAACCCGGTTGATGCGACCGCGCCGGCGCATTACCCTGCCGCCCACATCCCGCGTCATGGGCCGCTCGCACTCATGGCCAAGGCGCCGGGCATTCGTAGTGAAAAGGAACTGCAGTTGAACCAACAGACATTGTCCATGCGCCTTGAACGCGTGGCGGCGCATGTACCCGCCGGTGCGCGCCTGGCCGATATCGGCTCGGACCACGGCTACTTGCCGGTGGCGTTGATGCGCCGTGGCGCCATCGTGGCGGCGGTGGCCGGCGAGGTGGCCTCGACGCCGTTTCGAGCGGCCGAACGCACGGTGCGCGACAACGATCTGGACCAGCGGATCAGCGTGCGCCTGGCCAGCGGTTTGGCGGCGATCGAACCGCAGGACGGGATCACCGCGATCAGCATTTGTGGCATGGGCGGCGAGACGATTCGCGACATCCTCGACAGCGGCAAAGCGCGCCTGAGCGGGCAGGAGCGCCTGATCCTGCAGCCCAACGGCGGTGAACAGCCACTGCGCCAATGGCTGATGGAAAACGGCTACCGCATCCTTTGCGAGGAATTGCTGCGGGAAAACAGCTTCTTCTACGAAATCATCGTCGCCGAGCGCGCCGGTCCGGTGACGTACACCGCCGAGGAGCTGTACTTCGGCCCCCTGCAGATGCAGGCCCGCAGCCCGGCGTTCCTGGTCAAGTGGCAGCGCATCCTGCGCCATAAGCAGCAGACCCTGAGCCATTTCGCGAATGCGCGACAGGCAGTGCCTGAGGAGAAACTGCAAGATGTCGCCCGGCAGGCCCGGTGGATCAGCGAACTGCTCGCTTGAGAGCGATCCGGACTTTGTACTAAACCGAACAAATTTATTGAAAAAATACGCTATAAGCTTTAAACGGGAAGCTCGCTGGCGCATTGCTGGCACCCAGTAGTGTGGATCGCCAGTTTCTGGCTCAGGGAGCGCTGATGAGTTTTCGTCCATTGACGGACTTGCCGCGGCAATCGAACGATTGCGACGTTGTCGCATCTCAGCAAAAAAACCATTCGGATACTGGCGGCATGGCTTACGCCGGCAACGAAGACGCGATCGAACAATTACTGCATTCAGCGCGCCACTGGACCCATTCCACTGCCTGGGTGGTTTACCGCGCCGGTGAACAAATGCATTTGATCGGGCAGGGCGACCCGCAGGTGCACTGGCCATCCAGCGTGGCAAATGCAGACTTCGAAGCCTTTTGCCTGAGCCGGCACCTGCACCGCTGGCCGACCGGTAGCGGCGAGAGTGCGCTCGGTTGGCTACTCGCGCCCATCGAAGACGCTGCGGAACCGGCGCTCGCCGGGTTTGCCCAGCGCTTGGGCGTTCAGGTACAGACCAATACCCTTGCCCGTGCGCAGATTACTCAACGGGTGTTGTATGAAATTACCTACCTGGCCAGCTCGACCCGCGACCGCTCGGTGTTTCTGGAAGGGGCTCACCGGCTGCTGGCGAGCCTGATCGATGCCGAGAACTTCTATCTCGCCCTGTACGACCCGCATACAGGCAAAATCGACTACCCGTATTACGTCGACATCATCGATGTGGATGCCGTGGAGTCCCAGCACTACGAATACCTCGACCTGTCGCACCTGTCGTTGACCGGCCAGGTGCTGACCACTGGCCAGCCGTTGCTGATCGACGCCGCCGGCATTCTCGCGGCGCAGGCCGAGGGCCGTTTCTATTGCGTGGGTGATCGTCCGGAATTCTGGATGGGCGCACCGCTGAAAAACGCCTCGGATGATGTGTTTGGCATGCTAGCCATGCAGGTCTACGACGTTTCCCGCACCTACAGCGCCGAAGACCGCGCGCTGTTTCTGGTGGTCGCCCGCCACGTGGCGATGGCGCTGGACCGGATTCTCCATCGCGAGGACCTGGAAGCGACCGTGATGCGTCGCACCCTGGAGCTGTCGGCGCTCAACGACGCTTTGCGCCAGGAAGTGGCCGAGCGAAAGCGCGCCGAACATCTGCAGAGCGCACTGTTCCAGATTGCAGAGCTGTCGAGCCAGCCGGGAGATATGGCCGAGCTGTTTCAGACCTTGCATGGCATCGTCGGTGATCTGCTGTTTGCGCATAACTTCTACATTGCGCTGTTCGACGACGCGACCGGTGAAGTGACCTTTCCCTATTACGTCGATGAGCGCCAGACAACTTGCCCGGTGGCGCGGCGTGGGCGTCGGGGCCTTACCGAGTACGTGATCCGTCAGCGTCGACCTTGCCTGATCGACGTCGACGAGGCTGAACGATTGTCTGCGCACGGCGAAATCGAACTGGCCGACGAGTACGTCCGATCCCACTCGTGGCTGGGCATTCCCTTGTTCGATGGCGACGTGGTGCGTGGCGTGCTGGCGGTGCAAAGCTACACCTCACAGGTGCGCTACACCCCGCGTGATCAGGAATTGCTGACGTTCGTGTCGCGGCACATCGACACCGCGTTGTCGCGGCGCACGGCGGCCGAAGCCATTCACGCCGCCAACCTCAAGCTCGAAGCCCGGGTGCAGAACCGCACCCGCGAACTCGACCACGCCAATGCCAAGTTGCAACACGAAAACTCCCACGATGCGCTGACCGGGCTGCCGAATCGCACCTACTTGCAGCAACGCCTCAATCTGGCCTGGTCGCGGTTCGGCAGTGAAGGCGGGCACCTGGCCGTGATGTTCATTGACCTTGACCGTTTCAAGATGGTCAACGACAGCCTCGGCCACCATTTTGGCGACCTGCTGTTGATGCAGGCCGCCCACCGTTTGCGCGGTTGTCTGCGCGACACCGATATGCTGGCGCGCCTGGGCGGCGATGAGTTTTCGGTGCTCGCGCCCGAGGCGCCGCTGGAAGTGGTCATCGACATCGCCGAACGCATTCTACTGGCGTTCGACCTGCCGTTTTTGATCAATGGCTATGAGGTTTTTTCGTCCTGCAGTATCGGAATCGTCAGCGCCGACAGTCAGTTCCATCACGAGCCCGCCGACTTGCTGCGCGATGCCGATGCGGCGATGTACCGGGTCAAAAGTGCCGGGCGCGACAGCTACGCGGTGTTCAATCAGGAAGTGCGCCGGGAAGTCTCGGATCAGGTCGAGCGTGAAGGGGCGTTGCGCAACGCGCTCAAACGCACCGACGAACTGCTGCCGTATTTCCAGCCGATTGTCAGCGTCGACACCGGCGAGCTAATGGCCCTCGAAGCGCTGATCCGCTGGCATCAGCCGGGCGGCCGGGTGATTGCCCCGGGCGAGTTTTTGCCGGACGTCGAGGGTCTGCGCCTGATCGGTCGGCTGGATTTGTACATGCTGACCAGCATCGCCGTGATCCTCGCGCAGCCCGAACACGCCAATTGGCCGCCGATTCACGTCAATTGCTCCAGCTACAGCATGACGCGTCCGGATTTCGCCAGTGATGTACTCGCGCTGCTGGAACGACACGGAGTCGCGCCGTCGCGCATTTGCCTGGAATTGACCGAAGGCGCGCTGGTGGCCGAGCCGGCAATTGCCCGGCTGACCATGCAGCAACTGGCCGACAACGGCATGTCGGTGGTGCTCGATGACTTCGGCGCCGGGTTTTCATCCCTGAGCTACGTGCATCAGTACCGCTTCAGCGGCCTGAAAATCGACAAGTCGTTCATCCTCGAACTGACCACCAGTGCCCGCAGCCGCGCGATCGTCCGGGCGATTGTGCGCATGGCCGAATCGCTGGACCTGAGCGTGGTGGCCGAAGGTGTCGAGGATGAAGCGACGCTGGTGCTGCTGCGAGAAATGGGCGCGGGGCAGGCCCAGGGGTATTTTTTTGCGAAGCCGATGGGGCTGGAGGCGTTGTTGGCGAGTTCGTTGATGGGGGGTAGGGGGCTTCTATTTCCCTAAAGCCCTTCGTATCAAGTCAAATACGGGCGCCTTTAGCGCCCGCTTTAATTTATGCCTTAGCTTGCACCCGCAAACGTCGGCCAATCACATCCATCAAGTCACAGCCGTCGCGCAACGGGATGGCCAGCAACTGAGAAAAGTCCTTCAGCACCACCGTGTCGCAACCAAGCTCGGCGCGGAAGGCGATGTTTTCCAGTACTTGCGTGACCGTGCGAATTCGGTAGTCCGCTGCGGTTTGCAGTACTTCGAGCGGTGCTTCGGTGTCGATGAGCAAGGAAGCCGGAATCAGGTCGATTCCGGTGAGGGGCATATATCTAGTCATTTGAAGATCTCAGTTTGATTGGCTCAAAGGCCGTTACTCAGTCTTCTCTGTGGTCAGGTCGCCAAACCTGAATCGCCATTTTGGGCGACGGAGCGGACTATAAGCTGCATCGGAACGGCGGGCAAGGTGAGGGATTCCGAGGTTTGTGTAGGAATTTTTATGGTGGTCCTAGGACCGTTATATCTGTTTCGCGGGCGACTGCTATCGGCCAAAAGCAGTCGTTCGAAGTACGTGATATAGGGGGGGGCAACGTGAATTTCGAAGTTATAAAACGTAAGTTTATAACGAGGAACACTGCACTATTCTAGAGTTTGACTTCATTCCTCTGGCTGATTTACGCCAGCCACCACTGACAATAATTCATAAAATCGAAATCATAGATCTTTATAACTAGGACTAAGTGCCGTTAGGAGGGAGTCATAATTAAATAGAAAGGCAGAGCCGTTTCTTTTCCAGAATCTAGAATTATCAACAATTAACTGTGTAAGTGCCTCTAGCTTTTTATCCATTTCCCCACTAAGTCCTGCCGCCCAAGACCCAGGAATTTTTCCGATGGTCTCTTCAACTACGTGGCCTAACGTGAACCGACGTGTTTCTGGATTAGACTGGGCATCGCACGCCGAGTCCAAAAACAAGCCGAGAGGACGACCTTCTGCATTCAACCCATAGGCTAGTCCTGCAAAATCCTGCAGTGAAAGATAACTGATTCTGTCCATCTGAATTGGTAAGCTGCCGTACTTCCCCGTGAGCCGGTCTACTAGATCAGTATCTATGTACTCCGAAATATACTTTCCACCAAAAACATAATGATCACCAAACGTCACTACTAGCAATCGATAGTTACAGCCAACAAAATCCTTTATTTTTGATAAGCCATCAGCGACAGACTGACCTTGGTGAATTGCTTTGATATAGCTTGACTCCAGAAGACCTTTCAGCAATTTTGCATCAGCGGTACATTTCATTAAATCCGTAGGTTCAATTGCCTTGCACTCAATCAAAGTAACGCGATCCTCCTCTCTAACTATAAAATCGACCAGCTTACCTTTTAAGCCTTGACCTGTCAAAATCGTGCTCAATTCACTCTCAGCGATTACTTTATCAAAATTCATTCCATTAAGAATCTCCCCTACCCTTAACTCCATATCATTCCCGAATTTATCTTTGAATGCAGGAAATTCTTTTTTTAAAATGGCGGGAGCCAAAGCACATAATGCAGTTATGCAGAATTTTGAGTTAAAAGCCACAAGACAACCTTCCTCCAACAAGAACGGAATATATTTGAATGGAGTTTCTTGGAAATACTCACTTTCGTATATGCCTCCTAAATCATGGAGCTCCATAAAACTTGGAATGGCGCCAGCTTCACAGCTAGCGAGTCGTATGAAAGCTAAAATATGAGCATTAGGTATTCCTGGGGAAAGATAGAACAGGATTTCAGATATTGGCATTTTTACAACACCACCTTGTTGCTTATCTAGCCGAGTAACGATGAACATTGCTATCTTCAGGTAGCTATCTAGACTTAACCCAAAAAACCTAACAAACAATTCGTCATAATAATTATCTGAGCGACTTAGTATAGCCCCCTGAACAATCAGTTCACGCATACCACTTGTAGTGGTTTTCTGATATAACAACTGGGATAAAATCATAGCCCTTAATTTCAATTCCAAGCTTCCGACTTCCAAGGCCGCTGCAGCACTTTGCAAATGAAAAATTTCGTTAGCAATCCTGTGGAATTCTGTTGTACTAATCTCTTTGTTACCAGCCTCCCCCAATACAGCCATTTTCAGCATAAACATGATAATCCAGGGCATTTTCCCTGCTTCGGGCGTGCCGTCTACTACCCTCATACCTAAATATTCAAGTGAATGATTTAGCACGGACTCGTGTGTATAGCGAGCCAACTGTTCTTTTATAGAACTGATACCAATTAAATATTTGTTAGAATTCATACGTTTCTCAACTACAGTTAGCAGTGCCGAATCTTTGTACAAGCTCACTTGTGTATTGAGCCCCAAACAAAATAATAGTGAAATTTTTTCCACTTAAGTATCTATTAAATTTAATCTAATGCCGTGCCCACAAACAAAAACCAAGGGATTTTATTCGGAAACAAGAACGCTGAACAAAGCGCACCGATCTTAACTTCCGGAAGTTTTAGCGATACATCCAAAGCTAACTGAGGCAAACATGATGTACGCCATCTAGATACCAAATCCTTCACTTCCCAAACACCATGCCCTATCTGGAAGACGTGATTGAGGCCGTTTTCGATGCAAGGTAGAGAAAATTGTGTATGATCATTCGGTATAAACACATGGAGGTGCGAGTGATCTAAAAGTTCGAGATTGTAGTTAATCAAATTTTGTAGAGAAAGCACCTCACCCATTAATAAAACGAACGCTAAGGATTCAGACGGATGGCTACTGGACTCCCTTTGTGTTTCTAGATCATTACATGCTCGCGCACGCAGATAGCCTAATACATTGCTAGGCGGTAGATCCGCCCTCGCAAGCGCACCGTCATTTTCTATAAGGGCGTTATAAAGCGAGCTAATTATCTGCTCGCAAATTTCAGTATCTCCATTCTCATTTGCAGTGAGCAGAAACGCTGCCAAGAACGGTGTTTCAGACTCAGACATTCCTGTTGCGGAAGCCGCGTAATGATCAGAAATGTATTGACTAAACTTAACACCAAGCTCTTTAATCTCAGCGATTTCCAGGCTATATTGTTTTGCGATGTATAGCGCTGCGCCTATCCAGCCTAATATTCTTGTTATTCTCTGAGGCAGATAAAATAAATCAGGTATGCCGTGTCGACAGAGGCTCTTAGGATTTGTTTCCAGGGCTGCCAATACGCTTACCAATACGTCGTGCAGCTCAACAAAAAGATCTTTCGCAAGATTACGTACGCAGACTGCCGAAGTTAAATCACGTGGCACTGATGGAAGAAGAAGCGATATGCACGTTGCCGTAAACTCAATATGAGCAAAGGAGTTCGCCTGTTTTCTAACTGAATCCTCCAATGAGCGCCAGACACTCTCGATAAAAGTTGCCGCAGCACCAGGTATCTTTTCAAGGTGTTCCATGCTCTGGAACATTTTCTCATACAGCTTTTCAGGAGTGAGCTCCGATGCAGGAGCGAACATCAGGCCTAGGAGCTCCGAGGATCTGTTCCCAATCACCACACCAGCGGCTGATGTAGGCGATATCCCAGTAATTTGTAAAAGCGAATTAGGTGTTCTATCGACTGCATGAGGATTACCGAATACTGGCATAGGACCATATAGGTTCATACCCCAGACCGATGGGAGCTGCTTTCCAGCGCTGGTGACTGCTACGTATTGAGCAGCTGCTCGTCCAATGTCCAAGAGGTCTAAAAATGGAGCTCTTGATCCTGTATCAATTTCACCACGTAAAATCCGCAATATCGCATTTGTTCCCCATCCGCCAGCGTTATCTTCCGAAGCCGCTTGATCAGAAGCAGAGGAAACAAAAATTGATACGCCGCAACTTCTTGCCTTTCCAATTACCTCCGGCTTGAGGAGCGTTCCCATGTCAGAAATCATACCGCCAGCTTCGCAAGCATCAATAATCAAGTTGCAATGCGCGGCTTTTATTTCGTTGATAAACTCGAATAAATGACTAAGCGCCAACCCTGTCGTTGACATCCTATCGTTGCGCGTATCACACAAACAAAGATAATACGTTCCGTTAACGACCCCGCCATGACCTGCAAAAAATATCGTTAAACTTTCTATTTCCTCGAAACGATCCTGCAAATTTTCTAGAGTTGCCCTAATGTCATTTAACGAGGGAGAGAGCACTAGAAGTGAGTGTTCTGGCTTTATACAACTCAATGTACTTGCGGTCAGCTCTGAATGGATTTTTTTTGCGTCAACTTCCGCTCCCGTAAGCTTGCCAAGACTCAGATATTCGTTGCAACCGATGCTAAGTAGAACTCGCTTCGACATTATTGCGGCTCCTTAACGAACTTGGCCTTTCGCGCCGCTTCTTTCTCAAGGGCTTCGGCAGACTTCCTCTCTTTTATCTCGGCAATTTTATCTCCGAACTCGATTGAATTCATAGTTTCGTCACGCTTAAACGCTTCTATTACTGCGGTTCCTGCATGTATTTCAGGCATCGATACGTTTCCATTTCGATCAACGCCAAACTCAATTTTTTCAAGCATTTCGACGAACGCTCTCGCAGGCTCCTTGCCCCCATTGACCACATTCCCATACTTGTCGCAAGTGTCTGAAACTGTGGCGTACAAACTCCTTATAAACGTCTCTGCCATCTCGTTTGATAGTTCATTAAGCGTATTTTCTAAAACTTCAAAGCGCCGCAGCATTATGTCTTCAAATTGAATGTTCATTTGATGGTGGTGGCGTTCCAGCTCCGATATCTGGTCAGGATCAAAGCTTTGATGAGATTGCCATGATCTGCCATGAAGGAATCGTTGGACATTTCTAGGATCAACATACGCATGTTGCGATTTTCGCAATTGCTTTATGACTTCTTGGCCAAACTCCTGCATAACCAGGCCTGCCTCGGAGTCAAACGGAAAAGGATGCTGATCCATCATAATTGCTGTCCTTTATGGATTGCGATTTCAGTGGGCGAAACAAAAACTACCGATGAGATTAGCGCTTGCTGGAAGGAATAACCACCAGGGCGGAATCTCTACTCAGGCTGCCGAAATAAAAAAACGGGGGCGCGTCATTAGTCCAACGCCTGTCTAACCTCAAATCGCATTAGCGGCAACTATTGGTCAGCAGTGGCCTCTGCAGCATCCAGTAGCTGCGTCATAAGACAAGGAAAAGGGGACGGATTTATTTTTCCGGAACCAAATGTCGCTACTGGTCGGTAGCTGCCTTGGGCGAAGGGCTGCTTCTGGCCGTTCTCTGCCGGTCATCATTCCCATGTGCGCTGCTCAAGTCCGATGCAAATGACTCGTCAGTGCTGATGCAGTTGGGGGCAATTCCGTGCAACCCCAAACCGCTTTTTACTGCCCGCTCATCTGCTCAGTCGCACACTGTTCACCTGCCGACTTCAAACTATTACGGCCCAGCAAAGCTGGACCTCATGGGTGAGGTGGGTATGTCTTCCGATTCGAGTTTTCAAGACCAAACACAAGGTTCTGTTCCATCCAAACCTGAGCCAGGTTCAGATGAGCCGACGCTGGATCCAGACGATCCGAATAAATACGATCCGTTAACAAAACCCAGCGATGATCGTTCAGAAGACTGGAAAGAGCCTGGTGAGAGGACTACACCAGAGGCAGATGAAATAACACCGCTATCAGACGATATGCGATAGGAGAGAAAGCCCGGCCAGCAAGCCGGTTTTTTTTGTGTTCGCCGTCTGTCCAATGGTAGGCACTTGCAGCGCACGACCGCTTCTCATGATTAAGCACGCAAATCCCGCGCATTAGATCGGAGAGCCACCATGGAGATTGACGAGAACGCACCCGGCAATAAATCGCAGCAACGCGAAACACGCACCACGGACAACGAAGCTGGCCATGACCCGAGCGGGAACCAGTACGAAGTTCCGTTACCGACCGACGATGAAGCCCCTGTCGATGCAGATATGGCTGATGTGGATGCTACTAATTCGGTATCGAGTGAGCATCCAAAAGCGGGTACGAACAGCCACGTCGATAACCCAGACAACGACCCACAGATGAACGAGCAGGACGAAAACGATAAGGAGGCTCGCGGGATGCCTGCGAGTGACCCTGAATCAGGTGCCTGAATGAGTTCGGATGATTTCCGATGCCCGCTCAACGCGGGTAGCCCTCGGGGAGGCCTGCATTCATAACAATCAAGCTAAAAGGCCACTTAGTCGGTGCCGGTGAACGAGCCGCACGATTTGGACCTAATGCCCCATTTAAGAGTTATCCGCCTCGGGCGCACGGAAGGCCTTACTGTAGTAACCGGACGGGTCGAAACAGCAAACGTGCTTCTTGCCGGAGGCGAGCATGTCGCAGGCATCACTGATTCGTTTTGCACGGGTCTTGAGTTGCTTGGCTGAAGTCATCCAGTGAATCCAGTCTACTCGTGCGAGGGTCGTCGTACTGTTCCAGACTTTACGAGCCTCAGGAGTGGCTTGCAGTGCCTCCTGAAAATCTGCCGGGATGTCAGGCTCGGGTTCCTTTTTCACAGAGGCTAGCTCCAGCGTAACGATGTCCCCAACCGCCGCGCCTGCGGCTTCGAGTAACTCTCTGCTGACCCGCAGCCAATGGCTCAGCTGACCATCCGGCTCAAGGGTTGCCTGGAAGTGGTGCGCATTGATTGTGCCTTCAACTGTCGTCCTCCCTCGCCTCGGAAGCTGTTCACTTGCGTCTCCTGGCAGTACCAGAAACGCCCACGACGTATCATTACCAGGCTTAGCCGGACGGAGAAGCTTTGCTTCGAATCGGGATTTCACGTTGATTGTTGTCATTGCAACTTCTCCAACCAATACGCCTGATGATTCAACTACGGGAAAGATTCAGTGCAGAGGGTCGACGCTACCTATTAGCCACTTGTCTGTCCAGCGGCTGCTATTGGCCGGCTGCTACTCTTCGTAACTGGTCGTTCTCCAGCAGCCACCTGCTAGCATTGCTACGCCCGGTAATCGACCTGATAACAGAAGTCGCAATCCAGTCTCGCGCAATCTTGTCATTTGCCAAGGCTTAGGGCAGGGTCGATACCACTGACATCTCTGCCAAAGGAGTCACCCATGTCAAAGCTATATCCCAGTATCGATCCCGAGGGGCTGGTCGAGTATTCAGTGGTCTACACCGACCGCTCGCTCAACCACATGTCGCAGTCATTTCAAGGCGTGATGAAGAACATTTCCAAGACCCTGAAACAGGTCTACAACGCCCAGGCTGTTGCGGTGGTTCCGGGCAGCGGCACCTTTGGCATGGAAGCGGTGGCGCGACAGTTTGCCACCGACCAGCAATGCCTGGTGATACGCAACGGCTGGTTCAGTTATCGCTGGAGCCAGATCCTTGAGATGGGCAACATTCCGGCGGCCACCACGGTGCTGAAAGCCCGACCGGTCGACACGGGTCGCCAGGCTGCCTACGCTCCACCTCCTCTGGACGAAGTGCTGGCAGCCATTCAGGCGCAGAAGCCGCAGATTGTCTTCGCCCCCCACGTTGAAACCTCATCAGGGATTATCCTGCCCGACGAGTACCTGCGGGCAGTCGGCGACGCCGTGCATGCGGTGGGTGGCCTGTTCGTGCTGGACTGCATCGCCTCGGGCACGCTGTGGGTTGATATGCACAAATGCGCAGTCGACCTGCTGATCAGCGCGCCGCAGAAGGGCTGGAGCGCTTCCCCTTGCTGCGCCCTGGTGATGCTCAGTTCTTTGGCCCTCGAGCGCATCGAACAGACGCAGAGCAGCAGCTTCGCCTGCGACCTGAAAAAGTGGCTGCAGATCATGCAGGCCTACGAGCAGGGCGGACATGCCTACCATGCGACCATGCCCAGCGATTCCCTCGCGCGGTTTAACGAAGTGATGAAAGAGACGCAAGCCTACGGTTTCGACAAGGTTCGCGGCGAACAACAGGCCCTGGGCGATCGGGTGCGCGCCATGTTGACCGGCAAAGGTTTCAAAAGCGTGGCCGCTGTGGGCTTTCAGGCCCCTGGCGTAGTGGTGAGCTACACCGATGATGCCGACATCAAGAGCGGTAAGAAATTTGCCAGCCACGGCCTGCAGATCGCCGCCGGAGTGCCGTTGCAATGCGACGAGCCGGCCGACTTCCAGACCTTCCGCATCGGTCTGTTCGGCCTGGAAAAGCTGCACAATATCGAGCGCACGGTCAGCACCCTTGAGCAGGCACTGGACGAGGTGATGGATAACTAAGCCCTTGTCGTGCCGAGGGTAGGGCGACGCTATCGGGCAAGAAGTCATATTGACTATTATGGTGTCATTATGACCAATATTGTATTGGGTCATAATGACTATTTAGCTTCATAAGTATTTGATATTAAGCATTAAAAAATATTGGCCCGTTTTGTGTATTGGTTAGCGAACTTAATGCCAACCTCAAAGGGACAATGTCATGACTCGTTCAATCGCGCTCGGTTTTACCCTGTGTGCACTGCTGTCTCCGCTATGCCAGGCAGACCAGATAATCCGTGAAGTCCCCGACACAACCGCTGGCAAGGGTTTCGGCGCCTTGACCGGAATGATGGTTGGCGCGGCAGGCGGCCCGATTGGTGCACTCGTCGGCGCAGCGGGCGGTTTTTTCGCCGGCAGTGCGGTGCAGACAGGCATTGGCAAGTCTGAAACCGCTTATGAAGTGAAAAACGCGCATGGCGAAATCAGTACGGTGCGCTCACCCAATGCGACTTTTGAAGTCGGGCAACAGGTTACGCGCCAAGGTGTGCGACTGGTGGCATCTGAGGAGTAAGGAGCAGAAACAGTTTCATCTGATTAATTGAACTCCTTTTTATCATCGGACCGACCCCGCGCAGCTGCTGCAAGCGAACGGCCGTTGGCTCACTTGCCACGCGCGCCAACGGTCATTGGGGTCCCATGTTCAAAGTGAAAAGCTTCGCGGGGCTTAAGTCAGCCGCGCGAGTAATTCAAGGGTTTTACTCAGTGCCATCTGTGCCCGGTCCAGCCCACTCACGCCCTGTTTCAGCAGTTGCGCGGTGGGAATCTCCAGACTCAAAGGAATGTTAGCCGGCAGACACCGCAACAGCCCTGGCAGATCACATTCGCCATCGCCTGGAAAACGCCGTTCATTACGCGCCTGCCGTAAGATCTCGGCCATGTCTGCAGGCCTGGGACCCGCTACGTCACACAACTGCGCATACCGTAACCGCGAGGGGGAAACCCTGGCCAGATCTTCCAGCCGTGACCCAGAGCGATCGAAGTGAAACGCGTCGACCAGCACTGCTGCGTTTTCACGTCCGGCCTTTTCAACGATGCGCACGGCTTGCTGCAGATCACGCGCGTCGGTCCAGGGCATGAACTCCAAGTGCGGATGCAGCCCGTAAGGCGCCGACAGATCACATAGCCGGGCAAAGTTTTCTGTCAGCCGCTCCTCGTCAGGATCGTTACCCGCCACCAGTAGCTCACTGGCACCGAATTCAGCTCCCACTGCCAGCACCCGCTCGAAATCACCCACAACGGTGTCCGGTTTAAGCCGCAGGATTTCAACATCCAGGACACGAATGCCGGTATCGCGCAGACGTGCCAGGGTCTGGCGTCGGAGATCGTCATCGGTCACCAACGCAAAATGGTGTTCCTCTGGCGTTGCCGGCACCAGGCGCAAGCCGACATGACTGTAACCGGCCCGCGCCGCAACCTCGACCATGTCTGGCGGTGACAACTCCAACACAGTCAGACTGGCAAGGGAAAAAATCCGTTCACTCATGGTCAATCCTCGATCAAGGCGGGTGCGCAGGCGCGCCCGGTTTCAGCGGCTTGGCGAATGGCTTCGACCAGCGCCAGGGTGCGGGCTGCATCGGCGGCGCAGACCAGCGGTTGAACCTCTCCACGCGCAACGCGCACGAAGTGTTGCAACTGCAAGCGCAGCGCTTGATCGTTACTGCAAGGCTCGTCAGTCGGCACCAAGGGTTGATGCCATCCACCGTCCGCTTGCGTGTAGTGCCAGCGTTTGAGCTGCGGGATGCTCAGCGCCCCCGCAGTGCCCGCCAGCAAATAGCACGGTTGGTCGGCCTGGCGTGGATAGACCGGGTTCTCCCCGGAGCCCAGCTCCCAGCTCCAGGGTGCCGCCACCGCATCGGACCCGGTCAGACTGCCCAGCGCACCGTTGTCGAATTGCAGCACCACGGCGACGCAATCCTCGTTGGCAAACCCACGCACGGCGTTACTGGTGATGGCCTGCACCTGGCGAACTTCGCCGCACAGATGCCTGAGCAAATCGAGATCATGGATCAGGTTTGTCAACAACATGCCCGCACCGGGCTCGCGGCGCCAGGCGGTCTCGAAGTAACTATCGGGTTTGCGCAGTTGCCAGAGCGCGGTCACGGTGCTCAACCGGCCCAACGCGCCGCTGTGCACAAGTTCATGGGCGCGCACGATCAAGGGGTTGTGGCGTCGATGATGGCCGACCAACACCGCAACGCCGCTCGACTTCGAGGCAGTCACCAGCTCACGAACCTCATCCAGGTGCACGCCCACCGGCTTTTCCAGCAACACCGGGACGCCGGCAGCCAGACAATCGAGCGCGGTGCTGACGTGCAGCGCATTCGGGTTGGCGATGATGACGGCCGCAGGCTTTGCCTGCTCCAGCATCTGACGATGATCGGCGAAATATTGCACCCCCCACTCCTTCGCGAGACCCGGCGCTTGCGGGCCGGGGTCGGCCACCGCACACAAGGTCGCCTCAGTCAGGGTTTTGAGATGCTGGTAATGCTGCTGGCCCATGGTGCCAGCACCGATAAGGGCTATTCGAAGGGGCAAACTCATGCAGCGGTCCTCTTGTGATTATTGTTTGAAGTTGAATTCCAACAATTTAGAACCTGATTCCAGTTTCTGACACAAGCGTGCTTTGAAA
Organism: Pseudomonas fluorescens; assembly: GCF_902497785.1. Classification (GTDB taxonomy): domain Bacteria; phylum Pseudomonadota; class Gammaproteobacteria; order Pseudomonadales; family Pseudomonadaceae; genus Aquipseudomonas; species Aquipseudomonas fluorescens_BO. The sequence goes on from NZ_CABVHK010000023.1 coordinate 49,857, forward strand.
GTGTTCGAACAGCGCACAACTTTGTAGGCTCTTCGCGAGCAAGCCCGGACTCACAAAGGATTTTGGCTGTCCGATAACCGCCCATTTTACGCACCGGCGACTTGCCGCTTCATTCCGGCTTGCTATATTTTTCGGAATCAAATTCCAAAATCACAAGAACCGGAGCTAATCATGCCTGCCGTACCGAACTGCCTCCCCGACATCGACTGCGATGTGCTGATTGTCGGCTCCGGTGCGGCCGGCCTTGCAACAGCCGTAACGGCGGCATGGCATGGCCTGAAAGTGATAGTGGTGGAAAAAGATTCGGTTCTGGGCGGCGCCACCGCCTGGTCCGGTGGCTGGGCGTGGGTGCCGTGTAATCCTCTGGCCCGACGGGCCGGCATCGTTGAAGACGTTGAAGAACCGCGCACTTACTTGAAACACGAACTGGGCGATCAGTACGACCCGCCGATGATCGATGCCTTCCTTGAGGCCGCACCGCGCATGGTGGCGTTCTTCGAACAGCACACCTCGCTGCAATTCGCCGACGGCAACGCGATTGCCGACATTCATGGCGACACGCCGGGCGCCGGTACCGGCGGGCGTTCGGTGATCGCCGCGCCCTATGACGCGCGCAAGGTCGGCAAGCTGCTCAAGCGTCTGCGCAAAACTATGCGCGAAACAGCCTTCATGGGCATGCCGATCATGGCGGGCGCAGACCTTACCGCGTTTCTCAACCTGACCCGCTCGTGGTCGGCGGCCTGGCACGTTACACGGCGATTCACTCGCCATTTGCTCGACCTCGCCGTGCATGGTCGGGCGATGCAATTGGTCAATGGCGTGGCGCTGGTAGCGCGCCTGGCGAAATCCGCTGACGATCTTGGCGTGCTGCTGTGGGAGTCGGCACCGGTGACCGAGTTGTTGCGCGAGAACAATCAGGTCCAAGGCGCGGTGGTTCGCACCGCCAAAGGTTCGATTCGCATCAAGGCTCGCAGGGCCGTGGTGCTCGCGGCCGGCGGTTTCGCCAATGACATCGAACGGCGCAAGGCCCTGTTCCCCCGCACACCGACCGGACACGAACATTTGGCACTGCCGCCCCTCGGCGTGTCTGGCGATGGCCTGCGGCTGGGTGAGAGCGCCGGCGCCCGAGTCGACACCCACCAGGTATCGCCTGTGGCCTGGGCTCCGGTTTCACGAGTGCCACACCGCGATGGCAGTAGCGGCCACTTTCCGCACATCATCGAGCGCGGCAAGCCGGGGATCATTGGCGTGCTGAGCAACGGTCAGCGCTTCGTCAACGAAGCCAACGGCTACTACGACTATGTGACGGCCATGGTCGCCTGCTCCCCGCCCGGCGAAGCAGTGGCCTCGTGGCTTATCTGCACTCATGCTTTTCAGCGACGTTACGGTCTGGGTATTTCTCGGCCGTTTCCGGTACCGCTGTCATCCTTTATCCGCAGCGGTTATCTGAAAAGCGGCAAGTCGCTGGAGGAATTGGCACAGGCTTGCGGCATTGATCCAGTTGGCTTGAGCACCACCATGGCGGACTACAACCGCCACGCGCGCGATGGTCAGGACCCGCAGTTCGGCCGAGGCTCAACGCCCTACAACCGCAAGCAGGGTGATGCGCTACAGCAACCCAACCCCTGCGTCGCGCCGATCGAACAAGGGCCGTTCTATGCCGTGAAAGTCGAACCGGGTTGTTTCGGCACCTTTGCCGGGCTGAAGGTCAATCAACACGCACAAGTCCTCGACGACTCGGGTCAGGCCATCACCGGCCTGTATGCGGCGGGAGGCGACATGGCCAGCATCATGGGCGGCCATTACCCAGCGGGTGGCATCAACCTGGGGCCAGCGCTGACGTTTGGCTACATCGCCGCGCGCCATATCGCCGGCATCACTGCTTATGAAAAGGAGATCGATCATGACGCACATCGTTAATGCTCAGGGTTTGAACATGCCCAAGCTCGGCCTCGGTACCTGGCCGATGCTCGGTGAAGCGTGCACACGAGCCGTGGAGCAGGCCCTCGCGCTAGGTTATCGACACATCGATACCGCTGCGGCCTACAACAATGAGGACGCTGTCGGTCAGGCCCTGGTGAACAGCCCGACACCCCGCGAACACGTCCATGTCACCAGCAAAGTCTGGTGGGACCAGCTGCAACCCGACGCCATGCGCCATTCCATGGACCGCAGCCTCAAGGCTTTACACAGCGATTACGTCGACCTCTTCATGATCCATTGGCCCAGCACCGATTGGGACTTGCCGAGTACGATCGAAACCCTGGTGTCCTTAAAGGAGCAGGGGCTGGCGCGCAATATCGGCGTGGCGAATTTCCCGCTGCCCCTGCTGCGCACGGTAGTCGAGGAACTGGGCACGCCGCTGTCAGCCATTCAGGTCGAGTACCACGTGCTACTCGGCCAAAACGCACTGCTGGACTACGCCCGTCAACACGATCTGGCACTGACGGCCTATTCGCCGCTGGCACGCAACAAGGTGTCGGATGTTCCGGTTATCCAGCACATCGCCGCCAAACACGGGGTACTGCCGACCCAGGTCGCACTTAAATGGTTGTTGGATCAATCGAACGTGGCGGCTATCCCCAAGGCCAGCAGCGAGGCCAACCAACGGGCCAATCTGGCAGCGCTCTCCGTCAACCTGGATGATCAGGATCGCGCGCTGATCGCCGGCCTGTCCAAACGCGAGCGTCAAGTCAGTCCGGACTTTGCGCCGGTGTGGGACGCGTTCGATCGATAACCGCGAAAGAGCCACTCTGCAGGGGGGCGGCCATAAAACGCTCCCTCTCAACCGGGTTCTCAGGATCTGGGCATTGCCATTTATGTGCTAGAAAAAATCAGCTATCACGAGCGTATTTTCCGTCGCAAAAATTGACTCGTATATGGCTTCATGTGGGACTTCACGAGCTAACCAAGCGCTCGCGTTATAGACACGCGCCTTGTCGAAAAACGACAGGTGCATCCCGTCTCCACACTCAAACAGTTTGAATTGTTGCTCCTCCATTTCGGCACAAAGGTCGTCGAATAGCGCTGGGTCTCTTTTTGACAGTGCGACTACGATTTCGGCCCTGTTCAGGCCGGCTTCACTGGCTGCCCACAATACGATACGAGTTGCTACGTCCATTTTTTTGCTTGGGATGCCAGCGTCCAATGCATGTTGGACATCGGGGTAGCTGGAGGCCAAGCGTGAAGGCATTGCCTTTCTACTGATATGTCTCATTACAGACTCCCGTTGGATGTTCTTGATCACTTCGCGTTCGCTCATCTGCCCCGGCGATTTTTTCCGCCTTGGAAAGGGTCATGTTGACCGGCTGATTTCCGTCAATTGCCTGCCCGGCAAGAACTTTTGCGGCGATGTAACCGAAGGTCATCCCAGGACCGAGCGTGATGCCGCCGCTTGGGTAATGGCCGTTCATGATGCTGTTCATGTCATTGCCTACGGCAAATAGCCCCGGAATCGGCGCGCCGTGTTCGTCTAAGGCGCGGGCGCTGGCATCGGTGTTCAGACCGGCGAAAGTGCCGAGGCTGCCGGGCACCAGCTTCACCGCATAGAACGGTCCTCTGCGCAGACTGCCAAGGGACGGGTTAGGCCCATGTAAAACTTCCCCCTGTGCTCTGTTGTACAGCGACTCACCACGTTGAAAGAGCGGGTCGTGACCGAGCTCCGCGCCAAGGTTGAATGCGCTGACGGTCTCTTCCAGCTGCTGCGCATCGATGCCACATTGGCGTGCCAGTTCGACCAACGTCGGGGCCTTGATCAAGTAGCCCTCGCGTACGTACTTTGTAGTCGGGAACGGAAACGGTTTCGACCAGCCCAGGCCATAGCGGCGCTGGGTGCGGTGATCGCAGATCAGCCAGGAAACAGGGGCTTCCCGGGGACCCGTGGCCTCAAACAGCGCGCACATGAAGTCGTGGTAGGAGTCGGCCTCGTTGACAAAGCGTTGGCCATTTTGGCGCACGGCGATGAAACCGGGTTTGGCTCGTTCCATCAGGTGCGGAAAACCGCTGAAACCGCCATCTTCACGCGGCACTCGGGACACCGGTGCCCACGCGGCGGCATGGGTCAAGTCGGATGCCACGCATGCCCCGACGCTTTCGCCAAGGCGCAAGCCATCGCCCGTATTACCCTTGGGCGCTGCGCTCAAATGTTCGGTGCCATTGGGGGCATGCCGGAACAGGCGGGCGATGCGCTGCTGGTCGTGGGGAAAACCTCCGCAAGCGAGCACCACGCCACGTCGAGCGCGGATCTCGATCAGGCGCCCGGCAGATTCGACTCGCGCTCCGAGCACGCGCTCACCGTCACGCAGCAGTTCGCGCACGGGCGTGTCGGTCAGCAAGCGAACCTGACGATCCAGCGCGCTTTTGAGCAGGCGGGCAACCAGTGCGTTGCCGTTCACCAGGTGCAGGCCCCGGCCATGAAACAGCAGGTCGCGGGCGTGGCGCAACAGGCGCTTGCCGGCGTAGAGCAATGAGGACGGCGACTGGCGGGCGTTGAGAAAATGATTGAGGTCGGCACCGCCGGCGATGCCCATTCCCGCGAGGCTGATCACGTCGAGCGGGCGTCGGAGTTTGTTGATCCAAAGGCCCAGGCGACGACCGTCGAAGGGTTGCGCACAGACCGAGCGGCCACCTTTTGCATAGCCTTCGCTGGCGTGAAAATCAGGCATTTTGCTGCCGGAGAAAAATTGCACCTCGGTATGGCCTTGAAAAAAGTCGATCATCTTCGGCCCTTGTTCCAGGAACGTTTCCACGCGCGGGTCGAGCACTTCGCTGCGCAGTTCATGACGCAGGTAAATCCTCGACTGTTCCAGGTCTTCAACGATACCGTCGGCGATGGCCAATGGGTTACGCGGAATCCACAGCCAACCGCCCGACCAGGCGCTGGTGCCGCCTAGCTGCGGCTCCTTCTCCACAACGATGACGTCGAGGTTAAGTTGCGCAGCAGTCACCGCCGCTGCCAGGCCAGAGGCGCCAGAGCCGACGACCAGAACATCACAAATCAGGGGGTCGCTGATGGACATAGGGATTACCGCGAGAAGGAATGAGGTTGGCTGCTCCCAATCAGAAGCAGCGCAACGCAGCGAAAAGGTTATTTGAGCGGAGAAAAGTCGGTCGGACGCAGCAGTCGTGAATCCAGCGTCACCACGGCGTCCAGTTCCTTGTTTTGCCGCGCGAAGTCCTGCCAGCGTGGATCGGCCGCCATGGCATTGCGGCGTGTCATGCGGTCGTCAAGGCTGGCGTAACCCCAGATGTGCACCACTTGATTGACTTCACCGATTTCGGTGGTGAAAAAGCCGACCAGGTTGCCCAAGTGTTCTTGCTGCACGGCCAATGCGGCGCTTTTGTACAGGGTCAGCCAGTCGCCGAGCTTGGTTGGTTTAATCGTGTAGGTGCGCAGTTCGTAGTACATGGTGTTCTCCAGTGTGGGATGGTTGTGCAGTGCTGTGGTCGAGCCGGCGAGCGATATCGCTGGCGGCGAGGTAACCGAAAGTGATGCCTGGGCCGAGGGTGATACCGGGACCGGGGTAAGTACCGTCCATGATCGAATTCATTTCGTTGCCGGCAGCGTAGAGGCCGGGGATCGGCGCTGCGCTGCGATTCAGCACGTTGGCCTGGCCATTGGTGACCAGGCCTCGGGCTGAACCGAGATCGCCGGTGAATAAACGCACGGCGTAGAAGGGCGCCTTGCGCAGGGGTTTCAGGCATGGATTGGGTTGATGCAGCGGATCGCCCATGTAGCGGTTGTAGGCCGTACTTCCCTTGCCGAACTGTTGGTCGACGCCTCGTTCGGCATCGTCGTTGTATTGCGCCAGGGTCTGCTCCAGAGAATGCGCATCCAGGCCGGCCATGCGCGCCAGTTCGGCGAGGCTGTCGGCACGCAGCAGATAACCGGCGTCTATCAATGCGCTGTTGTCGACGGGTCGCGGACGCGCCAGACCCATGCCGTAGTTGTTCAGTGCTTCGCTGTCACAGAGCAGCCAGCAGGGCGCATTGGCGCCGCCATCGGCGAACATGGCTTCGACAAAACAGTGATAGGAATTGGATTCATTGACGAAACGCCGCCCGGCACGGTTGACCGCGATGACACCGGGTTTGGCGCGGTCGGTGACCAGATGCGGAAAGCGTTCCACGCTGCCGTCGGTCTTGTGCAGCACCGAAACCGGGGCCCAGAAGAAATTCGCCGACAGGTTGTCACCGATTGCCGCGTCGACCGAGGCGGCCAAGCGTTGCCCATCACCGACGTTGGCAGGCGGTGACATGCTCCAATGCTCCGAACCAGTGGAAGGCCGCTGTTCGGCGGCTTGTGCCCCCGCGGCAAAACCACCCATGGCCAGCACCACACCACCGCGAGCGAACACGGGACGGGTTATTCCGTGCCTGGAAATCTGCACACCCTTGACCGAGCCCTGCTCGACGATCAATGCCTCGGCCGTCGCTTGCAGCCATAGATCGACGCCGTTGGCCATAGCGCTGGTGGCCAGGCGCGCGATCAATGCATTGCCGACGGTCAGGCGGGTGCCGCGTGGGTGGCTGAGGCGGTCGACGGCATAACGTCCGATAAGTTTGAGGCAGTGCCAGAGTGATTTCGGCGAACGCTTGAAGCTGAGGAAGTGCTGGATGTCGACACGATTGACCATCATGCCGCCGAAAAGCAGCATGCCATCCGGGGGGCGCTTGAGGTCTTTGAAATGCTCGCCAAGACGGCGACCGTCGTACTCGTCGATTTCCAGCGCACGACCCGTTTGCGTGCCACCCGGCAAGTCCGGGTAGTAGTCGGGAGACAACGGTCGCAGGCTGTACTTGAGTTCGCTGTGGGTTTCCAGGTAACGCAGGGCTTCACGAGCCTGTTCGATGAAGGCATCGATCAATTGCGGGTTGTAGCCGTTACCGATCACCTCTTTCAGGTAAGTACGCATCTGTTCGGCGGGCAGGTGATGCCCGGCAGCCCGGGCCTGGTCGGTATCGTGCAGCCATACCGCACCACCGGAAATCGCCGACGTACCGCCAAAGGCCTCGGTTTTTTCCACCAATAAAACCTTGAGGCCGCGGCAACTGGCAGTCACCGCTGCGGCGAATCCGGCTGCGCCGCTGCCCAGGACAATCACGTCATAGGTCAGCTCGGCAGTGGCAGAAGGCAGGGAAGTCGTAGTGTTCATTGTTATCGCCTGTCAGGGACGCGCCGGAGAGTCAGATCTCCAGCGGCGTCACACCCATGAAGTGACCGAGGTTACCCAACTGCGCCAACGCCATTTCCGGCCCGGTCTGAATCGGACAGCCCAGGCTTCGGGCCAAGGCGAGGAACGGTGTCACCGCCGGTGATGTCACGACATCGGCCACCAGGGTTTTGGCGTTCAGGGTTTGCATCAGCGCGGTCGGCAACGGCATCGGGCCGTCATCACTGGTTGCACTCATGCCGACTGGCGAGGCGTTGACGACAAGGTCGAAGTGCTTGAGCGAGTCCGGTCCTGCGCTGATCGTAATCTGCGGGAAAGCGTTGCGCAGAAGGTCGCCGAGCACCTCGACGCGCTCGTGGCTGATGTCGCTGATGGCCAAGTGGCTGACCCCGGCCTGGCACAACGAATACGCAATCGCGCTGCCGACGCCGCCGGTGCCGATCACCAGAACCTGTCTGTCTTCGGGATTGAAACCGTGCTTGCGCGCAGCGTTGAGAAAGCCCTCGCCGTCAACGATATCGCCCACCAGTCGACCGTCGGCTTCGCGGCGGATCACATTGACCGAGCGCAGCGCCGCCGAGCGTTCACTGACGCTATCCAGGCAGGTGGCCAACAGTTGTTTGTAAGGGACGGTGACCACGCATCCGCGTAAGTTTTGCCAGCCACGCAGGGTCTGGACGAAGTCATGCAGCGCAGTCTGTGCAAGGTCGATGGCGAGCATGGAGACGTTCTGCTGGTGGTCGGCGAACCAGCGATTGAAGTTTTCCGGCGATTTCACCTGGGCTACAGGCGAGCCGACGATGGCGACTAGTTCAGTCGAACCCTGAATCATGGGAGGTACCCGCTTATTGGCTTTGTTGTAAGGCCGATACTGCAAGCGGTGAACGCGGCGGACAATCGAGCGTGTGCACGATTCGGTTGATAATCGCATCGCTAGTGCGATAATCGCAGTCTATGTGCGATAAAGAGTCCAACTGATGAAGCAACCTACGATCCACCCGCGGGATTTGATCGTCGGCCTGCAAAAAGGCTTGGCGTTGCTGCAGTTGTTTTCTCAGGGGCACCCGCGCCTGAGCGTGCCGCAAGTAGCACGAATGGCCGATATGACCCAGAGCGCCGCCCGACGTTTTCTGCTGACCTTGGTGCATGACGACTTTGCGCAGACCGACGGCCGCCATTACTGGCTGACCGCCAAGACCTTGCGTATCGGCCAGGCTTACGTCGATTCCGCAGTGCTGCCGCGCATGCTGAGGCCCATCGTCGAACAGGTGGCACGAACCACCCAAGAGCATGTCTCGGTAGGAGTTCGCGACGGTGATGACATTGTGCATGTGGTGCGTAGTCGCTATAGCCACATAACCTCAATGTCGATCCGCCCCGGTTCACGGGTGCCGATGTATTGCACCGGCAGCGGACGGTTGTGGTTGGCGAGTTTTTCGCAGGAGGCGCTTTGCGCTTACTTCAAACGCAACCCGCCCCAGGCCATCACGCCTTATACGCTCACCGACGAAGCATTGATCTGCCGCGAAATCGCCTTGGCGGGCGAGCGTGGTTACGTGATGGTGGATCAGGAATATGAAGTGGGCATGCGGGTGTTGAGCGTGCCGCTGACTGATCGGGAAGGGCAATTGCAGGCAACGCTGACACTGACTACTCACGCGTCGCGCATGACCGTTGAGGAGATGCGCGAGCGGTATCTGTCGGCGCTGTACGAAGGGCAGGCGCTGCTGCGGCCGATCATGACGCTTTAAAGCTCATGGGCCGGTGGTTTGGGCCAGGGTGTGAAACTCACAGGGACGGTTAATGGCGCTTTTAGATGTGGCAGCCATTTACTGTTACAACGAGTTTACAAACTGCCTGCTTCGTCGACAGATGCCTGAAGAAACTCTGCTATCAGCGATGTAATCTGCTGTTGAATCGCCTCACGCTGGCGGGCGCCGTCGCCATCCCGGCAAATGATGCCATCGCCTGGTACTTCTTCTTCGAGCATCTCCTGCGCGCCAGGTTTGCATACCGACACAAAGCTGAAATGACTTGCATCGCTGATTTCGACGTAGCGGCTTGACGCCGCAGGCAGGCGTTTGGCCAGGTTGGCAGACTCCAGCTCGGCGGGAAGATCGTGCGAGGGTACGCCAGCAGCGATCACCAGCGCTGGCACCGGCAGCGAAGCCAGGCTTTCATCGGTCAGGCCCCGTGAAAGGCCCAGGTCCAATGCAACCACCGCAGTGACGCGTTTATCGCGCAAATCGGCGGCCAACGCGGCCTTTGATTGCGAAGTGCTTGCGGGGTTTATCTTTGCATAGACGCTGCAACTCGCTAACTGCGGGTGTGCTTTGCAGTCATGGGCGAAGCGGTCTGGATCGAAACGAGCACCGGCGATCTCCAGGGCGGTCATACCGCCGAGTGAATGGCCCGCTACGGCAATTCGGCCATCCGCGACCACGCCGAATTTTTCAGGTTGAGCCGTGACGCTATCAATGACTCGGCTCAAATCAACAGGACGCTGCCATAACTGCGCCGCTGCTTGAGGGCTACGGTCATGGGTCGTGGTGCCAGGGTGATTGACGGCGGCGACGATGTAACCCTTATGGGCCAGCGCACTGGCGAGCCAGATCTGGTTGCTCCAGTTCCCCCTGTATCCGTGGGAGAGCACCAATAGTGGATGCTTGCCCGCTGCGGGCGGCGCGTTCCGAACCGCAGAAGCACCGACAAACACCGCATCATCGCCGATCAATTGCGCGGTTGCGGTCGTTGCACCGGGGTACCAGACGACCATCTCGAGTGAGCGGTCATTGTGCGCGTCCTGCAGTGTGGAAGACTGGAAGCCGACAGGGTTCCCGTCAGCGAATGCGGTAGTCGTCAGACAGGTCAACAACAGGGCGCCGAAAGCTATTTTCAATGTGGTTTCTTCCTTGATTGGACGAGTGCATAGCCACCTGAAACCGCCATCAGGCGCATCCACCCGATTATGGAGTCGCAACTATCTGGCTGACTATAAGCCTGGACATTAAAGCCTGCATTCGGCAGTCACGCATAACTTTCATTGTTAGCACTATTCGCGGTTTTTCGTGAGGAGGCGGAACGTCCGCTTCTGGCCGGCTTGGTTTTTTCGCCAAGGACTTAAGCGACCCGAAGCCGTCAGTCGACCTGGGGACATAATTTGGATGGCGTGTACCAGTGGACTGCGGAGTCGACATGAACGTGTTTTTGCTTTTGAGGTATGAAGGGCGTGTCTAGCGTGCCCAGTGCTATGCCCATTACTTACATGGTTCATTGTCCATAGTTGATCCGATACAAATAATGACCAGGTTGTAATGCAATAACGGGTGAGTCGATTGCAGTCCGATGGTCAAGAAGGACGCATTTTTTCAACTGCCCACTGCCCACCGAAAACAGGTCAAATCAACGCTCCTGCGCTATCGCCGGTTGCGAACAGGTGAAGAATAAGAGTGATGCAATAATCTTTATTGCCATTATGTATAAGATTGGGTCTGAGTTTTGACATACTTTCAAACGTAGATGTGGGTAGGGAAACGGATGATATCTGCGCTGGTTTAATTAATCGGGTGTTTTATTTATGGTCGCGATTGCGGGACTTGCGCCAAGCCGGAAGCTTTCAGAGCGCCTCTTTGGATACGATGTGTTTGTTTCGTTTGCACTGGGTGAGCCGCCGCGCGGTAATTTTTTCTATGCTTCCGACTTGGCGCGGCGATTACAAGATGCCGGGCTGGTCGTGTTTTTTAGCGAAGTGGAGCTGGGCTACGAAGATACGTTGAGCGCCTCGATACAAAAGGCCTTGGTCAATACCAAGGTACTGGTCGTGATCACGAATGCTGAAGTCCTTAAACATCCTAGGTGGATCCAGACCGAGGTACAGCTGTTCAGAAAACACCACCCCCAAAGGCCTATTATTCCCATCTCGCTCGATGGTTGTCTCCAAGCCGCTTTAGCGGAGAAGGGGGTGGTCGACAATTGGCATGATTTCGAAAAAAGGAAGTTTATTGTCGAATCTTTCGATGGTGGGGCTTCAGATAATGCTTCATTGCAGACCTTGAATAGCATAGTCGCTAGTGTTGGACGTCTTCGTGCGAATAAAAAGTGGCGTGCGCTGGTTGTGTCAGTCGTGTTGCTGCTACTTGTGCTTACCGTGGTTTCCTGGCGTATGAAGTTTGCAGCTGATGATGCCCGTGATGAAGCCCTGCATAAGCAATATGCCGCGAATATGATGGTGGTCGGAGCAGAGCAAACAAACGGCGAATTTCTTCAAGCCGCAGACAGGGCGGCAAAGAGTAATGAGTTTCCAAAGTACTTTCAGGAGAATGTCCAGCAGGCTATGTTTCAAAGGGCCGTGTTACTCGATACCCAAGGTGGATCGAGCATAAGCAGTATGAAATTTTTTGACGACGGGGTGTCGAGTAATGTCGTGCTTGGCAGCCGTTATGGAGGTATTGGCGTATTGCCTTTGAACGGCAAGCAAGAGCTCTATGGATGTGATGGCCTTGAGCGCGAGTTTTCTAATGCAGCCGTGTCATCTGACCGTTTTTTTTGGGTCGGATATGACTTGGGAACTGCCGAGCATGGATCAGCAATAGTGCGACGTTGGCCCAGCTGTGAGGCCTTGAGCCCAGGGCCTTCCCGTTGGGAAGAGATGTTGTCGCAAGCCCGCTCCAATGCAGCCTTGCAAACGTTGGTGCCTTTGCCGAACCAGCGCCTGCTGGTGGGATGGCTGGATGGGCGTTTACAAATTTACACTGCCAGTGCAAATCGCATTTCTCTGCCGGTTAAGCCGTTTCCGTTAGCAGCGGTGTGGGCAGATAGCGAAGGGGATAATATTGCAGTGCTTGATCGAGGAAATCAGTTGCGGCTCTTCGATCTGGATGGAAAAACAATGGGCTTGCCGTTGAAGTTGGCCATTGGAAAGCCAGAGCGTACAACCTCGAAAGCCTGGTTGAGTTTTTTCGGCGACCTTGCAGAAGGGAAGGCCAAGGTATTGAAAGCTCAAGTAAACGACAAAGCCGGTATTAAAGATCTTGTGTTGATTGTCGTGCCCGACCCAACCGGGGCCGTGATGTTGCTTGATTATTTTGCGACTGAGACCGACCCGCTTTTGGATGCAGTCTCGGTGAGGGATGAGGTGAGTGGCTGTGATTATGCTTACTATTTAACCGCGACGAGGCTTGCAAGGGTTGTTTTGCATGATCGTTGTTTAGTTGAAGATGAAAAGCGGCGAGTTGAGATTGAATACCCGCGTGCAAGTACGGAGTATCCGGCTGGGGCTTTTTGTGAGAATGGTGGGTTTGTCGTAGGAGATTGGGACGGGAATGTTTATTGGATGCGCTATGTACGAAATTTTTTCGATGAATCCAGTGTTGAAATTGAGCATGTAGAGCACTCATGGCCTGATGCGGTATCCGGCGTGGTGTGTTCTGATTCTGGCGCAGCTTACGTGTCATTCAGAAGCAACGGTGTGAAATTATTTCAATCCTCATGGCGCTTGCAGACACGTGAAATAAATCGAGGATTAGTTCCCGTTACCTTGGGTGATTGGCCGGAGGCAGACGTCACGTGGAAGTTGGAGACGTTTCATGGGCCCGCCGTTTTGTATTTGCGTCACGATCGGGGGGATATGGAATTGATTTCCCAAGAGCAACTGGTCTGGAGAAAAAATTTCGCTCGACCAAGGGAATATGAAACGGGAAATTTTACCGACGTTATTCAATCAGTTGTTGTGGATGACGTTCGTAATCGATTTTGGGTCCTGACCTCTTTTGGTCGTCTTTCTCTTGTCGAAATGAACACCGGCAGCATTCTTGCGCGTTTTGGCACTAATTTTTTCTCGGCAGCACCAGCCATTCCTTCGGGGTTCGATAAACTCACTTTGTCTGATCAGGGGGGAGTTTCTTTCAGCTACGCTCTGGATGGAAAAGTCATCGAGGTGGCTGTCACACCGAGAATCGAATAGCGCTTCTGCCGAATTGCAAGGATTGATGGCAAGCAGATCAACTCGGCTGACTGCAGTGCTGCCCGAATCAAATGGATTCAAGCACATCACCAATGACTTCCCCGCTGTACAAACGTAATCTTGCCGACTCGTTGACCAAGAAAAAACACAAAATCAGGAGTCATTGATGCAACCGATCCGTCTCGGTCTGGTGGGCTACGGCAAGATTGCCCAGGATCAACACGTCCCCGCTATCAACGCCAACCCCGCTTTTCAACTGGTGGCTGTCGCGACACAAGGCCAGCCCTGCGCCGGGGTAGACAATTTCAAGTCCCTGGGCGAGCTGCTCGAACACGGCCCGCAGGTCGATGCGATTGCGTTTTGCACACCGCCGCAAGGACGCTTTGCGTTGGTGCAGCAAGCGCTGGCGGCTGGCAAACATGTGCTGGTGGAAAAACCGCCGTGCGCCACGTTGGGTGAAGCGCTGGCGTTGGTCGACCTGGCAGGGAAGCAAGGCGTCAGCGGCTTGTTCGCCTGGCATTCGCGCTACGCGCCGGGCATCGAAGCCGCCCGTGACTGGCTGGCCAGCCGCACCCTGCAAAGCGTGCAGATCGACTGGAAGGAAGACGTGCGCAAATGGCACCCGGGCCAGGCGTGGATCTGGCAACCCGGTGGCCTGGGTGTGTTCGATCCCGGCATCAATGCGCTGTCGATTGCGACCCACCTGCTGGCGCTACCGCTATTTGTCGAGTCCGCCGAACTGCGCGTCCCCAGCAACTGCCAGTCGCCGATTGCGGCGTCGATCAGAATGTCTGACGCGCGCCACCTCGATGTCCGCGCGGAGTTCGATTTCGACCACGGTCATGACGAACTCTGGAGCATCGAGATGCGCTGCACCGAAGGCGTCCTGCGACTGGACAACGGTGGCGCCCTGTTGAGCATCGACGGTGTGCGCCAAGGCGTCTCGGAGGAGGGCGAGTACGCGGCGGTGTACCGGCATTTCCAACAGCTGATCGGCGACAAGGCCAGTGACATGGACCTTCAGCCGCTGCGATTGGTGGCGGACAGTTTTTTTGTTGGCAGTCGGGCGTTGGTCGAGCCGTTCTACGATTAGTGGTCAGCCGCGCCAAGGGTGCGTGGTTTTCATTGTGGTCTTCCTTGATGAGTCGTCGAGAGGGGCAACGTGACAAACCACAGCACCAGCGCCGTTGCGCTGATCAAGGCGCCCAGCAGGCTCACGGCCATCCAGCCCCAAAGCGCGTAAACCTGGGTCGCGGCGGCCGCCCCCAGCGCGCTACCCACCGAGTAGAAGCACATGTAGGCGCCGACCATGCGACTCTGCGCGTCGGGCCGTGCAACGAAAATCAGGCTCTGGTTGGTGACGTGAACGGCCTGCACCGCGAAGTCCAGCAGGACGACGCCGCAGACCAGCGCAATCAACGACGTCTCGGTCAACGAGATGGGCAACCAGGACAACGTCAGCAGACCCAACGAAATACCGGTCACTCGTTGCCCCAGGCCTTTATCGGCCCAGCGCCCGGCTTTTCTGGCAGCAAGGGCACCGGCGACACCGGCCAGGCCGAACAGGCCGATGGCCGTGTGTGAAAGCGACAGCGGCGGGGCGCTTAATGGCAGCACCATGGCTGTCCACAACACCGAAAACGCGGCAAAAATCAGCAAGGCCAGCAGGCCCCTGACGCGCAAGGTGCGTTCGGTGACGAACAGTTTGAACAGCGATTTGATCAGCGCGACATAGGATTCTCGCTGGCGTGGCGGCGCTGCCACCGGCACCACTTTGCACAGCACCGCCGCGAGGGTCAGCATCAGTCCCGAGGACACAAAATAAACGGCGCGCCAACCGGCAATGTCCGCAATCAGGCCGGAGGTGAATCGCGCAAGAAGAATGCCCAGGACAATGCCGCTGGTGACCGTCCCCACGGCCTGCCCGCGTTGTGACGGCGTTGCCAGCACGGCGGCGTAGGCCACAAGCACCTGAACGACAACGGCCAACAAACCCATCACGATCATGGCGCCCAACAGGGCTAGCCATTGCTGTGCTGCGCCCACTGCCGCGAGCGCCACGGCGGACAGCAGTACTTGAGTCAAAATCAGCCGTTTGCGGTTGACCAAATCACCCAGTGGGACGATTAACAGCAACCCCAGCGCGTAACCCACTTGAGTCGCCGCCACCACAACCCCGATCATCGATGAGGCAACATCCAGACTTTGAGCCATCGAATCGAGTAATGGCTGGGCGAAGTAAACGTTGGCAACGGCGAGCGCGCAGGTGACGGAAAACAATAACGTCAGCGACGGAGAAAGCCCTGGAGACGGAACGGTGCTGCGGTTTTCTCCCGCGTCCGCGAGGGGTAGCTGCGCAGGTTTTTGGACAAAGGGTCGGGTGGCTGAATCGACATCGGCTGTCATGCGCGGCTCCATGGCGTTAAACTGGTTTCAATTTAAAACTGGATGCGATTGTTGCTCTAGCAGGTTTCAAATTGCAACCACGTTGCGCAAAATGGGTCGACAGACCTGGCACATTCACATTCTGCAAGGACCGAAACATGATCGAACAAGCGTCACCGCCAACCAGCGAATGCCCGGTCGCCAGAACACTGGAGGCCATCGGGGATCGCTGGTCGCTGATGATTATTCGCGATGCTTTTGACAACATTCGCCGCTTCAGCGAATTTCAAAAGAGCTTGGGTGTGGCGAAAAATATTCTGGCATCGCGCCTGAAAACGCTGGTCGAGGTCGGGGTGTTCGACATTCAACCCGCGTCGGATGGAAGTGCCTACAAGGAATACGTGCTGACGGACAAAGGACGGGAGATCTTTCCAGTGGTGGTCTGCATGCGGCAGTGGGGCGAACGTTTTCTGTTCAACCCGCAGGAGACGCGTTCAGTGCTGCTCGACAACGCGTCGGGCCAGCCTCTGCAGCCGATGGACGTGCGCTCATCCAGCGGTGAAAAACTGGGGCCATTTGACTGCCACCGGGTAAGGCTCGTGGAGGGGCAGAGGTGAATCGACAACAGACTTGCCCCGCGCCCCTTGAAGGCCCATTTTGCATGCCGGGTGTTAGTTGGCGCCATTCTTTAACTGGTCACTAATGAGTTGCGCCAGTATCCGCACAGGCTCGGTAAAACTCTGGCGAGACCTGTGCACCAAACCGATATCACGATGAAAGGTATGCGCTCCGAGGTCGAGAACTCTGACAGCCGCTGGCCAGGCCTGATGCGTCGCGGTCTGCGGCACCAGTGCTACGCCCACGCCGTTTTCCACCAGCTTGATGATGGCCTCCAACTCATCCAGTTCGCACACTTCGCGCAAAGTGAAATGCATTTGCCGCAGGAAGCGATCCACCTGCCTTCCCCCGAATGATGATCGGTCATACCGAATAAACGGTTGGCTGGACAGCAGTTCTGCCCAGTCCTCGCCCGGTACGTCGCGCGGAACAATCAGTCGGTAAGGTTCAAGCGCCAGGGTTGTCCAGCGCAGATCGCTCTGGAGCGAAAAGGGTGGGCGAATAATGGCTGCCATGTCGATCTCGCCGGCATCCACGAGGTTCACCAACTCCATGGATAGCCCCGGTATGACTCGGGTTCGGCAGTGCGAGCATTGTTGGTGAAACCGGGCCAGCGCGTCTGGAAGATAGGAGCGCTGCACGGAGGCAATGGCACCGATATTCACCAGCACGCTCGCGGGCAGCCCAACCGAGGTGGAGCCCAGATTGTCGTAGAGCCGAAGCAGTTCCTGCGCTTGCAGGAGTATCTGATGGCCCATCCTGTTGAGATGGGCTGAGCGTCCCTTGCGGTCGAATATCTCAAAGCCGAGCTCGGCTTCCAGGCGTTGCATCTGGGCGCTGACCGCTGCCTGGGTGAGGCCGATTTTATTGCCGGCAGCGGCAAAAGTACCTTCCCGTGCAACGGCGACGAGTGTCTTCAGTTCTTTGATCATTCACAAATATTAATTGTGTTTCTAAGAAATATATATTGATTTTTTTGCTGTAATTGTCGGCCTACGATGTCTGCCTTCACCCACAAAAACAGTGTCTATGGAGTTCTGATGAGCCTCTCGCCTTTCCATCTCGCAATCCCGGTTTACGACCTTGCTGGCGCCCGCACCTTTTACGGTGAAGTGTTTGGCCTGGAAGAAGGTCGCTCCAGCACCCAGTGGGTCGACTTCAACTTTTATGGCCATCAACTGGTTATTCACGAACACCCAAAAACCGCTTCCCAGGAGAGCGTCCATAGCAATCCGGTAGACGGCCACGACGTGCCCGTTCCGCACTTCGGCATCGTCCTCGGCTGGGAAGAATGGGAAGCGTTGGCCGAGCGCTTGAAGTCCTTCGGTACCGAGTTCGTGATCGAACCCTACATTCGTTTCAAGGGGCAGGTCGGTGAGCAGGCCACCATGTTCTTGTTCGACCCTTGCGGGAATGCCCTTGAGTTCAAGGCATTCAAGGATATGAGCCAGCTCTTCGCAAAATAAGAGAAGTATTGGCACAACTGCGTTGTGCCATTTGATCTCAAGTGAGCTGGAAGCTCATGAATCGTCATGGCGACCTACGGCTACCTGATTCAGCAACTCAACCGGTTCAACCTGGCGTATCTGCACTTTGTCGAAGGTGCAACCGCCACCTCTCGCACCGTCCCTGAAGGCGTTGATCTGGACGCGTTAAGTGCGCAGTTCGAAGGACCGTTCATTGGTAACAACAACTATGACCTGGAGATGGCGCTGGAGCGTCGGGCGCAAGGCCGGATTGACGCAGTGGCGTTTGGTCGTTTGTTCATTTCCAACCCCGACCTGGTAGAGCGTTTGCGTCGTGGTCTCGAGCTGACCATCGCGCCCCGCGAGAGTTATTACGGCGGCGGCGCCAAGGGCTACACCGATTGGCATCTCGCCGACTCGCCAGGATTAGTGACGGCGCAGCGGCCAGATGTGGCGATCCATCAGACAATCATTCAATCAGGAGTTACACCATGAGCAATCCAACTTACGTTCAGGAATACAACGCCATCGTCGACGTGCTTAGCCAGTACAACGAAGGTGGGGCCAAGGCAGACAGCACGCTGATGAAGCCCGCGTTTAACGAGCAGGCCACCATGTTTGGTGTTGACGGCGACAAGCTGGTCGGCGGTGCGATCCAGAATCTGTACGACATCATCGACAGCGCTTTCCGCCCCTCTCCCGAAGCCAAAGCCGCGATCGTTCGCATCGACATCGTGGGCACTGCCGCCAGTGCTCGGGTCGATACCGATAACGTTTCGGGGTTTCGCTTCACCGACTTTTTCAATCTGCTGAAAGTGGAAGGCAAGTGGACCATCGTCAGCAAGATCTACCACACCCACCCGAGCGCCTGATCCCTTGATCGGCCCTGGCGAGGTGCGATGCACCTCGCCTTCAAACACTTGGAGAGAACGCGGCGCCGGGAAGGTTATCGCCACGCTGTATCACCCGCTTGAAAGGGGCATACACAATGCGGTTGGTTCATCCCGTAGTCTGCCAGCCGATTCGATGCGATATCCAATCACGGCTGTGAGCCAGAACCCTGGCTGACATGGCGGTCGGGAAGTGGATAAACCCATGGGCGGAAGAGGGCAGCAGATGCACTTCGACGGGTGCCGATTTCGTCCACCGCTCTGCCAGTTCGAGCGTGTCGTCTATCAGCGGGTCCAACTCACCGGCAAACATCAGCGCAGCAGGGAAGCCCGTAAAGTCACCGTACAGCGGTGACAACGGCGGCTGCCGGCGTTCCTCGTCGCTTAACCCCGGCGTGAGCATGCGCAACGCTTCGACTATTCCGGGACCATCCAATAACAGCGTTTGAGGAGGGGCTGCGCGTACGCTCGCCGTGCCGGTCAAATCGTAGACGCCGTAATACAGGACCGCGCCCCTCACACGTTGAAGCAACTCGGGCCATTGTTTGAGCCCGAGCAACGTGGCGGCAGCAAGATGAGCCCCTGCCGATTCACCGACAACGATAACCGGCAGATCAGCAAACTCTCCGCCGTCCTCACTCAATAGCCAACGAGCGACACAAAGACAGTCCGCCAACAGACCTTCAATTGGCGTTGTAACCGCAAGCCGGTAATCGACAGAAACCACCGTCACATTGCACGCCTTAACCATGGCAACGTTAAGGTCGTCGTTCATCTGCGCATTGCCGATCACCCATCCACCGCCATGGAAATCAAGCACAACGCCTTTCGCTTTTCCGTTCGGTCTGATTATCCGCACGGGCACTGAAACGCCACCCACACTAACCACAGTTCTTTGCGCCTCAAGCCCCTGCTTGCGCAACTTCGCCGAGCCGCGCATTTGACTGACGCGCAGCAGCGCCTGGATCAGCCGAGGCGTAATACGATTGCGGATTCTAAAACGCGGTAACCAGGCGAGTTTTTTGTTAAAGCGCTGCATTTGCGCGAGATCGCGTTCGTCAGCAAATAGCGCCGTGGTCAGCAGATGCTGTCGCGCATTCATCATCACCGGTTATTACGCAGGATGGAAAAATTCAGCGCAGCGGCGACACAAAGCCATGCAAGGTAAGGCAACAGAATTAACCCGGTCACAATGTCCAGACGCAGCCCCAGTACCACCATGCCAGCGACAACTATCAAAAGCAGCGACAGAATCACCATGCCGGCGAAGAGCTGATGTGCGCCAAAGAACACCGGCGTCCACAGTGTATTAAGCGCAATCTGCGCCGCCCATAACGCCAGCAGCACCTGGCTCCCTGGAATCAGGGTCAAACGGTAACCCGCCCAGGCGATCAGTAAATAAATGATCGACCAGGCGACAGGGAACAGCCAGTTGGGTGGCGTGAAGCTCGGCTTGATGAGGTCTTCGTACCACTGGCCAGGTTTGAAAATGATTCCGGTGCTCGCGGCGGCACCGCAGGCTATAAGAAAAATGAGAATGGTCATCCGTTGTCCTTGGCTGAGGTCAGCTATCTGGGTTTGAAATGCCACGTCGGCAACTTCAACGGTGGACGCTCAGTGACGCGAAAAGTTTGATTTGGGAGAGGTAATTGGTTGCTCATCGTTGTGCGCAAACAGGCAGACGCCGGTCGAAACACCGTTGCCATTGGAATGCCCGGTCCAACGCAAATACGTTTCTCAGCCCTCAGAGGCGCTGACCGAGTCGTCACTGGTTTCAGCCGCCAGCTTCAAACGGTCAGCTTTGCTGATGTATTTATCCTTTGCCGGTGCCAATTTGGCACTGGCTTTTTTGGCGTGAGCCTTTAATAACTGCTTTATTTTTTTACGACGATTCATGGTTCGCTACCCGGCTTGTCAATTCTTGAACGACATCGGCCCGAATGTTAAACCACAATCCCGTGGCGCGTCCTTGGCACTATTCGTCCACGCTGATACCCGATCCTCCTGATTCGCTGGGGACGTCCTTCAGCTTGGGCAATCCATCCTTGATGCGCAGCACGGTCTCCTGATAATGCACGTGAACGCCTGGCGAGTACGCGAGATCCGGGATAACCGCGGCATACACATCGATCAGCCCCATTCCGGGGTGTTCAGTGAACAGGTGCCCGCCGCACGTTTTGCACCACTTGCGGTAGCTTCGCGGTGTCTTGTTGTACGTGCCGATGTTGTCCGCACCCCGAGTCACTTGCACCGCCTCGGGTTTCCACAGCGTGAAGGCGTTGACCGGCCCTGCTGACCAATGCCGACATGACTCGCAATGGCAATAACCCATCGCGGCCGGCTCGCCGCTGACGGTGAATTCGACTGCGCCGCAAAAGCAACTGCCCTGGTAAGACCGTTCAGTGTTCATGGCATGACTCCTCGATCAATGGTTTGCCTTCACTCGTCGATGTAGCGCACCGCTGTCGCCGGCGTGCGCCGTACCTGCAACTGGAAAATGTCAGGGCGCGCGTAATGCCCGGTGACGTCGAGCGCCCGTCGCGCTGGCGCCACCAGCGCGACGTCGATGTCCGCATACAAAATGCCGGCCTCCCGGTGTAACGGGCCGGCCACGATCCGCCCTTGCGGATTGACCACCACCGAGTCGCCGTCGTTGATCCATTCATCCGGATCGGCAAACAGTTGCGCTCGCGCCGGGAAATCCTCAGGGACATCACTGCCACGCAGCGCAGTGCCACTGCCGAGCACCCAACAACGGCCTTCGAGCGCAATGTGACGCATCGTGCTGATCCAGCCCTCACCGGTGTCGTACGTGGGGGCGACGTAGATCTCCACCCCTTGCGCATACAGCGAATAGCGCGCCAGCGGCATGTAGTTTTCCCAGCAGATCAGCGCACCCACGCGCCCGACCGGTGTCTCCACCGCACGCAACCCCGAGGCATCGCCGAAGCCATGCACCATGCGCTCCGGATTGGTCGGCATCAGCTTGCGGTGACGGTTGAGCACGGCACCGTCCGGACCGATAACGACTACGCTGTTATAGAGCGTGCCGCCTCCAGTTCGCCGGTCGCATTCATTGATGCCGCACACAATTGTCACCGCGTGAACCCTGGCGGCCTCGCACAAGGGGCTCAAGTCACCGTGGGCGATATCGACGGCGTTGGCCAGCAGTCGCGTGTGCAACTGGCCCATGACGGCCCCGTCCTTTCCCGCCGCCAGTCGCCAGATCCACGACGGGTAACCGGGAATGTACGATTCGGGCAACACGATCAGCGCGGCTCCCGCCGCCGCTGCCTCGGCGACCGATTGCACGGCCCGGGCGATCGTCGCATCGCGGTGGAGCAGCACCGGCGGGCGCTGAATGATGGCTACGCTGGTCATGGCGTTCTCCTTTGGCTTTTGGCTTTCGAAGGCTTGAGCGTGCGCGTGGCGAAGTGGCGGGGCCAGTTCAAAAAGTGAAGCGTTGCGGAGTCCAGACGATGGAAGGAAGCTACGGTCAGTTCTGCACGGTCGCACGCGGTGCCGAAGCCCTGTGCGAACGCTGGACACCCTTGGTGGTGCGCGAACTGTTGTGCGGCAGCAAGCGCTTCAACGAACTGCACCGCGGCGTCCCTCGCATGTCCACCAACCTGCTGGCACAGCGGCTGCGCCATCTGGAGGAAATCGGCGTCATACGTCGCACCGCCGCCGGCAACGTCTGGGAGTACAGCCTGACCGAGGCGGGCGAGGAACTGCGGCCCATCATCATGGCGCTGGGTCATTGGGGCGCGCGCTGGATCGGCAGTCGCCTGCGCGAGGACGAACTCGACGCCGGACTATTGATGTGGGACGTGCGCCGGTTCGTGCGCATCGAAACGTTCCCGGCGCGGCCGGTGGTCATTCAGTTCACGTTTCGCGACGCCCGGCCCGGCGAGCAAGCGTGGTGGCTGGTGGTTGAGGAGGGTGTGGCGGATCTGTGCCGCGATGATCCGGGCCGCGAACTGACCCTCGTCGTGGACTCCAGCGTGCGGGCGTTGACCGAGGTATGGACGGGCGACCGCACGCCGCGGGAGGTGCTTCAGTCGCGCGAGATGCGCGTGGATGGCGCGCAGAAGGACGCGGAAAATTTGTGGCGCTGGCTGGGGACGAGTGCGTTTGCGGGGACGAGGAGGGCGGTGGTGGCTCGGTGATCCGAAAAGGGGACAGATTTATTTTCGGTGAAAGCGGAAACTAAATCTGTCCATTTTTCACAGCGGTAAAAAAGCGGACGGCGCATTGGCAGTGCGCGTCATGCGGGTCTCATATTGAACGCTGATTCACTCGGGCGGTGAGCTGCTCAGCGGTCTCTTTTCGTTCCGAATAGCGATCCACCAGCGACGTCTGGTGGTCGCGCAGCAGCAGGGTGAACTTCACCAGTTCTTCCATCACGTCGACGACCCGGTCGTAGTACGCCGATGGCTTCATCCGGCCTGCCTCGTCGAACTCCATGAAGGCTTTCGGCACCGAGGACTGGTTGGGGATGGTGAACATCCGCATCCAGCGACCCAACACCCGAAGCTGATTGACCACGTTGAACGACTGCGAGCCACCACAGACCTGCATCACCGCCAACGTCTTGCCCTGAGTAGGCCGGATGGCGCCGAGCGCCAGCGGTGTCCAGTCGATCTGCGCCTTGAACACTGCCGACATCGCGCCGTGCCGTTCCGGCGAACACCAGACCTGACCTTCCGACCACATCACCAGGTCGCGCAGCTCCTGCACTTTGGGATGCTCGACCGGTGCATCGTCCGGCAGGGGCAAGCCGCAAGGGTTGAAGATGCGCGTCTCTGCACCGAAGTGATCCAGAAGGCGGGCGGCTTCTTCCACCAGCAGACGGCTGAACGAGCGCTCGCGGGTCGAGCCGTACAACAGCAGGATGCGCGGCTTGTGAGCGCCTGGGTGTTTCGCCGTCTGCGGGTCATCGAACAGGGTGAGATCAAGATTGGGAAGGTGTTCGGACATGGGTCCTCCAGCTTAAAGACAGCCGATTCGATCCAGCTCGCGCTTGAGTTCATCGCGGCTGAGGTTGTTAAAGGGGAGGGCGAGGAAGGCTGCGCAGCGTTGCTCGATGCGCGCCAGCGTGGAGCGAAAAGCCGCGTCAACGGCAGCTTCGTCACCCTTCACGTCGGACGGATCTTCCAGCCCCCAATGGGATTTCAACGCCGGGCCGAAGTAGACCGGGCAGGCTTCGCCCGCTGCCTTGTCACACACGGTGATGACGATGTCTGGAGGATTGTCCTCGAAAGCGTCATTGCCCTTGCTGCTCAAGCCATCGATGCCGATACCGGCTTGCTGCAGCGTGGCCAGACTGCGCGGCAGCACCTGACCTTTGGGAAAACTGCCGGAACTCACCGCTTCAAATCCTTCCGGCGCCAAGTGATTGAACATGGCTTCTGAAAGGATGCTGCGGCAGCTATTGGCCGTGCACATAAACAGGACTCGCATACATAACTCCTGCCGCTCCGGGCGGACATCAAAGGCTTGGGTCAAGGCGGGTTCAACAGCAGGCAACGTCGCGGACAGGGCGACTTTCCATGCCCTGCAAGCGAGCGGCGTTGCTCTGCAGCCAGTCGACGTTGGCCCGCAACGTCACCTGCAAAATGTCGAGCACCCAGGCCGGCAGATCCGGGTTAAGGCGGTAATAAACCCACTGGCCCTGACGGCGATCCAGCAACAGGCCATTACTGCGCAGCTGGGCGAGATGACGGCTGATCTTCGGCTGGCTGTCATCCAGCGCGCACATCAACTCGCAAACACACAGCTCGCCGTAAGAAGCGATCAACAGCGTGGCGCGGGCACGGGTCTCGTCGGCGAGGCTTTTGAATAGTTCGGGAGGGGTGAGCATGGGGTGTGCCCTGGACATATGGGTGAACGAATATACGGATATCCATATGTGTTGTGCAAGGGGGGGCCGAGTGTTCGACTACTGAAACCGCCGATGCAAATCCGGAAAAATATCCTGAGCAAACCAGGCGGGCAGGCCGGGAGTGACGATACGGGATTTTGGCGTTTGACTTTCCACCAAGCCTGCTTTGATCAGTCGGGAAAGCTCATCGATTGCCGGTCGAGGGGTGAGGCCGGTGAAGGTCTTTATTTCGTTGCGCGGCAGGCTTCCTTGTGTGATTAACGCAATCATCGCGGGCGCACTTTCGGGGCGTATACCGTGTTGTTGAAGTTTCTCATTGTAGCGAAACGCGTGTATCACACGCCCCCGAAGTTGGGACGGGTCCACCGCTGAGGTCATGTAATCGACCTGGTCGTGACACACCTGCAGCATGAACTCGATGAATTCGAAATAGCGTCGCTGAGACAACTGGCCACGTCCGTCCAGATCACCCTCTCTCGGGCGGTCGGCCATGGTCAGGGCGGCGTAGTAGTCGCGGTGTTGCCTTGCAAGCCCGCGCGACAGCGACCATAGCGTTGGCTTCAGGCCAAGGCTCACCAACTGTAGATGAGTGACCAGCCGCGCCACCCGACCATTCCCGTCCGCGAAGGGGTGAACCCAAGCGAGGCGATGATGGTAGGCAAGCGCAGCAATAAGCTGACGGCGGGTATCTGTCTGCCGACCAAAGCCAGTCTGGAGGTGTCGCAGCATTCCGTCTACAGCGCGAGCGTCCGGCGCGTCATGATTGCCGACAACAACGTTCTGGCCTGTGACTGATCGCAGGTTGCCGGGCTGCATGATCGAACCATCTGACAACGTGCGTTGCGCATCACTGGCACCGCGAAAAAGTCGTTTGTGTGCTGTGCTCACGAGCTCGGGTGCAAACATGTCACCCCAGGCAAACGAAGCCCGCTGGCGCAACGCCCGTTCGAGCAACGATTGTACCGCCATCTGTTCAACCGCCAGGTTTTTAAGCTGCTTGCGATCCTTGACTGGGGCCGCTTGTGCTTTTTGCATTTCAGCGGGCTCGGTGTATTGCCCTTCAATCAAGTTCGAGTAGTACGTATTGGTGATTTGCAGCAAACGGCCGAGGCGCGCAGCGGTTTCAGGTGGCAGGCGTCCGGCAAGAAATTGGGTCTTTCTGGGTAGCGCGTCCGCGAGAGCAATGATTGACGGGGGCAAACTATCGGGGAGAATTGGGTCGAGCCAGGTTTTCGATGTGATCAGGGACATAGCATCTGTACCGTATGAAAGGCTTCACATTTTATTTCACATATCGACTTGATGAACAAGCGCTAATTTGTTGGGCTTCATGGGTTTTTAACGCTTTCAAACGAGAATTATCTTCACATTTTATTTCGCATATTTTTTTGTGTGGCTTTGGTCCAGAGGATCGCAAAATAGATTCGATAACCGCGCTGATCGCAGCTGCAAACGGGCCCGCATTGGCAGGCATGTCAGTCAAACTGTAGGAGCGAGCTTGCTCGCGATGGACTAAAAACGCAGCGTTTTCCTATGAACCAACCCCGCGTTTACGTTCGCGCCCATCGCGAGCAAGCTCGCTCCTACGCCAACACTGCGTCCATTCGGCGCCGTGTGCATAGCTAATTCAGGATGAACAGATCCCCTTCCACGGCCGTATCGCCGTGTTTACGACTCTGTGCAGCGGCGTCGTAGAGTATCAGCAGAACCTCCCCAGGCTGCTCGCCCGATTGGAACAGACACATGCCCTCAGCGTGATCGTCGCCTTTGCCGAAAGGCACCTCCAGCACCTTTTCCAATTGATCTGTAAAAACCACGCTTTCCTGCTCGGACGCGAAACCGCCCCGCCAGCGGTAGACCGTTACCGGGCCGTCCTGGTCCATGGTCGGGCCCGCCAGGATCAGCAGATCGTCACCGCTCGTGCACAGATCGCGCACGCCCAAGCCATTTAACGCGAAGAAGTGCTTGCGATAGCGGCGCCCACCCGGGCCGATCTTCTTGAGTACTAGCGTGTCAGTCGAGGCTTCGTTCAGCTCAGGTTCGATCTCCAGCAACACAGCCCAGCCACGCAGGACCGGTCCACGCATCCCCAGCAGAAGGCGCGAGCCGATCACCGCCAAGCCTTCGATATCGAAGCCGTTGTCCTTGCCCGGGATACTCAGGAAATTGCGCAACTGAGGATCTCCAGCAATTGCCGCAGTCAGGTCGTTACCGACTTCGTTGCCGTGTAGCTGCGCCGCCGAGCGTCCATCGGCGTCCACTTTCCTGGCGAGTGCATAGCCGTTGTTCTGCTGAATTACAGGAATGCGGGCCAGCAGATAGCGATTACCGTCCGCCTCAACCGTCGATAGACGCTTGATATTCTTCTGAGCGGGATTGCCCGCTTTGGGCTTCTTTCGCTTCAGGCTATGGGAGCCCACCACCCAGAGGTAACCACTGTCGCGGACATACGCCAGCCCCTCGATATCGATCTCGGCGTCGTGCTGCGGTAGGGGCAGATCCAGAAAGTCCTGGAGCTGAAACGATAGGTGCTCATCGCACGTTACGACGTCGCCGGGCGCGGCGGCCTGGATTGTCAGGCGTTCGAGGCTCGTGGTTTCGTCGTTCGCCACCCAGAGTGTGTCGTCAATCTGCAGAGCGACCGAAAGGCCATCGCGCAACGACGCAAACGCCGGATCAAATTTCAACATCGCAACATTGGTTCGCTCGCCCATGAGCGGTCTCCTGTCTATATGACGCGCCGCGCCGGTCATCCAGAACTGAATTTATTGCCTCTTCGCCGACAAGCGGTCGCGCCCTTGGGCACAAAGCCTGCAATAGGCCATCGGCAGACATTTGACGTCAATCAACCGCCACGCAGATTTCACCATCAGCCTGCCCAATTAACACAGCTCAACTGCGCGGGTTAGAGCGCAACTGTGGCCGCACCATTCCCGCATAAGGATCCTTGACATGATTGACCTCGCCACCTGGAATTTAAGCATCCCTGAAGGCAGCCCACCGGCCACCATAGAAACGCCTCGACTGGCGCAAGGGTTCAAGGACCTCTATTTCAGTTCTGAGGGCGATGTTCTTTCCTTCTGGACGCCTGTGACCGGTTCCAGGACGGCCAACGCCATTTACCCGCGCAGTGAATTGCGAGAAACCTATAGCAATGGAACGCTGCGCAACTGGCAGTTTCCGGCGGCGGATAACAAACTGCGGGCGAGTCTGGCCATCAATCAGGTACCCAGCACGGGCAAAATCGTGATTGGCCAGATTCACAACAAGGACAGCAACAGCCCTATGGTGAAGCTGGAGTACCAATACAAAACGTCGGGTGCGGCTGGAAACATTGTCGCCAAGGTGCGCATGCGTCCGGACGATGAAGAGGGCCTGGTCATCACCATCGCGACGGGTGTGCCGCTCAACCGCAACTTTTCCTACCAGATCCACCTCAGTCCGCAGGGAGCGCTGGGCATCAGCGCAGCAGGATACAACTGGAGAACCACCGTTGATCCGACCTGGAAGACCCAGCCACTGTATTTTAAAGCGGGTGCGTATGTGCAGGACAACACCGGCTATCCCACCGAGGGCGCAAAAGTGACGTTCAGGATGCTGGAGATTCACCATGAGATTTAGTCGACACTTTAGTCACAGCGAATGACCCGACAAGCTTTCCCTTGTTCTCGGGCCGAAGTCGGAAAACGGCAAAAAACCGCCAGTCGGTTGCATCCCAGGCGACAGAGGACAACACAGCCTGATAAAGCTGCCAGGGCGTAAAGCCCCGGCAGACAGCAGAGTCACTTTTTCTTTTTCGCCGGCTTATCTGCCTTGTCTGATTTCTTCGCCTTGTCTGGCTTGCTATCAGCTTTTTTCGCAGATTTCTTTGGTTCGGCATCTTTTTTCTTATCTTTCTTGTCGGAAGATTTCGAAAGAGCCGAGGCCGCAGCAGATTTCTTTGCCGGTGATGACTTTTTGTCCTTCAAGTCCTTGCTGGATTTCGAAGCGTCACCTTTGCTTTTCTTCTCATCTTTAGCCACGTCACCCACCTCTCGGAGTATGCCGGTATTGGCAAATTGCCTCTGGGATTATCCATAAGGTGATCATTAGGCGAGCGCGGCTAGAAGCGGTTCAAATTTTTTGACGGTCGAGAGTGGCCTACGCTGGAAGGCAGGTTATAGAAAAAAGGGGACGGATTTATTTTCCCGTCCCTGAAAAATAGATCCGTCCCCTTTGGTTCCTTTGGTGTCCCCTTTGGTTGTCCCTTTGGTTACCGTCCCCTTTGGTTATCTCGTCGACACACCCGACAAGGGTGAGGGTTTCCGAGATTTGTGTAGGAATTTTATGGTCGTCCTAGGACCTTTATTCAATATGGCCAAACGACCAAACCAGCGCCAAAGCATCCATCCAACTTTGTTCATCCCCGCTCACGCTATCCTCTAGAATCCAACTCCGCACCCGAGACGGACCTCCACCCAATGCAAACCCCAACCACCCCAAACCCCCTCTGGAAAACCTACCTCCTTTTCCTCGCCCCCATGGTCCTCTCCAATTTTCTCCAATCCATGTCGGGCACCGTCAACAGTATCTACATCGGCCAAATGCTCGGCACTCAAGCCCTGGCCGCTGTTTCGGGCATGTTCCCCATCGTGTTCTTCTTCATCGCGCTGGTCATCGGCCTCGGCGCAGGGGCGGGTGTGCTCATCGGTCAAGCCTGGGGTGCCAAAGAAGTCCATCTGGTGAAAACCATCGCCGCCACCACGTTGCTGCTGGGCGCAATCATCGGGCTGACAGCGGCGGTGCTGGGCAGTGTGTTCGCCCGCCCGGCCTTGCAGGGTTTGGGCACGCCGGCGGATGTGTTGGACGACGCGGTCGCCTATGCGCACGTGATGATGTGGATCATGCCGTCGCTGCTGGTTTACGTGTTGTTTACCCAATTGCTCCGCGGGGTGAGCGATACGGTGTCGCCGCTGGTGGCGTTGGTGGTGTCGACGTGTATCGGGTTGGCGCTGACGCCGGCGTTGATTCGGGGGTGGTTCGGGTTGCCGATGATGGGGATTCAGAGTGCGGCGTATGCCGGGTTGGCGGGGAACCTCGCGGCGATGGGGTGGTTGGCGTGGCGGTTGATTCGGCGGGGGCATCCGTTGGCGCCGGATCGCGAGATGTTTGCGGCGATGCGCCTGGATCGGGTGATTCTGGGCAAGGTGTTGCGCATTGGTTTGCCCACCGGGTTGCAGATGGTGGTGTTGTCGCTGTCGGAATTGGTGATTCTGGCGTTGGTGAATCAGCACGGTTCGCAGGCGACGGCGGCGTATGGGGCGGTGACGCAGATCGTCAATTACGTGCAGTTTCCGGCGTTGTCGATTGCGATCACGGCGTCGATTCTCGGGGCGCAGGCGATTGGTGCCGGGCGGGTCGAGCGGATCGGGCCGATTTTGCGCACCGGGATGTGGATCAATGTGTGCCTGACCGGTGGCCTGGTGCTGTTGGGTTATTTGCTGTCGAACTGGTTGCTGGGGTTGTTCCTGACCGAGGATTCGACGCAGGCGAAGGCTGAACACTTGTTGCACATCATGCTCTGGAGCCTGTTGGTATTTGGTTTTCAGGCGATCATCGGCGGGATCATGCGTGCCAGTGGCACGGTGTTGGTGCCGATGGCGATTTCGATTGTGTGCGTGCTTGGGGTGCAGTTGCCGGTGGCCTATGTGCTGGACGGACAATTTGGATTGCAGGGTGTGTGGATGGCGTTTCCGGTGGCGTATCTGGGGATGCTGGTGTTGCAGACGTTGTATTACAAATTGGTCTGGAAGCATCAGAAAATCGAGCGGTTGGTGTAGGCGCGTAGGGGGCAGCGGTCGTGAATATGCAAATGGTCAAAGTCGATGATGACGCTCTGGATCAACTGCGGCATGAGCTGCGTCAGGCAGGATTGCCCTGCGATGATGTGAGCCAGCCCGGACGGCAGTTTTACCGTTTTGAAGTGGAGGGCAAAACGGTGGCCTTTGGAGGGCTGGAGGGTGCCGCACCCGATATGTTGCTTCGCTCGGTGGTGGTGTGTAAGTCGCATCGCGCAGAGGGACTGGGCACGCAGGTGCTGCAGGCACTGGAGCAAAGTGCCGTTTCCCAAGGTGCATGCCGACTGCATCTGTTGACCCAGGGAGCAGCCGGGTTTTTCGCCACCCATGGCTATGAACGGTGCGACAGGCAGGAAGCGCCGGGCGCCATCAACGAAACAGCCCAGTTCAAACATCTGTGCCCGGCGTCGGCGAGCTATCTTCGAAAAACGCTGAGTACCGTCCTTGGATAGTGTTGGGCTCGGGCAGCGGTCGATGTAGACGAGCGCATGCACCGGGTGACTACCACTCGTCGACAAAGCACGTGAAGACCCATTGACACCAATCCGTCTCTGAGCGAATATTTATATATCGCGTACGACCTAATCGAATGCGGCACAAAACCAAACCCATTGCACCGTAGAGGATTCACCCCATGAGCAAGATCGATAAAGTCCTGGCCACCGGCAAAACCCACACCACCGCCAGCGCTGCCGGCATCACTTCGCGTGGCCATGACGGCAGCCTCGACATCACCCTGTCGACGCCCGGCACCGCCAAGCCAGCCCATGTGTTTGCCGCGACTCAGCCGCACCCGACGGCAGAGCAATTGTTCGCCGGTGCCTGGTCGGCTTGCTACACCGCAGCGGTCGGTCTGGTGGCGAATGACTTGAACGTGGTGTTGCCGGCGGGTCTGGCGGTCGAGATCGAAGTCGATTTGGGGCAGGGCGGTGCGGAGTACTTTCTTCAGGCGCGTTTGACCCTGCGTGTACCGGGCCTGTCGCAGGAAATTGCCCATACCTTGGCGCACACCGCTGATCAGATCTGCCCTTACTCGAAAGCAACTCGCGGCAATATTGATGTGGCACTGAACGTTATTACTGCTTAATTGTTATCTAATACATCGCGTGCGATAAAAGCGCACGCGCAAACAACTGTATAATCTCAGGAGCATCGTCATGAGCAAGATCGAAAAAGTACTCGCTACCGGCAAAACCCACACCACCGCCAGCGTTGCCGGGAAAACCTCGCGCGGGCATAACGGCAACCTCGACATCGTGCTGTCGTCGCCGGGAAGCGCCAAACCGGCACACGAGTTCGCGAACGTTCTGCCGCACCCGACCGCCGAGCAATTGTTCGCCGGCGCCTGGTCGGCCTGCTACTCCGCCGCTGTCGGGCTGGTCGCCCAGAACTTGAAGGTGACGCTGCCGGAAGGGACGGCGGTGGACATCGAAGTTGATCTGGGCCAGACCGGTGACCAGTATTTCCTCCAGGCGCGATTGACCCTGCGCGTGCCGGATCTGTCACCTGAGATCGCGAATAAACTTGCCCACGGCGCCCATGAAATCTGCCCGTACTCCAAAGCCACACGCGGCAACATCGACGTGGCGCTGAACGTCATCACCGAGTGATGCCACCCATGGCCGGTTCGACTGCGCGACGCGGTTCGCGCCGGCCAGTGGCACAAACCACGGATCTTTGCTTTATTCCATCTGTGGCGGGCCCGGGCATGCAGCCCTCAGTGCCTACGCACCCCGCCCGGAGAGTCCCATGCCCCCTCGCTTTGCGCTTGCCGCCACCTGGGTTGCCGCGCTCACCTTCAGCGCGCTGCCCTGCGCGGACGCGGCGGTTTATAAGCAGGTCAACGCGACCGCCAGCACCCTTTCCTTTACCTACAACCAGTTCAGTTCGCGGGTCTACGGCACCTTCAGCCGGTTCGAGGGCACGCTGGATTTCGACACGGCGAACCCTTCAGCGGCGCAGGCCGGGCTGACGATCCAGCTCGACAGCATTGATGCCGGCAGCAGTGACGCCAACGAGGAACTTAAAAAACCGGCCTGGTTCGACACGACTAATTCCCCCGTGGCGACCTTTGAATCGACCGTCGTGAAATCGCTCGGTGGCAACCGCTATTCGATCACCGGAAACCTCACCCTGCGAGGCATCACGCGCGTGGTGCAAGTGCCGGTGCTGCTGAAGGCCGAGAACGCTATCGGCATCTTCGATGGCCAACTGACGCTCAAGCGCAGCGATTTCAAAATAGGCGAGGGCGAGTGGGCGGACACGGTGGTGTCCGACGATATCAACATCCGCTTTCGCATGGTCGCGCCGCAGCAGTAGGGTGCAGGTCGCGACTTTACGTCGCTTGCTCTGCCATGGTTTTGCTGTCATCGTTTGTGCGACTGGTAATCTTTCTTATTTGAGAAATTTTTTCGTATGCGCGATGTTTCCGTGGCTGATCACGACTTCAACCGTCGTCAGCAGACCTTTACCGAGCTCTACAGTGACCATCATTCCTGGTTGCATGGCTGGCTGCGGAAAAAACTCGGCTGCTCGCAACGCGCGGCCGATCTGGCCCATGACGCGTTCATTCGGGTGCTCACCCTCGCCGAACCGCACACCATCAAAGAGCCGCGGGCATTTCTGGCGACGATGGCGGGGCGCTTGCTGATCGATGGCGCGCGGCGTCGGCGGATCGAGCAGGCCTACCTTGAGGCATTGGCGATCCAGGCTCACGACGCTGGAATGCCCGACCCGGAAGCGATCCATGTCGCCCTTGAGGCACTGGAAAAAATCGCGGTGATGCTTGCCGGGTTGCCGGCCAAATCCCGCGAGGCGTTTTTGCTCAGCCGGCTCGACGGCCTCACTTACAGCGAAATCGCGATTGAATTGAAAGTGTCTGCCAGCACCGTAAAAAACTACGTCGCCAGTGCGCTGGTGCATTGTTACAACACCTTGTACGGGGCGGATCAACCGTCGTGACGCGCCCTCATCCACCTTCTGAAAAAATGATCAGCGAAGCGGCGTATTGGCTGACGTTGCTGCATGACGATCTGTCCACCGAGGCCGACCGCCAGGCCTTTGATGCCTGGTGCGAGGCGGACCCGCGCCATGCCGTGGCACTTGAGCGCATGCGTGGTTTGTGGGGCAGTCTTGACGATCTGCCCGCCGCGCCGGCGCGGGTTGCGCTCAAGCAGGCGTTTGCCCGGTCGGGGCCGAAGGCGTCGGGTCGCAGTGCTCAAGCGCTTGCATTGTTTGGCGTGTTGTTCTGCGGCTGGATCGGCCTGGACAACCTGCCCGTGTGGCTGGCTGATCAGCGCACCGGTTTCGGCGAGCGACGCGAGGTGGCGTTGGCGGATGGCAGCCGGATTCAGCTCAACAGTCACTCGGCGCTGAACGTGAAGTTTGACGGGCACCAGCGGGTTATCGAGTTGCTGGAAGGGGAGATGTGGGTCGAGGTGGCCAAGGACGCGCAGCGTCCGTTTGTGGTGCGCACGGATCAGGGCACGGCGACTGCCCTGGGCACGCGTTATCTGGTGAAACGTGAAACCGAGGGTTCGACCGTGGTCAGCGTGCTGGAGTCCGTGGTTGCCGCCAAGGCCAATGGCGCCGAGGCGGTGAACGTCGCGGCCGGTGAGCAAACCACGCTCAGGGCGGGCAAGGCACTTGCACCGAAACCGATCGGCAACAGCGACCCGGATGCCTGGACCCGAGGTTTGCTGAAGGTTGATGACCGTCCGTTGAGCGAGGTGCTTCAGGCGCTTGCCGGTTATCGACGCGGGGTGGTGCGCTACGACGAACAGGCGCTGCAAGGGCTGCGCGTGTCCGGGGTGTTCCGCCTTGATGACACCGATGCGGCACTCGCGACCCTGGCCGACAACCTGCCGATCAAGGTCGAGCACTTCACCGGTCTGCTGGTCCTCGTCAAACCCCTCTGACAACGAATAACCCTGTAGGAGCGAGCTTGCTCGCGATGGTCGTTAACGAAAACGCGTGCTTCCTGAATCAACATGGCGTCTTCGAATCCATCGCGAGCAAGCTCGCTCCTACAGAGGTGCTGCGGCGATCCAAAAATTATTAATGCAAATCGCTCGCATTCGTTGTCTGTTTTTTCGACATGGCCGTCATGGTTAGTAACGCCTTCCATTTCGCAGGATTTCCCATGTCACGCTTTGCTCGTCCTTTGCATCCACTGGCGCTTTCAGTGGCGATGGCTTTTGTCGCGGCGCCACTGATGGCCGCCGAATCGCCGGTCGTGGATTCCCACACCAGCGCCGTGCGCAGTTTTTCGATTGCCGCCGGGGATTTGAGCCAGGCGCTGAACAGCCTGGCCGAGCAGGCGGACCTGGTGCTGGCCTTCGACCCGGCTTTGACGCGCGGCAAACGCAGCAGCGGCGTGAGCGGATCATTCAGCACCCACGATGCCCTCGCGCACGTGCTGCAGGGCAGCGGCCTGAACGCCATTGCATTGTCGGCCACGCGCTATCGCATCGAGCCTGTGCCCGAGGCCGTCGAAGGTTCTCTGGAGTTGCAGGCCACCAACATCAACGGCGCGTATGCCAGCGAAAGTCCCACCGGCCCGGTGGCGGGTTACGTCGCCACCCGCTCGCTGACCGCGACTAAAACCGATACGGCGCTGAACGAAACGCCGCAATCGATTTCCGTGGTGACCAAGGATCAGATGCGCGCCCAGGGCGCCATGAGCCTCAACCAGATTTTGCGCTACACCGCGGCGGTGGTTCCGGAAACTCGCGGCTCAACAGCTTCGCGACTGGACCAGATGACCCTTCGCGGCTTTTCCCCGGCAGTGTACCTGGACGGCCTGCGCATGCCTGGAAGCCGTGATGCATCGCCGCAAAAAGATGCCTTTGACCTGGAGCGTGTCGAGGTCCTGCGCGGGCCGTCGTCCGTGCTCTACGGGCAGGCCAGCCCAAGTGGCGTGGTGAACATGGTCAGCAAGCGGCCGCTGGACACGCCGTTCCATGAAGTCGGCGTCGAGTACGGCACGTTCAACAAGAAGCGCACAACGTTCGATTTGAGCGGCCCGATTGATGATCAAGGGGTTTATTCCTATCGCCTGGCCGGTCTGTACGACGACGCCGACGGCCAGCTCGAACACACCGAAACCCGGCGTCAGGCCATTTCCTCTGCCTTCACCTGGCGGCCAAGCGCAGACACTTCGCTGACGTTGCTCGGGCATTTCCAGAAAGACCCGAAAGCCGCTTCGTACGGTTCGATGCCGGCGTGGGGTTCGGTACTGGACAGCCCGATCGGGCGCGACATCGACGTCGATTTTTATGACGGCGACAAGGATTTCGAGAAGAGCGACCGCGAGTATTTCTCTGTCGGTTACCTGTTCGAACATCACCTCGACGACGTCTGGACGTTGCGTCAGAACGCGCGCTATCTGCGCAGCGAAGGCGTGTATCGCAGCCTCTACAGCAGCAACCTGCGCGCCGATTACCGCACGTTGACGCGCTCGACCATTGCCACCGACGTCGACCTCGATTCCTATGCCCTGGACAATCAGGCCCAGGCCAAATTCGACACCGGGCCGGTGCAGCACACCGTGCTGTTCGGCACCGATTACCAGAACACCAGCACCGACACCAAATCCGGTTTCGGCGCGGGTCCGACGCTGGATATTTTCGAGCCGGTCTACGGCGTTCCGGTGACCACACCGACGTTCGCTTCTGACGCGACGCAGCGCAACCAGCAGAAGGGTTTGTACCTGCAAGACCAGCTGAAGTGGGACCAGTGGGTGTTGTTGCTGGGCGGGCGTTATGACTGGGCGAACAACCACAACAGCTCGTTGAATTTGCGCAATAACCTCAAGACCAAAACCTCGCTGGACAGTGAGGCGTTTACCGGGCGCGTGGGCCTGGTTTACCTGTTCGATAACGGTATTTCGCCGTATGTGAGCTACTCGGAATCGTTCGAGCCGCAGTCGGGCACCGGCTACGGCGGTTCGGTGTTCAAGCCGACCGAGGGCAAGCAATACGAGGTGGGGGTCAAGTATCAGCCACCGGGCAGTAACAGTTTCATCACCGCGTCGATCTACGATTTGCGCCAGAGCAACGTGCCGACGCTTGATCCGGATCCGACGCACCTGTGCGGCACCGGGCGTTGTCAGGAACAGAGCGGTGAAGTGCGTTCTCGTGGTTTCGAACTTGAAGGCAAGGCCAGCCTCAATGACAACCTCGATATCACGGCGGCGTATGCTTATCTGGACAACCGCATCACTCAGTCCAACAGCACGGTCAGTTATGCGCCGCTGACCGATGTTGCCGTGGGTCCGGCGGTGTCGGCCAAGGGCACCACCCCCTATGCCGTGCCTCGCCATACCGGCTCGGTGTGGGCGGACTACACCTTCCACGACGGGGTTGCCAAAGGTTTCGGGGTGGGCGCCGGTGCGCGGTATGTCGGGTCGTCCTGGGGTGATACAGCCAACACGTTGAAGGTGCCGGGCTACACGTTGGTGGATGCGGCGTTGCATTACGACATTCCGCACATCAACAGTCTCAAGGACAATCTGCGTCTGGCGTTGAATGCCAGTAACCTGGCCAACAAAGAGTATGTGGCGTCGTGCTTCTCCTACTCGTGGTGCTGGTATGGCGCACAGCGCACGGTTCAGGCGAGTGCGACGTATCAGTGGTGATAGTCCCGCAGGTACCCGCGCCCCCTGTGGGAGCGAGCCGGCTCCGGGCGGTGTTCCGACGAAGGCGGCCTGATGGTTACCACATTTCCCCGGATGAACTCGGTCCTATTGTGGGAGCGAGCCGGCTCCGGGCGGCGTTCCGACGAAGGCGGCCTGACAGCCGACCACGTTCTTCAGGTGTACATATCCATTCCTGGGTAACGGCTACCTAGGGTTTCGCCCTTACGGCGACTCACTTTTGCAGACGCCCAAAAGTAAGCAAAACGCTTCGCCCCGGCGTCCGGCCCCTCGCCAAGGCTCGGCGTTCCCTCGCTCCGGTCCTGCTCCGTGGGCCCGCTGCCATCGGCCATCCATGGCCGGGGGCAGCTAGCCCGGCATCCATGCCGGGCTGCCCACTGCGCAGAACCTCCACTCGGCCTCCCGAAGGGGCGGGTAGATCAAAATCAAAAGCAGGATCAAAAGCGCAAGGCGAGCTAACGCTCGGCCTTGTGGTTTGGTTGGGGTTGGCACAGTTTTCATTGTGGGATCGAGCCTGTTCCGGGCGGCGTTCTGACGAAGGCGGCTTGCAACCGTCGCAATTTCCCGGACGTACCCGGAAACCCTGTGGGAGCTGGCTTGCCAGCGATCGCGTAAGTCCTGCACCCTGCGTCGCAGGGTTCGCCAGAAAGCCGGTATCTACTGGATTGTTGTTGTTTCGGGTAAATACGACCGCCGTCGGACTATCTGATTGCGGAGTGTTTGATCCAGAGTGACCGGAACGTCGCCCCATTTTTCCACAGCGGTGAGATGCCTAGCATGGCTCCACTTATTACTGTGGAGTTTTCCCATGAACGATATGCAGGCAATACCGGCCAGTGTTGCGCTCGATCAAACGCAGCCCTCTTCCTGGCGCGACTGGCTGTCGGTGTTTTCCGTGGCGCTTGGCGCCTTTGCGTTTGTGACGACAGAGTACCTGCCGGTGGGCATCCTGCCGCAGATCGCCAACAGCCTCGCCATTACCGACGGGACGGCCGGGTTGATGGTTACCGTGCCGGGGATTGTCGCGGCGGTCTCTGCGCCGGCGATTATGCTCGGGGCAGGGCGGTTGAACCGGCGGCATTTGCTGTTGCTGTTGACCCTGGTGCAGGTGGTGGCGAACCTGGTGTCGGCGTTCGCGCCCTCGCTAGTGGTGATGCTGTTGGGCCGGGGTTTGTTGGGTGTGGCGTTGGGTGGGTTCTGGGCGGTGGCGATTGCCGTGGCCGCGCGTCTGGTGAGTGAATCCCGGGCAGCCAAAGCCACGGCGCTGATTTTTGCCGGGATCACAATGGCGACTGTGTTTGGGGTGCCGTTCGGCACATTTGTCAGCACCTTGTTTTCCTGGCGCGTGT
This sequence comes from Pseudomonas fluorescens, assembly GCF_902497785.1. Taxonomy (GTDB): domain Bacteria; phylum Pseudomonadota; class Gammaproteobacteria; order Pseudomonadales; family Pseudomonadaceae; genus Aquipseudomonas; species Aquipseudomonas fluorescens_BO. Next base: position 88,075 of record NZ_CABVHK010000023.1, read on the forward strand.
CGTTCGCGGTCGCGGCGGCACTCGCGCTGTTGGCGTTGATCGCGCAAGGGCTGACATTGCCTTCGTTGCCTTCTCGCGAAGGTTTGCGCGTGGGCGCGCTGCTGGGTTTTCTCGCGCGAAAAACCGCGCGACGCAGCATGTTGCTGTTGGGGCTGGTGGTCGCTGCACACTTCTCGGCTTACACCTACATCGCGCCATTCCTCGGCCGTGAAGCAGGTTTCTCGGCGAGTGCAATCACTTCGATTCTGCTCGGTTTCGGCTTGGTCGGCATGTTGGCCAACTTCGCGATGGCCCGTGGTTCGGCCCGGCACCTTCGGGCCTCGTTGGGCGCGGTGGTGCTCTTGATGGTCATCGCGCAATTGGCCTTGCCGCAGTTACAGGCTGTGGGCGTGGTGCTCGCGGTTTTGCTGTGGGGCATCGCTTATGGTGCGATTCCGTTGGGCGTGAGCACATGGATGCAGCTGACATCGCCGCAATTGCCGGAGGCCAGTGCAGCCATGCTGGTCACCATGTTTCAGGTGGCCATTGCTACGGGCTCGCTGCTCGGTGGTTTGATGGTTGACCATCACGGCGTGCCGTCTGCGCTATGGCTCGGGGCCGCAATTGGCTTGCTCGGACTGGCGGTCATGCTCAGTTTCGGCGTGGGCAAAGCCCCGATTGCCGAGGCCCTGCAACGCTGAGTTCAGGCTTTCAGAATGTTGTCTTTGAAGTAGTCGATCAGCACCCGCAATCGGGGTGCGGTCTGCCTCGACGCAGGCCAGAGCATCCACAAATGGCCGCTGTGGTCGGTGTAATCCTCCAGCACCACTTTCAGCCTGCCATCAGCCAATGGTTGGCGGATTGAAAAATCCGGCAGGCAGGCAATCCCCACGCCATCTAGCGCCAGGTGCAGCAGCGGATCAGTCGTGGTGCAAATCATGGATTTGGTCAGGTTCGGCTCGATGTGCGTGTCGCCGACGCGCAGCGGCCAGCGTTCGATCATCCCGGTGGCCGGGAACTTGTGCAGCAGGCACACATGACGGATCAAATCGTCAGGGTGCGTGGGCGCGCCATGCCGTTCCAGGTATTCGGGTGATGCGACCAATTGCAGTTGAAAACCGCCCAGCTTGCGCGCCATCAGCCGCGAATCCTGTGGTGCGCCGGTGCGGATCACCGCGTCGAAGCCTTCCTCGATGACGTCCACCATCCGATCGGACGTGTCCACGTCCAGCTCAATGTCCGGGTAGGCGCGGATGAACCCCGCCAGCACTGGCATGATCAACACGTTCTGGATCGGCACGCTGATGCGCACCTTGCCGCGCGGGTTGGCGGACAATTCCAGCAACTCCATTTCGGCGGCTTGCACTTCACTGAGGATACGTTTGCAGCGGTCGAGGAACAGCTCGCCTTCAGTGGTCAGGGTGACGCTGCGGGTGCTGCGATGGAACAGGCGGACACCCAGGCGTTCTTCCATGCGCGCAACGCTTTTGCCCACCGCCGAGGAGGAAATTTCCAGCAGGCGGCCGGCTGCGGTGAAGCTGCGGGTCTCGGCCACCTGAATGAAGGCCGTGATACCGCTGAGGCTGTCCATCATGGGGGGCTCGATGCGGGGAGGGATCACGCAGAGTAGAGGTTGGTGGGGGATTTGCAAAGCGGGGGATTTAGACACGTTGACGCCTTCGCGAGCAGGCTCGCTCCCCATTAGATCTTCAGTGAATACCCAATCGGGTGCTCGACGAAAATCCACTGTGGGAGCGAGCCTGCTCGCGGAGGCGGTCGTACCTTGTGGTCGGGTGTATCAGTTAATGCTTGAGGCCAGTTCGAATATCGGGATGTACATCAGGATCACGATGACCCCGATCAGCAGGCCGATGAAGGTCATGAGCAGGGGTTCGAACAACCGCACGAACCATTCGATCCAGCGGCTGATTTCTTCATCATAGAAGTCGGCGCTGCGCTCCATCATTTGCCCCAGGTTCCCGGACTGTTCACCGGCGCGCAGCAAGCGCAGGGACACCGGGGTGACCAGGTGATTGAGTTCCAGCGCGGTCGACAGCGATTGCCCTTCGCGCACCCGTTCGCAGGCCTGGTCCAGGCGCACGCGGGAGGCGGGGGTGAGCAAGCCGCGAACCATGCCCATGGCCGTGACGAGGGGAATGCCGCCTTGCAGCAGAATTCCCAGCGAGCGGTAGAAACGCGCCAGTTCATACATGAAGATGCGTTGGTGCACCGCCGGGAGTTTTTCGATGACCCGGTCCACGCCGCGACGAAAAGCCGGCTGGCGTTGCAGGAAGGCGAGGGCGATGACAAGCGCTGCGAAGGCGCCAAAGAATTCGCCTTGGTGGGCGTGCAGGAACATCCCGCCGCTCATCAGGATCTGCGACAGCCACGGCAGGTTATTGCCCAACCCTTCAAACACCAGGCTGAATCGCGGCACCACGTAGCCCATCAAAAACAACACCACGCCACCTCCCACCACCAGCAACAGCAGCGGGTAGATCGAAGCGCTGACGATCTTCTGGCGAACTTCGTCCATGCGCTGGCGATAGCTGACATAGCGGCCCAGGGCTTCACCCACGGCGCCGGTCTTTTCACTGGACTGTACCAGCGCCACGTACAACGGCGGGAACACCGCCGACAACTGGCCCAACGCCTGGGAAAACGATTTGCCCTCGTAGAGCAGGCGCACCAGTTCACTCAAGGTTTTGCGCGCCTGGGGCGCGGTTTCCTTTTCCGCCAGGCTTTCCAGCGCATCGATCAACGGCAGGCCGGCATTCAGCAGGGTGGTCAGTTCCTGGCTGAACAGCACCAGGTTGAAGGTTTCGCGCTGGCGGATGCGCAACGCCCGCCAATGCCGCTCGGCGTGCAGGCTGACCACGCGCAAGCCCTGGTCTTCGACGATGCGCCGGGCTTCGCTGTGGCCCGGCGCTTCGACGGTCATCGCGACCACGCCGGCCTTGCCGACCGCTTTGAGATGAAAGCGCATGGTCGTCTCCCGTCATTGCCAACTGGCGACTTCGGCGTTTTCACCTTCGCCGCCGGGTTGACCGTCCTTGCCCATGGACAGCAAGTCGTACTCGCCGTTTTCGCCGGGGTAGCGGTAGGTGTAATTACGGCCCCACGGGTCCTGCGGCAGCTTTTTCTGCAGGTACGGGCCGGTCCAGCGGGTTTCGTCGCTCGGCGCGATGACCAGCGCCTGCAAACCCTGTTCGGTCGACGGGTAATGGCCGACCTCCAGGCGATACAAATCCAGTGCCTTGCCCAGGCCTTCGATTTGCGCCTTGGCCACCTTCACCTCGGAGCGGCCCAACTGGGCGAAATACTTCGGCGCGACGATCCCGGCGAGTAAGCCGAGCACCACCAGCACCACCAACAATTCGAGCAAGGTAAACCCGCTTTGGGTACGCGGGGCACAACACAGACGCTGATTCATGATGACCTCACACAGTCGGCAGAAGGGTCGCCTTCACCCTTATGCAATTGCCATGCTCACCCTTTGTCATCTTGCTGAACCCCCTGAATTACCGGCCTTCGCGCAGTCGGCACAGTGCTTGCGTATGGCTGGTTGACTACCGGCCATTGGGGCAATTGCCCCGTTTTTCGGGGCCGGTCAGGGGAGACAAAATAATGAAAACACTCACCACAGGACTGCTCGGTTGCCTGCTGCTGGCAGGCACCGCCCAGGCCGATGTGTTCGTTTCCGTGGACGCCAAGGGCAGCTACGTTTTGTCCAACGTCCACCGGCCCGGACGCACCTACGAACGGGTGATTCCCGAGCCCGAAAAAGCGCTGGTCAGCCTTGATCAGCAGCCGCAAATGATCGCCGCCCGGCCCTATGCCGAGCTGGTCTCGGCGGCAGCCACGGCCAATCAATTACCGGCGGCCCTGCTACACGCGGTGATCCAGGCCGAGTCGCGCTACAACGCCGATGCGACATCCCCCAGAGGCGCCGGAGGGCTGATGCAATTGATGCCCGACACCGCTCGGGAAATGGGGGTGAAAAACGTCTACGACCCGAAAGCCAACATCCAGGGCGGGGCCAAATACCTCAAGCGCCTGCTGACCCTGTTCGACAACGACATCGCGCTCGCCGTGGCGGCCTACAACGCCGGGCCGCAAGCGGTTTTGAGCCGTGGCGGAGTGATTCCACCGTTCGCTGAAACCCAGCGCTATGTGCCCAGCGTGCTGCGCCAATACCGGCGCTTGCAGGGCCTGGCCGTGGACGCGCCGCTGTGAGTGGGGGAGGCCCCCATATGTGGGGGGAAGTCAAAAGATCGCAGCCTGCGGCAGCTCCTACGGGAATACGCCGAGCGAATGTAGGAGCTGCCGCAGGCTGCGATCTTTTGATCCTGGACCCGGAAACCGGGGAAACGGGTGGGGAATTTCCCCCGAGTTGTTAAGTGATAACTGTAACTAACTGAAATTAAACATAAACATTTATGGCATGCGGATTGCTCTGGGGTTGTTGTCGAGAATCATTCCCTGTGAGCATCTACAGCGAGGACCGTGATCATGACCGGCTTATCCCACGCTCCGTCATTACTGAAAATGCTGCTGTTGGTGGCGCCGATGCTGGGCATCGAGCTGGCCGAAGCAGCTGTGCGCTGCGAGCGCAATCTCGTGGCCAACGTCGTGGCGCTGGATCAGCCGCTGATGTTCAACCGCCTCGGCGCCCAAAACGCCAACGGCATGATGTTCGCCTTGCGACGTGACGTGGTTGATGACCATGAACGTTCCCTGGCCAACGGCGGCGCGGCGGTGCCGGGCAAAGTCTCGCTGCGACCGGACAAGCGCCCGCGTCCGCTGGTGTTGCGGGTAGCTGCCGGTGACTGCCTGACCATCAACCTGCAAAACCTCCTCGCGTATCAGGCCAACCCCGGCAGCCACGATGGCGGCGAGGAAGAAGAGGAAGAAGAGGGCGAGATCGAAGGTGAAGTGCCCGTCGGCGACGTTGATCAATTCAAAGTCGATGAGCAGGTCACCGACCGCCACGTCGGCTTCCAGGTCAACGGCCTGCAAGCGGTGAACAGCATCGACGACATCGCCTCCTACACCGGGCGCAACGCCAACACCCTGATCGCCCCCGGCGCCACTCGTTCCTACACCCTGTTCGCCGAACGTGAAGGCGCCTTCGCCGCCAGCAGCCGTGGCGCGACCTTCGGCGGTGAAGGCGATGCGGGCAACGTCGCCAACGGCCTGTTCGGCCAAGTGGTGGTCGTGCCCAAGGGCGGCCGCACCTATCGCAACACCGTGACCGAAGAAGAAATGCGTCTGGCCACCACTGGCCGCGCGCCGACCGGCCAACCCATCGTCGATTACCAGGCGCGCTACCCGCAGCGCGAACCGTGGATCCGTGAAGGCAAGGCCGGCACGCCGATTATCAGCATGGTCGACGGCAGCGAAATCATTTCCAGTGAGAGCGACGCAGTGGTGATGGGTGGCAATGCCGACGGCAGCTTTGCGCCATCGACCTATCCGCTGGAATCCATCGGCAAACGCAACCCGGCGCTGCCCAACCGGCTGGAAGCGTTCCGTGATTTTGCCTCGCAGTTCCAGGATGAAACCGCCGCCACCCAGGCGTTCCCCGCGTACTGGGCTGACCCGGTGATGGCCCACGTGCTGGAGCCGACCCGTGATTCCTTCATGATCAACTACGGCTCCGGCGGCATGGGCGCCGAGGTGGTGGCCAACCGCTTGGGCGTCGGGCCGATGCACGATTGCCTGTCCTGCGCCTATGAAGAATTCTTCCTCAGCTCGCACACCGTCGGCGACGTGGCAATGCTCGTGGACGTGCCGGCCAACGCCGGTCTCGAAGGCATTCTGCCGGGGCAAGTGCCGAGCGCCGATCAGATCGGGGTCAAGGCGACGATGGCGCTGTACCCGTCCGAGCCGTCCAACGTCAACCACAGCTACATCGGTGACTTCGTCAAATTCCGCAACACCCACAACGGCCACGAGCAGCATATTTTCCACTTGCACGGGCATCAGTGGCTGTTCAACCCGAACGACGACAACTCCGACTATGTCGACGCCCAGGGCATCGGTCCGGGCGCCGGCTACACCTATGAAATCGCCAACGGCGGGTCGGGCAACCGCAACCGCGTGGCCGGTGATGCGATCTATCACTGCCACTTCTATCCGCACTTTGCCCAAGGCATGTGGAGCATGTGGCGCGTGCATGACGTGTTCGAAGAAGGCACCCGACTCGAAGTGTCGCAACAGGGCGAAGACGGCTATCACAGCGAGCCTTACGCCTTGCGCAGCGGCAAACCGGCCGCCGGTTCCCGGGCCTTGCCCGATGGCGAAATCGTTGCCGGCACACCGATTCCAGCCGTCGTGCCGCTGCCTGGCAAAGCCATGGCACCGATGCCGGGCAAAGTCGCGGTGGTGCCGAAAATCGGCGCAACCCTGGTGGCCGGTCATGAGGATGATGAAGAGGACGACGACGATGACGGCGAACACCATGGCGGCAACGGTGGCGCGCACGCCATCGGTTCGCTGGCGCTGGTGGATCGCAGTGAAGCCAACCGCAATGCCGACGGCAGCCTGAAAAACCCTGGCTATCCCTTCTGGATCGGCGGCATGGAAACCTCGGTCGGCCAACGCCCACCAACCCCACCGCTGGACATGCTCGACGCGGCCACGGCCCAGTCCCTGAAAACCAGCGGCAACGCCCTGTGGGCCAACCTCGATCCGGCGTCGTCCGGTGGTTGGGACGGCGGTTTAGGGCGGCATTCGCTGGACGGATTCTCCTCCGGTGGCGAGGCGCAAACGGTGACCACGTCGCTGGATTTCTCCAAGGAAGTGACCCGCGCCAAACCGATCTACATGCCGGAAGAGGGCACTGAGGTCGAACAGGCGGCCATGGCTTTCCACGCGAAAAAAGACCACCCAAGCTACGCCTTGCTGCCCGGCAATCAAATCGTTGCGCGGGCGTTCCGCACCAACGGTGCCTTGCCGATCGCGGGCGCGCCTTACTACGAGCCGTGCATGGATGACCGGCAAAAACGCCTGACCAGCAGCGCCGGCACGGGTGAGTTTGCCAGCGGCGAGCGGGCCGACGGCATGTCCTACACCGGTTCCTCGACCTTCACCGCTGACCGTCCACGGGTCTACAAAGCCGCGAACATTCAGTTCGATGCGGTGTACAACAAGGTCGGCTACCACTTCCCGCAAGCGCGCATTCTGGCGCTGTGGGAAGACGCCTGGCCAGTGATCACCAAGCAGCGTCCACCAGAGCCGCTGGTGATGCGCATGAACACCTTCGATTGCGTGCAGTACCAGCAAACCAACCTGGTGCCGGCCATCTACGAGATGGACGACTATCAGGTGCGCACGCCCACCGACGTGATCGGCCAGCACATTCACCTGCCGAAGTGGGACCTGACGGCGGCGGACGGTTCGGCCAATGGCTGGAACTACGAGGACGGCGTGCTTTCCCCCGGTGCCGTGCAAGAACGCATCCGCGCGATTCGCGAGTTCAACCAGTGCACCGACACCGATCCGCGTGACGGCACACCGGCCTGCCCGAAAGCCAAAAATCACCCGTACTTCGGCCAGTTTGGCCGGGCCGACTGGGTCGGCGCGCGGACGGCCATGCAGCGCTGGTTTGTCGATCCGGTGATCAACACCAAAGGGGTCGACCGTGGCCTGGGGACCATTTTCACCCACGACCACCTCGGCCCATCGACCCACCAGCAGATTGGTCTGTACGCCACCGTACTGGCTGAACCGGCCGGTTCCACCTGGTTCCACGCCGAAACCGGTGAACCGCTGTACAGCGGCGCGCGGCAGGACGGCGGCCCGACCTCGTGGCAAGCGGTAGTCTCCACCGGTGACCTGGATGGCGACGGCAAGAACGACAGCTTCCGCGAGTTCTTCCTCGAATACAGCGACTTCCAGCACGCCTATGAAGCCGGTGTGTACGTCGGCGCCGGCCCCAACGGTATCCCCAACGCACAAGCGTTCCCAGCCACCGCCGACAGCTTCCGCTACGCGATCAACCCACCGGTGCGCAACAACGCCAGCACCTTGCTCGATGGCATCATTGAAGTGCAGGGCGGGATAGTGCCGGGTTGCCCGACCCGGCCGTGCCCACAGGCGATCTCGGTCGATGACCCGGGCATGTTCGTGGTCAATTACCGCAACGAACCGCTGGCCCTGCGCGTGTACGACCCGAACAAGGTCGGCCCGGACGGCAAGCGCGGCATGCAGGCCGACGGCCTCGGCGGCGACCTTGCGTACGCCATGCAAAGCCGTACCGACCGTGCGATCCCGGCGATGAACCTGGCGCCTAACCTCGTCACGTCAGCGACCGGTCCTACCGGCGGCACCACGCTGTTCCCGCCGCACGTCAACCGTGGCGGCGCCGAACCGGGCGACCCGTTCACCCCGATGCTGCGCACTTACACCGGTGACAACGTGCGGTTGCGGGTGCATGCCGGCGGTCACGAAGAGGAACACAACATCACCTTGCACGGGGTCAAATGGCTGCAAAGCGGTTCCGGCTTCGGCAACAGCTCCAACTCCGGCTGGCGCGCGTCGCAGATGGTCGGGATCTCCGAGCAGATGGGCTTCAACGCACCGGTCTCGATGCTCTCCAGTTCGGCGGCGACCACCGGCGATTACCTGTACTCGATGGACGCGTCCATTGAAGGCTACTGGAACGGCATCTGGGGCGTGATGCGCAACTACACGGCCCAGCGCAGCGACTTATTCGCCGTGCCGAACAACCCGAAACCGGCGGGCATGCGCAACACCGTGGCGTTCGATGGCTCCTGCCCGCGCTACAGCGCCAACCCCAATGGCATCGGCACCCGGCCGACCGTGCAACGCAACTATGAAGTGGTCGCGGCGCTGGCCAACGACATCCTGCGCAACCCGTTGAGCCTGAGCATCGGCGATCCTGCCGGCGTCGGCCAACACGTCGGCGGGCCGTTGAATCCGGCGGGCGGCACCCTGGTGTTCAACTCGCGGCCGGTGAATATCCCGCAGGTCACGGTGGTTGATCCGGAAGATGGCGAGACCATCACCGTCGGCGGTCAGAGCGGGCCATTGCATGACCCGACCGCGATCCTGTACGTGCGCAAATCCGACCTCGACCCGAGCACCGGCAAGCTGAAAGCAGGTGTACCGGTGGAACCGCTGGTGTTGCGCGCGGCGGCGGGTGATTGCATCAACGTCACCCTGGAAAACCGTTTGCCGATGATCATGCCGGACCTGACCCAGACCGCTGTGATGCAAGGCCTGGTCAAGCGTGACCGCAACAGTGGGCAGGGCTCGACGATCTTCACTAACAACTTGATCCGGCCGTCCAGCCACGTCGGTTTCCACGCCCAGTTGCTGTCGTACGACATCACCAAATCCGACGGCACCAACGTCGGCGCCAACCCGATCCAGACCGTTCCACCACGGGTCGGCAACAGCGGCGCGTACCCGACGCGTACTTACCAGTACTACGCCGGGCACCTGGAGCGTGAAGGCAAACCGGTCACGCAACTGGGCCGCAGTGTCGACAACATCAACGCCACGGCGGTGGAGTTCGGCGGGCTGAATATCACCCCGGCGGACCTGATCAAACAACCGCAGAAAGGGCTGGGCGGGGCGATGAGCATTCTGCCGATCGGCGCGACCTGGGTTGAGGATGCGCGCAAAACCAACGCAACCGTCACCGCACCGGGGCAGGCCGTTTACCGCGACTTTGCGATGGTCTGGCAAAAAGCGTTGAACATCCGCTGGGCCAACGGCCGGCCGGTGGAAGGCATTGCAGCTGAAGGCTTCGGGGTGCCCACCGATCCACAGGACAACTCGAGCATGGCCATCAACTACAAGGCCGAGCCGATGTGGTTCCGCTTCGGGCTGGCGCCGGACGCACCGTTCGGTCATGCCGACGGTGCCGGTTACGGCGACGTGCCGAACGCGCACATGGCCTACAGCAATGCGCTGATCGGCGCGGATCCACAAACGCCGGTGCTGTACGTGAAACCGGGGCAACCGTTCCGTACCCACATCCTGATGCCGAGCGGTGGCAGCCGGGGCACGACCTTCCAACTGGACGGTCACGTCTGGTCGGTCAACCCGTTCCAGTCAGAGAAGAGCGACACCGGCGGCTACCCGATGTATGCGCCAGGCGTGGGTTCGGTGCGGTTCGGCTACAACCCGATGTCGATGTACATCGGCGCCCGCGAAAGCATCCTGCCGGCGGCGCACTTCAGCTTCATGCACCCGAGCGCCGGGGGCAGCAACGCGATACCGGGCGACTACCTGTTCCGCGACTACGCCGCGTACGGCAACACCGCCGGGCTCTGGGGATTGCTGCGGGTAACCAACGAACCCGAACCGGCGCCAGCGCCGTAAACCGGAGGGCAGCCTCGCTCCTGTAGGAGCGAGGCCTTGAGGTGAAAGTGGTGGCTGGCACCACTTCTTTAGGGTTGCACCGTTGTGGCGAGGGGATTTATCCCCGTTGGGCTGCGAAGCAGCCCCAAAACCAGCATTGACGTTGAATCATGTACGCCGCAAGCAACGTTTTCACGACTGCTGCGCAGCCGAACGGGGATAAATCCCCTCACCACAAGGACTCGCTGCCACAAGGGGGCGGGTGTACCGCAAAGATGGCGACCGCAAGACAGGCACAGATCTGTAAGGGGATAAGGTGATATGAACAGGACCATTGGAACTGCCAGCTGTGCGTTGATTATCGGGCTAGCGCTGGTCTGGCTCGGCGTCTGGCGCACGGCGCCACCGGTGATGCTCGCCGAGGTGGCGTTGCCGGACACCTGGAGCGGACAAAAAATCGAGCGTGACGGCGTGGTGGTGACGCTGGAGCTGCGGCCATTGGCCGAGGACAGCATGCTGCGTGAAGGCCAGTTCGCCGACGTGCTGTTTCGCGTCACTGACAGCGCCTCGGGCCAACCGCTGTCGGGGGTCAATCCCGGCGCCTGGCTCGACCCGGAAACCGTCGCCGCCGACGCAGCCCAGGGCCGGGAAAAGAGCTGCAAATCACGGGTCGGGGTGTTCCTCAAATCGAGCATCGGTGCGCGGCCACTGCTCGACCTCAACAGTTATTTCCTGATGGTCATGAACCGCGATGCCAGCGTCTCCGTGGTTGACCCGTCGGTCTCGGTGGGCGGCATCACCAGCACCCTGGCGCGGATCGACATCAAACAAGCACCGATGGATTGGGTCACCACCCGCGACAACAAACGGGTGTTCATCTCGATGCCCACCGCCGGGGAGGTTGCGGTGGTCGACAGCGAACAATTCAAGGTGCGCGACTCGGTGGCCGCCGGCAGCAACCCGGTGCGCCTGGCCCTGCAACCGGACGAGCGCCTGCTGTGGGTCGGCAACAACGCCGCGAAGGCTGAAGAATCCGGCGTCACCGTGATCGACAGCCAAAGCCTCAAAACCCTCAAACATTTGGCCACCGGCAGCGGCCATCACGAAATCGCTTTCAGCAAGGACAGCCGTTTTGCCTTCGTCAGCAACCGCGATGACGGCACACTGAGCATCATCGACGTCGCCAGCCTGACCATCAGCAAGCAACTCAAAACCGGCTCCAACCCCTTGTCGGTGGCGTATTCGCCGCTGTCCCAGGCGGTGTACGTCGCCGACGGCAAGGACGGCACTGTCACTGTGGTCGACGGTGCCAGCCTCGAGGTGCGCCGCGTGATCAAAGTGAAACAGGGGCTGGGCCCGATGGGCTTCAGCGCCGACGGGCGTTTCGGCATCGTCCTCAACACCCTGGAAAACCAGGTGGGCGTGATCGACGCTGCCACGGATTCGCTGATCCATGAACTGGACGTGTCCGCCGAACCCTACCAAGTGGTGTTTACCAAGGCCTATGCCTACGTGCGCGGACTGGCCTCGGCCAAGGTCACGATGATCAACCTGTCGTCGCTGGGCCTGGGCCGCACGCCGATCAGCCAGGGTTTCGAGGCCGGGCCGCAGGCGCCACGGCTGGCCGGTGATCTGCCGCTGGCGTCGAGCCTCGCGGTGTCGCGGGACGACAACGCGGTGTTCGTGGTCAACCCGGTCGACAACACCACCTACTTCTACGCCGAAGGCATGAACGCCCCGATGTCCGGTTACCCCAATCGCGGCCAGGTGGCGCGGGCGGCGCTGGTCATCGACCGCAGCTTGCGCGAAGTCGAGCCGGGGCTGTACAGCTCGCGGATCAAACTGCCGGGCGCCGGGCGGTTCGACGTGGCGTTCCTGCTCAATCAACCGAACATTATCCACTGCTTCACCGCGGTGGTTGAACCGGACAAAAACCTCGCCAAGCTCCCCGGCGTACCCAAAGTCGAGTTCATGCTAGACAAGTCCACGGCCGCGCTGGGCAGCCCCTACACCGTGCGTTTTCGCATCGTCCAGGGTCAGCAAAAGACCCAGCGCAGCGGGGTGAAAGACGTTCAGGTGCGCTACTTCCGTGCCCCGAGTTCCCGGGCCCAGGCGGTTGCCGCCCGAGAGGTCAGCGACGGGATTTATGAAGCCCCGGTCACCCTCGACCAGAACGGCGCCTGGTACCTGCACGTGCGTGCGGCGTCCCTGGGCGCGAGCTTCGATGACAAGACTTTTGCCAGCGTTCGGGTCATGCCCGGCGACGCCCACTGAAGAGGAAATCGACATGAACCGATTCGCACACCGTGGACTGCTGACGTTATGCCTGTTGGCCGTCGGTATCGGCCAGGCCCTGGCGCACTCGGCGGACGAACACGCCGGGCATGAGATGCCGGCCAAAAGCGCCCGCTCGGAAAGCGCCCAGGTGAAATTCGCCGACGTCGCGCTGGTGGACCAGAACGGCCAACCGGTACGCCTGGAAAAAGACCTGGTGACCAACAAAATCGTGGTCATGAGTTTCATCTACACCAGTTGCACCACCGTGTGCCCGGTGGTCTCGTCGATCATGGGCAAGGTGCAAAAACAGCTGGGCGCGCGCGTGGGCACCGAGGTGCAGCTGGTGTCGATCAGCATCGACCCGCAGCGAGATGATGCCAAACGCCTGAACGAATACGCCCGCGCCTTCCAGAAAGGCCCGGGCTGGAGCTGGCTGACCGGCAACTCGCAATCGATCAGCGAAACCCTCAAGGGCCTCGGCTCCTTCAGCGGCGACTTCAAAAGCCATCAACCGCTGATCCTCGTCGGCGACGGCAACAGCCGCCACTGGACGCGCTACTACGGGTTTACCGACCCGGCGGTGCTGACCCGTGAAGTGGAAAAACTCAGCGGCCAGCGCAACGCCCACGCCAAGCACACCGCCATCGCCATGGACATGGAGCACCAACCATGAGAGCCCTCGACCGGATCACCTTGACGGCATGCTTATGCCTTTTCAGCGCAATGGCGTTTGCCCACGAAGGCCATCAGGACCCCACGCCAGCGGCCGCTGCCGCCCAACCGGCGACCGGCACCCGTGATGCGAAAACCTGGTTCACCGACACGCCGCTGCAAGACCAGAACGGTGAAACCCTGCGCTTCTACAGCGATGCGCTGCAAAACCGCGTGGTGCTGGTGAACGTGATTTTCACCAGTTGCAACGACGCCTGCCCGCTGATCACCCGCAAGCTCAAGGAAGTGCGTGAGTTGCTGGGCGACAAGGCCGACGGCATCACCTTTATCTCCCTTACCAGTGATCCGCTGCGGGACACCCCGGCGGTGCTCAAGGCTTACACCTTGAAACAGGGCGTTGATGGGCCCCACTGGCTTTTTCTTACCGGCGACAAGGCGCAGATGGACCTGGTCCTGAGCCGGATCGGGCAGATCGTGCCGACGCCCGAGCAGCATTCAACGCAACTGATCGTGGGTGACGTGGCCAACAAACGCTGGAGCAAGATCCGTCCCGATGCCCCGGCCGCCGCCATTGCCCAGCGCTTGCAGTTGCTGACAATGCCCGTGGCCGGCCGCTGAGCCTGCGCCATGAAAATAGCCCTCGTCCTTGTTGTGCTGCTGATCGGCGGCTTGCACTGCGCCGCCGACGCCTTGCCCCTGACCCCCAGCGAAAGCGCCGGCAAACGTTTGTACCGCGAGGGCGTCACCAGCACTGGCGCGCCGGCGATGGCGCGGGTCGGCGCGGCGAGTATGCTGCTGCCGGCCACCAGCCTGCCGTGCGCCAACTGCCATGGCGCCGATGGTTTGGGGCGGCCCGAAGGTGGGGTGCGTCCCCCGGATCTGAGCTGGTCGCGACTGACCAGCACTTACGGCCAGCAGCAGATCAATGGCCGCAGTTATCCGCCGTATACCGAAGGCACGTTGGCGCGGGCGGTGCAGGAGGGGCGCGACCCGGGCAACAACCGACTCGACCCGGCCATGCCGCGCTTCGTGCTGTCGATGAATGATCAGCGCAACCTCACGGCGTACCTCAAGCGCCTGGCCGATGAACGCGATCCCGGCCTGACCCCGGACAGCCTGCAGCTGGGCACGTTGTTGCCGAGTCAGGGACCGCTGGCCGATGAGGGCGCGACCGTGGCCGCAGTGCTCAATGGCAGTGTGGCGCGGATCAATGAAGCGGGGGGTATTCACGGCCGCAAGCTGCGCCTGACCATTCTCGATCCCGGCCCCGACCGTGCCAGCGCCGAGCAGGCGCTGGACCGCTTGATCGAGCAGGAACAAGTGTTCGCCCTGATCGCGCCACTGGCGCCGGCACTCGATATGCAATTGGTCACGCGCCTGGAGCGGGCGGGCATTCCGTTAATTGGCCCGCTGTCGTTGCAAGGCAAGGCCCAGAGCAGTCGGCAGATTTTCGAACCGCTGCCGGGCCTGCGCGAACAATTGATCGCCTTGGCCGACTACGCCACCGACAGTTTGCGCGTGCTCCAGGGACCGACGCTGATCATCTACCCCGACGACCCTGGCCAACTGTCGGCCGCGCAGAACCTCGGCCAGTACCTGCAAGGGCGCGCCTGGCAAAACGTCACGCTGAAAGCCTACAACCCAACGCATGAGGACCTGCCGCTGGGTTCGCGCTCGGTGTTTTACCTGGGCAGCGGGGGCGGGTTCAGCCGCCTCGCCGAATGCTTGCAGGAGGCGGGGCAGGTGCCCTACCTGTTCGCCACCTCGAATCAGGTCGCGGGCGATCTGTTGCAAGTGCCCAGGGATTTTTCCCGGCGGGTGTTTCTGTCCTATCCGTTCGTGCCCAGCGACTGGACGGTGGCCGGGCGCCA
This sequence comes from Pseudomonas fluorescens, assembly GCF_902497785.1. Lineage (GTDB taxonomy): Bacteria > Pseudomonadota > Gammaproteobacteria > Pseudomonadales > Pseudomonadaceae > Aquipseudomonas > Aquipseudomonas fluorescens_BO. The sequence goes on from NZ_CABVHK010000023.1 coordinate 103,209, forward strand.
GGCCCTGACCCGATTACGCGAGCATCAGAAGATCGGCGGACAGCATGCGGTGCTGCAAGTCGCCGCGTTCAGTTCGATGCTGCTGCTCAGCGAAGGCATGAAGCAGGCCGGACGCGACGCCAGCCGCGAGAAGCTGATCAATGCGCTGGAAGGCCTGCATGACTTCGATACCGGGCTCACGCCGCTGATCAGTTTCGGCCCCGGCCGGCGCCTGGGTTTGAGTGGCGCGCACATCGTCACCGTTGACTTGCCCGATCAGCGTTTTTACCTGGTCGCCCCTTACAAACCCGTTGCCGCGACACCCTGACTGGAGGTCTCGATCATGAAGCTCAAAACGCTGCTGATTCTGCTGTCGTGCTGGCTGCCCGTGGCGTTTGGCAGCAATGGCCCGGCCGCCGCGCGGGTCAATGGTGAGGAAATCTCCGAATACCGCCTCGAACGCTATTTTGCCGAGTACCTGGAGGATCAGGGCCGGGCGCTGGGCAGCATTCGCAACCCCAAGGCCTACAAGCAATTGCGCCGCAAAGCCCTGGACGCGCTGATCGACCGCGAGTTGCTGTGGCAGGAAGCGGTCAAGCGTGGCGTGGTGATCAGCGATGCCACGGTGCAAAGCCAGATCGAGCAGACCCGCCAGGCCATCGGCGGTGCCGAAAAATTCGCGCGACGCCTGGAAGACGCCGGTTTTGATGAAGCGGGCTTTACCGAGTACACCCGCCGGGAACTCGCGGCGCAACAGGTGTTTGCCGACTTGCTCAAAGTCGCTGAGCCGGACGAAAAACAGGTCCGCGCTTTCTTTGAAGAACACCGCGCCGAGATGAGTCGGCCGGAACAAGTGCAGGCCCGGCACATCCTGGTCAAAGTCCCTCAAGGAGCCGATGCCGCCACAGTTGAAGCGGCGCGACTACGCTTAGTAGAGATGCGGATGAAAATCAGCCACGGTGCGGACTTTGCCGACGTCGCCCGAAGCGGTTCCGAGGATGCCTCGGCCAGCGCGGGCGGGGAGCTGGGTTATTTTCCTCGCGGGCGCATGATGCCGGAGTTCGAAGCCGCTGCATTTGCCCTCGCGGCGGGAGACGTCAGTGAACCGGTGCGGACGCCGCTGGGCTGGCATTTAATCTATTTACAGAACCACGAGGACGCAGCCGATGTCCCAGAACAGCAAGGGCTTGAAATGGTCAGGGCTTACCTTGGCCGACAGCAACAAGCCTTGGCGCGTCAAACCGTTCTGGGGCAATTGCGCTCGAACAACCGGATTGAACGGATTGACGAGAATTGAAGGTTCCCCCCCAATAGTGGGGGAAAAGCTGAGAGGCCATTCCGTGTGCGTCCCCGCCTTTGGGGGGCGGGTTTCTGGTCGAACAGGCTTTTCCATGAAAATCAATGATATGCAGCGATGAAACAACCGGCGCTCAGCCTGGCATGAAGTGTGCGTTAGCCTCAGTAAGGCGCGCTCTGCCAGGTTCGTAACTCGGACCTGCGGTTTCAAGGAGTCCACCTTGTTAAACAAAGTACTGGTTGTCGAAGACGAAAAGTTGCTTGCACAAAACCTCCAGGATTATCTGCAGGCGCAAGCGCTGGAAGTCCGGATTGCACATGACGGTGCGACGGGTATCGGTGAAGCCGAACAGTTTGCACCCGATGTGATGGTGTTCGATTACCGCTTGCCTGATATGGAAGGTTTTGAGGTGCTCGATGCCGTCCGCCAGAACAGGAACTGTCATTTTGTGCTGATTACCGGGCACCCGACCGCTGAAGTCTGTGAGCGGGCCCGGCAACTGGGAGTCAGCCATATCCTGTTCAAACCCTTTCCGTTGGCGGAATTGGCCCGTGCAGTTTGTGACCTTCTGGGGATGCAGCGCGAACCCAGAGCAGGCATGAGCATATCCGAAGGTTTTGTCGAACGACGCCAGAGCAGGACCGAGAGTTTCCCGCTGCAGTTGTACGACGGCAGTTGGGTGCTGGCGGATCGTCGACGAAGTCTATCGACCTCCATGGCACCAGACGACGAACAATTGCTCACCGGGAAGTAGTGGCGCGACCAGCCGTTGCGGTAACCCCCGTAATTGCTCGCCGCGTCGACAGGGCTCAAAGCCCCCGGCGTTGGAGAGCAAGCCATGGACCGTCTATCCCTTGTCACCGAACCGGCGAACAGTGTGGGAGCGAGCTTGCTCGCGAAAGCGGTGGGGCAGCCATCCGAGATGCTGGATGGGCCGACGTCTTCGCGAGCAGGCTCGCTCCCACCACTGGAATCTGTACCTGCTCGTTTTACCAGCGAACAATTGGCCCAGGCACGGTCACTGGCCAGCACGTCCGGCGAGCGCATGCTCCAGGCCCTCGGGGTGTTGTGCGAACTGGCCCCCATGCCATTCATCCAGTGCCTCGGCGCTACCCTGCATTATCCGGTGCTCGACACTGACAGCCTGTTTAACGCCACGCCTGTTTTCGATCGGGTCACCCTGGCCCAGTGCCTAAAACGTGAATTCATCCTGCTGCGTCACGACGACGCGGTCATCGGCGTGTTTGCCGACCCCTTCGATACCTCGCGCCTGGCCTGGATCGACGATTGCCTGCACGGCGCGCCGCTGTACCTGGTGCATGCCGACGACCTGAAAGCCTATCTGGCCCGCCACGAAGAAAGCTTCCACGCGGTGGAATCGCTCAACGCCCAGGCTGACGCCAACGTCGAAATCGATACCCTGCAAAGCCTGTCCCTGACCAGCATCAGCGAAGACGCCAGCGTGGTCGTCAAGCTGGTCAACTCAACCCTGTATGACGCGCTGAAAATGCACGCCAGTGACATCCACCTCGGCACCACCGGCAGCGGCCTGGTGATCAAGTACCGCATCGATGGCGTGCTCAACAACATCAGCAAAATCCAGGGCAGCGAGTTCGCCGAGCAGGTGATTTCCCGGGTCAAGGTCATGGCCGAGCTGGACATCGGTGAAAAACGCGTGCCCCAGGACGGTCGCTTCAAGATCGGCATCAGCGGCCGGCAGATCGACTTCCGAGTGTCGATCATGCCGAGCATTTTTGGCGAAGACGCGGTGCTCCGGGTGCTGGACAAACAGGACCTCGCGGACAAGGTCTGCGGCGTGCAATTACAGGCGCTGGGCTTTGAAGACGAAACCCTGCGCCAACTGCGCCGCCTCGCCGCCGAACCCTACGGCATGGTGCTGGTCACTGGACCCACCGGCAGCGGCAAAACCACCACGCTGTACGCGATGATCACCGAGATCAACCACGGCGTGGACAAGATCATCACCATCGAAGACCCGGTGGAATATCAACTGCCGGGCGTGCTGCAAATCCCGGTCAACGAGAAAAAGGGCCTGACCTTCGCCCGTGGTTTGCGCTCGATCCTGCGCCATGACCCGGACAAGATCATGGTCGGGGAAATCCGCGACCCCGACACCGCGCAGATCGCCGTGCAATCGGCGCTCACCGGGCACCTGGTGTTCACCACCATTCACGCCAACAACGTATTCGACGTGATTGGCCGTTTCACCCAAATGGAAATCGATCCTTACAGCCTCGTCTCGGCGCTCAACGCCGTGCTCGCCCAGCGCCTGATTCGTCTGGTGTGCGCCAGTTGCAGTGCGCCGAGCTATCCGACTGACGAGGAGCTGCGCGCCTCGGGGCTCGACCCGCGTGCGGTCGATCACTACCAGTTCGTCCATGGCAAGGGTTGCGGGCATTGCCGTGGCACCGGTTATCGCGGGCGCACCGCGATTGCCGAATTGCTGCACCTGGACGATGAGCTGCGGCAGATGATCGTCGAGCGCCAACCGATTTCGAAAATCAAGGCGCATGCCTGCAAACGCGGTTTGCGCCTGCTGCGCGAGTCGGCCCTGGAACTGGTGCAGGAAGGGCGGACCACGCTCGAGGAGATCAATCGTGTCACTTTTATCTCGTGATCGTTTTGTCGCCGTCGTCGGTGCCAGTGGTGTCGGCCTCGGTCAGCGCCGTGGCAACGAAACCCAGTGGCTGGGCAGCGTCGGTTTCATCGACGAAGGCTTCCATGCCTGGGCCGTGGCGCTGGACACCCTCGACCATCTGCTGGCCGACCACACTCGGCCCGGTGCCGAATTGAGCGTGGTGATTTCCGGGCATTTCAGCCGTTTCTGCCTGGTGCCCTGGAGCGAACAGATCAGCAGCCCTGACGAATTGCTCGGCTTCGCCCGGCTGTGTTTCGAAGACCTGTACGGCGCGCCGACCCAAGCCTGGAGCCTGGTGCTGTCGGCAGAACCGGCGGGGTATGACCGGATCGCCGCCGCGCTGCCGGAGGATCTGCTGGCGCGTCTGCGCACCCTGGTCAGCGCGCGCAATCTGCGCCTGCGTTCGGTGCAACCGTACCTGATGGCGGCGTTCAATCACTTCGATAAAAGCCTGGAAACCGGCGACTTTCTGTTCGTGGTCGCCGAGCCGGTGCGCAGCGTCTTGCTGGTGGCCCGGGAAGGCCGCTGGGCGTCGGTGCGTTCGGTGGGCAGCAGCGACAGTGATGCGGCACTCAGCGCGTTGATCGGTCGCGAAAGTCAACTGCAGGCCTCCACCAGCGAGCGCCCCTTGAACGTTTACCTGCACGCCCCGGCGCGCCTCGACGCGCAGCCCGAGGTGCCCGGCGTGCACTTGCGCACCCTTGAAGAAGACCGGACCAGCGTACGCGACGCGTTGTACGTGATGTCCCGGGCGGTGGCCTGACATGCGCGCCCTGATGCTCGACTTTCAGCCGCGCCGCCGCTCGGGCCCTTTGGGCTGGAGCCTGCTAACCGTCGGCGTAGTGCTGGCGCTGAGCTGCCTGGTCGCTCAGCAACACCTCGGCGAACAAGTGGCGCAACAACACGGCCACCTGCAAACCACCCAGCGCGTGCTCACCGGCGACACCGGCGCCAAAACCAGCCTGAGCCCGGCGGAAACCCGCGAGCAGGCGCAGAACCTCGCCGAGATGCGCAAGGTCTCCCAGCAACTGCGCCGGCCCTGGGAAAGCCTGTTCGCCATGCTCGAAGCCATGCCCCGCGACAACATCGCCTTGCTGACCCTCACCCCGGATGCGCGCAAAGGCCAGGTGCGGATCAGCGCCGAGGCCAAAGACCTCGACGCCATGCTCGACTTCCACCGCAATCTCGAGGCCAGCGACGAGCTGTCCGATGTGTCGCTGCTCAGCCACGAAATCGTGGCCAACGTGCCGGAACACCCGGTGCAATTCAACCTGTCGGCTAGCTGGGAGATTGGCGATGCAAATCCCTAGATTGATCGTCCACGAATACCTGCAAGGTCTGGGCATTCCGGGGCTGGCCGGGCTGGCGATGCTGCTGGTGGCGCTGGTGTATGGGCTGGCGGGCTTGATGCCGCAGTGGCAGTCGCTGCAACAGCTGAGCGAGCAAACCCGCGAAGCTGGCGAATACCTGGCGAAAGTCGAGGACGGCAGCATCGCGCCACCGGTAGTGCCGCAACGGCAACTCGACGACTTCCGCAGCAAGCTGCCGTCGCAACCTCAGGCCACGGTGGCCATCGACAAAATCTACGCGCTGGCGGCGCAGGAACACATCACGTTGGCGCGCGGGGAATACTCGCTGGGCATCGACCCCAAAACCCATCTGGCGCGTTATCAGATCCTGCTGCCGGTGCGCGGCAGCTACCCGCAACTGCGGCGCTTCCTGCACGCCTTGCTCGGTCAGTTGCCGGCGGTGGTGGTGGAGGACGTCGAGTTCCAACGCAAGAAAATCGCCGACACCGACCTGACCGGCCGGATCCGCATGACCCTTTACCTGTCGAGGTCATGATGAATACCAAGCGCGTGATGGGATGGGTGGGCTTCTTCGGTGTTGCGGCGGCGCTGGCCTGGTTGCCCGACTACCTGATGCCGGCAGAAGAGGGCGACGTGGCCGTCGCCAGCGTCACTGCTGCGGGCAAAAGCAAAACCCGCGGTGCGCTGCCTGCCGCGCCGGCCACCGGCAAAGCAAAAGCAGTGAAGGACTTGAGCCCCGCCGGCGACCTGTTCGCCACGCGCAGCTGGAAGGCCGCGCCGACGCTGGCCAGCGTCGTCGAACAACCCGTCAACCTCACTCCGGTGGTGCAAGCCCCAAGCATGCCACCCATGCCGTTCCAGTTTGTCGGGCGGCTGGATGACCGCTCCGACCTGCAAGTGTTTTTGCAGAACGGCGAAAAAATATACGTCGTACGCAAAGGGGATGTGATCGACGAAACCTGGCGGATCGAGGGCATTTCCGATGTGGAACTGAGCTTTGTCTACTTGCCCTTGCATTTGTCCCAGACCTTGTCTGTGGGGAGCGCGCAATGAACAGATCCTGCCGTAATACCAAAAAAACGCTGACCAGCCTGTGCCTGTGTGCAGCGCTGGCCGCGTGCAGTTCGGCGCAGGTCGCCAACAAGGAAGCGGCCGAGTTGATCGAGCAGGGCCAGTATGAAGCCGGCCTGGCCCGCATCGAAGAAGGCCTGCGCGAAGACCCCCGCGACACCGAATTGCACCTGGCCCTGAACAGCGGGCGAGTGAAGGCAATTAACGCATTGTTGACCCAGGCCGATGCCGACCGCGCCCACCGCGATTTCGCCCAGGCGCGCATGGGGTACAGCCGGGTGCTGACCATCGAGCCGAACAACCGCCGCGCCCAGGACGCGATCCGGCAACTCGAGTACCTGCGCAGCATGGATGAAAAACTCGAACTGGCCCGTGGCGACCTGCGTCGCGGCGACATTTACGGTGCCGACCGCCAGGTCAAACAGATCCTCGAACTGGACCCGAAAAACGAAGGCGCACTGGAACTGCAAAGCAACATTCGCTTGGTCCAGAGCCGCAACGTCATTCCGTATCCGCAGCTGCGCACGCGCCTGGACCGGCCGGTGACCCTGGAGTTTCGCGACGCCAACCTGAAAACCATTTTCGAAGTGCTGTCCCAGGTGGCCGGGTTGAATTTCATCTTCGACAAGGACCTGCGTCCGGACATGAAAGCCACCATCTTCGTGCGTGACGTGCGCATCGAGGACGCCGTGGCCCTGCTGCTGCAACAGAACCAGCTGCACCAGAAAGTGGTGAACGAAAACACCTTGCTGATCTACCCGGACTCGCCGCAAAAACTCAAGGATTACCAGGAACTGGTGATGCGCACTTTTTACCTGACCAGCATCGATGCCAACACCGCGCTGAACATGGTCAAAACCATGCTCAAGACCCGCGACGTGTTTGTCGATGAACGCCTCAACACCCTGACCATGCGCGACACCGAAGACGCGATCCGCATGGCGGAAAAACTCCTGCAATCCCAGGACCAGTCCAACCCGGAAGTGGTGCTGGAAGTGGAGGTGATGGAAGTCGCCACGCAACGGATTCTCGACCTTGGCTTGCAATGGCCGAACACCTTCGGCGTGGTCAACAGTGACGGTTCCCCGGTGGCGCTGCTCGATCAACTCAAGGGCATCGATTCCGGCCGCATCACCATCAATCCATCGCCCCAGCTCAAGATCAATGCCCAGGACAACGACATCAACACCCTGGCCAGCCCGACCATTCGCGTCAGCAACCGCGAACAGGCACGCATCCACATTGGTCAGCGGGTGCCGATCATCAGCGCCACCTCGGTGCCCTCGACTCAGGGGCCGGTGATCACCGAGAGCGTCACCTACCTGGACGTCGGCCTGAAGCTGGAAGTGCAGCCGACCGTGCACCTGAACAACGAAGTGGCGATCAAGATTGCCCTGGAAGTGAGTAACGCCACGCCGCTGGAACCAACCCGCCAGGGCACGATTCCGGTGCAGGTCGACACCCGCAACGCGCAGACCACCTTGCGCCTGCACGACGGCGAAACGCAGATCCTCGCCGGCCTGATGCGCAACGACCATGGCGCCACCGGCAACAAGATCCCGGGCCTTGGCGACATTCCCGGGCTGGGTCGCTTGTTCGGCAGCAACAAAGACAACGTCAGCAAATCGGAACTGGTGCTGTCGATCACCCCACGGATCGTGCGCAACCTGCCGTACCAGAGCCCGTCGGACATGGAATTCCCCACCGGCACCGAAACCAGCATGCACATCCAGGCACCTGATCGCCGCATGGAGTCGCAAGTGCAAAACGCGCCCATCGAGCGTCCGGTGGCGGCGGTGTCTACCCAAGTTTCCATAGAGAAGCCTTGATCATGAACGCCTCGCAACGTGGTTTTACCCTGATCGAAGTCGTGGTGACGCTGTCGCTGATCGGCCTGTTGGCCGGCATGGCCGCGCCCCTGACCGAGACCGTGGTGCGCCGGGGCAAAGAGCAGGAATTGCGCACCGCGCTGTATCAGATTCGCGATGCCATCGACGCCTACAAACGGGCGTTCGACGCCGGCTACATCGAGAAATCCCTGAACAGCAGCGGCTATCCACCGAACCTGAAAGTGCTGGTCGAAGGCGTGCGCGATGTGCGCAGCGCCAAAGGCGCCAAGTTCTATTTCCTGCGCCGCGTACCCCATGACCCGCTCAAGCCGGTCAAGCGTGACGACGAAGGTGGCTGGGGCTTGCGCTCCTATGACAGCACGGCTCAAAACCCGCGTGATGGTGAGGACGTCTTTGACGTTTACTCCCAGGCGCGGGGCAAGGGGCTCAACGGCATCGCGTACCGGGAGTGGTGAGCATATGCGCCGGGAAAAGGGTTTTACCCTGCTGGAACTGATGGTGGTCATGGCAATCATCGCGACCCTGATGACCATCGCCTTGCCACGCTATTTCAACAGCCTCGAGGCGTCGAAAGAAACCACCCTGCGCCAGAGCTTGTCAGCCATGCGCGAGGCGCTGGATCACTACTACGGCGACACCGGGCGCTACCCCGATTCCATCGAGCAAATGGTCGAGCAGCGTTACCTGCGCAATGCACCCATGGACCCGGTGGCCGAACGCAAGGACCTCTGGGTGTTGGTCGCGCCGCCAGACGGCGTACCGGGCGGGGTCGCCGACATCAAAAGCGGTGCCACAGGGAGGGCGCGTGATGGCAGCCTTTATTCCGAGTGGTAAGCCTGCGGGCGAGGGTGGCTTTACCTACCTGGGCGTGCTGTTCCTGATCCTGGTGATGGGCATGGGCCTGGCCAGTGCCGGCGAGTTGTGGTCGACCGCGTCGCGCCGTGATCGCGAGCGCCAACTGCTCTGGGTCGGCACTCAATACGCTCAGGCGTTGCGCAGTTATTACCGCAGCTCGCCGGGGTTGGCGCAGTACCCCAAAGCCCTCGAAGACCTGTTGCAGGACGAACGTTTTCCCAACCCGAAACGCCATCTCCGACAGCTCTACCCGGACCCGATTGGCGGCAGCGAATGGTTCCTGATGCGCGGCTTCGACGGGCGCATCACCGGCCTCAGCAGCGCCTCCACGGACAAGCCGCTCAAGCAGGCGGACTTCCCCACTCAATGGTCGGATTTCACCGGCATGGCCAGTTACAAGGACTGGCAGTTCGTCGCCGAAAAAGCCTTCCTCGACGGCGCGCCGGGTCCTGGCAAAGGCGCCTCGAAACCGGCTCAGGCGGTGCAGCCATGAACCGGTTCTGCTTCGCCTTGATCGTCCTGCTTTCGTCCCCGGTCGTCGTTGCCGCTGAGGAAGACGAAATGATGGGGTTCATCGTCGATGACACGATCTCGCACATCGGCCACGACTTTTACTACTCGTTCAGTGAGCGCCTGCGCGCCACCAGCCCTATGGATTTCAACCTGGTGGTGCGTGAACGGCCTTCGGCGCGCTGGGGCGCACTGGTGACCGTCGAGTATCAGCAGCGTTTGGTTTACCGGCGTTTTCTGCCGCCGAACACCGTGGAACTCAAGGAGGAGGCCTACGCCGCCGCCGACTGGGTTCGCGGACAGATTGTCCAGCGCAAGCTGGAAAACATGTTGCAGGACACCACGGACCTTGAGAGGGACGAATTATGAAAACAACAATCGCGCAACGCCCAAGGCTTTCGAGGGCCGGCCTCTGGTTGATCGGGCTCGGCAGTTGCAGCCTGGTCCACGCCACGGAGCTGGTCTACTCGCCCATCAATCCGTCGTTTGGCGGCAATCCATTGAACGGCACCTGGCTGCTCAACAACGCCCAGGCCCAGAACGATTACGACGACCCGGACTTGAAAAACCGCGCATCGCTGGCCGGTACGTCAGCCCTGGAGCGCTTCAGCAATCAGCTGGAATCGCGCTTGCTCGGGCAATTGCTGGACAACATATCCGCCGGCAATACCGGGAGCCTGTCCACCGACGCTTTTATCGTCAACGTCGTCGACGACTCCGGGCAATTGACCATCGTCGTGACAGACCGAGCGACCGGTGAAATCTCGGAAATCCAGGTGAGCGGCCTGGCCCCTTGACGGGCTGGGTTGATGGGGAGTGAAGGACATGAAAAAAATAATTCTGTTAGGGCTGATGCTGGCGGCATTACAAGGGTGCAGTCTGCGCGAGCCGATCGGGGCTGAGCAGGACACCGAAACCCCGACGCTGACGCCGAGGGCGTCGACCTATTACGACTTGATCAACATGCCACGACCCAAGGGCCGGTTGATGGCGGTGGTCTATGGTTTTCGCGACCAGACCGGTCAGTACAAACCGACGCCGGCCAGCTCGTTTTCCACCAGCGTGACCCAGGGCGCGGCGAGCATGTTGATGGACGCTTTGCAAGTCAGTGGCTGGTTTGTGGTGCTGGAACGCGAAGGGCTGCAGAACCTGCTGACCGAGCGCAAGATCATCCGCGCCTCGCAGAAAAAACCGAACACACCGGTGAACATCCAGGCGGAACTGCCACCGCTGCAAGCGGCGAACATGATGCTCGAGGGCGGGATCATTGCCTATGACACCAACGTCAAAAGCGGCGGGGAAGGGGCGCGCTATTTGGGCATCGACATTTCCCGGGAGTATCGGGTGGATCAGGTCACGGTGAACTTACGGGCAGTGGATGTGCGCAGCGGGCAGGTGCTGGCCAATGTGATGACCAGCAAAACGATCTACTCGGTGGGCCGCAGTGCCGGGGTGTTCAAGTTTATCGAGTTCAAGAAGTTGCTGGAGGCGGAGGTTGGCTACACCACGAACGAGCCGGCGCAGTTGTGTGTGTTGTCGGCGATCGAGTCGGCGGTGGGGCATCTTCTGGCTCAGGGGATCGAGCGGCGGCTGTGGCAGGTGGCGGGGGATAATTCGCCGCAGAACAGTGAGACGCTTGATCGGTATCTGACCCAGAACAAAATTGTGCCTGAGGGTGAGGGCGAGTGAACCGAGGCGGCCTGCGGGCCGACCTGGTTCCCCCTGACACACCCGTCCAACTGTGGGAGCGAGCCTGCTCGCGAATGCGGCCTCATAGCCGACCTGTTATTTCGGGTGTACCCATAACCCCTGTGGGAGCGAGCTTGCTCGCGATGGCTTTGCGTCAGGCGACGAGTTTTTTGAGGGTGTACATATCCATTTTTGCGGTAACGGCCACTATTGGTTTCGCCCTTACGGCGAGTCACTTTGAAAAGCGCAAAGTAACCCAACGCTCTTGCCCCACCACTCGGCACCTCGCCTAGGCTCGGTGTGCCCTCACTCCGGCATTGCTCCGCGGGTCGCCGCGAAGGGCCGTCCCTGGCCCAGCGCGGCTAAACCGGCATCCTTGCCGGTTTCCCCGCTACGCAATACCTGCGTTCGGCCAGCGTGGTTTTATGGGGCGCTCAGATCAAAATCAAAATCAAAATCAAAACCGCGGCGGCCTTCGGGCCGACCGAGGCATCAAGCGGGCGCGCTGCGCTGATCTGACCGTGCGCAACCTCTGGCCTGATGCGAATCCCCTGTGGGAGCGAGCCTGCTCGCGATGGTGGTGTGTCAGGCGACGAGTTTTTTGAGGGTGTACATATCCATTCCTGCGGCCACGGCCGCTAATGGTTTCGCCCTTACGGCGAGTCACTTTGAAAAGCGCAAAGTAACCCAACGCTCTTGCCCCACCACTCGGCACCTCGCTCTGGCTCGGTGTGCCCTCACTCCGGCATTACTCCGCGGGTCGCCGCGAAGGGCCATCCCTGGCCCAGCGCGGCTAAACCGGCATCCTTGCCGGTTTCCCCGCTGCGCTATGCCTGCGTTCGGCCAGCGTGGTTTTATGGGGCGCTCAGATCAAAATCAAAATCAAAATCAAAACCGCGGCGGCCTTCGGGCCGACCGAGGCATCAAGCGGGCGCGCTGCGCTGATCTG
>NZ_CABVHK010000024.1 GCF_902497785.1 Pseudomonas fluorescens
AACCTGTGGGAGCGGGCTTGCCCGCGAAGCGGCCTATAGGAACACCGCAGAGCTAAAGCCTGGGCAAAAAAAAACGCCAACCCGAAGGCTGGCGTTTTTTATGTGCCGCTTACCGATTACTCAGGTTTGCGACGACCGAAACCCGGACGCTGGCCCGAACCGGCTGGCGCGCCACGGCGCTTGCCCGATGGCTTGTCACCCTCCACCAGCTTGATCCCCGGACGTTTTGGCGCCGGCTTGGCCGGGCGTTTGGTGTCCGAAGGACGATCCGCCACTGGCGTACCGCGACCGGCTGGAGCGCCACGATCGCTGCGACCAGCGCTCGGTGCACCGCGGCCTTCGCCACGCTCGGTGCGACCGTTGGCCGGACGCGGTGTGCGTGGACCACGCTCACCATCGGCACGCGGGGCAACCGGCTTGCGCGACGGACGCTCGCCTTCGAGGTGCGGCTCACGCGCTGGACGCGGGCCGGCGGCCGGAGCGCCTGCCGCTGGACGCAGCGTACGCACGCGCTCGGTCTTGCCGACCGGACGCGACGATTTGCGCTGCATACGCTCAAGCTTGTCTTTGCTCTTGGCGTTCATTTGCGGCATGGCCACCGGCGTCAGGCCCACTTCAGCACTCAGAATGTCGACTTCGTACTGGCTCATTTCGCGCCAGCGGCCCATCGGCAAATCGGAGTTGAGGAACACCGGACCGAAACGCACGCGCTTCAGACGGCTGACAACCAGACCCTGGGATTCCCACAGACGACGGACCTCGCGGTTGCGACCTTCCATCACCACGCAGTGATACCAGTGGTTGAAACCTTCGCCGCCGGGCGCTTGCTTGATGTCGGTGAACTTGGCCGGGCCGTCTTCAAGGACAACGCCGGCTTTCAGACGCTCGATCATCTCGTCATCGACTTCGCCACGCACACGGACTGCGTATTCACGGTCCATTTCGTAGGAAGGGTGCATCAGGCGGTTGGCCAGCTCACCGTCGGTGGTGAACATCAGCAGACCGGTGGTGTTGATGTCCAGACGACCGATGTTGATCCAGCGACCTTCTTTCGGGCGCGGCATCTTGTCGAACACGGTCGGACGGCCTTCAGGGTCGTCACGGGTGCAGATTTCACCGTCGGGTTTGTTGTACATGATCACGCGGCGTACCGACTCGGCGGCTTCTTCGCGCTTGATCACCTTGCCATCGATGGTGATGGCGTCATGCAGGTCGACGCGCAGGCCAAGGGTGGCGTCTTTGCCATTGACCTTGATCCGGCCGTGACTGATCCAGGCTTCTACGTCACGGCGCGAGCCGACGCCGATACGGGCGAGGACTTTCTGCAGTTTTTCACCTGCTGGGCCGATTTCCTGGTCGTCTTTCTGGTCTTTGATACTCATCTGGGCACCTCCCGGTGTGGTCTGTTCAGGCTGCCCTCAATTGAGCGTCCTGAAGCGATGTCAATCTGTGCACTTGGCGAAGGGATCGCCGAAGGGTCGCAAATCATACGCTCATGTCAGTCTTTGCGCATCAGAGACTAGCTGAACATTGGATAACTACTTGTGTTTCCGCCGACCGGTGGCGCCGAGTTTGATCAGGCGCAACGCCGCTTCGGCCAGAACCGTGCGTTTGTCAGCCTTGTCGAGCTTCTTCCAGGACTTGATCTCGCGCTTGCTGCGACCGCAGCCGACGCAGATGTCGTCGGTGAATTTGCAGACACTGATGCAGGGGTCTTTGATTGAGCTCATCAAACTCTCCTGGGTCAAAAGATCGCAGCCTTCGGCAGCTCCTACAGGTCAGCGATCATCTGTAGGAGCTGCCGAAGGCTGCGATCTTTTGGAAAACTTCAGTCGTCGAATTCGCGGCGTTCCGCTTCGATGGCTTCGGCGAGGGCCAGGGCTTCGGCTTCTTCGTCGGTCAGCTCGGGGGCGGGTTTGTGCGGTTCTAAAGCGGCGACGGCGGCCAGGAGTTTTTCGCGAGCTTCGGCGACGCCGAGCACGTCGTCTTCCTGCTCTTGTTCGATTTCGGCTTCGGGCTCTGCCTGAAGTTCAACTTCGATATCGGCCTCGGTCGCCGATGGCTCGACATCGCGCAGGATGTCATCAAAGTCGGTCTTGAGCCCCTCCTCCATGGTGTCCAGCTCCAGCAACAACGTGTGAAAACTGGTTTCTTCCTTGGGCTCTTCCGGCTCGGCACTGGCATCCGCCAGTTCCTGCAAACCGGCCGGCACCGGCGCGTCGTCGAAGTCGAGCACCGGATCGGGCTCCAGCTCGCGCAGGTCGGCCAGTGGCGGCAAGTCGTCGAGGTTTTTCAGGTTGAAGTGATCGAGAAACGCCTTGGTGGTGGCGAACATCGCCGGTTTGCCGGGCACGTCGCGGTAGCCGACGACGCGAATCCACTCGCGCTCCAGCAAAGTTTTGACGATGTTGCTGTTGACCGCCACACCACGCACGTCTTCGATTTCGCCACGCGTGATCGGCTGCCGATAGGCAATCAGCGCAATGGTTTCGAGCATCGCGCGGGAATACCGCTGCGGCCGCTCTTCCCACAAGCGTCCAACCCACGGCGAGAACTTTTCGCGGATTTGCAGGCGATAACCGGAGGCCACTTCTGTCAGCTCAAAGGCACGACCGTCGCAGGACTTGGCCAGAATCGTCAGCGCTTTCTTGAAGACCGGCGGTTCCGGGCGTTCGCCCTCTTCGAAGAGTTCGAACAGGCGTTCAAGCGATTGCGGTTTTCCCGAGGCCAACAGAAAGGCTTCAAGCAATGGCGCCAGCTCGCGGGGTTCAGTCAGGTTCATGATTCAACTCGTTATTCGGCTCGGGCTCGCACGTGGATCGCCGCGAACGGCTCATTCTGCACCAGCTCGACCAAAGATTCCTTGACCAGTTCGAGGATCGCCATAAAGGTCACCACCACGCCCAGGCGTCCTTCTTCGGCCTTGAACAGCTCGACAAACGGGACGAAACCGCCGCCCTTGAGCCGGTCCAGCACATCGCTCATGCGTTCGCGGGTGGACAGCGCCTCGCGGCTGACCTGATGGCTTTCGAACATGTCGCCACGGCGCAAGACCTCGGCCATCGACAGCAGCAATTCTGACAGGCGAACGTCCGGCAACAGCTTGCGTGCCCGGGCTTCCGGGGCGTCGAGCTTGGGCACCACCACATCACGGCCGACGCGACTGAGACCATCGATGCCTTCGGCAGCCGCCTTGAAGCGCTCGTATTCCTGCAAGCGGCGGATCAGTTCGGCGCGCGGATCGTCTTCTTCGTCTTCGATGGTTTCGGCGCGGGGCAGCAGCATCCGCGACTTGATCTCGGCCAGCATTGCGGCCATCACCAGGTACTCGGCGGCCAGTTCCAGGCGCACCGACTGCATCAATTCGACATAACCCATGTACTGGCGGGTAATTTCCGCCACCGGGATGTCGAGGATATTGATGTTCTGTTTGCGGATCAGGTACAGCAAAAGGTCGAGCGGCCCTTCGAAGGCTTCAAGAAATACCTCAAGCGCGTCCGGTGGAATGTACAGGTCCAGCGGCATTTCCAGCACGGCCTGGCCATAGACCATGGCGAACGGCAGCTCTTGCTGGGCGCCGGCCTGACTGTCGACAACGGGTTCCACTGCCGACATCTAGGCCTCGGCCATGAACGGCGTGGGGTCGCCGCACCCGACGCGGATCACTTCCGGCTCACCGTCGGCGAGATTGATCACCGTGGAAGCGTTCAGACCGCCAAAACCGCCATCGATGATCAGATCAACCTGATGCTCAAGCAGCTGGCGCATTTCGTAGGGATCGGTCAGCGGGTCGGTGTCGCCGGGCATGATCAGCGTCACGCTCATCAGCGGCTCGCCCAGCTCTTCCAGCAACGCCAACGCAATCGGATGGCTCGGGACTCGCAGGCCGATGGTGCGTTTTTTCGGGTGCAACAGCAGCCGCGGGACTTCGCGGGTGGCGTTGAGAATGAAGGTGTAAGGCCCTGGCAGGTGCGCCTTGAGCAGGCGGAAGGTGCCGGTGTCGATCTTGGCGAACAGCCCGAGTTGCGAGAGGTCGCTGCAAATCAGCGCGAAGTTGTGCTTTTCATCCAGCTGACGCAATCGGCGCACACGTTCCACGGCGTTCTTGTCACCGATCTGGCAACCAATGGCGTAGGAAGAGTCTGTGGGATAAATCACCACCCCGCCGTTGCGGATGATCTCGACAGCCTGTTTGATCAGGCGCGCTTGCGGGTTTTCCGGATGAATCTGGAAAAATTGACTCACATTCTCTACCTGTTCAGACGGCGGCAATAATTGGGTCATGTTTGAATCGACACCACAGTGGTGGCAGATCCTCCGGAAGCGGGCGATATTCACCGATCTCGGACCAGCCTCCAGGGCCATGAAAATCACTGCCGGCGCTGACCAGCAGACCGAACTCGCGGGCGAGAATGGCCAGGCTGCCCACTTGCTCGGCGGGCTGATAACCATTGACCACTTCGATAGCGTGGCCCCCTGCTTGAATATAGTCAGAAATCAGGCGGCGACGCTTGCTGCGAGTGAAATCGTAATGCCAGGGATGGGCCAGGCTGACCCAGGCCTTGGCCGCGCGCAGGGTTTCGACCGTTTCTTCGAGCGTCGGCCAGTGTTGCTTGACGTCTCCCAGCTTGCCGGCCCCCAGCCATTTGCGGAACGCTTCGGCGCGATCCTTGACGAACCCTTCGCGGACCATCCAGTCGGCGAAGTGCGGACGGGCCGGCGCGTTGCCGCTGTCGCCCAGTTCCTGCTGAATCGCCCGGGCGCCCTCCAGCGCACCCGGCATGCCTTTCAACGCCAGCTTGCGGCTTATTTCTTCGGACCGTAGCCAGCGACCATCGTGCAGTCTGGCGATCGCCTCGACCAACGGTGCCGCTGTAACGTCAAATCCGTAACCCAATACGTGAATGGTCGCACCGCCCCAGGTGCAGGACAATTCGACGCCGTTGACCAGTTGCATCCCCAGTGCCGTGGCCGCCGTGCGGGCCTCGTCGAGGCCTTCGAGGGTGTCGTGATCGGTCAGGGCCAGGACTCGCACGCCTTTCTCGTACGCACGCGCCACCAGGACAGCAGGCGCGAGAGCGCCATCGGAGGCGGTGCTGTGGCAGTGCAAATCAACATTCACGGGGATGTGTAACCTCAAATCAGCTGGCGCTATCGCGCGCCCATATGTTTGTTATTATGCCGCCACATCCTGCTTCTGGCTGCCACTGTGAAACAATTCATCGATTTCATCCCGCTTCTGCTGTTTTTCATCGTGTTCAAGATTGATCCACGGGTCGTTGATATCGCCGGTTTCCCGGTGACGGTCGGCGGTATCTACAGCGCCACCGCGATGCTGATCATCAGCTCCCTGGTGGTCTACGGCACGCTCTTCATCAAGCAGCGCAAGCTGGAAAAAAGCCAGTGGTTGACGCTGGTTGCCTGCCTGGTCTTCGGCAGCCTGACGCTGGCGTTCCACAGCGAAACGTTCCTGAAATGGAAGGCCCCGGTGGTCAACTGGCTGTTTGCGCTGGCGTTCATCGGCAGCCATTTCATCGGTGAGCAATTGCTGATCAAGCGCATCATGGGCCACGCGCTGACCCTGCCGGACCCGGTCTGGACGCGCTTGAACATCGCCTGGATCGGCTTTTTCCTGTTCTGCGGGGCCGCCAACCTGTTCGTTGCGTTCACCTTCCAGAGCTACTGGGTCGACTTCAAAGTCTTCGGCAGCCTGGGCATGACGCTGTTGTTCCTGGTCGCACAGGGCATTTACCTGTCCCGCCACCTGCACGACGCCGATACCACCACGCCAAAAACCGAGGACTGACATGCTTTACGCAATCATTGCCACAGACGTCGCCAACTCCCTGGAAGCCCGCCTGGCCGCACGGCCTGCACACCTCGAGCGCCTGCAAGCGCTCAAGGGCGAAGGTCGCATCGTATTGGCCGGCCCTCATCCGGCGGTCGACAGCAATGATCCGGGCGCTGCGGGTTTCACCGGCAGCCTGATCGTCGCCGAATTCGATTCCCTGAGCGCCGCCCAGGCCTGGGCCGACGCCGATCCGTACATCGCCGCAGGCGTCTACGCCAACGTTTCGGTCAAGCCGTTCAAGCAAGTCCTGCCCTAGTCTGCTATCCCCGCGATGAACCTTCCTGGTTCATCGCGCTCTCAATCGCTCATTATTCTCGTTTGCCTGCCGACAACCTGCCCAATAATCGATTGGAATCAGGAGCTCCGATGCGCAAAGGTCCGTTGTGTCTGATGTTGGTCACGTTGTCGATCATGGCGCCCGCCCACGGTGAAGAAAGCGCGACGCCGCTTTCTCTGAGTGCCGGCAGCCAAATCACCGAGTTGCAGCAACGCTTGAAGACAAGCGAGCAGCAGCGGGAAGAATTGAGCAAACAACTGCAAAATGCCGATGCCGAACGCGAGAGCGCTCAGTTGAGCCGGTTGCGTCAGGAGAACCAGCGCCTGAAGCTGCAACTCAAGGAAGCCCAGGCCAGCAGTCCGCTGCCACGCTTGCTGACAGATCAACAGCAATGGTTCGTGATCGGCGCCGGAGTAGCGCTATTGGCCCTGCTCTGCGGTATCTTCGCCAGTGGTGCAAGTCGAAAACGTCGACAATGGCTAAATTGAGTGAGTCATGAGCGAGCTGTTATTAATTGATGACGATCAGGAGCTGTGTGAGCTGCTGGTCAGTTGGCTGAGCCAGGAAGGTTTTCAGGTTCGCGCCTGCCATGACGGCCAGAGCGCCCGCCGCGCGCTGGCCGAAAACGCTCCGGCGGCCGTGGTGCTGGACGTGATGTTGCCGGACGGCAGCGGTCTGGAACTGCTCAAGCAATTGCGCAACGATCATCCGGAGTTGCCGGTGCTGATGTTGTCGGCGCGTGGCGAGCCACTGGACCGCATCCTCGGCCTGGAACTGGGTGCCGATGACTACCTGGCCAAACCCTGCGACCCACGGGAACTCACCGCCCGCCTGCGTGCGGTGTTGCGCCGCAGTCACCCGCCGGCAGTGTCCAGCCAGCTCGAACTGGGCGACCTGTGTTTCAGCCCGGTGCGCGGCGTAGTCAGTATCGATGAACAGGAATTCACCCTCACCGTGTCCGAAAGCCGCTTGCTCGAAGCTTTGCTCAAGCAGCCTGGCGAACCCCTGGACAAGCAGGAGCTGGCGCAAATCGCCCTCGGTCGCAAGCTGACCCTGTATGACCGCAGCCTGGACATGCATGTCAGCAACCTGCGCAAAAAGATCGGCCCGCACCCCGACGGTCGCCCGCGCATCGTTGCCCTGCGCAGCCGCGGTTATTACTACAGCCTCTGACAGGCTCCTGTGGGAGCGAGCTTGCTCGCGATGGACGTTAACGATTACGCATTTTGTCTGGGAAAACGCGCTGACTGTGGGTTCATCGCGAGCAAGCTCGCTCCTACAGGGAACGTGGTGTTTGTCAGGAAGGTACAAACCCGTCTTTACCGAAGCTTTACGCTCCGCTGACCGCCGCTGACCTTGATCTGCGTAATCTGAACTCATCCGGAACGTACCGGGAACGAGACAAGGAGATTCACCATGCGCAAGACTCTTATCGCTCTGATGTTCGCTGCCGCCCTGCCGACCGTTGCCATGGCCATGCCTGAAGGTGCCGGCCCGATGGACGGCCAGCGCCACGGCGGTCAGATGCACGGCATGCACGGTAAAGGCCCGTACAGCCAACTGGACCTGAGCCGCGAACAGCGCGAGCAGATCCGCAAGATCATGGGCGAGCAGATGCACGAGCGTAAGCAAGTGGTCGACAAGTACCTGGAAAAACTCTCGCCCGCCGACCAGAAAGCCATGAAAGATGAAATGGCCGCCAACCACAAAAAAGCCGAGGCCGATGTACGCGCCTTGCTGAAACCGGATCAACAGAAGCAATTCGACGAGATCCAGAAGAAAAAGGCCGAGCGCCGCGCCGAATGGGCCGAGTTCAAGGCGTGGAAAGCGCAACAACCGCAAAAAGCGCAATAATGCGCTGACCCCGGACCCAGCGGCTAAACCCCGCTGGGTCTGTTTCCATGAGTTCGATGTGGGAGCGAGCCTGTGGCGAGGGGATTTATCCCCGTTCGGCTGCGAAGCAGTCGTAGATCCTGACAACTCGGTTTGGCTGAAGAATGACGGGGGGCCGCTCCGCAGCCCAACGGGGATAAATCCCCTCACCACACAGCCCATTCCCACATTGATCTGTGTTTGATTGAGGATATTCTGTGCGTTCATTGTTCTGGCGTATCCTGGCCAGCTTCTGGCTGGCCATCGCTCTGGTTGCCGGCCTGTCCATTCTGCTCGGGCATATGCTCAATCAGGACGCATGGATCCTCAGCCGCCATCCGGGCCTCAACACCTTGGCCGAACAGTGGACGCAAACCTACGAAGCCCAGGGCGAAGAAGCCGCCCAGGATATTCTCGAACAGCGCAAACGCCAGTATCACATCGACGTTCAGGTGCTCAACGAGAGCGGCGACCCGGTGGTTCGCGGCACCTTCCCACGCCGTGCGGCGGCCTTCGAAGCGCGGCAGAACAACGAAGACCGACGCCTGCCCTGGCGGCGTCTGACAGACGAATACACCAGCGCAAAAACCGGCGACACCTACCTGCTGATCTACCGCATTCCGCACCCGGAACTCGACTCATGGCATCGCGAAAGTCTGCTCTGGCCATTGAGTGCGCTGGGCATTGCGCTGGTGGTGCTGACCCTGTTCAGCCTGTTCGTCACCTTGTCGATTACCCGACCACTGAGCCGCCTGCGCGGTGCTGTGCATGACCTGGGGCAAACCACTTATCAGCAGAACAGTCTGGTGAAACTGGCCAACCGTCGCGATGAGTTCGGTGTGTTGGCCAATGACTTCAACCGGATGGGCGCACGCCTGCAAAGCTTGATTGGCAGTCAGCGCCAACTGCTGCGCGACGTGTCCCACGAACTGCGCTCACCCCTGGCACGGCTGCGGATTGCGCTGGCACTGGCCGAGCGGGCCAATCCCGAGGAACGGGAAAAGCTCTGGCCGCGCCTGACCCGCGAGTGCGATCGGCTCGAAGCACTGATCAGCGAAATCCTCGTGCTCGCGCGCGTCGATGCCGACAACGCCAGCGCTGAAGAGGTTGATCTGAATGCGCTGCTCGGCACGCTGCAAAAGGATGCGCAACTCAGTTCGCCAGAGCAGTCCGTGCACCTCGACACAGAACCGCAACTGAACCTCAAAGGCTGGCCGACCATGATCGAGCGCGCCGTGGACAACTTGCTGCGCAATGCCCAGCGCTTCAACCCGGTGGGGCAATCGATCGAAATGCACGCGGTGCGTCAGGGCGAGCGAATTGTGGTGAGCGTGCGCGACCATGGGCCGGGAGTTGATGCCGAGCATTTGAGTCAGTTGGGTGAGCCGTTTTATCGCGCACCGGGGCAGACGGCGCCGGGGCATGGCCTTGGATTGGCCATTGCCCGCCGAGCGGCGGAGCGCCATGGCGGCAATCTGGTGTTGGCGAATCATCCGCAGGGCGGGTTCGTCGCCAGCCTGGAATTGCCGCTGGTGCCTGGGGCCGTCGTCCAACCTTAAAGGCATTGGTGGTGTTGAAAGATCGCAGCCTCGTTTTACTCGACAGCTCCTACAAGATATCGGTAAGCCTGTAGGAGCTGTCGAGTAAAACGAGGCTGCGATCTGTTGATCTTCAACCTTTACCGGGCCAGGCGCCGACGAATTCGGCGAGGTCGGCTTTCTCCGCCACCCGCGGTTCTTTCTGCGGCGTACCGAGGTAAAGAAACGCGATCACCTCCTCCCCTTCCGCCAACCCCAGCCCTTTGGCCACATGCGCCGAATATGCCAGCTCACCGGTGCGCCACACCGCGCCAATCCCTTGTGCATACGCCGCCAGCAAAATCCCGTGCGCCGCGCAGCCCGCCGCCAGCAGTTGCTCAGACTTCGGATACTTGACGTGATCCTGCAACTTCGCGATCACTACGACCACCAGCGGTGCACGCAGCGGGCCGTTGCGTGCCTTGTCCAGCGCCGCTTCCGAGACTTCGCCGTCCTGCAACTTCGCAGCCTCGGCCAGCAACTCGCCCATCTGCTCACGCGCTGCACCTTCGACTGTCAGGAAGCGCCAAGGCTGCAAATGGCCGTGGTCCGGCGCACGCATGGCGGCGGCAAACAGCACTTCGCGCTGCTCTGCGGTGGGGGCCGGGTCGATCAGTCGTGGAACGGAAACACGGTTGAGCAAAGCGTCGAGAGCCTGCATCGGCCACCTCCTGTAAAAAATGTTTGGCTATTCTAGCTGCAAGTGCCGCAGCGGTGCCGGTTTACATGGCCTGCCCCACGCGTAGAATGGCGCCCTTCCCACTTTCAGCCCGAGCGGACTTCATGGCGTTGCCGACCTTACGGACGATTGGTTTCATCATCGGCCTCTTCCTGATCACGCTGGCTATTGCCATGGTCGTACCCATGGCCACTCTGGTGATTTTCGAGCGCACCGGCGACCTGCCGTCATTTCTCTGGGCGAGCATGATCACCTTCGTTGCGGGCCTGGCGCTGGTGATCCCCGGCCGCCCCGAACACGTGCACCTGCGCCCGCGGGACATGTACCTGCTGACCGTCAGCAGCTGGCTGGTGGTGTGCATTTTCGCGGCGCTGCCGTTCCTGCTCACCCAGCACATCAGCTACACCGACTCGTTCTTCGAAAGCATGTCCGGCATCACCGCCACCGGGGCGACGGTGCTTAACGGCCTGGACAACATGTCCCCCGGTATCCTCATGTGGCGCTCGTTGCTGCACTGGATCGGCGGCATCGGCTTCATCGGCATGGCGGTCGCGATTCTGCCGCTGCTGCGCATTGGTGGCATGCGGCTGTTTCAGACCGAGTCGTCGGACCGCTCCGAAAAAGTCATGCCGCGTTCGCACATGGTGGCGCGCCTGATCGTCGCGGCCTACGTCGGCATCACCATTTTCGGCAGCCTGGCATTTTGGTGGGCCGGGATGAGCCCGTTCGATGCAATCAACCACGCGATGTCGGCGATTTCCACTGGCGGGTTTTCCACCTCGGACCAGTCCCTGGCCAAGTGGACGCAACCGGCAGTGCACTGGGTGGCGATCGTCATCATGATTCTCGGCAGCCTGCCGTTCACCCTCTATGTGGCGACCTTGCGCGGCAACCGTCGCGCGCTGATCAAGGATCAGCAGGTGCAAGGCTTGCTCGGCATGCTGCTGGTGACCTGGCTGGTGCTCGGCACCTGGTACTGGTGGACCACGCAATTGCATTGGCTGGAGGCTTTGCGCCATGTGGCGCTGAACGTAACGTCAGTCGTGACGACCACGGGGTTTGCACTGGGGGACTACAGCCTGTGGGGCAATTTCTCGCTGATGCTGTTCTTTTATCTGGGATTTGTCGGCGGCTGCTCCGGGTCGACGGCGGGCGGGATCAAGATTTTCCGCTTCCAGGTCGCCTATATCCTGCTCAAGGCCAACCTTAATCAGCTGATCCACCCGCGTGCAGTGATCAAGCAGAAGTACAACGGCCACCGCCTCGACGAAGAGATCGTGCGTTCTATCCTGACCTTTTCGTTCTTCTTCGCCATCACCATCTGCGTGATCGCCCTGCTGCTGTCGCTGCTCGGTGTCGACTGGATGACGGCGCTGACCGGCGCGGCCAGCACGGTCTCCGGTGTCGGGCCGGGACTCGGCGAGACGATTGGCCCGGCGGGCAACTTCGCCACCTTGCCGGATGCCGCCAAGTGGATTCTCTCGTTCGGCATGCTGCTCGGCCGACTGGAGATCATCACGGTGTTTGTGCTGTGTATTCCGGCGTTCTGGCGTCACTGACCGGATTCGTCGCTTCGATCAGCCGCGCCCGGTATTCGCCGGGGGTGGCGTCGAACCAGCGGCGGAAAGCGCGGAAGAAGTTGCTCGGATCGGCAAACCCCAGCAGGTAGGCAATTTCCAGCAAGGTCATGCTGGGTTGCGCCAGGTATTGCTCGGCCAATTCGCGCCGGGTGTCATCGAGCAACGTCTGAAAACTCGTACCTTCTTCCTGCAAGCGTCGCTGTAATGTCCGTTGCGACAAATGCAGCGTCTGCGCCACGGTATCGCGCTTGGGCTCGCCTTGGGGCAGTAATCGACACAACACCTGGCGCGCCTTGTGCGTCACGCGACTTTCGGAAAACCGCGCCAGGTACTCCCCGGCAAACCGGTCATGCAGCAGCGCCATGGCTTCATTGGCGGTTGGCAACGGCGCCTCCATGTCGGCGCGCTCAAAAATCAGCGCGTCGTAGGGCGCGTTGAACACCAGCGGCGCATGGAAGGCTTGTTTATAAGGTTCCAGATCCACCGGCTGTTCGCCCTGCACCAGCACCTTGCGCGGTTGCAGCGTGCGCCCGGTCAACCAGCCGCACAGCGCCAGCGCGCAGGCCAGCGAGGCCTCGGCACTTTGTCGGGTGGGCGGCAGGTGGTCGCCGTGAACCGTCAGGATCAGCGCATACCCCTCATCCAGCAGGCGAAAACTCAGGTCGGCACTTTCAGCGATGATCCGCTGATAACGCACCAGCCGCTTGAAACCTTCAGCCAGGGTCTGGCTCGACATCAGCGCGTAGCCGGTCACATGAAACTGCGCGGGCCGCACCACCTTGCCCATGTTCAGGCCGATCGCCGGATTACCGGACAGCTCGACCGCACGCTGCCAAAGTCGCGTCATTGAATCTTGCGGGAAGCGTGCATCCGGATCGTCCAGTGCCGCGTAGTCGAGCCCCAGCTGTTTGAACAGAACCCGGCAATCCAGGCCGTCCATCTCCAGTGCTTTGACAATCCCCATCGCCCAGCTTGCAGAAGTCGTTCGTTCGCTCATGGCGTTTACTTACATGGTGAGCCGCATGTGGCGGCCAATTTCCGAAGGATACTAAAGTGGCGCCCAATGTCACTGGCTGACGCCACTGATCACTCTAGACTCAAATAAGCTACCCGCAGAACAACTTGCAGCCAGAACAATAACCACAGAGATAGCAGTCGTGGAAAACATCAGACGTTTCAATAGCTTCGCTGAGTTTTACCCGTATTACCTCAGTGAACACAGCAACAGCACTTGCCGACGATTGCACTTCATTGGCACGACGCTGGTGATTTTCATTCTGGCCCTGACCATCGGCAAAGGCGCGTGGCTATGGCTGCTGGCCCTTCCGCTGGCCGGTTACACCTTCGCCTGGGTCGGGCATTTCTTCTTTGAAAAGAATCGTCCTGCGACCTTTCAACACCCGTTCTACAGCCTGCTCGGCGACTTCGTCATGTACCGCGACATGATTCTGGGTCGCGTGCCGTTCTAGGCAGCCCGATAAAAAAGAGAGATCAGCCTATGAATGCCAACGCCCGTTTCACCCACATGCAGGACGGCACACAGGAAGACTGGGCGATCATCGCCGCCGATTTCAGTGCCTATGCGCGGCAATTGCCGACACGGATTGTGGCGCACCTGAAACTGCTGGAGGGTGATTTTGGCGGCTTCCCGGTGGATCGCCTGACCCACTCCTTGCAAACCGCCAGCCGTGCCTGGCGCGATGGTCGCGACGAAGAATACGTGGTGTGCGCCTTGCTGCACGACATCGGTGACACCTTGGGTTCCTACAACCACCCGGACATTGCTGCGGCGATCCTCAAGCCGTTTGTCAGCGCCGAGAACTTGTGGATGGTGGAGAAACACGGGATTTTCCAAGGCTATTACTTTTTCCATCACCTGGGCATGGACCGGCATCTGCGGGAGCAATTCAGTGAGCATCCGCAGTATCAGGCGACGATCGAGTTTTGCGCCAAATATGATGCAGCGGCGTTTGATCCGGCTTACGAGACATTACCACTGAGTTTTTTTGAGCCGATGATGGAGCGGTTATTTGCTCATCCAAAAAACTCGATTTACAAGGCGGCGATGGAAGAACATTTGCCCGCCTGACAGCAAAAGATCGCAGCCTTCGGCAGCTCCTACGGGATCGCATTTCCATGTAGGAGTTGCCGAAGGCTGCGATCTTTTGATCTTTCTAAGCAGGCTCTGCGATTTTGATGGCCTTCAACTCCTCCTCCCGCGCCTGCGCATCCGCCAACCGGTACAACTCGATCGAGCCATCCCAGTGCTCGATCAGCGCCGTGCATGACTCCACCCAATCGCCGCAATTGAGATAATCCACCCCGCCGACCTTGCGGATCTCGGCGTGGTGAATGTGCCCGCACACCACCCCGTGCAGCTCACGTTTGACGCATTCGTGGGCGATGGCTTCTTCGAAGTCGCTGATGAAGCTGACCGCGGTTTTTACCTTGTGCTTGAGGTACGCCGACAGCGACCAGTAGCCGTAGCCATACCGGGCGCGCCAATGATTGAGCCAGCGGTTGAGGGTCAGGGTGATTTCGTAGGCCGAGTCGCCGAGAAACGCCAGCCAGCGGTGATAACGCGTGATCACGTCGAACTGGTCGCCGTGGATTACCAGTAAATGGCGGCCATCGGCGGTGACGTGCACGGCTTCATCCACCAACTGGATGTTGCCCAGAATCAGTTTCGAATAGCGGCGCAGGAATTCGTCGTGGTTGCCGGTGACGTAGATCACCTCGGTGCCGCGCTTGCTCATGGTCAACAGGCGCCGGATCACATTGGTGTGCGCCTGCGGCCAGTACATGCCGCCGCGCAGTTTCCAACCGTCAATGATGTCGCCGACCAGATAGATCTTGTCCGCGTGATAACCCTTGAGGAACTGCGACAGGTGCTCGGCCTGGCAATCCCGGGTACCCAAGTGCACATCGGAGATCCACAAGGTGCGCACACGCTGTTTGCGGCTGGGTTTGGCGAGCTCGGCGCTGGTCATGGGCAACCCTCTGCGATTGTTTGCGCCACTGTGCGCCGGTCGGGTTAATCGCCTGTGACAGTGGCAAGTCAGTCCTGTGACAACGCGCTCGATTCACCTCGGTGTAGACTGGCGGCCTTAATCGGGAGACCTGCGATGAGACCGATCCTCACGCTCCGCCACTACACCCAGGACTTGATCGTCCACAGCCACGACCACGCGCAGTTGGTGTTCGGGCTGTCCGGGGCGCTGGATTTCGAGGTGGACGGGCGTGGCAGTCAGGTGGTCCAGCAGAGTTTCGTAGTGGTCCCGTCCGGTTTCCATCATGCCTGTGGCAGCGCGAATGGCAGCCGCTGCCTGGTGCTGGATGTGCCGAGCGATCAATGGGTGGCTCAGTCGCTGGGGGATCACGCCGATGCCAGCCGCCGCTTGCTCGACAGCGCCGGACGCCTGCCGCTGGATGCCGGGCAAAGCCAACTGGTGAACTGGCTGGCGGGCAGTCAGGTCAGCGACCCGCTGATCGCCCAACAAGGCGCTGTGCTGTTACTGGCCAGCCTCAACCACGCTAAACCCGAGGTCGGGGGTGGTCGGCGCTTACCCTATGCCGCGCTGAATTTACACATTGATCAGCATGCGGCGCATCCACTGCAAGTCGCCGACCTGGCGCGCATCGCCGGTCTGTCCAGCGCTCGCTTGCATGCGCGGTTTATCGCCGAATGCGGGCAGACGCCGATGGACTACGTCCGCAGCCGTCGCCTGCACATGGCAGTGACGATGTTGCGCGATTCGGCACTGCCCATTGGCGAGATTGCCAGCCGGGTCGGTTACAGCTCCCAAAGCGCGTTCGCCGCTGCGGTGCTGCGTGAGTTCGATGCCACGCCTGGCCAGTTGCGGCGCGGGGCTGGCAACAAATGACAATAGTCTGGCGACAGACATAACCGGCCTGACACGATTCAATGTAGGAGCTGCCGAAGGCTGCGATCTTTTGATTTTAGAGATTAAAAGATCGCAGCCTTCGGCAGCTCCTACATGGACTGTGTACATCATCGCCCGTTGATCAAGGATTGCAATGACTCCCCGTACCGCGCTTGGCGCCCTGCATATCGGCGCACTGATGTTTGGCCTGACCGGGGTGTTCGGCAAGCTTGCCGCCGCGTCCCCCGCCGTGATCGTCTTCGGTCGTGCTGCCTTTGCGGTGCTCGCCCTGGCCGTGTTTGCGCGGTTCGCCAGCAACACGCGCTGGCAGACACTGCAGGCCGTGGACTGGCGTCGGCTGCTGCTCAGCGGTTTTCTGCTGGCCGGGCACTGGGTGAGTTTTTTCATCGCAGTGAAGGTCGCGGGCGTGGCGATTGCGACCTTGGGGTTTGCCAGTTTCCCGGCGTTTACCGTGATCCTCGAAGGTCTGATTTTCCGCGAGCGGATTCGCGCCAATGAAATCCTGCTGGTGGTGCTGGTGAGTATCGGACTGGTGCTGGTCACCCCGGATTTCGATCTGGCCAGCGGCGCGACCGTCGGCCTGCTGTGGGCGGTGGGCTCCGGTCTGTTGTTTGCGCTGCTGTCCCTGACCAACCGCGCCAGCTCCGCAAGAATTCCTCCGGTCCAGGCGGCGTTGTGCCAGAACGTCGTGGTCGCGCTATGCCTGCTGCCGGTGGCGGCGCCGCAGTTGAGCGAAGTACGTGCCATCGACTGGCTGTGGATCAGCTTGCTCGGGGTGTTCTGCACCGCGGTCGCGCACAGCCTGTTTGTCGCCAGCCTCGCGGTGATCAAGGCACGCACCGCTGCGGTGGTGTTCGCTATGGAGCCGGTCTACGGCATCACCATGGCCTGGCTGCTGTTCAATGAAGACCCGACGTTGCGCATGCTGCTCGGCGGTGCGTTGATCATCGTCGCGATTGTGGTGTCCAGCCGGTCAGCCAGCGGCTCCAGCAAAAAAGCCGTGGCAGCCGAAGCGGCGTCTCACTGAGTGCGGTCGTTGTGGCCGAGGTCGCGATCAGGATCGATCTGATCGCGAACCCTCTGCTTGAGCACCTTGGCCTCCGGAAAACCGCCGTCCGCCTTGCGCTCCCAGAGCTGCACCTCGTCACAGAAAATGTGAAACACGCCACCGGTGCCGGGCACTAGCGATACCTTGCCCAAATCGTCGCCAAAGGTACTGAGCAACTCTTGCGCCAGCCAGGCCGCACGCAACAGCCATTGGCATTGCGTGCAGTAGGTGATGACGACTTCCGGTTTTTGCGGGGTCATGACAGGTGGAACTCCTGAGCCAGGGGGGCGCCACCATGATAAGGCGTCAGCGGATACCGGCCAACAAGGTCCGGGCCGTTTGCTTGAGCGGCTCGTCAGCGTCCTTGAGCAACTCGTTGAGCAACTCGATGGCGCTGTCGAGATCGCCATCATCTATGCAGTTCTGGGCCTGTTCCAGTTTGCCGGCGGTGATCGGCGCCCCAGGGTCTGGACTCAGCGGATCGAGGCTCAGCGGCTCCAGCTCGAATGACTGGCCTGGATCGCTGAATCCGTCGAGAAAATCGTCATCCAGTGACTGAGAATCGGGCTCGGCTATCCATTCCAGCTCGGGCTCGTCGAGCGTCGGTTCGTCGGGCATCTCGAACACATCGGGCAACACGTGCAAGTTGGAGGTAAACACCGGCTCCTCGACCGTCGGCGGTTTTTCCGAGGGTTTGGTGTTTTCAAACGGACTCACCAGATCCCAACTCGAATCCATCGACAGATCATCGAGGTTCAACTGGAACTCGTCGGCCGCCGCCTCTTCGGACTTCAGCGGCGCTGCGATCACCGCCGCCGCAGCCACGGGCACCGAAACCGGCACCGCACTGCTCAATTTCGGATAGCGGGCACGGATGTCCTGCAGTTGCCGGGCATCGAACCCGGCGTCACGCAGGCTGTTTTCCTGCGCGTCATAGGCCGAACCGTCGCCCTGTTTACCGAGGATTTCAAGCAGCTGAACGGCCAGATCCGTGCGTTGCGGATCCTTGGCCAAGGCATCGCGCAACAGCCCCGCCGCTTCGTTGAAGCGTCCGTATGCCAGATAGATGCCCACCCCTTCAAGCACGTCGCCCGAGGGTGTTTCGTCATGATGCTCGGGCGCAGGTTCCAGCGGCGCGGCCTCGGTCTGGTCAAGCACCGGCTCATGCCGCGAAGGCAAAACGGCAGGGTCTTCGAGCAAGGTCTGTACCTGCTGCCGCCGACGGCGAACAAACAGTCCCAGCAACAGTAGCGCCACCAACGCCAGCAACCCGAGGATCAGCGGCCAATCGAACGACTCGGGCTCTTGTGCAGCGACAGCAACCGGGGCTGGGGCTGGGGCCGGCGCTTGCGCTTGCGCTTGCGGCACAGCAGGGGCTGGCTGGGTGACCTCGGCCAATCGGGTTTGCAATTCGGTGATTTGCTTTTTCTGGCCCGCCATCTGTTCGTCCTGGGCCTGAAGTTTCGCGTTCAGCTCATCGACGGTTTTTTGCAATTGCTGGTTTTGCAGAACGCTGGCGGCCAATTGTTCAGTGGCAGGATCAATGACCGGTGCGTCAGCTTGTTCAACTTTGGGCGGGGCCGGTTTTTTCGCCGGGGGCGGCGGCGCGGCGGCGGGCTGCACGCTCGGGAATGGCGAGCTCGCGAGACTGGCGACCGGCTCATCGGCCACCGGCACAATCCCCGGTGACCCAGGCGGATCGATCAGCACGGTGTATTCGCGCAGCAGCCGGCCATTGGGCTGATTGAGCTGCACGAGAAAATTCAGGAAGGGTTCGTTGACGGCCTTGCTGGAGCTCACGCGGATCAGGCTGCGGTTACCCCTCAGGATCGGCGTGAACTTCAGGTCATTGAGAAAGAACACCCGCTCGACGCCGGCACGGCTGAACTCATCCGCTGTCGCCAGGCTGACGGACAGTTCGCCCTCCTCCAGACCGGCTGCATCCACCAGGGCGATATCGGCACGCAGCGGTTGATTCAGCGCCGAATGCAGAGTGATTTCACCCAGGCCCAGCGCGGCCGCCAATGTCGAAAAAGTGCAAGCTCCACCCACCAGGACCAGCCTGGCGCACCACCGCAATACAACGTGCCAACTTTCGAGCATGAGCATCCCTTAGATAACCAATACCAGGCGGTGCGTGTTTGCACATCCGGTACGAACACGATATTGCCTGGTAGTTCTTTATAGTCCGCCCAACGGGTTATCTCAAAAAGCCGCTCCCCCGGTTATGCCTCAAGATTTTTCCAGGTTGGCCAGAATGTGCCCATGCACCCGCATGCAAATCTTCAAGTCCGCCTCGTCAACGCCATCGAACAATTCCTGGCGCAATTGATTGGCAATGGTTTCAATTTGTTCGATCAAGGGGCGGGCCGGAGCACAGAGGGTGATTTTTTTTGCCCGACGGTCTTCCAGCACAGCCTGGCGCTGGACGAGGCCCTGAGTCTCCAGACTGTCGAGCAGTCGCGCCAGGGTCGGCCCTTCGACGCCGACGCTTTGCGCCAGTTCGCGCTGGGTCGGCGCTGATTCGAAACGCGCCAGGTGCAGCAGCACCAGCCAGCGCGCTTGAGACAAACCCAGGCCCGCCAGACGGCGGTCGAGTTCGGCACGCCAGCCGCGAGACATCTGGGCCAGTTGCATGCCAAATCGGTGTTGATCGGTTAACGGCATAAAACACTCATGATTAGACTGAAATAGAGAAAAACTAATTATTAGTCAGCTAAGCATGGCCTCTCGCAGGAGGCAAGGTTTGCTCTGTACTGAATCGTTACATCAATCCAGCCGGTTCAATATTTGCGCATCACATCTCGAATTCGGATTGCAGCGCGGCGCGTACGCAGTACAAAACCCCTTCCGGCACACGCCCGGCGAACAGCGCGGCGATCTCCGCCACCGGCGGCAACTCGCCCTCGCCGTCGAGGAAGGCATCCTGGACTTCACCCATCAAGTCTTCGGGCAAGTCCAGCGCCTGGTCCAGCGACAACTGCTGTTTGCCAATCGCCTCGGCCAGCATCGTGTACACATTCTTTTCCGAGCATTGCAACTGTCCGGCGATTTGCAGCGGCGTCATGCCGGCGCGAGCGAGGGTGATCAGCTCGTGACGTACATCGGCCACCACTTTCGGCGCTTCGACCTGGCCACCGAGCACTTCGAGGAAAGCCTCGCCGTAGCGTTCCAGTTTGCGTGCGCCGACGCCGCTGACCGTGGCCATTTCCGCCAGCGAGGTCGGCTGGCTGCGGAGCATTTCCAGCAATGTCGAGTCGGGGAAGATGACGTAAGGCGGCACACCGTGCTCTTCGGCGAGCTTGCGACGCAGGGCGCGCAGGGCTTCCCATTGTTCGCGCTCCTCGCCACGCACCAGCTGGCTCGCCTGGCTCTTGCTGCTTTTCGCGGTGGTTTGCGGCTTGAGGTCCCGGCGCAGTTCCAGGGTCACTTCGCCCTTGAGCAAGGGCCGGCAGGTGGCACTCAGGCGCAGGCCGCCGTAGCCCTCGAGGTCGATGTCAGCCAGTCCACGAGCAACGAGTTGGCGGTACAGCGAGCGCCACTCGCTCTCACCCATCGACTTGCCGACACCGTAGACCGACAGATGCTGATGGCCGAAGCTGCGGATTTTTTCGTTGTCCTTGCCCAGCAACACATCCACCAGATGGCCAACGCCATAGCGCTGACCCGTGCGGAAGATCGCCGACAGTGCCTGACGGGCCGGTTCGGTGGCGTCCCAGGTCTGCACGCCATCGACACAGTTGTCACAATGGCCGCACGGTTCGGGCATGTCTTCGTCGAAATAAGCCAGCAGGGTTTGACGACGGCAGCGGGTTTCTTCGCAGAGCGAGAGCATGGCGTCGAGCTTGTGCTGTTCCAGACGCTTGTGGCGCTCGTCGCCTTCGGAGTTCTGCAGCATCTGCTTGAGCATCACCACGTCTTGCAGGCCGTAAGCCATCCAGGCATCAGCCGGCAGACCGTCACGGCCACCGCGACCGGTTTCCTGGTAGTAAGCCTCAAGGGATTTCGGCAGGTCGAGGTGAGCGACGAAGCGCACGTTGGGCTTGTCGATACCCATGCCGAACGCCACCGTGGCGACCATGATCAGGCCTTCCTCGTTGAGGAAGCGCTTCTGATGGTGCGCTCGGGTTTCGTTGGGCAGGCCGGCGTGGTACGGCAGCGCCGGGAAGCCTTGCTCGCTGAGAAACACCGCGACCTCGTCGACTTTCTTGCGCGACAGGCAATAGACGATGCCGGCATCGCTGCGCCGCTCGGCGAGGAACGCCAGCAACTGCTTGCGCGGCTGCTCCTTGGGCACGATGCGGTAGAAAATGTTCGGGCGGTCGAAGCTCGAGAGGAAACGCTCGGCGTCCTGCAGGTGCAGGCGATCGACGATTTCTTCCCGGGTGCGCTTGTCGGCGGTGGCGGTCAGGGCAATGCGTGGAACGTTGGGAAACAGCTCCGCCAATTGACCCAGTTGCAGGTATTCGCGGCGGAAGTCGTGGCCCCATTGCGATACGCAGTGCGCTTCGTCGATGGCGAACAGGGCGATTTCAAGGCTTTGCAGGAACGCCAGCATGCGCGGCTGGACCAGGCGTTCGGGCGCGAGATAAAGCATCTTCACTTCGCCGCGCTTGATCCGCGCAGCGAGGTCGCGTTGCTGCTCGGCGCTCAGCGTGGAGTTCAATGCGGCGGCGGCAACGCCTAGTTCTTCAAGGGTCGCGACCTGGTCGTCCATCAGCGCGATCAGCGGCGACACCACGACCGCCAAGCCTTCGCGCAACAGCGCCGGCACCTGGAAGCACAAGGATTTACCGCCACCGGTAGGCATCAGCACCAGGGCGTCGCCGCCACTGGCCACGCGCTCAATGATTGCACCCTGACGGCCACGAAAACTGTCGTAGCCGAAGATGTCCTTGAGGACGCGTTGAGCCTGTTCGAGCATAAAAACTCCAAAAATCACCGAAACATCCCTGCAAGGCTGGTTCAGGATCCGCAAGGCTGCACCGACAAATCGTAAGTGCGCATTGCATGACGCTTCACATTCCAGCCGCGACACCAGCAGGGCATCACAAAACGCGGGAGTATACCCGAGGGCTGTCCGGCAAAGGGCGCCGCTGAGAAGAGACACGCGGCCAAATGCTGATCTCCTGTAGGAGCTGCCGAAGGCTGCGATCTTTTGATCTTGTTTTAAAACGCAACATCAAAAGATCGCAGCCTTCGGCAGCTCCTACGGGAGGAGGTGGTGTATTAGGGTGCAAATATCCCGCGCGGCTGGCCTGAGTGCTCAAGAAGGCCTAGAATTCCCGCATCTGTTTAAATCCCAAGGTAGCTTTTAATGTCCTTCGCTGAGCAACTAACCCGCCTGCAAGTCTTCCTCGACGCCGATGAACTGCATGACGAGGCGCTGGACTACGTGGCCGCCCACGGCTACCTCACTGCGCTGTCGATCTGTTCCGAAAGCGTTCCCGAGCGTGAATGGATCGATGCCCTCTTCGCCGAAGAGCCGCATTACGCCGATGACACCGAGCGTGAAGCGATCGAATCCACCCTGCTCGCCCTCAAGGCGCACATCGCCCGCCAACTGGCGTCCGACGAAGAGTTCGAGTTGCCGTGCGAGCTGGACCTGGGCGAAGATCCGGACGATTCCGACCTGCGCGGCTGGTGCATCGGTTTCATGGAAGGCGTGTTCCTGCGCGAAGCGGCGTGGTTCGAAACTGCCGAAGACGAAGTCAGCGAAATGCTCCTGCCGATCATGGTCGGCTCCGGTCTGTTCGACGAGCAGCCCGAGTTCTCCGACATCGCCGCTGATGCCAACCTGATGGACGACATGATCGTGCAGATCCCGGAAGCCCTGACCGCGCTGTACCTGCTGTGCAACGCGCCAGACGAAAAACCGGCGATTCTCAAGCCACGTCACCACTAAGGTTCTGCCTATGGACAACCCCATAGGCCACCGCTCCCTGATGTTGCGCTACGTGTTGCTGGCCATCGGCTGGCTGAGCGTAGCGTTGGGGGTGATCGGGATTTTCCTGCCGGTGTTGCCCACCACGCCGTTCCTGCTGCTGGCGGCCGCCTGCTTCGCCCGTAGTTCGCCGCGTTTTTATAAATGGCTGGTGAATCATCCTCGGCTGGGGCCGTGGATTCGCGACTACCTCGATGGCAATGGCATCCCGCTCAAGGGCAAGGTCTGCGCCATCGGGCTGATGTGGGTCAGTATTCTGTTGTCCTGCTACCTGGTGCCGCTGCCATGGGCGCGCGGTTTCATGCTCACCAGTGCGGTGTTGGTGACGATCTACATCCTCAGACAGAAAACCCTGCATCGATCCTGAGCGTTCGGTTACGTCGATCCAGACAAAAAAACCCGCCACCCCTTACACAGGGAGGGCGGGTTTTGTCGTTTCAGACGTCAGATCACACGGTATCGACCTTCAACGAATGGTCATTCAACATGCCGTTGATGATCGTCGCCGTGTCCGCCCCGCCGGCAATTACCCCGCCCGCCCCCGGTGTCACGCCGTAATGGCTGGCCAGGTTGACCCCCGCGAGGTCGATGGTCTGGTTCGGCGCCGCGCCGGCCATGCCGCTGACGTCGATGCTGGTGACCAGGGATTCGCCGCTGCCGGTGACTTTGAAGTGCAGGTAGTCATCCAGCGACGCCGCGGTGCCGTTCTCGCCTTGTAGCAGTTGCGACAGGTCGAGTTTGTCGGTGCCCGGGGTGAAGTCGGTGACCACGTCGTGGCCGCTGTTACCTTTGAGCCACTGGAAGGTGTCCGCGCCGGCGCCACCGCTGAGGGTGTTGTTGCCGAGACCGCCGATGAGGAAGTCGTCGCCACCACCGCCGTTGAGCACATCGTTGCCGAGGCCGCCGGTGATGATGTTGCTGTTGTTGTCACCGGTTAGGTTGTCGTTGAAGTCGGAGCCGACCAGGTTTTCTATGGCGGTCAGGGTGTCGGTGCCGGCGCCCTGGGTGTTTTGCCCGCCGAGCAGGCTCAAGTCAACTTTGACCCCGGCAGTGGCGTGGGCGTAGCTCGCCGTGTCGCTGCCCGTGCCGCCGTCGAGCAGGTCGTTGCCCGCACCGCTGAAGAGCAGATCGTTGCCGGCACCGCCGTGCAGTTCGTTGTTGCCGGCACCGGCGGTCAGCACATCATTGCCGTCGCCGGCATTGATCACGTTGTTGCCCGCGCCCGCCACCAACACGTCATCGCCGGCCGTGCCAGTGAGGGTGTGACCGTCCTGATAGCTGATGCCCACCGCCGCGCTGTCGCTGCCGCCATGGTGGTCATTGGCGGTGTAAGTCCCGTGGGCGTCCGGGGTGGTGTTGTGGGCGCCGGAGTAATCCACAGTCAGGGTCAGTTTGTAGGTTTCCGAGCCAGTGCCACCGTTTGCGTAATTGTCCGCAGTATTGATGACGCGGATCTGGTAGGTACCGTCCGCGTTCGCCTTGATGGTCTCGCCGTCAGCAATGCTGACGAAGGCGCCACCATTGAGCGAGTACTGCATGGCGATATTGCCCGCCCCGAGGTTGTGGTCGAGGTTGAGCGTTTCGCCCTGTTTGAGGTTGACGGTGATGCGGTCTTCATCGTTGGCATTCGCGGTGGTGACAGCCCCGAGGTAGCCGGTGATCGCCAGGACTGCGGTCATGGTCGCCGCATTCGCCGCAAAGGCACTGCGCACGTTGGCCAAGGCCTGGTTCGCCGCGGTATTGCCGGTGCCGGCGAAGGTGCTGATCACGCCCGTCCCGGTGAAATCTGCGCCCTTGGCAATCCAGCCAGTGTTGAACGTCGTTGTCGATGGGGTCAGCGGGTCGCCGTTGGCGTCAGTGTCGTTGGCCAACAGCACATCGCCCGGCACAGTGACGCTGCCCGACAGAATGTTGGTGATGACGTGGTCATCGACGGCCACCGGTGCCGAGTTCGGAACGACCTTGACCACCAGCGTGGAGCTGGACAGGTCGCCGTCGTTGTCGCTGACCGTGTAGCCGATGTTTTCGGTGATCACCGTCGAGGTGGCTTTCTGCGAGGTGTAGGTGTATTCGCCGGTATCGAGGTTGACCACCAGGGTGCCTTTGCCGTCGGTGGCAATACTCAAGGTGTTGTTGGCGGTGTTGAACGTGCCGTGGTTGGCGCCGCCGCTGGCATTCAGCGAACCCTGGTTAGTGTTGCCTTTCGGGTCATAGGTGTACGTGGTGCCGTCGACCGTGATGGCCTTGATGAAACCGCCATCGGCGCCGAACGTGCCGCCCTCGCCCAGCAGCGACCCGGTGACCGGCGCGCCGACCACGGTGCCGGTCAGCACCGAGTTCAGCTGATTGAGGTCGGTCACTATCACGGCGCTGGTGTCAGTGCCATGGCCGGTGCCGGTGCTGCCGTCATAAGCCACCGGATCGAGGTTGGCATTTTTGACGCCGCTGCCCAGGCCGATCGCGTAGTTCTTGATGTGATTTTCTTCGAGGAACGCTTTCCAGCCGGCCTCTTCGGTTTTATCGAGATTGCCTACGGTAGGTTTGCCGTCGGAGAAGAAGTAGCCAACGTTCTGCGCACCGGTCAGTTTGCCGTCGGTGTCGAACGCCTTTTGCGCCACCTTTACGGCTGCGTCGTAGTTGGTGTCCCCGTTCGCCGTCAAGCCGGAGATGATCGACTTGGCCGTGGCCACATCGACCCAGACCGAAGTCTTGTCGGTGGCACCGCTGCTAAAGGTGACGATCTGCACTTTGACGTCGCCGAGGTCGTCGTATTTGTCGAGCAAGGCGCTGATCGCCTGTTTGGCCAGGCCCAGTCGCGACAGGCCGTCCACGCCGGAAGGGTCCTTCATGCTGCCGGACACGTCGATCACCAGCAGCAGGTTGGAATCGATCTCCGCCGCGGACACCGAACGCTCGGCGGCGACGGCTTTTGGCACGTCATCGACAATGTTGACCTTGATCGTGCTGATGCTGGAGTTGCCCATGGCATCGGTGGCTTTGTAGGTGAAGTTTTCGCTCAGCGTGTTCGCGCCATTGTTCGCGTTCGGCGTGGTGCTGGCGGGCGAAGTCAGGGTGTAGGTGTAGGTACCGTTGGGGTTGAGCAGGATCTGCCCATAAGCGCCAGTGGCGTTGCCGACCAAGGTGTAAGTCACCGTGCCGACCGCGCCGGTGACCGAACCGACCAACGACCCCGAGGCGGTTTCGCCGGTGTGGCCTGGCTCGCTGCCAATGACCGTGCCGGCAGCCAGGTCCTGGCCATCCTTGCTCAGGTCGAGGGCTTTTTCGTAGACGGTGACGTCGCTGTCGCTGACGGCGGTGATGCAGCTGTTGTGCACGTCGATGGTGATGGTGGTGGTGCTTTCGTCACCGTCCTTGTCGCGCAAGGTGTAGGTGAAGGTGTCAGTCGCACCGGCGCCGCTCACGGCGTTCGGGTTGCTGTGGTACTCGGCATTGCCCTGGGCATCGAGGGTCAGGTAGCCGTAGGTGCCGTTGATCTGGGTGTTGAGGTTGCCATGCACCGGGGTCGACGTGTCGGACCCGGCGCGCACACCGACCACACCGCCGCCTGCGGCCGGGCCATCGGCGCCGGTGACGTCGTTGACCAGCACGTTGCCGCTGATGATCCCGCCTTCGGCAACCGAGGCCAGTTCTGGGTGGGCGGTCGGCACGTCATCGACGATGTTCACCACGATGGTGCTGGTGACGGTGTTGCCCACCGCATCGGTGGCTTGATAGGTGAAGGTTTCGCTCAGGGTATTGGCGCCGTCATTCGCCTGCGGCGTGGTGCCGGCTGGCGAGGTCAGGGTGTAGGTGTAGGTGCCGTTGGGGTTGAGCGAGATCTGCCCGTAGGTTCCGGTGGCGTTGCCGACCAGCGCATAAGTGACCGTGCCGACCGCGCCGGTGACCGAGCCGACCAAGGTGCCGGAAGCGGTTTCGCCGGTGTGGCCCGGTTGGCTGCCGACGACGGTGCCCGGAGCCAGATCCTGGCCATCCTGGGTCAGGTCGAGGGCTTTTTCGAAGACAGTCGCATCGTTGTCGCTGACGGCGGTGATGCAGCTGTTGATCACGTCGATGGTGATGGTGGTGGTGCTTTCATCACCGTCGGCATCGCGCAGGGTGTAGGTGAAGACATCAGTCGCGCCCGGGCCGCTCACCGCGTTCGGGTTGCTGTGGTACTCGGCATTGCCCTGGGCGTCCAGCGTCAGGTAGCCGTAGGTGCCGTTGATCTGGGTGTTGAGGTTGCCATGCACCGGGGTCGACGTGTCGGAGCCAGCGCGCACGCCGACCACACCGCCGCCTGCGGCCGGGCCATCGGCACCGGTCACGTCGTTGACCAGCACGTTGCCGCTGATGATCCCGCCTTCGGCAACCGAGGCCAGTTCTGGGTGGGCGGTCGGCACGTCATCGACGATGTTCACCACGATGGTGCTGGTGACCGTATTGCCCACGGCATCGGTGGCTTGGTAGGTGAAAGTTTCGCTCAGGGTGTTGGCGCCGTCATTCGCCTGCGGCGTGGTGCCGGCCGGCGAAGTCAGGGTATAGGTGTAGGTGCCGTTGGGGTTGAGCGAGATCTGGCCGTAAGCGCCAGTGGCGTTGCCGACCAGCGCATAGGTGACCGTGCCGACCGCGCCAGTGACCGAGCCGACCAGCGTGCCGGAAGCGGTTTCGCCGGTGTGACCCGGTTGGCTGCCGACGACGGTGCCCGGAGCCAGGTCCTGGCCATCCTGAGTGAGGTCGAGGGCTTTTTCGAAGACGGTGGCGTCGTTGTCGCTGACCGCGGTGATGCAACTGTTGATCACGTCGATGGTGATGGTGGTCGTGCTTTCATCACCGTCAGCATCGCGCAAGGTGTAGGTAAAGACGTCAGTCGCGCCCGGGCCGCTCACGGCATTCGGGTTGCTGTGGTACTCGGCATTGCCCTGGGCATCGAGGGTCAGGTAGCCGTAGGTGCCGTTGATCTGGGTGTTGAGGTTGCCATGCACCGGGGTCGACGTGTCGGAGCCAGCGCGCACACCGACCACACCGCCGCCTGCGGCCGGGCCATCGGCACCGGTCACGTCGTTGACCAGCACGTTGCCGCTGATGATCCCGCCTTCGGCAACCGAGGCCAGCTCTGGATGGGCGGTCGGTACGTCATCGACGATGTTCACCACGATGGTGCTGGTGACCGTATTGCCCACCGCATCGGTGGCCTGGTAGGTGAAGGTTTCGCTCAGGGTATTGGCGCCGTCATTCGCCTGCGGCGTGGTCCCGGCTGGTGACGTCAGGGTGTAGGTGTACGTGCCGTTGGGGTTGAGCAGGATCTGGCCGTAAGCGCCGGTGGCGTTGCCGACCAGCGCATAGGTGACCGTGCCGACCGCGCCACTGACCGAGCCGACCAGCGTGCCGGAAGCGGTTTCGCCGGTGTGACCCGGCTGGCTGCCGACGACGGTGCCGGGGGCTAAATCCTGGCCATCCTGAGTCAGGTCGAGGGCTTTTTCGAAGACAGTCGCATCGTTGTCGCTGACGGCGGTGATGCAACTGTTGATCACGTCGATGGTGATGGTGGTGGTGCTTTCGTCACCGTCGGCATCACGCAGGGTGTAGGTGAAGACGTCAGTCGCGCCCGGGCCGCTCACCGCGTTCGGGTTGCTGTGGTACTCGGCATTGCCCTGGGCATCGAGGGTCAGGTAGCCGTAGGTGCCGTTGATCTGGGTGTTGAGGTTGCCATGCACCGGGGTCGACGTATCCGACCCGGCGCGCACACCGACCACACCGCCGCCTGCGGCCGGGCCATCGGCGCCGGTGACGTCGTTGACCAGCACGTTGCCGCTGATGATCCCGCCTTCGGCGACCGAGGCCAGTTCTGGATGGGCCGTCGGCACGTCATCGACGATGTTCACCACGATGGTGCTGGTGACCGTATTGCCCACCGCATCAGTGGCTTGATAGGTGAAGGTTTCGCTCAGGGTATTGGCGCCGTCATTCGCCTGCGGCGTGGTGCCGGCTGGCGAGGTCAGGGTGTAGGTGTAGGTGCCGTTGGGGTTGAGCGAGATCTGCCCGTAGGTTCCGGTGGCGTTGCCGACCAGCGCATAAGTGACCGTGCCGACCGCGCCGG
Organism: Pseudomonas fluorescens; assembly: GCF_902497785.1. Classification (GTDB taxonomy): domain Bacteria; phylum Pseudomonadota; class Gammaproteobacteria; order Pseudomonadales; family Pseudomonadaceae; genus Aquipseudomonas; species Aquipseudomonas fluorescens_BO. Next base: position 28,831 of record NZ_CABVHK010000024.1, read on the forward strand.
TGACCGAGCCGACCAAGGTGCCGGAAGCGGTTTCGCCGGTGTGGCCCGGTTGGCTGCCGACGACGGTGCCCGGAGCCAGATCCTGGCCATCCTGGGTCAGGTCGAGGGCTTTTTCGAAGACCGTTGCGTCGTTGTCGCTGACCGCGGTGATGCAGCTGTTGATCACGTCGATGGTGATGGTGGTGGTGCTTTCGTCACCGTCGGCATCGCGCAGGGTGTAGGTGAAGACATCAGTCGCGCCCGGGCCGCTGACGGCATTCGGGTAGCTGTGGTACTCGGCATTCCCTTGGGCGTCCAGCGTCAGATAGCCGTAAGTGCCGTTGATCTGGGTGTTGAGGTTGCCATGCACCGGGGTCGACGTATCCGACCCGGCACGCACGCCGACCACACCGCCGCCTGCGGCCGGGCCATCGGCGCCGGTGACGTCGTTGACCAGCACGTTGCCGCTGATGATGCCGCCTTCGGCGACCGAGGCCAGTTCGGGATTGGCGGTGGGCAAGTCATCGACAATATTGACGTTGATCTGCCCGGTCGCGGTGCTGCCATCGACGTCCTTGGCCACCACGTCGAAGTTCTCGGAGATGCTGTTGGCACCGCCGGCATTCGGGTGGTCGCTGTCGGCATTGAGCGTGTAGCTGTAGCTCACCACGCCTGTGGCCGGGTTGTAACCGGTGATGGTGAAGGTCGCGCCGGTGTTGGTCACGGCCGATTGCGGAAAGCCCGCCGCCACGCCAGCGGTGACGACAGCGATGCCACCCACGGTCAGGGTTTGCAAGCCATCCGCCGCGCTGACGGTGAAGGTGCCGGTCTGGGTCAGCGCCGGGGAATCCGGGTCAGTGCCGCCGGTGAGGTTTTTCTCGTAGACGGTCAGTTCACCGCCGGTGACTTCAAGGCCGTTGAGGACGACACCGTCGTCGTTGTTGTGGATCTGCAATACCAGATTGGCGGTGCTGGTGTCGCCATCGGCATCGGTCAGGGTGTAGGTGAAGGTTTCGGTACCGTTGCCGTTCCCCGGCAGGGCTTTGAAATCGGCATCGCTGGTGTTCAGGGTGTAGGTGTACGTGCCGTTGGCGTTCAGTACGAGGGTGCCGTAAGTACCGGTGAACGTACCGCCGACTACCGGGCCGCTGTTGGGTCCGGTGGGAATGCGGTCCGCGCCTTGACTGTCATTGGGCAGAACGCTGCCAGTCAGTGAGGTCAGGGTTTCCGACGCCGTGCTGGCGTTGCTGTCATCGACCGCTTTGGGCGCGTCGTCGGTGATGTTGACGTCCAGCGAACCGGTGGCGGTGTCGCCATTGCTGTCGCCGGCGACCACAGTGAATTGTTCGCTGAGGTTGTTGAGGCCTTCACCCGCCGAATGGGTGTCGTTGCCGTTGAGTGTGTAGCTGTAACTCACCACGCCGGTGGCCGGGTTGTAGCCGGTGACGGTCAGGGTGTTGCCCAACTGGGTGGTAATCGATTGTGGGAAGCCGGCGGCCGCGCCACCGCTGATAACGTTGATCCCGCCGATGCTGAGGCTGCTCAAACCGTCCGGTGCAGAGACCGTGAACGTGCCGGTCTGGGTCAGTGCCGCAGGATTATTCCCCGAGCCGTTTGGCAGGTTGGCTTCATTGACGGTCAGTTCGCCGCCATCCACCGACAGACCGGTGAGGGTCACGGGATTGTTCGGCGTCTCAGGTACGGTCGGTGTGGTCGGCGTTTCTGGACCGGTCGGACCGGTCGGCGCTGCGCCCGCATCGCCGCCGTTATCCGGATCACCGGCCAGCCGCTCCAGAGGAAATTCAGGAATGCCATTGAAGCCGGCAGTGGGGAAACCGACAGTCGGATCAACCCGTCCGGCCGTTTCTTCCAGCAGCACAAAACTGTGGCCGCCACCCAAATCGCCACCGGGGGAGCCAGGATTACCCGGGCCTGCCGCTGTAGCTTCTGCGGTCTGGGTCGGGTCATCGCCGGCCGCGATGGCTTTTTGCAGCTGCTCGACATCGGTCAGTTGCGCCTGAGTCGGCGTCGCCGCGTCGGCGTTGTCCACGTGGGACGCCTGATGCGCGAGCAACTGGCTGTTCATCTGCAGACTGCTACCACGCCCAAGGGTCATTTCCTGGCCATTTTGCAGGTGCACCGCCACCGCGCCATCGGCACCGGTGACCAGTTGATCGCCGGCGAACAGTCTGTCCCCCTCGATCAACGCGCGTCGGGTGCCGTCGCCTGCGACGGCAAACACCTGACCAATGACTGTACTGACGATACCGATGAGCGTTGCCATGTGCATTTCCTCCGCTGCCAACTGCTGTCGGCATCCTGTTGATTGCGAAGAACTGCTCATGGCGCGAGCGGGTGAACGGCGGATCGTCTACCGGGTGGCTTGCCAACTGCAAGCCGATGCCCCGGCGACCTTCACGCCAAACAGTGTCGCTCGCCGGCGAAGGGTTCCGGTTCGGGGCAAAACTCCATGCAATCAATGACATGGAATCCCCGTTGCGTAACAGCCTTGCCTGCCAGCGATTCGTAACAGTTTTGAACCACTCAGTGACAGAAAACCGTCACTAAAAAACTGTTACGCTCCCCTCCCCTGCAGCACTTCTTCGCCCTAAGTCGAAAAATAAATGGAACTTTCTGGAACTCTTCAGAAACTCCGAGAAGCCCTAAATCCAAGGCTTCCGGAGTGAACAATGTGCTGGATTTGGCAGAGCGCATAAGTTTATTTTGGAATAATAATTATGAGAAAACCTTCTAAGCATATTTTGAGAATGTTCTTAGCTCTGATGTTACAACTGTGAAACGGATTTACCTATAAATGCCGTCAAATATTTGGCGACTGATAAGCAACATAAGGATTCAGGGAGATGTACCCATGCGCCAATTGACCCCCCTTTGCAGCGCGATTCTATTGGCCATGGCCTGCACCTCACAGGTTCAAGCCATGTCATTGACGGAGGCGATTCAAAGCACCATTGCCACCCACCCGGAACTCGCATCGCGAGTGGACAGCCGTTTGTCGGCTGATGAAGATGTGAAAGTCGCCAAAGGGGGCTTTTATCCATCGGTTGACTTGAATGCCGCGTACGGGCGCGGGTACAGCGACAACACCAACACCCGGGCCTTCGGCAATCACAACACCGAAATCCTCACCTACACCCAATCGGAACTGCGTCTGCGGCAGATGCTTTTCGACGGTTTCAACACTGCGAACGAAGTCGAGCGCACAAAAGGTGTGGTCAACTCTCGGGCCTATTACGCTCAAGGAACGGCACAAGACCTGGCCCTGCGCACCATCGAGGTCTACCTCGAAGTGCTCAAGCGCCGTGAATTGGTAAACCTGGCCAAGAACAACCTGCAGGCGCACCTGCGGGTCAACGACCAGATTGGCCTGCGCACCCAGCGCGGCATTGGCAGCAACGCCGACGCCGACCAGTCCGTGGCTCGTCGGGCACTGGCGGAGAACAACCTCGATACCGCCGAAGTCGATCTGGCGGATGCCGAAGCGAACTTCCAGGCCGTCACCGGGCGCAACCCCGATGAGCTGGAAACGCTGCCGTCGATTCGCGGTGAATTGCCCGCGACCATTCAAGACGCCCAACAGAGCATGGTCGACAACAACCCGTATCTGAAATCGGCCCAGGCCGACGTGCAATCGGCCGAGAGCCAGTACGAAGTCGCCAAGTCGCCGTTCTACCCGCGTTTCGACGCTGAAGCGGCTGTTGGTGCGAACAACAACGTGGCGGGCGAGGAAGGCCACGACAACGAGTGGCGCGTAGGCATCGTGATGAACTACAACCTGTTCCGCGGTGGCAGTGACAAGGCACGGCTGGCGGGTGATGCGCACCGGATCAATCAGGCGATGGACATCCGCAACAACGCCCTGCGTCAGCTCAACGAGAACATCCGCCTGGCCTGGAACGCCATGGTCAACGCGCGCAAACAAACGCCGACCGCTCGCGAATATGCCGAAACCACCACCCGTGTGCGGGCGGCGTATCAGGACCAGTTCGGCCTCGGCCAACGGACCCTGCTCGACGTGCTCGACAGTGAAAACGAGCTCTACAATGCCAACCGTCGCTACACCGAAGTGCGTTACACCGAGGAATACTCGATGTACCGTGTGCTGGCGAACATGGGCGAGTTGCTGAGCAAACAACGGATCGTGCTGCCTGCCGACGCGATTGCCCAGTCCGAAGTAAAGAACGAAGCCCGTCTGCCTGAACTCAGATGAAGTAACTCCCCGGTAGGAGCTGCCGCAGGCTGCGATCTTTTGATTTTGTTTTTGAAGATCAAGATCAAAAGATCGCAGCCTTCGGCAGCTCCTACGGGGGGGATGTATCAATTGCCACGGTTCAACGGGAGCCCCTAATTTGACCAGCATGGAACCGGGAAACACCGGTGTCGATCCACGGCTCAGTTTCGACGACCCACTTCTGGACGGTCTGTTAATCCTTTGCAAACTCCACGGCGCGACGGTCAGTCGCGCCAGCCTGAGTGCCGGGCTGCCAATGGCACACCAACGCCTGAGCCTGGACCTGCTGCCCCGTGCAGCGGCCCGGGCCAGTTTGCAGGCCCGTCTGTTGCGCCGGGATCTGGCTGACATTTCCCCGCTCAACCTGCCCGTGATGCTGATCCTCGACAACGGCCGCACCGCCGTCCTGCGTCGGTTTGGCGATGACGGCCGCCTGCTGATCCTGCCAAGCGAAGCCGACGGCGGCGAGCAATGGGTCAGCCGCGAAGAACTCCTCGAAAGCTACAGCGGCCAGGCGTTATTCGCCCGGCCGCGCCACGAACTCGAAGACCTGCGCTCGCCGCTGGTGCCGCGAGTGGAGGCGTGGTTTCGCGACACGTTGAAGCTGTCGAAATGGTTGTACAGCGATGCGATCCTCGCGAGTTTCCTGATCAACCTCTTGGGGCTGATGGTGCCGCTGTTCGTCATGCAGACCTACGACCGGGTGGTGCCGAACCAAGCCACTTCAACCTTGTGGGTGCTGTCCATCGGCCTGCTGATCGGTACCGGTTTCGAGCTGGCGCTGCGCGTGGTGCGCGCGCATTTGCTGGACACCGCCGGCAAGAAAACCGACGTCATCCTCTCGGCGACGCTGTTCGAACGCATCACCGGCATGTCGATGAAAGCGCGCCCGGCGACCATCGGCGGTTTTGCCCAAAGCATCCACGACTTCCAGGGCCTGCGCGAATTCCTCACCGCCGTCACCCTGACCAGCCTGATCGACCTGCCTTTCGCCGTGCTGATGCTGGTGGTGATCGGCCTGCTGGGTGGCTGGCTGGTGGTGATTCCGTTGCTGGCGTTTCCGATCACGATCATTTTCGCGATGATCATTCAGGTGCGCCTGCGCGACACCGTGCAAAAAAGCCTGACCTTGGGTGCCGAGCGCCAGGCCCTGCTGATCGAAACCCTCGGCGGCCTGGAAACCCTCAAGGCCTGCAGCGCCGAAAGCGAACGTCAGCACAAATGGGAAAGCACCCACGGCGCCCTCACCCGCCTCGACAGCCATGCGCGCAACCTCTCGGCGCTGGCCACCAACGGCACATTGTTCATCCAGCAGTTCTCCGGCATGGCGACCATTGTCGCCGGGGTCTACAGCATCATCGCCGGCAATCTCAGCGTGGGTGCGCTGGTCGCGACCTACATGCTCGGCAGTCGCGTACTCGCGCCACTGGGACAGATCGCCGGGCTGATCACGCGCTACCAGCAAGCACAATTGACCATGAAAAGCACCGATGCGCTGATGGGTCTGCCCCAGGAACGCGACGCGAAACAGCGGCCGCTGGAACGCACGCAACTGCAAGGCGCCCTCGATGTCAGCGGCGTGACCTTCCACTACAACGGCCAGAATGCGCCGGCGCTGGCCAATATCAGTTTCAGCCTGAAACCGGGTGAGCGAGTTGGCATCATCGGTCGCAGCGGCTCGGGCAAAAGTACCCTCGGGCGCCTGGTGATGGGTTTCTACGAACCGGAAGAAGGCCAGTTGCTGCTCGATGGCCTGGACCTGCGGCAACTGGACGTCGCCGACTTGCGCCAACAGATCGGCTATGTCGCCCATGACCTGCCGTTGCTGGCCGGGAGCCTGCGCGACAACCTGACCCTCGGCGCGCGTTACATCAGCGATGCACGGATGCTGGAAGTGGCCGAGTTGACCGGCGTCACCGAACTCGCGCGTCAGCATCCACAGGGTTTCGACCGCCCCGTCGGCGAACGCGGGCAGTTGCTGTCCGGTGGTCAACGGCAAGCGGTGTTGCTGGCCCGGGCGCTGTTGCTTGACCCACCGATCATGCTGCTCGACGAACCGACCAGCGCCATGGACAACAGCAGCGAAGATGTTTTGCGGCAAAAACTGCACAGTTGGGTCCAGGGTAAAACCCTGCTGTTGGTGACACACCGCACGTCAATGCTGAGCCTGGTGGATCGGCTGGTGGTGCTGGACAACGGGCGGATCGTCGCCGACGGTCCGAAAGAAGCGGTCATTGATGCACTGCGCAAGGGCCGTGTCGGCTCTGCGGCCGTCTAGGAGCCCGCTTATGTCATCTTCACAAGGTTCACGGGGCTACTTCGACAGCTTCAGCAAGAGCGCCGAAAGCGAGTTCATGCCGGAAACCGCCGGCGCGTCATTGCAGGATTCACCGCGCTGGTCGCGCATCACCGTGTGGCTCGCTGCGGCGCTGATAATCAGCGCGGTGGTCTGGGCCAAATTCGCCGTGTTGCAGGAAGTCACGATGGGCGAAGGCAAGGCGATTCCGTCGAGCAAGGTTCAGGTGATTCAGAACCTGGAGGGCGGCATCGTCACCGAGATCTTCGTGCGCGAGGGGCAAATGGTGAACAAGGGCGATACGTTGCTGCGCCTGGACGACACACGCTTTCTGTCGAACAAGGGTGAGAGCGAGGTGGATCGCTATGCGCTGACGGCACAGGTCGAACGCCTGTCCGCCGAGGCTGAAGGACGGCCGTTCAAACTGTCGGCGGAAGTGATCGCCAAGGCACCGCAAGTGGCCGAGGATGAGCGCTCGCTGTACGAACAACGGCAACGCCGACTGGCCAGCGAGCAACGCACGCTGACCGAACAACTTCGGCAAAAAACCCAGGAACTGGCGGAATTCCGCTCGAAACAGGGCCAATACAGCTCAAGCCTGGCGCTGTTGCAGCAAGAGATGAACATGTCCGCGCCGCTGGTCGGCACCGGAGCGGTTTCGCCGGTGGAAATCCTCCGCCTCAAACGCAGTGCGGTGGAGATTCGCGGCTCGCTGAACGCCACGACGCTGGCGATTCCTCGCGCAGAATCGGCGATCAACGAGATCAAAAGCAAGATCGACGAGTCGGAACAAACCTTCCGCTCGGAAGCCGCGAAAGACCTCAACGAAAAACGCACCGACCTGTCGAAAATCACCGCGTCGAGCATCGCCATCGACGACCGCGTAAGCCGCACCACCGTGGTGTCGCCGGTGCACGGGATTATCAAAGTGCTGAAGGTCAACACCATCGGCGGCGTGGTTCAGCCGGGCAGCGACATGGTGGAAATCGTCCCCATCGAAGACAACCTGCTGATCGAAGCCAAGGTGCGCCCACAAGACGTGGCGTTCCTGCACCCGGGGCAGAAAGCGATGGTGAAATTCAGCGCGTATGACTACACGATCTACGGCGGGTTGAGCGCCAAGCTTGAGTTGATCGGTGCGGACACCATTACCGATGACAAGGGCAACAGCTTCTACCTGATCCAGGTCCGGACCGATAAAAACCACCTGGGCGGCGATGTGAAACCGTTGCTGATCATTCCAGGGATGGTGGCGACGGTGGACATTATTACCGGGGAGAAATCGGTACTGGATTATCTGCTGAAGCCGGTGCTCAAAGCGCGGACCGAGGCGATGCGGGAAAGATAAGGTCAAAAGATCGCAGCCTTCGGCAGCTCCTACAGAACGTGATCAATTCCATGTAGGAGCTGCCGAAGGCTGCGATCTTTTCGCTCTTAACCGCCGTGATTCTTTTGGTAGGTATCCGCCCCCATCGCCGCAATCTGACCCTCGATCAACGCCTCGAACGGCTTCAATAACGGCTCAAAACTCAAAGGCGCTTCCAGCACTTGCAACGCCTGCGCAATCGCCTCCACCGTCGACAACGCGCCCGGCCCTGGCGCCTTGCGCAATCGATAGCGCGACACCCCACCCTCCGCCAGCGTCACCCTGGGCAACGCCGCCAGCAGCGGATTGAGGTGCAGCATTTTGCGCGCCTTTCGCCAGGTGCCGTCCGGAACCACCAGCAACAGCGGTTGATCAGTCGCGACGTAAGCCTGCATCGGTTGCGCATCGTCTGCGGGGAACAACAATCGCGCTTGATACCCCGGTTGATTCAACAGTGCCGGCAAATCCTCGAACACCTCGCCCACGATCAACTCGGCATTATTCAAACCCAATGCGGCCAGTCGCGCGGTGTTCAGCGCGTGGTTCACTTCACTAGGGTGTTGCAGCAGCAAAATCCGGGTGCGGCTGTCGAGGCTCGGGATCAATGGGCACAGGCAATGGGTTTGAGGGCGCAGGCAGCGCGGGCACTGGATTCTGGACATTGCTTCTTTTTCCTTAAGCAACCTGATTGAGCTGCGCTTTGAGCAGATCGCGGAAGGTCTGGATCAGCGGTTCGCGGCTGCGGCCCCGGCGCACGATCATCGAGAACGGCGCCTGATAACCGAAAGTCGCCGGCAGCAAAACACGCAAGTCACCCTTGTCAGCCCACGCCTGGGCGTAGTGCTCCGGCAAGTAACCGATGTAGGCACCGGACAACACCAGAATCAGCTGCGCCTCCATACTTTCCACAGTCGCGGCGCTGTGCTTGAACCCATGGCGCGCCAGTTCGGCCTGACTCCAGTAACCGCGACCGACCATGCGCTGCTGCGTGATGACTTGTTCGGGGATGCGCCGTTCGGTGAACAGCGGATGACGGCTACTGCAATATAACCAGTGTTGCTCGCGGTACAGCGGCATGTAGACCAACCCGCTCATGCGCGTGGAAAACGCACCGATGGCCAGGTCGAGGCGGTTGTCCTGCACGCCGAGTTGCAGTTCGTACGGGCTCATCACCGACAGATGCAAATGCACGGCCGGGTGTTCCTGGCTGTAGGCGCCGATCGCTTCGGCGAACGGCAAGGCTGTGTCGCTGACGGTGGAATCGATGACCCCGAGGTTCAGCGTGCCGCGCAGTTCGCCCTTGAGCGCCGCCGCGTATTGCTCGAAGCCTTCGAGCTCGCCGAGCAGACGCAGGGTTTCCTGATGGAACAATTCGCCCTTGCTGGTCAGGCTGAAACCGCCGCGCCCGCGATGGCACAGCACCAGACCGAGGGCCGCTTCGAGCTGGCTCATGTAGGTGCTGATTGCCGACGTCGAGAGGTTGAGCTCTTGCTGGGCGCTGGCGAACCCCTGATGACGCACCACGCTGACGAAGATGCGCAACAGTTTCAGGTCGGGTAAAGCGTTGGCCATGGCGAGGGCTCCAGATACCAGTCGAGTTTCATCTGAATCATTTTTCGGTGAACACCCGTAGGAGCTGCCGAAGGCTGCGATCTTTTGATCCGTTGACGTCTGTCAATTGGCTGACCGCCTGAAATCAAGATCAAAGGATCGCAGCCTTCGGCAGCTCCTACAGGTGATGAAGTCTATCGCTGCCCTTACCATTAGTTTAGAAAAATCTGAACTAAGTATTTGTCCGTAGCGATTCTTCTCCGTCACTACCTTTTGCAGAATCGGCCCTCAGCGGTGCCTGTGTCTCCCTGACCAGCGCAACCGACATAAATAAAATAACGACGATGAGGCCCTACCCGTGGACAAGATTCTTCACCAACCACTGGGCGGCAACGAAATGCCGCGCTTCGGCGGCATCGCCACCATGCTGCGACTTCCCCATGTTCCTACCGCTGCCGGCCTCGACGCTGCCTTTGTCGGCATCCCGCTGGACATCGGCACCTCCCTGCGTCCCGGCACCCGTTTCGGGCCGCGTGAAATCCGCGCCGAATCGGTGATGATCCGCCCGTACAACATGGCAACCGGTGCTGCGCCGTTCGACTCGCTGTCGGTCGCCGACATCGGTGACGTGGCGATCAACACTTTCAACCTGCTCGACGCCGTGCGGATCATCGAAGAGGCTTACGACAATATCCTCGAACACGATGTGATCCCCCTGACTCTCGGCGGCGACCACACCATCACCCTGCCGATTCTGCGTGCCATCCATAAAAAGCACGGCAAGGTCGGCCTGGTGCACATCGACGCTCACGCTGATGTGAACGATCACATGTTCGGCGAGAAAATCGCCCACGGCACCACCTTCCGTCGCGCTGTCGAAGAAGGTCTTCTGGATTGCGACCGCGTGGTGCAAATTGGCCTGCGCGCGCAGGGCTACACCGCTGACGACTTCAACTGGAGCCGTAATCAGGGCTTCCGTGTAGTTCAGGCTGAAGAGTGCTGGCACAAATCCCTGGCCCCGTTGATGGCCGAAGTTCGCGAGAAAGTCGGCGGCGGTCCGGTGTACCTGAGCTTCGATATCGACGGTATCGATCCGGCTTGGGCGCCGGGCACCGGCACCCCGGAAATCGGCGGCCTGACCACCATCCAGGCAATCGAAATCGTCCGTGGCTGTCAGGGCCTCGATCTGGTCGGTTGTGATTTGGTCGAAGTCTCGCCCGCCTACGACACCACCGGCAACACCTCGCTGCTGGGCGCCAACCTGATGTACGAAATGCTCTGCGTACTGCCCGGCGTGGTCCATCGCTGAGGATCGGTCATGAACGAACGTGATCAGGTTTTGCAAGCGGCGGCCGATCTGGTAGCAGCCTTTGCCCGTAATGATCGCGAAGCTTACTTCGGCGCGTTCAGCGCCGATGCCAGCTTCGTGTTCTACACCCTCGAACAGCCTCTGCTGTCGCGCGATGCCTATCAGGCGTTGTGGGACACCTGGCGTTTGGAGGATGGCTTCGAGGTGCTGTCATGCACCTCGAGCAACGCCTTCGTCAGCCTGCAGGGTGACGTGGCGATTTTCATCCATGACGTCGCCACCGAGCTGCGCATGCAAGGGGAGCAACACTTCAGCCAGGAGCGCGAGACGATTGTTTTCAAGAAACAAGCGTCTGGCCAAGAACAACAAGGCCTATGGCTGGCCTGTCACGAACATTTGTCCGCAATGCCGGAAGGGCTGCCACCCCCTTAGCCAAACAGGTGACGCTCACACACGATGAGCGCGCCTTTATGATCGGAGCAGATCATGAATAACAACAACAACGAAAAAAGCCTTAGCAGCATCGAAACCAACGGGGTCGAACAGATCCCGGACAATGAACGCGACGCCCGACCGAGCGACCTGTTTCGCCTGATTTTCGGCGGCGCGAATACCTTTGCCACCGCCGTGCTCGGCAGCTTCCCGGTCCTGTTCGGCCTGTCTTTTCAGGCGGGTGTCTGGGCCATCGTGCTGGGCGTGGTGCTGGGTGCATTGATCCTGGCGCCCATGGGCCTGTTCGGTCCGATCAACGGCACCAACAACGCCGTGTCCTCCGGGGCGCACTTCGGCGTGCACGGGCGCATCGTCGGCTCTTTTCTCTCGCTGTTGACCGCGATTGCGTTCTTCTCGCTCTCCGTCTGGAGCTCGGGTGATGCGCTGGTGGGCGGTGCCAAACGCCTGATCAACTTGCCGGAAACCGACTTGACCCTGGGCCTGGCCTACGGTCTGTTCGCGCTGCTGGTGCTGACCGTGTGCATCTACGGCTTCCGCTTCATGCTGTGGGTCAACCGCATCGCGGTCTGGGCCGCCAGCCTGTTGTTCCTGCTGGGCATTTTCGCCTTCGCCCCCGCGTTCGACAGTCAATACGCCGGCACGGTGGCCATGGGTCAGGTGGGTTTCTGGGCAGCCTTTATCGGTGCCGCGCTGGTCGCCATGAGCAACCCGATTTCCTTCGGGGCATTCCTTGGCGACTGGTCGCGCTACATCCCGCGTGAGACGCCGAAGGGGCGGATCATGCTGTCGGTCATCGCCGCGCAACTCGCCACGTTGATCCCGTTTCTGTTCGGTCTGGCCACCGCCACCATCGTCGCGATCAAGGCGCCGGACTACATCGCGGCCAACAACTACGTCGGCGGTCTGCTGGCCGTTTCGCCGAGCTGGTTCTTTTTGCCGGTGTGCCTGATCGCGGTCATCGGCGGCATGTCCACCGGCACGACCTCGCTGTACGGCACCGGGCTGGACATGTCCAGCGTGTTCCCAAGGGTACTGTCGCGGGTCAAGGCCACATTGCTGATCGGGGTGATGTCGATTGCCTTCATCTTCATCGGGCGCTTCGCGGCCAACCTGGTGCAGAGCGTGTCGACCTTTGCCGTGCTGATCATCACCTGCACCACACCGTGGATGGTGATCATGATCATCGGCCTGTTGGTGCGTCGCGGCTTCTACTGCCCGGATGACCTGCAAGTGTTTACCCGCGGCGAAACCGGTGGACGCTACTGGTTCACCCACGGCTGGAACTGGCGTGGGCTGGGTGCCTGGATCCCGAGTGCCGCGGTGGGTTTGTGCTTCGTCAACCTGCCTGGGCAATTCGTCGGTCCGCTGGGTGACCTGGCGGGCGGCATCGACATCAGTTTGCCGGTGACTCTGGGCCTGGCGTCGGTGGTGTACCTGGCGCTACTGAGTTTGTTCCCGGAATCGGCGGCGGTGTTCGGCCCGAATGATGCACGCAGCAAGGGCACAGAGTCGCTCGCTAAACCGATACTGCGACAAGTCGCCTGATTCAACGTATTACCTGTGGATACCCCATTACCTGTGGGAGCGTGGCTTGCCCGCGAAGAACGATAACGCGGCCTGCCTGACAGACCGCGGCGCCACCTTCGCGGGCAAGCCACGCTCCCACAGGAATCGGGTTCACCACAGGAATTGATTTTCGCCTCACCATAAAAAAGACAATCGGAGACACGCCATCATGGCACTGGATTTATTCGTCGTTCTCATTTACGCCGCTGCGATGCTCGTACTCGGCTACTTCGGCATGCGCAAGGCCAAAACCAACGAAGACTACTTGGTCGCCGGTCGTAACCTCGGCCCCACCCTGTATATGGGCACAATGGCCGCTACCGTTCTGGGCGGCGCGTCCACGGTGGGCACCGTGCGCCTGGGCTACGTTCATGGCATCTCCGGTTTCTGGCTCTGCGCCGCACTGGGTTGCGGGATCGTGGCGTTGAACCTGTTTCTCGCCAAACCGCTGCTGAAACTCAAAGTATTCACAGTTACCCAAGTGCTGGAAAAACGCTACAACCCGATGGCGCGGACCGCCAGTGCCGCTATCATGCTGGCGTACGCACTGATGATCGGCGTGACTTCGATCCTGGCGATCGGCACCGTATTGCAAGTGCTGTTCGACCTGCCGTTCTGGATCTCGATACTGCTCGGCGGTGGTGTCGTAGTTATCTACTCGGCCATTGGCGGCATGTGGTCGCTGACGCTGACCGACATCGTCCAGTTCGGTATCCAGACGGTCGGCCTGATGTTTTTGCTGTTGCCAATCTGCCTGTACCGCGTGGGTGGCTGGGATCAACTGGTCGCGCAATTACCGGCAGCCAGCTTCAATTTCACCAGCATTGGCTGGGACACGATCATCACCTACTTCATGATCTACTTCTTTGGCATCCTGATCGGTCAGGACATCTGGCAGCGGGTGTTCACCGCCAGAAGCGTTAAAGTGGCCCGGTTCGCCGGTACCTCGGCCGGGATCTACTGCATTATCTACGGCCTGGTGTGTGCCCTGATCGGCATGGCCGCGCACGTGTTGATTCCAGATCTGGACAACGTGAACAACGCCTTCGCCGCTATCGTCAAAGTCTCGCTGCCGGACGGCATCCGTGGCCTGGTGATTGCCGCAGCACTGGCCGCCATGATGTCCACCGCCAGCGCAGGCCTGCTCGCCGCGTCCACCACGTTGACTGAAGACCTGCTGCCGAAACTGCGCGGCGGCAAGCAGTCGAGCTTGAGCATTAACCGCCTGTTCACTTTATTGACCGGTATCGTGGTGTTGGGGATCGCATTGGTCGTCAACGACGTGATCAGTGCGTTGACCCTGGCTTACAACCTGCTGGTGGGCGGCATGCTGATCCCGTTGATGGGCGCCATCTTCTGGAAACGCGCAACCACTGCCGGCGCCATCGCCAGCATGGCGCTGGGCTTCGCCACTGCGCTGCTGTTCATGTTCAAGGACGGCATGGATGCCAACACGCCGATCTACTACAGCCTCGGGGTTAGCCTGGTGAGTTTTGTCCTGGTGAGCTTGTTGTCCCGTCGCCCAGCCACCTTGGCGAGCGCAATCTAAGCTTTTGATTACGCCTTGATGCTTTCTTCGACGGGTGTGGCGTCGGTTGCCACACCCGTTTTTTTTCGCCTGGAGAAAACTGGCGGATTGCCCCGCGGCGCATCTGTGTAGCCTGATTGACCAGTGGCGACACTCTCATCGCTGAAGCCTGCTGTACTCAACACTTGGAACAACGACAATAACGCCTTCGAAGAGCGCCCATGAAAAGAGCCGCCGTTCGTGCCGCCGTGCATCGCTACATCAGCCGATTGCTGGAGGCGCAGGACGACTTCGACGATAACGCCCGCCTGGACGCATTAGGGTTGGACAAGCAAGATATCGAAGAGCTGATCTTTCATCTGGAGGATGAGCTGGGGTTGACGGCGTTTACGGCGGAGGAAGACCGAATGCTCAAAAACGCCAGGACGGCGAATGACTTGAGTCGGTTTTTGATCGAAATCGGGCGGCATTGAGACGGGCGGAAATTCGAGGAGTATGCGCACAGCTTTGTGGCGAGGGGATTTATCCCCGTAGGGCTGCGAAGCAGCCCCAAGAACATTCAACCGAGTTATTGCGGACGGACCCGCTGGCATTAACGACTGCTGCGCAGCCGAACGGGGATAAATCCCCTCGCCACAACAGCTCCCTCGCCACAGCAAGCTTCAACACGCTTTTTCTTAGCGCCGGCGCTGCTGGCGTCGACGTTGCTCGTCGTCAGTGCGAATAGGCACAGGTTGCATGGGCGGTTCGATCAGACCGAGTGCAACACCCAGGTCGTGCAGCCAGTTTTGGATTTTCTCTTTCATGGTGCCCCCTTCAGGGTAGTGCCGGGTGGCTGAAATTCTGTAGCCCCTTCGCACTGATAATAGTCCGAAGTCCTACGCAATGCTCGGCAAAATCCGCAATGATCTGTTACTGAATTGATCCAAATTGCTGACCATTAGTTCAGACAATGCCCTGAGCCTGAATCCGCCTGATGATTTGGCCTGTTACGCCTGCCCCAGCACTTTGCGCAAACGACGGCGCACCCACTGCTCAGCGCTGACAAACGTGATGCCGAACAACACCAGCACCGCGCCGATCACGAAGTTCAGGCTGAGGTCTTCGCCCAGCAAAACCACGCCAAACGTCACGCCAAACAACGGCGTCATGAACGAAAACACCGCCAGGTTTGCCGCCAGATACCGGCGCAACAGCCAAAACCACGTCAGGTAACTGAAAAACGACACCACCAACCCCTGAAACAGCACGCTGGCCACTGCAACGCTGGTCAGGCTAACGTGAGTGACCTGGCCGCTGAGGATCGCAATCAGCATCAGGCCGACAAAACCGACAATCAACTGATAGAACAAGGTGAGCGTCACCGGCGCTTCAGACAGCCGCGAAGCGCGCACGACCACGGTGGTCGCCCCCCAGGCTGCGCCAGCCAGCACGCCCAGCGCATCGCCCATCAACATGCGTCGGTCGAGATTGTCCCAGGACACACCCCCGGCAAATGCAATGGCGATCCCGACAAACGCCAGCAAAATCCCCAACCATTGCACGGGTCTTAAACGCTCACTGGGCAATAGCCAATGCACGCCCAGCGCGGTAAAAATCGGTGCCGTGTAAAGGAACACCGACATGTGCGCGGCGGTGGTGAGCTGCAGGCCTTCGGAAATGAAGAAAAACTCCAGACCGAACAGCGCGCCGGCGAGTAGTCCACCGCGCCAGGTATGGCTTACCTGATCCCAGCCGCCCTTCCAGCAGATCAGTAATCCTACAAGCAACGCAGAAATGCCGGACCGAAAGGCTGCTTGCATGACGGGCGCAATGTCTGGCGCCGCCCACTTGATCATCACCTGCTGCACGCCCCAGATCAGGCACAGGCCAATCATCACTTGCAGGGCAAACCCATCGGCGCTACGCCGGGTGGCGCTCACCGGAACACCTCGACAACACAATCCATGGCAGTGACTCATGTAGGAGCGAGCTTGCTCGCGATGAACGTTAACGAAAACACGGGTTTCTGGGTAAATGCATCGAACTCTGGTTCATCGCGAGCAAGCTCGCTCCTACACGGGCGTCATCCTGCGCGCTGCCCAGTAACCGACGGCGCAGGCGATACAGGTCGCGAACGCCCCCCAGGTCATGTCCATCAATGCCAACTGCGCTGACCACCCGTGCAGCGTCGCCCAGTTGCTGAGGTCATAGGTGCCGTAAGCGACCAGCCCCAACAATGCCCCGAGCACTGTCGCACGCTGCCAGGTGGTGGCCGGTAACACCACGAACACCACACATCCGACGACATAAAGCAGGTAAAACACCGTAGCCGGGGCCAGCAGCGGTTGGTCAAGCATCAACGGCCCGAGCAGCGCCCGATAGGTCGGGCCCATCAGTACGCCGAGCCAGAGGCCGTCGAGCACGAGAAACGCGAGCAGTGTCACCACGTAAGCCATCAAAAACTTTTTCATCGCACAGCCCCATGTTATCGACCTACATGGGGCCGGCGCGGGATCAGCTTAGTTCAATGCGATCAGCGTGAATGACGATCTGGCCGTTCTTGTAGAGCGCACCGATGGCCTTCTTGAAGTTGCCCTTGCTGACGCCAAACATGCTGGTAATCAAGGTGGGGTCGCTCTTGTCGCTGACCGGCAGCGTGCCGTTGTTGTCGCGCAACTTGGCGAGGATTTTCGAGTTCAGGCTGGTGGCCGCTTCTTCGCCCACCGGTTGCAGGCTGAGGCTGATTTTGCCGTCTGGGCGAACTTCTTTGATGAAGCCCTTCTCCTCTTTGCCGGCGCGCATGAACTTGAAGATTTCGTTCTTGTGGATCAAGCCCCAGTGCTTGTTGTTGATGATCGCCTTGAAACCCATGTCGGTCGCCTCGGCAACCAGCAGGTCCACTTCCTGGCCAGGGGTGTAGTTGGCCGGGGTCTTGTCGAGGTAACGATCCAGACGCGCCGTCGCCGTGATGCGGCGGGTGTGCTTGTCGAGGTAGACGTGTACCACGACGTATTCGCCAGCGGTCATCTGACGCTTTTCTTCGGAATACGGCAGCAACAGGTCCTTCGGCAACCCCCAATCGAGGAACACGCCGATGCTGTTGACTTCAACGACTTTCAAACTGGCGAATTCACCGACTTGAACTTTCGGCTTTTCGGTAGTTGCGATGAGCTTGTCATCGCTGTCCAGATAAATAAAAACGTTGAGCCAGTCTTCATCTTCGCTGGGAATATCTTTAGGGATATAACGATTAGGCAGAAGGATTTCGCCTTCCGCACCGCCGTCCAGATATAAACCGAAGTTAGTGTGTTTAACCACTTGCAAACTGTTGTAGCGCCCGACTAAAGCCATGTCCAATACCCTCATTGCGTGGGCGGCATTCTACCCGTTTTTGCCGGTCGCGTTCGGCGCCCGGCCCGGTGGCGCGAGAAAATCCTCTGAAGGTCTTAATTTTCCTCGGTTTTACCAGAGACGCCTGGCCACTCGTCAGGCCAACCCGATGGCCTGCGCCGATACAAATCTACCGAAAACACGTTTTTAGCTGGCAATGTTTTTAGTTAAAACAGCAGCTTAGGGGCTCGTTACCAATATAAACTTGCGAATGATTGAGGCTTTGTGATCTGTGATTCAGGGGGATATTTACCAAGCAATTGTCAAGTATTTCCTGTACGATGCGTGGCCAAGTTAATTTTCTACAGGTTAATGGCCGCCATGCGTGTAAAAGCATCCAACAGCAAAGCAAAGCCAGCTCCAGCCGTTGAAACCAGCGAATCGATCAACAACCAGATCGCTGCGTTCCTCAAGTCAGGTGGCGAGATCCAGCAAATTGCCAAAGGCGTCAGCGGCCAGACGTTCGGCCCGTCCAAGCAGATCACGCTCGGCAAGAAGTAAGGGTTTACAAGACCCTCGCGTCAACCGGTTCCTAAGCGCTTTGAGCTTCGAAGCGCTTGGACTGGAACCCTCCCGCAATACCCCGCCAAACCCATCAATATTTCAGAAATCGACGAACGGCCTTCGATGCCGAGCATTCGCCGGTATGCTTGCGCACGTCTAGATCAAGCGTTTCAGCAGTTTTTGTTTCTGCTCCCCGCTGTCATGGAGTGACGCATGCTCAAACCCTCTCTTCTATTGCTCGGCAGCCTGCTGTCATGTTCGCTCGCCAACGCGCAAATCTTCCAGCGTGAATTGGGCGACTTCGACCTCAAACTCGGCACCACCCCCAGCCGCAGCATGGCGCAGGGACTGGTGAAACCCTCGACCACCGGCTCGTTCCATGGCGGACTCGATCTCAGCCATGACAGCGGCTTCTACTTCGGGCAATGGTCACCGAGCATGGGACTGAGTCAGGGCAACACCCTTGAAGTCGATTCCTACATGGGTTTTAAACAGCCTTTCGACCAGACGCTCGGCTACGAAGTCGGCATGATCCATTACAGCTATCCAAAGGTGGACACCCTCGACACCCAGGAACTCTTTGGCGGTCTGACCCTGCTCGGCAGCCGCTTTGGCGCCGCCTTCAGCAACGACCCGGATAAACAGAACAGCACCGTGTTCGCCGACCTTGCCGGCAACCAGCCGTTCGGCATCGGGATCAGCCTGAAATACACCACCCATCAACTCAATAATCCGGTATCGGTCGACGGCGGGTATGTCGGCAGTTTCACCGACTGGTCGTTGAAACTTTCCCGGCCGTTCATGGGCGTCGACCTCGACCTGATCTACAGCGACTCAAGCCTCAGCGGCAGCGATTGCTCGGCCTATTCCGGGCACAACAGCCAATGTGACGGCCTGGTTACCCTCAAGGCGGAGCGCGCATTCTATTGATCGGCTGAACTGCCAGGCTCATCCTGCGTTCACATGAGAACCTACGCTTTCGCAAGGACCCGCCCATGTCGCGCTGGTTAAAGTGTCTCGCCGTCGTCCTCACCCTCAGTCTCGCCCTCGGTGCCTGTAGCCGCGTGGGTCTGGCCTATCGCAACCTCGACGTGATCATTCCCTGGACGCTCAGCGATTACCTGGACATGAACGGCGAGCAGAAAGGCTGGTTCGACGAGCGCCTTAAAGAACATTTGAGCTGGCACTGCACCACGCAACTGCCGGGATACCTCGACTGGCTGGATCGCTTGCAGGTGATGGTCGAGACCAATCAGGTGACCGACGCCGCGCTGCAAACCCGCACCCAGGAAGCCAGACAAGCCATCGCCCAGACCGCTCGGGAAATCACCCCCTCGGCCATTGAGTTACTACGGGGGCTGGATGACCAGCAAGTGGCGGAGATGAATGACGCCTTCGCCAAGGATCAGCGCAAACGGCAGCAGAATTACCTCAAACCGTCTCTCGATCAGCAGATCAAGGAACGCGGCGAGCGCATGGAAAAACGCCTGAATGACTGGCTCGGTCCGCTCAGCCCGACCCAGCAGCAACGTGTCGTCGCCTGGTCAAACGCCTTGGGCGACCAGAACACGCAGTGGATCGCCAACCGCGTACATTGGCAGAAGCAGTTCAGTGCCGCCGTTGCGCAGCGCAAGAGTCCTGAATTCCCACAGCGAATCGAGACACTTCTGGTGAATCGCGAGAGTTTATGGACACCCGAATACCGCAAGGCCTTCGCCAACACGGAAGCGCAGGCGCGAAGCCTGTTTGTGGATCTGATGGCGGAGAGCACCCCGACCCAGCGTGAGCGGTTGCTGAAGAAAATCGAAGGCGTGCGCAAGGATTTCAATGATTTGAAGTGCCTGCAGGCGGCGCAAACTCACTAAAAGATCGCAGCCTTCGGCAGCTCCTACAGGGATCGTTTACTCATGTAGGAGCTGCCGAAGGCTGCGATCTTTTACATCATCAACTATCAGGCGATTTGCGCCTTCGACGCCACCTCATCAAACGTCATTTCATCCAGCGCATCTTCCTGCTCATCCAGCACTTGCCGTGGATGATCATTGCCCGGAATGCTGCTATCGATGAGGCTCAACAGCCTCGATCCACGCATCGTCAGCATGTAATTGGAACCCGTACCACCCTGCTCTTCCGGCCGAGGTTCTATATACCCGCGCTCCAGCAACAACTTTTCGTATTCGCCGGCCACCGCTTTCAAGTGATCCAGGTTTTCGGTCTCTTCACCCTCCGTGGCTTTCTCCGCCGCGTACTGTTCGGCATAGGGCCGCGGCGTGAAGCTGGGCGCTGCGTTTTGCACTTCGTGAAGCAAGCGTTCAATCAAATCCCAGTTATAAGTCGTCATCCTGTTCAACCTCCAAAGCCCGGTGAGTGTGATGGCCTTCATAGGTTGTGACCGACGGCGGCGTCAGCCGTTCAGCGAGGTTTTTTTTCGCCCGGACCGACTGGCGGTATGTCGATCCGGGGCAGCGCTGAACGACTAGGCTGTGTCAGTCACCTCCCAGCATTGCGCAGGAGAAAACCCGATGAACGTTCAGAACCATCCGGTGGTATCGCGAGAAGAATGGCTCGCGGCCCGCAAACAACACCTGTCCCAGGAAAAAGCCTTTACCCGGGAACGGGACAAACTCAGCGCACAACGGCGCGCCCTGCCCTGGGTGAAAATCGACAAGGACTATCATTTCCAGGGGGCACAGGGAGAACTGAAGCTGGCCGACCTGTTCGGTGGCCGCAGTCAGTTGGTGATTTACCACTTCATGTTCGCCGACGGCTGGGATGAAGGCTGCCCCGGCTGCTCATTCCTGTCCGACCACATCGACGGCGCCAACCTGCATCTGGCTCACCATGACATCGCAGTGGTGGCGGTTTCCCACGCACCCTTCGCACATTTCCAGGCGTTCAAGCGCCGGATGGGCTGGAAATTCGATTGGGTGTCGTCTGAAGGCTGTGATTTCAACTACGACTTTGGCGTTTCGGCCCGGGCGGAAGATGTCGCTGCCGGCAAAGCGACGTATAACTACGAAAAATCCGACGGCGCCGAAGAAGAACTCCCCGGCCTCAGCGTGTTTTATCGCAACGATGCTGGCGAGATTTTCCACACTTATTCCACCTATGCCCGTGGCCTGGACATGCTGGTTGGCGCCTACAACTACCTCGACCTGACACCCAAGGGGCGCAATGAAGAGCAAATAATGGAATGGGTGAAGCATCACGACCGGTATGACGATGAGGCGTCTTCGAGCTGCTGCCATGGAAGCTAGATCGCAAAAACCGGGGCGCTCTCTGAACTTTTCGCGCCCGGCAACCCTCAACCGGTTAACCCGCCTTAACCGGAACCGAGGCCCGATCTATGAAAACCCTGCTGAAACTCACCCTCGCCGCAACCTTCGCCTGTGCCCTTCCCGCTTGGGCCTGCACGCCCGAGGAAGCCACCCTTAAACGCGAACAGTTGGCCAAGGAAGTCACCCGGCTGACCGAGCAAAATCCGGCAAAGGCCAAGGAAATCAATGCAGAATTGCAGAAGATGGACATGGAAACAGCGAGCAAGGACGTGCCAGACAAGTGCCAGTTGATCGATCAGCGATTGAAGGAGCTGGGGACGGCGGAGAAAAAAGCCGAAGGTTGAGGGCAAGATCAAAAGATCGCAGCCCTAACCCAGAGCACGGCCCAACGTAGGAGCTGCCGAAGGCTGCGATCTTTTAACGAAAAAAAACCCGGACACTGTCCGGGTTTTTTATTGGCTCGCTACCACTGCTTATTCAGCAGCCGGCGCTTCCGGCTTGCGGCGCTTGAGCGGCGCCATGCCGTCCTTGCTGACCAACGACAGAGCGTCGGTCTTCGGGCGGTTGGCGATCTTGCGTTTGGTCGGGGCCTTGGCGCCGGTTTTCTTCTTGTCGCCCTTGGCGTCGACTTTTTTCTTCTTCACGCCAACGGCTTTGCCCGAGGCCTTGACCTTTTTCGGTCCGCCGTAGGTGCCTTTGACTTCCTTGATGGTGCGGCGCTCGAAGCTCTGCTTGAGGTAGCGCTCGACGCTCGACATCAGGTTCCAGTCGCCGTGGCAGATCAGCGAGATGGCCAGGCCATCGTTGCCGGCGCGGCCGGTGCGACCAATACGGTGCACGTACTCGTCGCCGCTGCGCGGCATGTCGAAGTTGATGACCAGGTCCAGACCATCAACGTCGAGGCCGCGTGCGGCAACGTCGGTGGCGACGAGAATTTTCACGCCGCCCTGCTTCAGACGGTCGATCGCCAACTTGCGGTCTTTCTGGTCCTTGTCGCCGTGCAACACGAACGCCTTGTATTCCTGCGCTACCAGACGGCCATAAATGCGGTCGGCCATGGCCCGGGTGTTGGTGAACACGATGGCCTTCTGATAGGTCTCGTTGGCCAGCAGCCAATTGACGATCTGCTCTTTGTGCTGGTTGTGGTCAGCGGTGATGATCTGCTGACGCGTGGTCGCGTTCAGATCGCTGACGTTGTTCAACTGCAGGTGTTCCGGGTTGTTCAGGACCTTGGCGACCATCTCGCGCAGGCCCGAACCACCGGTCGTGGCGGAGAACAGCATGGTTTGCTGACGGTTGGTGCACTCTTCCACCAGGCGCTGCACGTCTTCGGCAAAGCCCATGTCGAGCATGCGGTCAGCTTCGTCGAGTACCAGTACTTCAACTTCTTTCAAGTCGAGGTTGCCGGCGTTCAGTTGCTCGATCATCCGGCCCGGCGTACCGATCAGGATGTCCGGCACCTTGCGCAGCATGGCGGCTTGGACCTTGAAGTCTTCCCCGCCAGTGATCAGGCCGGATTTGATGAAAGTGAACTGGGCGAAGCGCTCGACTTCCTTGATGGTCTGCTGGGCCAGCTCGCGGGTCGGCAGCAGGATCAGGGTCTTGATGCTGACGCGGATTTTCGCCGGGCCGATCAGTCGATTGAGGATTGGCAAAACGAAAGCAGCGGTTTTGCCGCTACCGGTTTGCGCTGTCACCCGCAGGTCACGCCCTTGGAGCGCCAGCGGAATAGCCGCGGCTTGCACAGGCGTTGGCTCGACAAATTTAAGCTCGGCCACGGCTTTGAGCAGGCGTTCGTGCAGGGCGAATTGGGAAAACACGGGTGCTACCTCGAAGAAATACAAAAAAACAGCTGCATAGGGTAACGGTTTCGAGCGCCGAGGCCGAGTGTCTTTATACAAACGACCGCAAACAGCGGCTTTTTTGTTGCCTTATTTGACTTCAAACGTCATCCAAAGCGGCTTAAATGCTCTAATCGCCCTGACGCGTCCTATAGAAGAAACGGTTTTACCCATGGATATCAAACAGCTCTGGCTCAACGTCCAAGACCTTTGGGGTGCCCTCGATCAGCACCCGCTCCTGCATACCAGTCTCGGCCTGCTTATATTGCTGGTGGTAGCGCTCGCCCTCGGACGAGTGGCGCGCTACCTGATCCTGCACGCAACGAAAATGCTTGGCCGCCAACCGGCGTTGCACTGGATCAACGACTTTCGGCATAACAAGGTGTTTCACCGACTGGCGCAAATGACGCCCTCGCTGGTGATTCAATTCGGTCTGCACCTGGTGCCGGAGCTGAGTAAAACCGCGCTGATTTTCCTCGGCAATGTGGCGCTGGCGTTCACTATTCTGTTTCTCGTCCTGTCGATCAGTGCCCTGCTCAGCGCCTTGCTGGACATCTACGCCCGCACCGAGCACGCCCGCACCCGTTCGATCAAAGGCTACGTGCAACTGGCGAAAATGGTCTTGTACGTGTTTGGCGCGATCATCATTGTCGCGACGCTGATCGATCGTTCCCCGCTGTTGCTGCTGTCCGGTCTGGGCGCCATGTCGGCGGTGATCCTGTTGGTCTACAAGGACACCCTGCTGTCGTTTGTCGCCAGCGTGCAGTTGACCAGCAACGACATGCTGCGGGTCGGCGACTGGATCGAGATGCCGCAAGTAGGCGCCGATGGCGATGTGGTGGACATCACCCTGCATACGGTCAAGGTGCAGAACTTCGACAAGACCATTGTTTCGATTCCGACCTGGCGCCTGATGTCCGAGTCGTTCAAGAACTGGCGCGGCATGCAGCAGTCCGGTGGACGCCGGATCAAGCGCAGCCTGTTCATTGATGCCAGTGGCGTGCGATTCATCCGCGATGACGAAGAGCAGAAACTGTCCCAGGTGCATCTGCTGACCGACTACATCAGCCGCAAACAGGCGGAACTCAAGGCCTGGAACGAAGCTCAGGGCAACGTCGCGGCGATGTCGGCCAACCGCCGGCGAATGACCAACATCGGCACGTTTCGCGCGTATGCGCTGGCCTATTTGAAAAGTCACCCGGAGGTGCAGCCGAACATGACCTGCATGGTCCGGCAGATGCAGACCACGGCGCAGGGCATTCCGCTGGAGATCTACTGCTTCACCCGCACCACGGCGTGGGCGGATTACGAGCGGATTCAGGGGGATATTTTCGATTACCTGCTGGCGGTGTTGCCGGAGTTTGGTTTGAGCCTGTACCAGCAACCGAGTGGTGGGGATTTGCGCGCCGGGCTGCTTCCGGCCATGTTAGGCGCGAGCCACATTTCCGAGCCGGAAAAACACATTATGTAGGAGCTGGCGCAGCCTGCGATCTTTTGATCCTGAAAATCAAAAGATCGCAGGCTGCGCCAGCTCCTACACCGGTTGAGCAACTCGTCTAATACCCAACCGACTAATCCACACCGCCATTAGAATCACCGACCCGCCCAGCAGCAACCGCCCCAGTTCCTCATGCTGATTCCAGATCAACAAATTGATCAGCAATCCCACCGGCACGTGCAAATTGTTCATCACCGCCAGCGTGCCGCCATTCACCAGGCACGCGCCCTTGTTCCACCAGTACAACCCCAACGCGGTCGAGACCAGACCGAGGAACAGCAGCACGCCCCATTGCAGCGGCGCTTCGGGCAGGAAATTCTGTTTGCCGAATAACAGAAACGCCGGCAACGCCACCGCCAGTGCGCCGAGGTAGAAATAGCCGAAACGCCGGTAATGCGGCAGGTCGCTGGGATGGCGCGCCACCAGATGCTTATAAAGCACCTGCCCGGCGGCGTAGGTGAAGTTGGCCAATTGCAGCAGCAGGAAACCCATGAAGAAATCCGGGTTGATCCGGTCGAAGCGGATCACGGCCGCGCCGAGCACTGCCACCAGCGCTGCGACCAGCGCCCATGGATTGAAGCGCCGGTTCAACGCATCTTCGATCAGCGTCACGTGCAACGGCGTGAGGATGGTGAACAACAACACTTCCGGCACCGTCAGCACGCGGAAGCTCAAATATAGACAGACGTAGGTCACGCCGAACTGCAGCGCCCCGATCAGCAGCATGCCGCGCATGAACGCCGGTTCAACCGAGCGCCAGCGCGTCAGCGGAATAAACACCAACCCCGCCAGCAACACCCGCACCAGCACCGCGAAATAGCTGTCGACGTGCCCGGCCAGGTATTCGCCGATCAGACTGAAGGAAAACGCCTGGATCAGCGTGACAAAAAGTAGATAGCCCATGCTCGCCTCGTTTTGAATGGCGGCGAAGATAGCGGGTTTTGCTGTTTATCGCGAACAGTCAGCCAACACCAAATCCATTGTGGGAGCGAGCTTGCTCGCGATGGCGGTGTGTCATTCAACAACGATGTCAACTGACTCTCAGCCATCGCGAGCAAGCTCGCTCCCACAGGGATTTGTGTTCGCGCCTACCAAATCACAGGCAAAAAAAAGCCCGATCTCGCTAAAGCGTTCAATCGGGCTACAGCACTCAGGAGCAACAAGTGCAAAGGGAGGTCGATGCGCGTTACGGCTTGAAGGGGTTGCGCCAGGTCACTTGAACATCAAGGGATTATCTGGCGATTAAAACCTCAAGCCACCTGGGAAAGCCGGGCGTTGGCCTGGTTCAGGCCCTTCTCCTGGAAGTCCCCGCCCAGGTTCATGCCTTCGGCGTGAATGAACGTCACGTCGTGAATTCCGATGAAGCCCATGACCTGGCGCAGGTAGGGTTCCTGATGATCCGCAGTGCTACCGGCGTAGATCCCGCCGCGAGCGGTCAGCACGTAAGCACGCTTGCCGCTGAGCAGACCCTGCGGGCCGGTGTCGGTGTACTTGAAGGTCACACCGGCGCGCAGCACGTGGTCGAGCCAGGCTTTCAGCGTGCTGGGAATCGCGAAGTTGTACATCGGCGCGGCCATGACCAGCACGTCGGCGCCGAGCAATTCGTCGGTCAACAGGTTGGAGCGCTCCAGCGAAGCCTGCTCGATGTCGTTGCGCTCCCCGGCAGGTTTCATCCAGCCGCCCAACAGGTTGATGTCCAGGTGCGGCACCGGATTGACGGCCAGGTCACACACGGTGATCTGGTCATTCGGGTGAGCGGTTTTCCACTGGCTGATGAAGGTCTGGGTCAGTTGACGCGAGACCGAGTCTTGCTGACGGGCGCTGCTTTCGATGATCAGAACGCGGGACATGGGATTTAGGCTCCATCTGAAAAGGCTGTAAGTCGATGGAGTGAAGGTTAAACAGAGTCATATCGATGAAAAAGCGCAAATAACTGCTATAACCCATCAATAATTTCGTTTATAAGCTGAGCATACTGCATGTCGGAGCGAGCCTGTGGTGAGGGGATTTATCCCCGTTCGGCTGCGGAGCAGTCGCAGATCCGGTGAGTACCGTTTATCTGAGGCACCGTACTCGCATGTTTGGGGCCGCTTCGCGACCCAACGGGGCGGTGCGACGTTTCGATAAATCCCCTCACCACAGGCTCGCTCCCACAGGGTTGTCAGTTTATTTCGGGGTGCAGGTCAAGTTGATACGCATCTTGATGATGGTCCGGCTGAACTTCGCGGTGGCATTTTTGTGCTTGCCGGCGGCCACTTCGATGTTGCGGGTGCGCGGCGCTTCCGGACCGTTGTTGAAAACCACCTTGCACATTGCATCGGTGCTGCCGTAGTTGTTCACCTGAATGGAAGCGATGTCGCTATCGGTGTCGTACGCGTTGTAGTCGATGCTCAAGCCGTTGAGCTTTTTCTCGACGTCGATCGGGTAAGCAAAGGCCGTCAAGGGCAGCATCGCCAGCAGCACAACACAGAATTTTTTCATTCGGCAGTCTCCAATTAGGACTGCCAGCTTAGGACAAGAGGAGCTCAACATGAAAGCGCCCCGCGTGACCCTTGATCAATGGCGAACGCTGCAGGCCGTGGTCGACCACGGCGGTTTCGCCCAGGCCGCCGAAGCGCTGCACCGCTCGCAATCGTCGGTCAGCTATACCGTGGCGCGCATGCAGGACCAGTTGGGCGTGCCGCTGCTGCGCATTGACGGCCGCAAAGCCGTGCTCACCGAAGCGGGTGGCGTACTGCTGCGCCGGTCACGGCAACTGGTGAAACAGGCCAGTCAACTCGAAGACCTGGCCCATCACATGGAGCAAGGCTGGGAAGCGGAGGTGCGGCTGGTGGTCGATGCGGCGTACCCGAGTGCCCGCCTCGTCCGCGCCTTGACCGCGTTCATGCCGCAAAGCCGCGGCTGCCGGGTGCGTCTGCGTGAAGAGGTGTTGTCGGGCGTGGAAGAAGTCTTGCTCGAAGGTGTGGCTGATCTGGCGATCACCGGTTTCAGCATTCCCGGCTACCTTGGCGCGGAATTGAGCGACGTCGAGTTTGTCGCCGTCGCCCACCCCGAGCACGCCCTGCACCGGCTGAACCGCGAGCTGAATTTCCAGGACCTGGAAAGCCAGATGCAAGTGGTGATCCGCGACTCCGGCCGCCAGCAACCGCGCGACGTCGGCTGGCTCGGCGCCGAACAGCGCTGGACCGTCGGCAGCCTGGCCACTGCCGCAACCTTTGTCAGCAGCGGCCTGGGGTTTGCCTGGTTGCCCCGGCACATGATCGAACGCGAACTCAAAGAAGGGACGCTCAAGCTGCTACCGTTGGATCAGGGCGGCAGTCGCAACCCCAGCTTCTATCTGTATTCGAACAAGGACAAACCGCTGGGCCCGGCGACGCAAATCCTCATCGAACTGCTGCGCACCTTCGACACCGCGCCGCTCGATGCCCCGTTCGCCGCCCCCGAACAAGCCTGACAAGGAGGAAAATGCATGGCCTATTTCGAGCACGACGGTTGCAACCTGCACTATGAGGAATACGGCCACGGCACGCCGTTGCTGCTGGTCCACGGCCTGGGTTCCAGCACCCTCGACTGGGAAGAACAGATCCCGGCGCTGGCGGCCCGCTACCGGGTGATCGTCCCGGATGTGCGTGGCCACGGCCGCTCGGACAAACCTCGCGAGCGTTACAGCATCGCCGGGTTCAGCGCCGACCTGATCGCGCTGATCGAACACCTGCACCTCGGCCCGACACATTATGTGGGTCTTTCGATGGGCGGCATGATCGGCTTCCAGCTGGCGGTGGACCAACCGCAACTGCTGAAAAGCCTGTGCATCGTCAATAGCGCGCCCGAGGTCAAATTGCGCAGCCGCGACGATTACTGGCAGTGGTTCAAACGCTGGAGCCTGATGCGCGCCCTCAGCCTGGGCACCATCGGCAAAGCCTTGGGCGCCAAACTGTTCCCCAAACCGGAACAGGCCCAATTGCGTCAAAAGATGGCAGAGCGCTGGGCAAAAAACGACAAACATGCTTATCTCGCCAGCTTCGACGCGATCGTTGGCTGGGGGGTTCAGGAACGACTTTCCAGGGTGGCCTGTCCAACCCTCATCATCAGCGCCGACCGTGACTACACACCGGTGACGCTGAAGGAGACTTACGTAAAACTGCTGCCCGATGCGCGGCTGGTAGTGATCGCCGATTCGCGCCACGCCACCCCGCTGGACCAACCCGAACGCTTCAACCAAACCCTGCTCGAGTTTCTCACCGCAGTCGACACCACCCCACTCAGGATCACTGACCCATGCTGAAAAAAATCGCCCTCGTCGCCGGCTCCGTTCTGTTTGCCGCCAACCTGATGGCCGCAACGCCCGCCAAGGCGCCGCACGTTCTGCTGGACACCACCAATGGCCAGATCGAAATCGAGCTGGACCCGGTCAAGGCGCCGATCAGTACCAAGAACTTCCTTGAGTATGTCGACAGCGGCTTTTACAACAACACGATTTTCCACCGGGTGATTCCGGGCTTCATGGTCCAGGGCGGTGGTTTCACAACGCAGATGCAACAAAAAGACACCAAGGCACCGATCAAGAACGAAGCCAGCAACGGCCTGCATAACGTGCGTGGCACGCTGTCGATGGCGCGGACCTCCAACCCCGATTCGGCCACCAGCCAGTTCTTCATCAACGTCGCCGACAACGCGTTCCTCGACCCGGGCCGTGACGCCGGTTACGCGGTATTCGCCAAAGTGGTCAAGGGCATGGACGTCGTCGACATCATCGTCAACTCCCAGACCACCACCAAAAACGGCATGCAGAATGTGCCGATCGACCCGGTGCTGATCAAGTCGGCCAAGCGCATCGACTAAGAACCGCAGGCACAGGGAGTGTTGAGCGGTCGCCGGTCTGCGGCGCCGCTCATATTGTTTAAAGGAGAGCCCGTACGCGGGCGGAGAACTGATGCTTTATCGCCGTTTTGAGAAACTGATCGACATCTTCCGTGACGCCCCGACGGCGGCTCCGCCCGACCGTGTTTTCCCCTTCTATACCTATTACTTGAAGCAGGTCTGGCCGAGTTTCGCCGCCCTGCTGACCGTCGGCCTGTTCGGTGCACTGATCGAAGTCGCGCTGTTCAGTTACCTGAGCCGCATCATCGACCTGGCCCAGGGCACGCCGAACGCCGATTTCTTCAAGGAACACGGCATCGAACTGGCCTGGATGGCCGTGGTGGCGCTGATCCTGCGCCCGGTGTTCGTGGGACTGCATGACCTGCTCGTGCACCAGACCCTGAGCCCGAGCATGACCAGCATGATCCGCTGGCAAAACCACAGCTACGTCCTCAAACAAAGCCTGAGCTTCTTCCAGAACGACTTCGCCGGACGCATTGCCCAACGCATCATGCAGACCGGTAACTCGTTGCGCGATTCGGCCGTGCAAGCGGTGGACGCGCTGTGGCACGTGCTGATCTACGCGCTCAGTGCGCTGGTGCTGTTCGCCGAAGCCGACTGGCGCCTGATGATCCCGCTGCTGACCTGGATTGCCGCCTACATCGGTGCCCTCTACTACTTCGTGCCACGGGTGAAAGAACGCTCCGTCGTGTCCTCGGATGCGCGCTCCAAGCTCATGGGCCGGATCGTCGACGGCTACACCAACATCACCACATTAAAGCTGTTCGCCCACACCAACTTCGAACAGCAGTACGCCAAGGAAGCCATCGAAGAACAGACGGTGAAAGCCCAACTGGCCGGCCGCGTGGTGACCAGCATGGATGTGGTCGTCACCAGCATGAACGGTTTGCTAATTGTCTCTACCACAGGCCTGGCGCTGTGGCTGTGGACCCAGTCGCTGATCAGCGTCGGTGCCATTGCCCTGGCGACCGGCCTGGTAATCCGCATCGTCAACATGT
The DNA here is from genome assembly GCF_902497785.1 of Pseudomonas fluorescens. Lineage (GTDB taxonomy): Bacteria > Pseudomonadota > Gammaproteobacteria > Pseudomonadales > Pseudomonadaceae > Aquipseudomonas > Aquipseudomonas fluorescens_BO. The sequence goes on from NZ_CABVHK010000024.1 coordinate 59,503, forward strand.
CCGGCTGGATCATGTGGGTGGTCACCGGTATTTTCGAAAACATCGGCATGGTTCAGGACGGTTTGCGCACCATCGCGCAACCGGTCAGCGTCACGGATCGCGAGGAAGCCAAACCGTTGGCCGTGGCCCGTGGCGAAGTACGCTTCGAGCAGGTGGATTTCCATTACGGCAAGAAGAGCGGGATCATCGGCGACCTCAACCTGACGATCAAACCGGGGGAAAAAATCGGCCTGATCGGCCCGTCCGGCGCCGGCAAATCGACCTTGGTCAACCTGCTGCTGCGCCTCTATGACGTGCAGGGCGGGCAGATTCTTATCGATGGCCAGAACATCGCCGACGTCGGCCAGGAAAGCCTGCGCGAGCGTATCGGCATGATTACTCAGGACACGTCGCTGCTGCACCGTTCGATCCGCGACAATTTACTGTATGGCAAACCGGATGCTACCGATGCCCAGCTCTGGGAGGCGGTACACAAGGCCCGAGCCGACGAGTTCATTCCGTTGCTGTCGGACGCTGAAGGCCGTACGGGTTTCGATGCGCACGTGGGTGAACGCGGGGTGAAACTGTCCGGAGGCCAGCGTCAGCGGATCGCCATCGCACGGGTGCTGCTCAAGGACGCGCCGATCCTGATCATGGACGAAGCCACCTCGGCGCTGGACTCGGAAGTCGAAGCCGCGATTCAGGAAAACCTCGAAACCCTGATGCAGGGTAAAACCGTGATCGCCATCGCCCACCGGCTGTCTACCATTGCCCGGATGGACCGGTTGGTGGTGCTGGACAAAGGCAGGGTCGCCGAGACGGGGACACATGCCGAGCTGCTGGCGCATGGCGGGTTGTATGCGCGGTTGTGGCAGCATCAGACTGGCGGGTTTGTGGGGATTGATTGATGCTGTTTGATGCTGTTTGATGCTGTTTGATTGTGTGAATATCCGTTTTTTTTGGTGATGGCTGATATTGGTTCCGCTTTTACAGCGGGTCACTTGGAAAAGCGCCAAGTAACCAAACGCTCTTGCCCCACCACTCGGCACCTCGCCTAGGCTCGGTGTGCCCTCACTCCGGCATTGCTCCGCAGGTCGCCGCGATGGGCCATCCCTGGCCCAGCGCGGCTAAACCGGCATCCTTGCCGGTTTACCCGCTGCGCAATGCCTGCGTTCGGCCAGCGTGGTTTAACGGGGCGCCTAAGGTCAAAATCAACATCAAACCGCGGCGGCCTTCGGGCCGACCGGGGCTTCAAGCGGGCGCGCTTCGCTGATTTTTGCCGTGCATACACTCTCGACTTGCAAAGAGTCCCTGTAGGAGCCGCCCGCAGCAAGCCGGCTCCTACAGGGGGATCGCGCACGACCAAAGAGCCAGGCCGGCTATCAGGCCGCCTCGTGCGCTGTTGATTTGGCTTTCGATCTTCTTGCCCCATCGAGAGGCCGAGCGCAGGTTCTGCGCAGTGGGTAACCCGGCATGGATGCCGGGTTAGCCGCGCTGGGCCAAGGATGGCCCATCGCGGCGGGCCCACGGAGCAGGACCGGAGCGAGGCACCGAACGAAAGGGGCAAGAGCCCTTGGTTACTTGGGGCCGGGCGGCGTTCCGTTTTTCCAAGTGACCCGCTGTAAGAGCGGAACCAATAGCAGCCGTTACCGCAACAACGGATATGTACCCACTCTCAGCCCCGGAAGAGCCGCTGGAAATCCCCAAAAACCCTGCTGTACTCAGCCAAGGTTCCGGACCCGAGCCTGTCGTAAATCTGCAGGATGCATAACTCGATTCAGTCTCGATAGAAAACCCATCAAGGACGCTCTCATGTCTCTGTTCAAACGTTCAGTCACTGAGTTGTTAGGTACGTTCTGGCTGGTGTTGGGGGGTTGCGGCAGTGCGGTTCTAGCCGCGTCTTCTCCGCTGGGAATCGGCGTGCTCGGTGTGGCCATCGCATTCGGTCTCACCGTGCTGACCATGGCTTTTGCTATCGGGCATATCTCCGGTTGCCATCTCAACCCCGCCGTTTCAGTCGGCTTGTTCGTCGGTGGCCGGTTCCCGGCGAAAGAACTGCCCGCCTACATCATCGCTCAGGTCATTGGCGCAGTGATCGCCGCCGCACTGATCTACTACATCGCCAGCGGCAAGGAAGGTTTTGATCTCTCCGCCGGCCTGGCCTCCAACGGCTACGGCGAACATTCCCCCGGTAAGTACTCGATGGCCGCAGGCTTTGTCTGCGAACTGGTGATGACGGCCATGTTTGTGCTGATCATCCTCGGTGCCACCGACAAACGCGCGCCCGCCGGGCTGGCTCCGATTGCCATCGGCCTGGCCCTGACGCTGATCCACCTGATCTCGATTCCCATCACTAACACCTCAGTCAACCCGGCCCGCAGCACCGGGCCGGCGCTGATAGTCGGTGGCTGGGCCATCGCGCAGTTGTGGATGTTCTGGGTCGCTCCAATACTCGGCGCGGTGATCGGTGGCGTGACCTACCGATGGCTGGGCAAGGAAGGCACCTGACCCCACGGACGAGGATCAGTCTTGCCGATAAGGCAAGGCGGTCCTCGCTTCTTCGGCGTAGGCCATGACACCCAGGCGCTCCTGTTGCAGGAAATCTTTGACGGCAGCTTTCAGGCCGGGATGGCGCAGGTAATGCCAGGAATGGGTGATCACCGGCTCAAATCCGCGAATCAGTTTGTGCTCACCCTGAGCACCGGCATCGAAACGCTGAAAGCCGTTGGCAATCGCATAGTCCATGCCCTGATAGAAACACGTCTCGAAGTGCAGACGGTCGAACTCCGCCAGACAGCCCCAGTAACGGCCGTAAAAACTGTCACCGCCCACGAGACTGAAAGCCATGGCCACCGGCCGTGAGCCTTGTTTGGCCAACACCACGCGAATCGATTCCGGCATGCGCTCGGCCAACAGGCTGAAAAAATCCCGCGTCAGGTACGGCCGTTGCCGACGCACGGCGTAGGTGTTGGCGTAGCAGGCGTAAACGAAATCCCACTGCGCCTGATCCAGTTGCCTGCCTTCGAGCCATTCAAACTCGAAACCCTGCCCCGCCACCTGCTCGCGCTCTTTGCGCATCTGCTTGCGTTTGCGCGAACTGAGCGCATCGAGGAAGTCCTGAAAATCCCGATACCCGCGATTTTGCCAGTGGTACTGACAGCCAATGCGCTGCAACCAGCCCGGCTGTTGCGCCAGCGCCGCGTCGGTAGACGGGTCGGTGAAATTGATATGGGCGCTGGAGAGGTCTTCGACTTCAAGGTAGCCCGGCAAACTCTTGAGCAACTCAAACCCGTCCTCGACCGAGGCCGCCAGCAAACGCGGCCCACTGACCGGGCTGAACGGCACGGCGGTCAACAGTTTCGGGTAGTAGTCGATGCCGGCACGCTCACAGGCATCCGCCCAGGCGTGATCGAACACGTACTCGCCATAGGAGTGCCATTTGCGGTAACTCGGCAACGCGGCAATCAACCGATCACCTTCCATATGCAATAGATGTTCAGGCTGCCACCCGGAATGCGCGCTGACGCTGCCACTGTCTTCCAATGAACTGAGGAAGGCATGGCGTAGAAACGGCTGAGTGTCCGGCACCAGGGCATCCCAGGTGTGCGGCGCTAGCTCGGACAGTTTTTCCAGACGTTGCAACGGCATCAACTTCTCTCCACATCGCGGCGTAAAGCCCTGCGAGTATCGCTGATCGCCGCCCGTTCCACACCCCGAATTCCGCCGACAGACCCCTCGAATGAAAGTTCACCGACGTTACACATCGTCATCTAGCCGCCATCACTTTGCCACTGCTTTGTCATAAACCATCGCGATACTGGCGCCAGTTTTTAGAGCGTCGGGTTCTAACCCGGTCAATGTTTTCCGTCCGTCAACGGTCGGTATTTGCCCCGGATGGCTCAGTCATCCCCTCTCATCTTCGGAGATTGATATGCGTCTTGCTTCCACGAAAACTGCGGCGGCCCTGTGTGGCGGTCTGCTGCTGGCCATGAGTGTTCCGGCCAGCGCCGCAGTCGACGCCAAACTGCTCGACATGCTCAAGGCAAACGGCTCGATTACCAACGCGCAATACGGCGAACTGCAAGCCGAACTGGCCCGGGATCAGAAAGATCAGCAAATCGCTCGTCAGGCTCAGCAAGAGACCAACGAACAAATCGCAGCAACCGCTAAGAAAACCAATGAACTGAGCACCTTCGATCAGAAACTGGCGTGGGCCGCCAAGACCCAGTTCAAGGGTGACGTGCGTTTCCGTCAGGAGACCATCAAGAACGACGGCGTCTCCAACAACCGCGATTCGGATCGCCAGCGCGTGCGTGCCCGACTGGGTGCCTACACCGAGATCAACCCGCAAGTCGACACCGGCATTCGTATCGCCACCGGCAACAACGACGATGCTCGTTCCACCAACCAGAGTCTGGACAACTACTTCGACAAGAAGACCATCTGGCTCGACCAGGGTTACGTCGACTACCACCCGACCGCCATCAAGAACCTGCACATCGTTGGCGGCAAGATGCCGCAGCAATGGGTGAGCATGGGCGACATCATCTGGGATAGCGACATCAGCCCGGAAGGTCTGTCCCTGTCGTACAAGTACCCGCTGGGCTCCACCGCCGAGCTGTTCGGTAGCGCCGGCCACTACACCCTCAAGGACAACGTTGACGGCGACGGTGTGCAGTTCAAGCACGACTTGCGTCTGTACGCTGGCCAGTTGGGCGCGCGCTTCTCCATCACCGACAACCTGAAACTGACGTTGGGTGGCAGCGTCTACGGCTACGACAACGACGACGACATCACCGCCGGCGGCACCAGCATCCCGTCCGTACTGGCGACCAACGGCAACACCCCGAACGAGCAGTTCAAATTGTACGAAGGCTTTGGCTCGCTCGACATCGGCGGCCTGGCAGTGCCGCTGTCGCTGTACGGTCAGATCGTCAACAACGACGATGCCAGCAACGACCAGGACATGGGTTGGCTGGCCGGCGTCAAGACCAAGTTCTACGGTTTCGGCGTGGACTACAACTACCGCGACGTACAGCGTAATGCCGTGGTCGGTGCGTTCACCGACTCCGACTTCGCCAACGGCTTCACCGGTTCGCGCGGCAGCAAGTTGAAAGTTAACTACGAGCTGGACAAGAACTTCGCCGTCGGCGCGACGTACTTCATGGCTAAGTCGGACTACACCAACGCCACGTTGCGCGACTCGAAAATCAACACCCTGCAACTGGATGCCGAAGCCAAGTTCTGATTGCGTTCCATCACTCGGGCAAGGAAGCCTGAGCTGATTTCTACAAACTCGCGTTGCTGTATCGGTCCCCATCATCCGTCCGATACAGCAGCGCGAGTTTTTTTGTTCACGCAAAAAAGATCGCAGCCTGCGGCAGCTCCTACAAGTGGATTGCGTATCCCTGTAGGAGCTGCCGCAGGCTGCGATCTTTTAAAACAAACTCAGCGCTTGCGCAAAATCACGCTACCAATCGAATACCCCGCGCCAAACGAGCTGAGCACTGCCAGCGAACCGGCCGCCAGATCATCCTGATTCTTGTGAAACGCAATCACCGAACCGGCGGAGCTGGTGTTGGCGTAGGTGTCGAGAATCACCGGGGCTTCTTCCTCGGTGGCTTCGCGACCCAGCAGTTTCTTCACGATCAGGTGGTTCATGCTCAGGTTGGCCTGGTGCAACCAGAAGCGCTTCACGTCGCCGACGTTGAGCTGGTTCTCTGCCAGATGCGCACCAATCAGCTCGGCCACCATCGGGCAGACTTCCTTGAACACCTTGCGGCCTTCCTGCACGAACAGTTTGTCCTTGGCGCCGATGCCCTCTTCCGCCGCGCGGTTGAGGAAGCCGAAGTTGTTGCGGATGTTGTTGGAGAACTTGGTCAGCAGTTTGGTGCTGACCACATCGAACTGGTACTTGGAGATGGCCAGGTCTGCGCGTTCGATGATCACTGCAGTGGCGGCGTCGCCGAAGATGAAGTGGCTGTCGCGGTCACGGAAATTCAGGTGACCGGTGCAGACTTCCGGGTTGACCATCAGGATCGCCCGGGCCTGGCCCAATTGCACGCTGTTGGCAGCGGCCTGGATACCGAAAGTCGCCGAAGAACAGGCCACGTTCATGTCGAAACCGAAACCCTGGATGCCCAGCGCTTCCTGAACTTCAACGGCAATGGCCGGGTAGGCACGTTGCAGGTTGGAGCAGGCGACGATCACGCCGTCGATGTCGGCGGCAGTTTTGCCGGCGCGCTGCAAGGCTTGTTCGGCGGCGCCGATAGCCATCTGACACAGGACCGACCATTCGTCGTTCGAACGCTCCGGCAAGCGCGGCGCCATGCGGTGCGGGTCGAGAATGCCGTCCTTGTCCATCACAAAGCGGCTTTTGATACCGGAGGCTTTTTCGATAAACGCGGCGCTGGACTCGGTCAAGGCCTCGACTTCGCCACGGGCGATGGCGTCGGCGTTGTCGGCGTTGAACAGCGCGACGTAAGCGTTGAAAGACTGCACCAGCTCTTCGTTGGAAATGCTGTTGGCCGGGGTGTACAGGCCGGTGCCGCTGATGACGACGTTATGCATGGTCGTTTCTCTAATCTGTTCAGGCAGAAAGCGTTGGCACCGACGTACCAACACACAAAGGGTCCGTTTCCGTCAGAGGAAGCACACCTGGCATCGCTTTATTCCGAACCGCCCGAACCTTGAAGGGCTCAAAACCGCGGGGCCGGCGTTTATAGGCGCGAAGTTTGCCATAAACGTTGGGGTTTGGCGCCTTTTGCCTTCACCTGTAGGAGCTGCCGAAGGCTGCGATCTTTTGATCTTTGTTTGTCGCGACACCTGAAGATCAAAAGATCGCAGCCTTCGGCAGCTCCTACAGGGAATTGAGGTGTTTTCAGGGTTCGACCTGGCTCCATTGCTTGCTCAAGCGCTTGTCGGAGATTGGCACTTTGGTCCCCAGTTGCTGGGCGAACAGCGAAACCCGGTATTCCTCCAGCCACCAGCGGTACAACTCCAGCTGCGGATCGCGCTTGCCTTCCTGGGCGTGTTTGCTGGCGCGGGCCTGGTATTGAGCCCAGAGACCGGACAATTCGCCGCTCCACACTCGATCCTTTTGCACCTGAGCGCCGAGTTTTTCGAAGCGCTGCTCGATGGCTTTCAGGTAACGCGGCAGCTCCTTGAGCCACTGCATCGGCGTTTCCCGGACAAAACCCGGGTACACCAGATGACTGAGCTGCTGCTTGATGTCGTTCAGGGCCACGGCTTGCGCCAGGTCGATCTTGCCCTTGAAGCGTTTTTGCAGGCCGTGCCAGAGCTTGAGAATCTCCAGGGTCAGCTTCGCCAGACGCTCGGCGTGCTCGGTCCAGCCACCGCGTTTACGCTCGGCCAGCGCCGCCAGCCCGGCACCGTCTCGCGGCAAAGGGTCTTCGCCATCGAGGATGCAGCTGTCGAGACTGGCCAGCAGAATGTCTTCCACCAGGCTGTCGATCCGCCCCATGTCGCGGTACATCAGGCCCAGCTCGGTGAGCCCCGGCAACTTGCCGCGCAGGAACTTCGCCGGTTCCGCCAGTTGCTGCATCAACAAACGCTGTAACGCCCGGCGATGCTGGAACTCAGCTTCGGCCGGCGTCGAGAATCGCCCTTCCTTGACCGTGCCCGCCTCTTCGACCAGCGCCGGATACACCGTCATCGACAGCCCGGCGATCTTCTGCTGAGTCTTTTCCGCCACCGCTGCGAAGACCTTCGCTTCGACCGGCTGCTGACTTTTCGCCGTTTGCGGCACCGCCAATGCCGCCTGACTCGCCTGCGCGAATCGCGCAGTCAGTTGCGCCAGATCACGCCCCTCGCCGAGGAATTTGCCCTGGCCATCGACGATTTCCAGGTTCATCCGCAAGTGACTTTCCACCTGCTGCGCCGCTTCGGCCCAGGCCTCATCGCTGACCCGCGCACCGGTCATGCGCAGCAATTCGCGGCCCAAGGCCTGAGGCAACGAGCCCTCGGCGAAGGTCATGCGTTGCAACGCGGCTTTGACGAAGTCCGGCACCGGCACGAAATTTTTGCGCAGGGCTTTAGGTAAATTGCGCACCAGCGCGATGCACTTGGCCTCGATCACGCCGGGCACCAGCCATTCCAGGCGTTCCGGCGGCAGCATCGGCAATAGCGGCGCCGGCACCCGCAAGGTCACGCCGTCGCGTGGGTGGTTGGGTTCGAAGTGGTAACTCAATGACAGTTCCAGATCACCGATGTGCAAGGTGTCCGGGTAATGCAATGCGGTGACTTCACTGGCCTCGCGGGCCAGCACGTCTTCTTCGCGCATGATCAGTAATTGCGGATCTTTCTGGCTGTTGACCCGATACCAGCTGTCGAAGGTCGCGGTCTGGTGAATTTCCGCCGGCAATCGCGCGTCGTAGAAGGCGAACAGGGTTTCTTCGTCGGCCAGAATGTCACGGCGGCGGGCCTTGGCTTCCAGTTCGTCGAGTTGTTCCAGCAACTGTGCGTTGGCGGTCAGGCACTTGGCTCTGGATTGAATCTCGCCGCGCACCAAGCCTTCGCGAATGAAAAACTCACGGGACACCACCGGATCAATAGGCCCGTAATGCACCGGCCGGCGACCGACCACGATTAGCCCGAACAGGGTGATCTGTTCGAACGCCACAACCTGTCCGCGCTTCTTCTCCCAATGCGGTTCGAAGTGGTTTTTCTTGATCAGGTGCCCGGCCAGCGGCTCGATCCAGTCGGCGTCGATCTTGGCCACCATGCGCGCATACAGCTTGGTGGTTTCCACCAGCTCGGCGGTCATCAGCCATTGCGGACGCTTCTTGCCGAGGCCCGATGACGGGTGAATCCAGAACCGCCGCTGACGGGCGCCGAGGTAATCGCCGTCCTCGGTTTTCTGGCCGATCTGGCTGAGCAATCCGGACAGCACCGCTTTGTGCAGCTTCGGGTAATCCGCCGGCTCTTTATTGAGGCTCAATTGCATGTCGCGGCAGATCAGGCTGAGCTGACGGTGCGAATCGCGCCACTCGCGCAGGCGCAGGTAATTGAGGAAATTCTTGCGGCACCAGTTGCGCAGCGGGCTCGCGGTCAACGCCTGGCGCTGCTCTTCAAAACCACGCCACAGATTGACCAGCCCGGCGAAGTCCGAGTCTACGTCCTTCCATTGTGCGTGGGCCTGATCCGCCGCTTGCTGGCGCTCTGGCGGACGTTCGCGCGGGTCCTGGATCGACATGGCGCTGGCAACGATCAGCACTTCCTGCAAGCTGCCGAGTTTCGCCGCTTCCAGCAGCATGCGGCCCATGCGCGGGTCCACCGGCAAACGCGCCAGGTTACGACCCAGCGGCGTCAGCTGGCTGTTGCGGTCCACTGCCGAGAGTTCTTGCAGCAAGTTGAAACCGTCGCTGATGGCTTTGCCATCCGGCGGCTCGATAAACGGGAAATCGGTGATCTCGCCGAGACGCAGATGGAGCATCTGCAGGATCACGGCGGCAAGGTTGGTCCGCAGGATTTCCGGGTCGGTAAATTCCGGGCGACCGAGGAAATCTTCTTCGCTGAACAACCGCACGCAAATGCCCGGCTCGACCCGTCCGCAGCGGCCTTTACGCTGATTGGCGCTGGCCTGGGAAATCGCTTCGATCGGCAGGCGCTGAACCTTGGCGCGATAGCTGTAACGGCTGATGCGCGCAGTGCCGCTGTCGATCACGTAACGAATGCCCGGCACGGTCAGCGAAGTTTCGGCAACGTTGGTCGCCAGCACCACGCGACGGCCTGGGTGCGACTGGAAAATCCGCTGCTGTTCCGCCGGCGATAACCGCGCGTACAACGGCAGGATTTCGGTGTGCTTGAGCTGGGCCTTGCGCAGCATGTCGGCGGCGTCGCGAATCTCCCGCTCGCCGGGCAGAAACACCAGCACATCGCCGGGGCTCTTGCGCTCGCTGCGTTCGAACGCGGCGATTTCATCGAGGGTGGCGAGGATCGCCTGATCCACGGTCAAGTCATCCTCGACGCGGTTGCCCTCCTCGTCCTGCTCCAGGGTCAGTGGCCGATACCAGGTTTCCACCGGGAAGGTGCGGCCGGAGACTTCGACAATCGGTGCGTCATCGAAATGTTTGGAGAAGCGCTCAAGATCGATGGTCGCCGAGGTGATGATAACTTTCAGGTCCGGACGACGGGGCAGCAGGGTCTTCAGGTAGCCGAGCAGAAAGTCGATGTTCAGACTGCGCTCGTGGGCTTCGTCGACGATGATGGTGTCGTAGCGTTCGAGGTAGCGGTCGTTCTGGGTTTCAGCCAGCAGGATGCCGTCGGTCATCAGTTTGATCAGGGTGTTGGAATCGCTCTGATCCTCGAAGCGCACCTGATAGCCGACCAGCGAACCCAGGGGCGTCGCCAGTTCTTCGGCGACCCGGCTGGCGACACTGCGCGCCGCGATTCGACGCGGCTGGGTGTGGCCGATCAGGCCATGCTGGCCGCGACCGATTTCCAGGCAGATCTTCGGCAACTGGGTGGTTTTACCCGAACCGGTTTCGCCGGCAATGATCAGCACCTGATGCTTGAGCAGCGCCGCTTTGATTTCGTCGCGCTTGGCGGCGATCGGCAAACTGTCGTCGTAACGAATCACGGGCAGGCTGGCTCGCCGCGCCAGCACCTGATCGCAGGACGCCTGCAGGCGCGTCACCCACTGGGCCAGCTTGGCCTCGTCGGGTTTCTTGCGCAGCTCCAGCAACTGCCGCCGCAGCCGGTGGCGGTCGGCGAGCATGGCGTGATCGAGGTTATTCAGCAGTTTGTCGATTGAAGGCGATTCGTCAGTCATCAGGTAAGCAATAAGTCGTCTAGTGGCGCAGGGGGCGGATTGTCGCAGATTTGCGCATGCGGCGACGAATGCAACCTGCTTTTGTGGCGAGGGGATTTATCCCCGTTGGACCGCGAAGCGGTCCCAAAACCCACCGCGAATTGTCAGACAGACCGAATCGAATGGTTGGGCGACTGCTGCGCAGCCGAACGGGGATGAATCCCCTCGCCACAGTAAATCACATCCCCAAAGGGGGTCAGCCGGTGGGTTATTCGTTATCGAGGCCTTTACGCCGATACGGGAACACGTCAATGACCTTGCCGGCGCGAATCGCCTCTTGCAGGCTTTTCCAGTAATCGGCGTTGTACAGCTCGCCATGCAACTCATCAAACAACCTGCGCTGGCCCGAATCGGCAAACAGGAACGGCGGGAACTCCTCCGGGAACACATCCAGCGGCCCAATCGAATACCACGGCTCCGACGCCATCTCGTCTTCCGGCGTACGCGGTTGCGGGATGTGGCGGAAGTTGGCCTCGGTCAGGAAGCAGATCTCGTCGTAGTCATAAAACACCACGCGACCGTGGCGGGTGACGCCGAAGTTTTTCAGCAGCATATCGCCGGGAAAGATATTCGCCGCCGCCAGTTGCTTGATCGCCAGGCCGTAATCTTCCAGCGCTTCACGCACCTGCGCCTCGTTGGCGTTTTCCAGGTACAGGTTCAACGGGGTCATGCGCCGCTCGGTCCAGCAGTGGCGGATCAGCACGGTGTCGCCTTCCACCGACACCGTGGAAGGCGCGACGTCCAGTAGCTCTGCCAGGCACTCCGGGTCGAACTTGCTCAGCGGGAAACGGAAGTCGGCAAACTCCTGGGTATCAGCCATGCGCCCGACGCGGTCGACGCTTTTGACCAGGCGATACTTCTCGATCACCGTCGCGCGGTTGACGTTTTTCGACGGCGAGAAACGGTCCTTGATTATTTTGAAGACCGTGTTGAACCCCGGCAGGGTGAACACACTCATCACCATGCCGCGCACGCCCGGCGCCATGATGAACTGGTCGTCGGTGTTGGCCAGGTGATTGATCAGCGCCCGGTAGAACTCGGACTTGCCGTGTTTGTAGAAGCCGATCGAGGTGTACAGCTCGGCGATGTGCTTGCCCGGCAGGATGCGTTTGAGGAAACCGATGAATTCCGCTGGCACCGGCACGTCCACCATGAAATACGAACGGGTGAACGAGAAGATAATCGAGACATCGGCTTCGTCGGTGATCAACGCATCGATCTGGATGCCGCGCCCTTCAAGGTGCAGCAGCGGAATCGCCAGTGGCCATTGCTCATCTTTGGTATAGATGCGCCCAACCAGGTAGGCGCCCTTGTTGCGATAGAGCACCGAGGAGAACAGCTCGACGCTCAACTCCGGGTCCTTGCACACCCAGTCCGGCAGGTTCTCGCGCAGTTGCGCTTCGAGTCGATGCAGATCGCCGGCCAGGTCGGCGTAGTCCTCGCTGAAGCGGTAGTCGGCAAAAATGCTCGCGAGCATGCCGGACAACTGCCCCTGAGGTTTGTAAGTGCGGGTTTGTGCGGCGCGGGCCCGGCGCAGGCTCGGCCGGGTGGTGTGGATGAACATGCAGCCGTCGCTGATCAGGTCATGGCTGAACAGCCCGCAGAAGATCGAGTTGTACCAGGTCTCGGACAATTCATCGTCGAAGCGCAGGTCGATCAGCGTGATGTACGCGCTCTTGACCAGCGGCCAGCAACTGACGTCCAGCGTGTCGGCATCAAACGCGATGCGCAGCCGTTCTACCGTTTCGCTGACTTTCTCTTCGTAAAGATTGATCCGCGCCGCCGAGGCGACTTGCGTCTCCTGCCACTGCGCCTGCTCGAAACGGGCCCGGGCGCCGTCGGTGATCTGGCGAAAATGCTCGCGGTAATCGTCAAAGCCATCGAGGATCATTCGGGCGATGTCGGCGGCTGGCCATTGCTGCGGCATGGTGAGACCTCTGCGGGAATTCGGGAGCCCTGAGCTTAGCCATTGAAGCGGGTGCAGGAGAAGTGGAATTTTCGGGCAATGAGATTGCCGGCGGCCCAACAAAAAAGGAAAAAGGAGTAGTGAATTTCAGAATAGCCCTACAGCCGACAATTGAACTAACCGCTAGCGTTCGCTTTTCAAAGAAAGTACGAACGCTTTCATGCCGTGTACGTGTGCCCAATGCCGCCCCCGCCCGACCCTGGACGAGCTACGTCGCCAGGAAGCAGACATTCTTCGCTATGAACACGCTCAGGCTCGCGATGAAGCCCGCCGCAATGCAACACCGCAACAGCCACTCGCCCAATCGGAAATCCGCGGCTGCGTTTTCGCAAAATCCTGCGGGTTGCCAGAAGGTGTGATCAACCACAGCAGCCCAAGCGGATTCATTCCCGTGGAATTGCTGACGCAATATGGCGTCTTTGGCGTGCTCGGCAGCGACTCGGCCAGCGCATCGCTGGCATGGTTTGGTGGCTCCATCAGCGCCACGGCCCTGAACGCACGCCTGGGTGGGACGCTGACTGCCGAGCCAGCGAATCTGGATATTCTCGCGCTTGTGCTCGTGTCCGACCTGACCTCAACCGACTGCGCGCTGTACACCCTCGATCAATACACAACGCTCACAACCGCCAAGACCCGCGTCCGACTCCAGGTCGAGCGACTCGCGGACGACTCGGTTCGCGGTTATGGCTTTTACACCGGCAAAAACAAGGAGTGGGAAAACGTACCCGTCATCGCGGCGACCGCAGAGGGCGAGCAATTTGTCGTTGAATTGGGGCAAGGCGTCAAATTGACCTGGACACCCGCCGCAGCGACGCCAATGCCGAAGGTGAAAGACGCGCCGCCATTGCCTCCAGTATGGGTGTACCCGCCGACGGAAATGGCTGGAAAAATCCTCGGTAAACCGGTCTTTCCGCCGGAGTACCAGGACATGGTGGTTTGGTTTCCGAACACCGAAATCCCGCCGTTCTATATATCCTTTTGCATTGCACAGTCGTGCCCTCATCCGGACATGATGGAAGAGTTGGCGGATTACATTGCAGGGGAGATGAACAAAAATATAGGTGATCCCGCTGTTTTGGAGATGAGGAAGCTGATTGATTATGATCACGACTCGGCGGCGAAAGAATTTGCGCGACTACCATGGCCTGCGCGTATGAACGGACCACCTGACTTTGCCAGCATCGCAAAAGCGAAGAAAGTTGCAGCGGCAGCGATATGGACCCGGAAAGTTGGCCAGGATCAAGAATGGGATCACAAGCCAAAACTCCGTCAGCTGTTTCCCGGAGTGCGTCATAAGCAGGGGAAGTACGATTACTACTACGACATTTGGTCGAACGTCCACTACGGTTACGTCGGGATAATCGGTGGACTTTCAGAAAGTGTGCTGCTGGATGGTGCTGGGGCTGAACAGATTGCCTCGGACACCGTGAGAAAAGTAGAGGAATTAAAAAGTAAACCGAAAACGGATAGGACACTTCCCGGCCCTCATCCTTCGGCTAGCCCATGGACCGCATTGCGATCATGGGACGATGTCGCTGATCGGGTATCGATCAGCATCGGAGTGAAGCTCGCCAACCAGTTTCCAGACGGAGGGATTACACCAAGACTAGTGATGGATGAAGTGTTGGCAGTTGCGCCAAACGAGTGGGGAGAAGGTATCAGTGTCCACGTCTGCGATTAAAGGCAAAAAACGATATGGGTGGTGGTTATCGATTCCATTACTGCCTCTGTTAGGGATTGCCATTTGGCACAGCGCACTACCCACTGTAACGGTTCACTACCCTAAAGAAGGTCGGGAAGAGCTACGGTACGTCTGGAATGTCAAAGACCGGATTTATAGGGGACGCATGCCACCCGGGAGTTCCGTAAGTGACAACGGATTTATATTTCCCAATAGCCAATTTTTCATGGAGTTTTCCTGGCAAAGCCAGCGAGGCCGTTGGCATTGCATCAGCGTCACGCCCAAGTGGCCCGAAACCCACATATACCTTGACGAAAATGGCGATATTGAAACCCAAGACGAGTCGGATAATGATCGGTTGAAACAATGCGAGTGGGATTTAGCGAAGCCATAGTCAGCCTTCCCATACCAACGACCAAAATTGCGCCGAAACATTAGGCTAGTAATTTCAATGCCCAGTTAGCGGTTGCCATAGACAAGCCCCTCGGCAACACTCTCGACCCCATCAAGGAAGGAGAGCACCGTGAGCCCTGTCGATACCGTTCGTTTACTGTCGTTGGCGGCCATCTGGGGTGCGAGTTTTCTGTTCATGCGGATCATCGCCCCGGTGATTGGCACTGTACCCACGGCGTTTTTCCGGGTATCGATTGCAGCGGTCGGGTTGTTGGTGATCCTCGGTCTGATGCGGGTCAGCTGGGACTTCAAAGGCAAACTCAAGACCGTGATGCTGCTCGGGGTGATCAACTCGGGGATTCCGGCGACTTTATATTCGGTGGCAGCGCAGGTGCTGCCGGCCGGTTACTCGGCGATTTTCAACGCCACCACGCCGTTGATGGGCGTGTTGATCGGCGGTCTGTTTTTCAGTGAACGACTCACTGCGGCCAAGCTCGGGGGGGTGTTCCTGGGGCTGTTCGGCGTCGGTATCCTGACCCGGGCCGGGCCGGTGGCTTTCGATATGCAATTGCTGATGGGTGCCCTCGCCTGCCTGCTCGCCACCACCTGCTACGGTTTTGCCGGGTTTCTCGCCCGTCGCTGGCTCGATCAGGCCGGTGGTCTCGACAGCCAGCTTTCAGCGCTCGGCAGCATGCTCGGAGCGACGTTGTTTTTGCTGCCGCTGTTCGGTTACAGCGTGATCACCCAGCCTCCCGCGAGCTGGGGTGGCTGGAGCGTGTGGCTGTCGCTGTTGGGACTGGGCCTGGGGTGTACGGCGTTTGCGTACATTATTTACTTTCGCTTGCTGAGCTCGATCGGGCCGTTGAAATCGATGACAACGACGTTCCTGATTCCGCCGTTCGGGGTGCTGTGGGGGGCGCTGTTGCTGGATGAGCCGCTGTCGATGGCGCACATTTATGGCGGGGTGTTGATTGCGGCGGCGTTGTGGTTGGTGTTGAAGCCGGCGGTGGCTGGCAGATAGTTTTGCTGTGTTGCTGATGACGCCTTCGCGAGCAAGCTCGCTCCCACAGGGATTGCGCTGAACCTGTGGGAGCGAGCTTGCTCGCGATGGCGATTGCTCATACGCTAAACGGCCGACTGGCTCACCTCCCCATCCACCAACCGCCGAATCCCCAGCGGATTAGCGTTCTGCAACGCTTCGGGCAGCAATTCATCGGGATAATTCTGGAAGCACACCGGCCGCAGGAATCGATCGATCGCCAGCGTCCCGACTGAGGTTGCCCGGGCATCCGACGTCGCCGGATACGGCCCGCCATGCACCATCGCCTCGCAGACTTCGACCCCGGTCGGATAGCCATTGAGCAAAACCCGCCCGACTTTTTCCTGCAGCAATTCGGCCAGCCAGCGGTACTCCAATAGCTCCCCGGCCTCACCTATCAACGTCGCCGTCAGTTGCCCGCGCAAGCCATTCAGAGCCGCCGAAAGCTGCGCCTGATCATCGACTTCAATGACGATGGTGGTCGGGCCGAACACTTCTTCCTGTAGCAATTCATCGCCCTTGAGCAACAGGCTGACATCAGCCTTGAACACCTGCGGCTGCGCCTGAACACCCTGCTGCGATCTGCCCGCCAGATGCGTCAGGCCGGGGTGCTCGTGCAACTCGCCGAGGCCTTTGCTGTAGCTGACCAGTGCGCCGGCGTTGAGCATGGTTTGCGCCGGCTGTTCGTGCATATTGGCGCAGAACTGCCGCAAAAAATCGCTGAACTGCGGCGAGCGCAACCCGATGACCAACCCCGGGTTGGTGCAGAATTGACCGCAGCCCAGCGTCACCGAACCGGCCAGTTGCGCAGCGATCTGCTCGCCACGCACCGCCAGCGCCTCGGGCAACAGGAACACCGGGTTGATGCTCGACATCTCGGCAAACACCGGGATCGGTTGCGGCCGGGTCGCGGCCATCTGGCTCAGGGCATTGCCGCCCTTGAGCGAACCGGTGAAGCCCACGGCCTGGATCGCCGGGTGCTTGACCAGCCATTCACCAACGCCACCGCCATAAATCATGTTGAACACACCGGCCGGCATGCCCGTGCGTTCGGCGGCGCGCAGGATCGCGTCCGCCACCCACTCGGCCGTAGCCATGTGCCCACTGTGCGCCTTGAACACCACCGGGCAACCGGCGGCCAGTGCCGATGCGGTATCGCCGCCCGCCGTCGAAAACGCGAGCGGAAAGTTGCTCGCACCGAACACCGCCACCGGGCCGATGGCGATGCGGAACTGGCGCAGATCCGGACGCGGCAATGGCTGGCGATCCGGCAGTGCCCGATCAATCCGCGCCCCATAAAAATCGCCGCGCCGCAGGACCTTGGCGAACAGGCGCATCTGGCCACTGGTGCGGCCGCGCTCACCCTGAATCCGCGCGGTTGGCAATGCCGTTTCGCGGCAGACAGTGGCGACGAACTCATCCCCCAGCGCGTCGATTTCATCGGCGATGGCGTCGAGGAATGCCGCACGTTTTTCCGCGCTCAGGTTGCGATAGATCGGGAACGCCGCGGCCGCGGCTGTGGCGGCCGCATCCACTTCCTCGTCGGTTGCCTGGAAGAACGTTCCGGGTAACGGCTCACCGGTGGTCGCGTCGAGGCTTTGCAGTTGCACAGTGCCATTGGCGCTGCGGCGACCGCCGATGTAATTGTGTCCAGGTTGCGTGGTCATCAGGAATTCCTTGACCGGCAGACTGCGCCGGTGATTGAAGGCTTAAAGCGCACGAATCTGGCCGATGGCCAACGGCTGGGCGCCTTCGCCGATACCGTTTTCCAGCGGCGCGCCGAACGCATCGAGGCTGATCTGGAAGCGATCCCCCGGCCGGGTTTTCACGCCGTCGGCAAACGACAGCGTGGCGGTGCCGAAGTAATGCACGTGGACATCGCCGGGGCGCAAAAACTGCGCGTACTTGAAGTGATGGAATTCGAGGTTGGCGAGGCTGTGGCACATGTTGTCTTCGCCGCTGAGAAACTCTTTTTCCCAGAGGGTTTCGCCGTTGCGGACGATGCGGCTGGTGCCGGCCAGATGTTTGGGCAATTCACCCACCCGCAGCTCCGGCCCGTAGGCGCAGAAGCGCAGTTTCGAGTGGGCTAGGTACAGGTAATTGCGCCGCTCCATCACATGGTCGGAGAACTCGTTGCCCAGCGCATAACCGAGGCGATACGGCAGGCCGTCGTCGCCGATCACATAGAGACCGGTCAGCTCCGGTTCTTCGCCGGCATCCTCGGCAAACGGCGGCAGCGGAAAGTCTGCGCCGGGGCGCACGACGATGCTGCCGTCGCCCTTGTAGAACCACTCCGGCTGCGCGCCTACCTGTCCGGCCGCCGGTTTGCCTCCCTCCAGGCCCCACTTGAAAATGCGCATGGTGTCGGTCATGCCGGCTTCAACCGCGCCGTCCTGCTGGTGCATCTTGTCCCGGGCCGACGCACTGCCCAGATGGGTCAGGCCGGTGCCGCTGATCAGGCAGTGCGCCGGGTCTTCGTGGTCCAGCGGCGGCAGGACGTTGCCCTGCTGCAATAGCTCAGCGTAATCCGGACCCGGTTCGGTGCCGCGCTGGGCGACTTCTTCTTGCAGGCTGCGTTTCGCACGGATCGCCGCGAGTGCCAGTTCACGGGTGCTGCGGGTGCCTTTGAGCACCTGGACCTGTGAGCCTTCGACGACGCCGACCTGGCGTTCACCGGCAGTGTTTTCAAATTGAATCAGGCGCATGACGGCCTCCGGAAAGTCAGGGATTGAGGGTCACTCGATGATGTTGAAGTCGCTCAAGTACTCATCGGAAATTTCCAGTCCCAGACCCGGCTTGTCGTCGTCCAGCTGGATGTAGCCGTTGACCGGTTGCGGCTCGCCCTTGAACACGTAGTAGAACAGTTCGTTGCCGACTTCAACGTCGAACACCGGGAAGAACTCGGCCATCGGCGAGGCGGTGGTGGACATGGTCAGGTGATAGTTATGCATTTGCCCGGCGTGGGGGATGACCGGCACCGACCAGGCTTCGGCCATGGCGTTGATTTTGCGCGCGGCTGTGATGCCGCCGACACGGTTGGTGTCGTACTGGATCACGTCGATGGCGCGGCGTTCCAGCAGGTCCTTGAAGCCGTAGGACGTGAACTCGTGCTCGCCGCCGGAGATCGGCATGATCCCCATTTTCTTCAGCTCGATGTAGCCTTCGATGTCGTCGGCGATCACCGGTTCTTCAAGCCAGCGCGGTTCGAACTCGGCAAGTTTGGGCAACATGCGGCGCGCGTATTCCAGGGTCCAGCCCATGTAGCACTCGAGCATGATGTCGATGTCCGGGCCGGCCAGTTCACGCAGGGCGCGCACTTGTTCGATGTTCTTGCGCATGCCTGCCGGGCCGTCCTTCGGGCCGTAGCCGAAGCGCATTTTCAGCGCGGTGAAACCCTGGTTCAGATAGCCCTGGGCTTCTTCGAGGAACAGGTCGAGGTTGTCGTTGGCGTAGAGCTTAGAGGCGTAGGTCCAGATCTTTTCCTTGGTGCGCCCGCCAAGCAATTTGAACACCGGTTTGTTGACGGCTTTGCCCATGATGTCCCAGATCGCGATGTCGATCGCCGAGATCGCCGCCATGCCGATGCCTTTGCGGCCCCAGGCGTGGCTCTGGCGGTACATTTTCTGCCAGATGTATTCGTTGTCGAACGGGTCTTCGCCAATGGCGATCGGCGCGAGGTAGGTGTCGATGATTTCCTTGGCCACCCGTGGCGCGAGGGCGCAGTTACCGATGCCGACAAGGCCGGTATCGGTCTCGACTTCCACCACCAGCCAGCCGTGGAAACGGAACGAGCCCATGGCGTCGCCGCGTTCGAACAGGATGTCGCTGGCGTTGGTGCAGAAGTGCGCTTGCGGCGGAACGACTTTGCCTTTCCACTCGAAAACGCGGGTACGGATTGCTTTGATTTTCATGGGTACGAATTCCTTGCGCTGCCGGCTTTTTGTAGTTGTTTGAGTCGTGTGCGCAGAGCCCCTCGGACGCGGGTGACTGGCATTCGATGGAGCGACTTTAGCCAGCGCCCGGGGGTGGCGGATAATCACTTATGCACATCCATCGATAACCTGGGGTGATCGCTATGACGAGTTCTCAGGTAGATCGGGTTATCAGCCGCCAAACAAAAAAGATCGCAGCCTTCGGCAGCTCCTACAGGTGAATGCGATCCCTGTAGGAGCTGCCGAAGGCTGCGATCTTTTGATCTCCCGCGTTCCGTAGGAGCTGCCGAAGGCTGCGATCTTTTGATCTCCTGCGTTCCGTAGGAGCTGCCGAAGGCTGCGATCTTTTGATCTCCTGCGTTTAGTAGCTGTTAGTACCCATCCGGCAGGCGATTTCGAAGGCCTGGCGGATTGCGCCGGGGTTCGCCTTGCCCTGGCCGGCGATATCAAACGCGGTGCCGTGGGCCGGCGTGGTGATCGGGATCGGCAGGCCGCCCTGCACCGTCACGCCACGGGAGAAACCCATCAACTTGATCGCGATCTGCCCCTGGTCGTGATACATCGTCACCACGGCGTCAAACGCGCTGGCATCGCCTTGCACCTTGAGAAAAATCGTGTCGCCGGGATACGGCCCTTCCGCCGCAATCCCCAACGCCTGCGCCGAGCGTACCGCCGGACCAATGATGTCCAGCTCTTCGCGACCGAACGAGCCGTTGTCGCCGTTGTGCGGGTTCAAGCCGCACACGCCGATGCGCGGTTTTTCCAGTCCGTTGCGTTTGAGGGCGGTGTCGATCAACTGGATCGCTTCCACCACCCGCGCTTGTGTGAGCATGCCCGGCACCTCGGCCAGCGCCACGTGTGAGGTCACTCGCGAGGTCCAGAGGTTGTCGAGCACGTTGAACTCGCAGAACGGCCCGTGGAAATCCAGCAGTTCGGCAAACCAGTGCAGCTCATCGTTGTGGGCCATGCCGGCCATGTGCAGCGAGGTCTTGTTCAACGGCCCGAACAAGATGGCATCGGTGGTACCGGACTCGGTCAGGCGCAGGGCTTTTTCCAGGGTGTCGAGGCTGTAGCGACCGCCGATGACACTGGCTTCACTGCGCGGAAACTCACCGAGGGTGTCGCCGCGAAAGTCATAGAACAGCGGCGTGTCATCGACAAACGACAGCTGCTCCAGCGACTCGACACGCCGGTACGGAAACTCGACGCCGGCGATGCGCATGCCGCGCTGCATTTCCGCCTCGTCCGCAATCAGGATCACGTTGGCCTGACTGCGCACCGCGGGCTCCGCGAGCAGGCGTGCGATCAGTTCCGGGCCAATGCCCGCCGGGTCACCCAGGACCATGGCGATGGTTGTCTTGTTCATGCTTTACTCCTCAAGGGTTCGGGCCATGTACGGTCAATGGCGCAAGGCTCGCAGCGGTAAACCCGCTGCGCGTTGCTGTAGAACAGTTGCTCCTGATCCGCTGTGGGCAGGTCAGCAACAATGGATTTGAAACCGCTGTAGATGTCGTCGAACGAGCCGCACAGGCTGTCCACCGGAAAGTTGCTGGCAAACATCACCCGCGCCGCGCCGAACATGGCGATCACTTCGCGCACGATCCAGGCGTTGTCCTTGGCGCGCCATGCTCGACCTGCAAGGCCAAGACCGGAAATTTTCACCTGCACGTTCGGCCACTCCGCCAGTCGCGCCATTGCCCGACGCCAACCGGCCAGGCCTTCGGCGCTGCGGTCATTAGGCAACCCGGCGTGGTTCAGGATCAGCGTGGTGCCGGGAAAATCCCGGGCCAGACGCTCGGCTTCGTGCAGGTTCCACCAAGGGGTCTGCAAATCGAAATGCAGCCCCAAGCCTTGCAGCGCGGCGTAACTGCGGCGCCACTGCTCGTCGCTCATCAGGCTGCGCACATGCCCGACTTGCGCCGGCGACGTCGGCCCGCCGGGTTTGTGGCGAACGCTGCGCACACACTTGAAACTGGCTTGCTCGGCGAGCACTGCAATGGCGTCCGGGTGATCGAGCCAGGCTTGCGCGACGATCGCATTGGGCACCCCGTAGCGGGCGGCGAGTTGCTCGATGAAGCGGGTCTCGCCGATCGGGTCCTGCGGGTCCCATTCGGTCTCGATGTACACGGTTTTCACGACTTTGTGCGCACCGGCATCGGCGAAGTAATCGTCGGGGTAATAGCGCCGTTTGATCGCGCTGTAATCGCCGTAGCGAAACGCAATGTTGGCCTCGGGCGCGAGCCACGGATGGTGATTGATCGTCGGGTCCCAGAAGTGGTGATGGGCGTCGATGATCGGGCCGTCATACGTTTTAGTCATGCCGCACCTCGTCGAGGCTGATGAACAACGTAGCGAACACGAAGACCGCCGAGCACGCGGCGAAGAAGCCCAGCACCGGGGCAAAACCACCGGACACTTGCAGGATCACACCGACCAGAATCGGCACTGCAATCCCGCCGGTGCTGCCGGCCATGTTCATCACGCCGCCGATCAGCCCGACCCGAGCAGGCGCCGCCAAGAGCGCAGGAAAGCTCCAATAGAGGCTGCCCCACATCAGGAAAAACGCGGTCATGGCCAACAACGCCACGGCCGCAAAAGGGTTGCTCAAGGTGGGCAGCAGCAGGAACGCGCCGAGGGCCACCAGCCCGGAAAAAGCCAGCAGGCTCTTGACCGCGACACCGCGACTGACGCCTTTGCGGATCAGCCCGTCGCAGAGGAAACCGCCGGTCAACGACCCCAGCGCACCGCAGACGAAAATCACGAAAGTCGCGGCGCCAATACCCTTGATATCGAAGCCACGCGCCTGCGCCAGGTAACTCGGGCCCCAGGTCAGCAGCCCGAAATACACCATCGCCCAACTGGCGCGGCCAATCAGCAAACCGCTCAGGGAACGCGGCGCAATGCCCAGCCCTTTGACCGGCACACGGGCCGCTTCGGCGGCAGGGGTGGCGCGGCCGGCATTAATCTTTTCCAGCTCCCCGGCGTTCACTTGCGGGTGGCTGGCCGGGTCGTCGCGCAGATAACGCCGTGCCAGCCACGCCAGCACCAGCGTCGCAATGCCGGCGATCACAAAGGCCAGGCGCCACGAATCAAGCGATGCGATCAGATAAGCAATGATCAACCCGCCGAGCGCCACGCCCAACGGGCTGCCACTGTCCATCAACACTGCGCCGCGACTGCGTTCGCTGGGTGCCAGCCACAGTGAGATCAGCTTGCCGCCGGACGGGAATAAAGGCGCCTCTGCCGCACCGAGGGCGACCCGGGCAAACAACAATGACAAGCCGCCCGTCGCGAAAGCTGCCAGCACCTGGAAGGTGCCCCACAACCCGGTGGACCAACTGATCACCCGGTGCGGCCCGAAGCGGTCGATCATCCAGCCGCCGGGAATCTGCAGCAATGCGTAGGCCCAGAAAAAGCTGCTGAGGATCAGCCCTTGCATGCTCGGCGACAGGGAAAATTCATGGGCGATGGTCGGCATCGCAATGGACAGCGACACCCGGTCGATCAGGTTGACCATGGTCAGCGCGAAGATGATCGCGAAGATCCGCCAGCGCACGCTGCTGGCTTTGGTGGTGCCGGTCAGCGGTGTGGCCGCTGCCGTTGGCTGAACATCTGCGGCGGGCAGATGCAGGGAAGCACTGGGACGAGCCATGGTGCGTACCTCGGTTTATTATTTTTGTGGGTGCAGCAATGCCGCGTTTTTACGGTGTTGATGGGCACTATCGAAGGCCCAGTGATAACCGTCTAATCAAAACTTGAAATAAGGCGATAGCCTCGGGTTATGGCACACCCTGCTTTCAGGACGCTTTCACTGTTCCACCAACGCCTCGTCTTTCGCCGCGAACGGCTCTAGCGCAAAGCTTTTGCAGATCCACTGATTTTCATCCGGCGCCTGCTATAACCCCAGGCTATCGGTGTATGTATTGTTTTGACTAGACGCGGCGGCGGAGGCTTCCCACACTCAGGCCAGGCTTGCAGCTTTACCGCTCCGACAAGTCACTCATAACAACTACAAAAACGAGGCCCTTCCATGCGAAATGCATTCGTCCGTCGCACTTCCCGTCTGTTTCTTGGTTGCTCGCTGGTCGCCGCCGGCGCCCTTCCTGCTCTCGCCAGCGCCGCCTGGCAGCCGGACAAGAACGTCGAAATCGTCGTCGCTGGCGGCCCCGGTGGCGGCACCGACCAACTCGGCCGTTTGATCCAGTCGATCATCACCACCCACAAGTTCCTCGACGTCAATACCATCGTCCTCAACAAGGGTGGCGGCAACGGCGCCGAAGCATTCCTCGACCTGAAGATGAACAAGGGCGATCCGGAAAAACTGGTGATCGGCACCAACAACATCTACCTGCTGCCGCTGGTGTCGAAGCTTGGTTACCAATGGCAGGAACTGACCCCTGTCGCCGCCGTGGCCGAGGACGACTTCATTCTCTGGAGCTACAAGGACGCGCCGTGGAAGGACGCCAAAGGTTTCTATGAAGCGGCCAAGGCCGATCCGTCGAAGTTGCGCATGGGCGGCAGCCAGTCCAAGGATGTCGATCAGACCCTGACCCTGCTGCTGAACCAGACCAACAACAGCAAACTGGTGTACATCCCGTTCAAGAGCGGCAGCGAAGCCGCGACCCAACTGGCCGGCAAACACATCGCCGCCAACGTCAACAACCCCAGCGAAAGCATCAGCCAATGGCGCGGCGATCAGGTCGAACCGCTGTGCGTCTTCAGTAAAGAGCGCATGAGCTATACCGAGAAGGTCGCTGGCGACAAATCCTGGGCCGATGTGCCGACCTGCCACGAACAGGGTCTGGGCATCGATCAGTACCGCTTCCCGCGTACCGTGTTCATGCCCGGCGAAGTCACCGCCGAACAGCGCGCGTTCTATGTCGAGCTGATGCGCAAAGTCACCGAGACCCCGGAGTTCAAGGCGTACGTCAAGCAGAACGCGCTGGTGCCGACCTTCCTCGAAGGCGAGCCGCTGACCGCCTACATCGAGAAAGACACCGCCCGCGTCACCCCGGTGTTCAAAGAAGCCGGCTGGCTGAAAAACTGAGTTGCCGACGGCCGTCCGCGTGCGCACGGCCGTCACCTCTGGAGGTGCTTTCATGTCCCATTCTTCGGATTCACCGGCGCTGGTCGGTACCCGCTGGATCGAACTCGGCCTGGCTGTCTTCACCGCGCTGATCGGCGTGGTGGTGATGTTCGGCAGTGTCGAACAAGGTATCGGCTGGGGCGATTCCGGCCCCGAGCCGGGTTACTTCCCCTTTTACATCGGCCTGATGCTCAGCGCCGCGAGCGTGGCCAACGGCGTGTTGACCGTGGTGCGCTGGCACGCGTTGAGTATTGCCTTCGTCAGTCGCAGCGCGTTCAGGCAAGTGCTGTCGGTGTTTATCCCGATTGCGCTGTTTGTCGGCGCCATGCCGTTCACCGGCATCTACGTGGCGTCGGCCTGCTTCATCGCCTGGTTCATGTGGCGTGACAGGGTGCGCGACAAACCTTACAGCAAGTGGATGATTGCCACCGTCGCCCTCGGTGCGGTGCTCGCCAGCTACCTGATTTTTGCGCTGTGGTTCAAGGTCCCGCTGGATGACGGCCCGTTGGGCGACTGGATAACTCTGGCCGGGAGAAGCTTCAAATGAGCGAATTCGATTCCCTGCTGCAAGGCATGAACCTGATCCTGACCCCGGGCCACATCGGCCTGATGGTGATCGGCGTGCTGCTGGGCATTCTGGTCGGCGTACTGCCCGGCCTCGGCGCCCCCAACGGCGTGGCGTTGCTGCTGCCGCTGACGTTCACCATGTCGCCAGTGTCGGCGATCATTCTGCTGTCGTGCATGTATTGGGGCGCGCTGTTCGGCGGCTCGATCACCTCGATTCTGTTCAACATTCCTGGTGAGCCGTCATCGGTGGCGACCACCTTCGACGGCTACCCGATGGCCCGCGAAGGCCGCGCCGCCGAAGCGTTGACCGCGGCGTTCAGTTCGGCATTGATCGGCGCGCTGGCCGGGGTGTTGCTACTGACCTTTCTGTCGACAAAAATTGCCGCGTTTGCCATGTCATTCAGCTCGCCGGAATTCTTCGCGGTGTACCTGTTGGCGTTCTGCACCTTCATCGGCATGAGCAAGAACCCGCCGCTGAAAACCGTGGTGGCGATGATGATCGGTTTTGCCATGGCGGCGGTCGGCATGGACACCGTGTCCGGCAACCTGCGCCTGACCTTCGATCAGCCGACGCTGATGACCGGGATCAGTTTCGAGGTGGCGGTGATCGGCCTGTTCGGCATCGGCGAAATCCTCTGCACGGTCGAGGAAGGCCTGGTGTTTCGCGGTGAACATGCGCGCATTACGCCGATGGTGATTCTGCGCACCTGGGCCAAGTTGCCGCGTTACTGGTGGACGATTCTGCGCAGCACGCTGGTCGGTTGCTGGATGGGCATCACGCCGGGCGGGCCGACTGCGGCGTCGTTCATGAGCTACAGCCTGGCGCGGCGCTTCTCGAAGAATCGCGAGAACTTCGGCAAGGGTGAACTCGAAGGCGTGATCGCCCCGGAAACCGCCGACCACGCGGCCGGCACCAGTGCCCTGCTGCCGATGCTGACCCTGGGCATTCCCGGTTCGGCGACCGCTGCGGTGATGCTCGGTGGCTTGATGATCTGGGGCCTGCACCCCGGCCCGACGCTGTTCGTCGAGCAACATGATTTTGTCTGGGGCCTGATCGCGAGCATGTACCTGGGCAACGTGGTGAGCCTGATCGTGGTGTTGGCCACCGTGCCGCTGTTCGCCTCGATCCTGCGCATTCCGTTCTCGATCATTGCGCCGATCATCATCATGGTCTGCGCCATCGGTGCCTACTCGGTGCACAACTCGTTCTTCGACGTCGTGCTGATGCTGAGCTTTGGTGCGCTGGGTTATTTGTTCAAGAAGCTCGGTTACCCGATTGCGCCGCTGGTGTTGGCGGCGGTGTTGGGCGACAAGGCTGAAGACGCGTTCCGTCAATCGATGCTGTTCTCTGACGGCCACTTGGGGATTTTCTGGTCCAACCCATTGGTCGGGTGCCTGACCACCGCGGCGCTGCTGATGCTGTTCTGGCCGCTGATTTCCAAGGCACTGGGCGCCCTGCTCGGCTTGCGTAAACCCCACGTCGCCAAGCCCAAATCGGTGCTGTGACACAGCAATGCTGGCAACGCCTGACATTTGTTGTCAGGCTTGCCGCAGTCTTTTTCGCGAGCGCGGCCCATGACCCGAATTCCAGAAGCCAACGTAATCCACAGCCGACTGCGTCTGCGCCAACTGCGGCTGATGCTGGCATTGCAAGAGTTCGGCTCCCTGCGCCGCGCCGCCGACCACATCGGCATGACCCAACCGGCTGCGACCAAGATGCTCCACGAAGCCGAGGATTTGCTCGGCGTCGAGCTCTTCGAACGCTTGCCTCGGGGCATGCGCTCCACCCCGTTCGGGGAAACCGTCATTTACTACGCGCGCATGGTGTTTGCCGAACTGAGCGGCATGCGCGAAGAACTGGTGGCACTCGAATCCGGCAATTTGGGGCGGGTCGCGGTCGGCGCCATTCCGGCACTGGCCTCGGGTTTGCTGACGCGCACCATCGCGACCTTGAAGCAAAGCCATCCACGGTTGTCGATGAGCATCCAGGTGGATACCAGCGACGTGCTGGTGCAGGCCTTGCTGCAGGATCAACTGGATATCGTGCTGGGCCGGATTCCGGTAGGCGCACGGGCGGAAGAGTTGCTGTTCGACAGCCTCGGTGAAGAAGCCTTGTGCGTAATTGCCGGTGCGCAGAATCCGTTGGCGAAGGAGAAAAACCTGAGCTGGGCCGAGTTGCAGAACATGACCTGGGTGCTGCAACAACAGCCGAGCCCGATGCGCGCGATCATCAATCAGGTGTTTCACAATGCGCGGGTCGACATTCCCAGCAGCATCGTCGAAACCACCTCGATCATGACCTTGCTGTCGTTGATCCAGCAGACCGACATGCTGGGCGTCACGCCGGTGTCGGTGGTCGAAGATTATCCGGGCCGCGATTTGCTGGCGGTGTTGCCGATCAAGTTTGAAGCGCGACTGCCGCCCTATGGGTTGATTACCCGGCGACACAGGATTCAGTCGTCGGCGATGCAGGCGTTCATGAATTCAGTGCGGGCGGAGCATGCGTTGACCAAGTAAAGCAGGGCCGTTGTTTCGGTAACGGCCGCCATTGGTCCCGCTTTTCACGGCCGGGAACGGCAACAATTGTAGGAGCGAGCTTGCTCGCGAAAAACCTCCGGACAACGCGATCATTCAGACAGCACGCGATATCGTTGTCGTCCATCGCGAGCAATCGAGCGTCGACCGGCTGCTCCTACAGGGGGCCGCGTAAGGCTGAACCAGCAGTTCGGCTGGTCCGCCCGCTTTTAAGCAACCAACCAATACCCCAACAACGTCAACACCACCACCGCCAGCACTGGCCGCAACACGCGGTAGGCCCTGGGGTTACGCCGCTTCCACTGTCTGACCACGCCACTGACCTGGTCGCTGGAACGCTTGCTCCAGGCGTAAGCCTTGTTGATCCCGCCCACCCGCTCGTCGTTCAGGTTCTGCGGTGCCGTGGCGCGACCGAGGCAGGCGCTGATCCAGCGGTTGATGCGAGTCATCAGGCGATTGCTCAACGGGCGTTCAACGTCGCAAAACAGAATCACCCGGGTCTCTCCGGTTTCATTCTTGACCCAGTGAACATAGGTCTCATCGAACATCACATCTTCGCCATCGCGCCAGGCATAAATCTGGCCATCGACGAAAATGCGGCAATCGTCAGAGTTGGGCGTGGACAGCCCCAGGTGATACCGCAACGAACCGGCGAACGGGTCACGGTGCGGGTTGAGATGACTGCCGCCCGGCAGCAACGCAAACATGGCGCCTTTGATACTGGGAATGCTGCTGACCAGTGCGACGGTTTTCGGGCACAGGGCCTGAGCCGATGGCAGAGGTTTGTCGTACCACTTCAGATAAAAACGCTTCCAGCCTTTTTTGAAAAACGAGCCGAAACCTGCGTCGTTATTCCCTTCGGCAGCGCGGATATAACCCTCGTCGAACAGGTGCATGGCTTCGTCGCGAATGACTTCCCAGTTGTCCCTCAGCACATCCAGTTCAGGAAATTTTCTGCGGTCCAGATACGGCCTGGACGGCACGCTGGAAAACACATACATCAACGCGTTATAGGGTGCGAACAATGCTGAATGATTGACGAACTGCCGCAAAACCGGCAAACGCGCCTTGCCGCGCAAATGCACATAGAGGGTACTGCCGAAGAACAGCAGCAACAGCGATGCCTTTGCGGCAAAGGAAAAGGTCATCAACAACTCCTTGATAAGAAACAACTCTGCACAACGCCATGTACCCGACGTTGCAGGCGAGCATGATAAACACTGCCCGCCGCGGGAAATACCCGCCTCACTCAACATTCAGTGTTGAGGAAAATGTAATAAAGCCCTTCTTATCACAGGTCACCTGAACGGGGGCTGACGTGAATCAGCCCCGACAACTAGTTGCAGATCGAATCAAAAGATCGTCCGAACGCGGCCCGAGCCTCCGGCAGCTCCTACTGCTGATTTTCCTGCTCGGTAAACAAGTCACTGAAAAGCATGCTCGACAGGTACCGTTCCCCGGAGTCCGGCAGAATGACCACGATGGTCTTGCCCTGCATTTCCGGGGTTTCCGCCAGGCGCACGGCCACCGCCATCGCAGCGCCGCAGGAAATGCCGCACAAAATGCCTTCTTCCTGCATCAAGCGCAGTGCCATGGCCTTGGACTCGTCGTCGGTGACCAGCTCCACCCGGTCGACGATCGACAGGTCGAGGTTTTTCGGGACAAATCCGGCTCCGATGCCCTGGATCTTGTGCGGGCTGGGTTTGATCTCTTCACCGGCCAGCGCTTGAGTGATCACCGGAGACACTACCGGCTCGACCGCCACCGAGATAATCGGTTTGCCCTGGGTATTCTTGATATACCGCGAGACCCCGGTAATGGTGCCGCCCGTTCCGACGCCTGCCACCAGCACATCAACCGCGCCGTCGGTGTCGTTCCAGATTTCCGGTCCAGTGGTTTTTTCGTGGATGGCCGGGTTGGCCGGGTTTTCGAACTGCGCCGGCATGAAGTAAGTGGACGGGTCGCTGGCGACGATTTCAGCGGCTTTTTCAATGGCGCCTTTCATCCCCTTCGCAGGCTCGGTCAACACCAGTTCGGCGCCCAGCGCCTTCAGCACTTTGCGACGTTCGATGCTCATGGACGCGGGCATGGTCAGCATCAACTTGTAACCGCGCGCTGCGGCGACGAAGGCCAGGCCAATGCCGGTATTGCCGGAAGTGGGTTCAACGATCGTCATGCCGGGCTTGAGTTTGCCGGTGCTTTCGGCGTCCCAGATCATGTTTGCGCCGATTCGACACTTGACCGAATACCCGGGGTTGCGCCCCTCGATCTTGGCGAGGATGGTCACGCCACGCGGCGCAATCCGGTTGATCTGCACCAGCGGCGTATTACCGATGGAATGAGCGTTGTCAGCAAAAATACGACTCATGGCTGGGTCCTTATGCAGCGTTGAATTAGCCCTTCACGGTATGCCTGTTGCCCGTGGTCGTCCAGTCAGGTCGAACGTCCGCTGACCACCGTAGTCAATGGTCTTACATCGCTGGAGATTTGCCATCATGAAACGTCGATACAGCTGGCCCTTGTGGATCCTCGCCGGTCTCGTTGTGCTATTGATTGCCTTGCATATCGCCCTGCCCTACCTGGTGCGTGACTATCTGAACGACAAGCTCGCCGACATGGGCGACTACCGTGGCCAGATCACCGACGTGGACCTGGCCTGGTGGCGCGGCGCCTACAAAATCAACGGGCTGAAAATCGTCAAGGTCGACGGCAAGGTCCCCGTGCCGTTCGTCAACGCGCCGCTGATCGACCTGTCCGTCAGTTGGCACTCGCTGTGGTCCGATCACGCCGTGGTCGCCAAGGTGCAGTTCTTCAACCCAGAGGTGAACTTCGTCGACGGCGGCGCCAACAAGAAAAATTCGCAGACCGGTCAAGGCACCGACTGGCGTGCACAATTGAGCAAACTGGCGCCGATCACCCTCGACGAAGTGCGAATTTACGACGGCAAAATCACGTTTCGGAATTTCAATTCAAAGCCTCCCGTGAACATGAACGCCACCGAGGTCAATGCGAGCATTTACAACCTGACCAACGTCGTCGACAAAGAAGGCAAGCGCGACGCGCGCTTTGAAGGCAAAGCACTGCTGCTGGGACACGCGCCCCTGGAAACCACGGCGACGTTTGATCCGTTAAGTAACTTTGAAGAGTTCGAATTCCGCCTGCGAGCCAAAAACATCGAACTCAAACGCATGAATGACTTTGCTTCGGCTTATGGCAAATTCGATTTCAACGCGGGCCATGGTGATGTGGTGATTGAAGCGCAAGCCAAAAAGGCCAAATTGACCGGCTACATCAAACCGCTGCTTAAAGACGTCGATGTATTCGACTGGCAACAGGATGTGGAAAACAAGGATAAAGGGATTTTTCGCTCCATTTGGGAAGCCATTGTCGGGGGCTCCGAAACCGTGCTGAAAAACCAGGGCAAAAACCAGTTTGCGACGCGAGTGGCACTGAGCGGCAATGTGCATCGACAGGACATCAACGCGTTCGAGGCGTTTTTGCAGATTTTGCGTAACGGTTTCATTCAGGCATTCAATGCCCGATACGAGCGGTCGAAGCCTGAGGCCGGCTAAGGTTTGCGCGTCACGGTGTAACGGCCGGTTTCTTCGGCCGCTCTCGCCGTGCCTGATTGCTGCTGCAAGGAGTCCCAGCCCAGGCAGGCCAGCGCCAGCGAACGCGGCACGGTTTCGCGGCCACTGCTGTAGCGGGTGATGCTGCGGGCGCTAACGCCTAACGCCTCGGCCGCCTGATTGAGCGGCAACCCGGTGCGGGCACGCCAGTCGATAAAGATCCGGGTATTCTCGTCCGCGGCGTTTTGCGCGAGCGCATCCAGATACA
Organism: Pseudomonas fluorescens; assembly: GCF_902497785.1. Taxonomy (GTDB): domain Bacteria; phylum Pseudomonadota; class Gammaproteobacteria; order Pseudomonadales; family Pseudomonadaceae; genus Aquipseudomonas; species Aquipseudomonas fluorescens_BO. The sequence continues at coordinate 91,349 of NZ_CABVHK010000024.1, forward strand.
AGGTGTCTGCGCCAATCTGGATATCCAGCTCAGGCCACTCGACGCTCCAGCCATCATCGCCCAGGGTTGCACCTTGGAAGGCGCCACGCTCGAGCAATGGCTGCAATCCCGGGTAAGCCTGCAAGTCACCGCTCAAATCGAGGGTCAGTTGCTGACCGTCGATAAACGTCAGCGCCAGCCGGTAATCCTGTAATGCCTGCACGGCAGACAGCCGTGGTCGTTTCATGGGTAGCATCGTTTCCACTCCTCCAGCAATTGCGCTTGATGGGCCCTGACCCATTGCTGCGCTTCCCTGATTATCAACGGCGGCGCTCTCCCGACCATCACCTCGACAGTTTCCAGGCTGAGCATTACATCCAGCCCGCCACCGGTCAGGTGAACATGGGGCGGCGGATGATCCTTCTCTCGCAGTTGAATGCGGTACGTATCGCGAAATCGGTATTTAGTAGACATGCCCCGCAAGCTATAGCCAAAATGGCGATAGCTCAATACTGGCCAGCCGCCGAGACTGAGTCAAGATGTGACGCTCTATTCAGAGACTGAATAAGCCGTCTGCGTTCACAGTCGACAGGGCATCGCGTTATAGTCGGGTACTACAATTATTGCGCCCCGCCCTGCCCGTCAGGACGGCGTTACCGTTCGAGGATTAGCAGATGAAGTTCGAAGGCACCCAGGCCTACGTCGCCACCGATGACCTGAAGCTGGCGGTCAACGCCGCCATCACCCTGGAGCGTCCGCTGCTGGTCAAGGGCGAGCCGGGCACTGGCAAGACCATGCTCGCCGAGCAACTGGCCGAGTCCTTCGGCGCCAAGCTGATCACCTGGCACATCAAGTCCACGACCAAGGCCCACCAAGGCCTTTACGAGTACGACGCCGTCAGCCGGCTGCGCGATTCGCAGCTGGGCACGGAAAAGGTCCACGACGTGCGCAACTACCTGAAAAAGGGCAAGCTCTGGGAGGCATTCGAGTCTGATGAGCGAGTGATTCTGCTGATCGACGAGATCGACAAGGCCGACATCGAGTTCCCCAACGACCTGCTGCAAGAACTCGACAAGATGGAGTTCTACGTCTACGAAATCGACGAGACCATCAAGGCCAAAAAGCGCCCGATCATCATCATTACCTCCAACAACGAAAAAGAGCTGCCTGACGCGTTCCTGCGCCGCTGCTTCTTCCATTACATCGCCTTCCCGGATCGCGTGACATTGCAGAAGATCGTCGACGTGCATTACCCGGACATCAAGAAGGATTTGGTCAGCGAAGCGCTGGACGTGTTCTTCGACGTGCGCAAGGTGCCAGGCTTGAAGAAGAAGCCCTCGACTTCCGAACTGGTGGACTGGCTGAAACTGCTGATGGCCGACAACATTGGCGAAGCGGTGCTGCGCGAACGCGATCCAACCAAGGCGATTCCACCGCTGGCCGGTGCGTTGGTCAAGAACGAGCAGGACGTGCAACTGCTTGAGCGCCTGGCGTTCATGAGCCGTCGCGGCACTCGCTAAGCTCTGCTTTTTTTAACAAAAGCGGGGGCTAACGCCATGCTGCTCAATCTGTTCAATGAAATGCGCGCAGCCAAGGTTCCGGTCTCGGTGCGCGAATTGCTGGACCTGATCAACGCGCTGAAACAGCGCGTGACCTTCGCCGACATGGACGAGTTCTATTACCTGTCCCGGGCGATCCTGGTGAAGGACGAAAAGCATTTCGACAAGTTCGACCGGGCGTTCGGGGCCTACTTCAACGGCCTGGAAAAGCTCGACGACCATCTTCAGGCGTTGATTCCTGAAGACTGGTTGCGCAAGGAATTCGAGCGCTCGCTGACCGACGAAGAGCGCGCGGCGATCCAGTCTCTCGGTGGCCTCGACAAACTGATTGAAGAGTTCAAGAAACGCCTCGAAGAACAAAAGGAACGCCACGCCGGCGGCAACAAGTGGATCGGCACCGGTGGCACCAGCCCGTTCGGTTCCGGTGGCTTCAACCCGGAAGGGATACGGGTCGGCGATGCCGGCAAGCGCCAGGGCAAGGCGGTCAAGGTCTGGGACCAGCGCGAGTACAAGAACCTCGACGATTCGGTGGAACTGGGCACGCGCAACATCAAGGTCGCCTTGCGTCGCCTGCGTAAATTCGCCCGTCAGGGTGCGGCTGAAGAACTGGACATCGACGGCACCATCGACCACACCGCTAAAGATGCCGGTCTGCTGAACATTCAGATGCGGCCGGAGCGGCGCAACACCGTCAAGCTGTTGCTGCTGTTCGACATCGGCGGCTCGATGGATGCGCACGTGAAAATCTGCGAGGAGCTGTTCTCGGCCTGCAAGACCGAGTTCAAGCATCTGGAGTATTTCTACTTCCACAACTTCATTTATGAATCGGTGTGGAAGAACAACATGCGCCGCACCTCTGAGCGCACGTCGACCCAGGACCTGCTGCACAAGTACGGTGCCGACTACAAAGTGATATTCATTGGCGACGCGGCAATGGCGCCTTACGAAATCACCCAGGCCGGCGGCAGCGTCGAGCATTGGAACGAAGAAGCCGGTTATGTGTGGATGCAGCGGTTCAAGGAAAAGTACAAGAAGCTGATCTGGATTAACCCGTACCCGAAAGACACGTGGAGCTACACGTCGTCGACCAACATTGTGCGGGATTTGATTGATGATCAGATGTACCCGCTGACGTTGCGGGGGCTTGAGGAAGGGATGCGGTTTCTTTCCAAGTAATCCCGGGTGACTTGTCGATCGCTTTCGCGAGCAAGCTCGCTCCCACAGTTGATCTTCGGCGAACACATAATTTGTGTACAACTGAATTCCACGGTGGGAGCGAGCCTGCTCGCGAAGCTTCTAACGGTCCGAAAACCTGCGCAAATACTCGATGTGTTGCCGATGCGCCACGTCCTGCACCACCGGCCGCAACCTCACCTTCGCCCCCGGCAAACACTGCGCCAGCCGCGCCAGCGCTAACGGCGTCAACGCCCCCAAGCGCGGATAACCACCAATCGTCTGCCGGTCATTGAGCAACACAATCGGCTGCCCGTCCGGTGGCACTTGAAGCGCGCCGAGCGGGATACCTTCGGAAATCATCGGTTTGCCTTGGTATTCAAGCGCCGTCCCCAGCAGGCGGATACCCATGCGATCGGCCCGGCTGTCGAGGGTCCAGACGCTGTTGAATGCATCGAACAGACTCTGCCCGCTGAACTCACCGATCTGCGCGCCGATCACCAGGTCCAGTGGTGAATCGAGCTTGAAATCCGGCACCTGCTCAAAGGGCAACTCGCGCGTCAGCAGCGGCGCATCAGTGGCGTAACTCAAGGTTGCGCCTTCGACCAATGCGCGGCCCATACCGTCCAGCCCGCCCAACTCTTCACGCAGCACCGTCGCACTGCTGCCCAAGACTTTCGGCGCATCAAACCCGCCCGGTGCCGCGAGGTAAGCCCGCGCCCCCAGCAGTGGTTGAGTGAATCGCAAGCGCTGACCTTTGCGCAGCTTGAAACTGCGCCACGGCGCGAGCGCCTGACCGTCCAGTTGCGCGCCCAGATCTGCCCCGGCCAGCGCCAGCAAGCAATCATCCTCAGCGAGCACGCTAAATCCGCCCAAGGTGATTTCGACCACGGGCGCATCCAGCTCGTTGCCCAGCAAACTGTTCGCCCACGACATCGATCGCCAATCCAGCGCCCCGCCCTGAGTCACGCCCAGATGCCGCACGCCAAAACGCCCGGCATCCTGCAACAGGCACAACGGTGTACTCGCTTCAATCGATAGACGGCTCATGCCTGCGCCTCCAGTGGCGTGTCGTCACCGCCCAGGTTGATGAACTCGGCGTGGCTGACCGCTTCGAAGCGCACGGTGTCGCCCGGTTGCATCAGGCTGTAGCCGTCGCGTTCGCGGTCGAACAGCCGGGCGGGGGTGCGCCCGATCAGGTTCCAGCCGCCGGGGGACACTACGGGGTAAGCAGCGGTCTGCCGCTCGGCGATGCCCACGCTACCGGCCGCGACTTTTTTGCGTGGCGTATTCAGACGCGGCGCCGCCAGCACTTCTTCCACCAGCCCCATAAAGGCAAAACCCGGCGCGAAGCCCAAGGCGAACACCTGATACTCGCGCCCGCTGTGGCGACGGATCACCTCGTCCACCGTCAGTCCGCTGCGTTGTGACAACAAGCTCAACTCCGGGCCGACGCTCAGGTCATACCAGACCGGCAGCACATGACACTGACCGCCGGTGCGGGTGTTGGGCGACAGATCGATCAAGGCGCTGGAGATCAACTCCCGCGCCTGAGCCGGACTCAAGGCAGTCAGCTCGTAATGCACCATCAACGTCGTATACGACGGCACCAGATCAATCAAATGAGCACCGAACGCCGCACGCAGGTTTTCACTGGCAGCGAGCATCCACGGCATGTTGGCTTCGGCAATGTCATCGAACAGACGCACCATCAGGCAATCCAGCGCGACCACCTCTATGCGCAGTTTCATGGTGCGCTCTGCTGATCGAGGGCTTCGCGAATCCGGCGCACGGCCGCCACCGAACTGGCGTTGTCGCCGTGTACGCACAGGGTGTTGGCCTGCAAGTGCAAGGCGCTGCCGTCGCTGGCGGTGAGGGGGTCGCCACGGGCAATGGTCAGTGCCTGTTCAATGATTGTTTGCGGATCGTGATGCACCGCGCCCGGCAGTTGTCGCGAAACCAGTCTGCCGGCGCTGTCGTAGGCGCGATCGGCGAAAGCTTCGAACCACAGCGTCACGCCGTATTCGTCGCCCAATTGCTGCGCAGCGCTGTTGTCGCGAGTGGCCATCAGCATCAGCGGCAAGGTCCGGTCATAAGACGCGACGGCTTGCAGGACGGCGCGTAATTGCGCGGGGTTGGCCATCATGTCGTTGTACATCGCGCCGTGGGGTTTGACGTAACTGACGCGTCCGCCCTGAGCCCGGCACAGGCCGTCGAGGGCGCCGATCTGGTAATGCAGGATGTCTTGAAGTTCCTGGGCGGTATACGCCATGGAACGCCGGCCGAAACCGACCAGATCCTGATAGGCCGGATGCGCGCCGATCTGCACGCCGTTGCCCAGGGCCAGGCTGACGGTCTTGCGCATGATGCTCGGGTCGCCGGCGTGGAAGCCGCAGGCGATGTTGGCGCAATCGATGAAGGGCATGACTTCCGCGTCCAGACCCATGGTCCACTGACCGAAACTCTCGCCGATGTCGCAATTCAATAGCAGGCGGCTCACGGTGAACACTCCTGTAGGTTTTATTCTTTTCAGATGTCGGCAGATTACTGCGCATCCAGTTGCTTGCCACGGGTTTCCGGCAAACTCAGTGCCGCGAGTATCACAACCCCGTAGGAAATTGCCGCAAACGCCCCGATGCCCACGCTTAACGGCACCTTCTGACTGAGCAAGCCGATCAGCAGCGGAAACAACGCCGCCAGCGCCCGGCCGATGTTGTAACAAAAGCCCTGGCCGGAACCGCGGATCCGCGTCGGAAACAGCTCGGTCAAAAACGCGCCCATGCCGCTGAAAATCCCCGAAGCGAAGAAGCCCAAAGGAAAGCCCAGCCACAGCATCACGCCATTGCTGACCGGCAATTGGGTGTAGAGCAGCACGATGGTGAATGAGCCGACGGCGAACAGAATGAAATTTTTCTTACGGCCAAGGATGTCAGTCAAATAGGCGCTGATCACGTACCCGACGTAGGAACCGACGATCACCATCGCCAGATAACCGCCCGTGCCGAGTACGCTCAAGCCGCGTTCGTTCTTCAGAAAGGTCGGCAGCCAGGAGGTGATTGCGTAGTAACCGCCGAGTGCGCCGGTGGTCAGCACCGAAGCGCGGATCGTGGTGAAGAGGATGCCGGGGGCAAAAATCTCATAGAATTTCGCCGGGTTGCTCGGTTCCTGTCGGGCTTTGGCTTCGCGATAAATCTCCGGGTCCTTGACCAGGCGCCGGACGAAAATCACGAAAATAGCCGGCACGATGCCGAGGATGAACAGCGCGCGCCAGGCATCTTCGGGAGGCAATACCGAGAACAGCAGCGCATACAAAATCGCCGTCAGCCCCCATCCCAGCGCCCAACCCGATTGCACCATGCCCACCGCTTTGCCGCGGTCCTTGGCACGAATCACTTCGCCCATCAACACCGCGCCGGCGGTCCACTCACCGCCGAAGCCGAAACCCATCAAGGTGCGGCTGATCAGCAGTTGTTCATAGTTTTGTGCGAAGCCACAGAGGAAGGTGAAGAAGGCAAACCACAGCACCGTCAGTTGCAGGGTGCGTACGCGCCCGATGCGGTCGGAGAGAATCCCCGCCACCCAGCCGCCGATGGCCGAGGCGATCAGTGTGCTGGTGTGAATCAACCCTGCTTCGCCGGTGGTGATGCCCCACATCGCAATCAGGGTCGGCACCACGAAGCTGAGCATCTGGGTGTCCATGCCGTCCAGGCCGTAGCCGATCTTGCAGCTCCAGAACGTTCGGCGCTCCTGCTGATTGATGTTGCGGTACCAGTCGAAAGGTCCCGGCCGAGCGGTGGCTTTCGGGGTGAAGGGGGTGTCGGGCGCACTCATGGCAAAAGTCTCCGCGCAAATTTTATTGGTATTGTTCTGAGCCCCGACGACGCCTATCGTGGGAACCGGATGGCCTGATTTTTGGGCGCCCGGCCCTGCTGCGTCCAACTAATAAAACCCCGGCCTAGGCATAAGAAAAAGTTGATTCCATGAACCTGAAGTTTCTCGAGACCTTTGTCTGGGTCGCCCGACTCAAGAGTTTCCGCCTGACCGCAGACAAGCTCTTCACCACCCAGGCGTCGATTTCCAGTCGCATCGCCGTGCTTGAAGGCGAGCTCGGAGTGAAGCTGTTTTTGCGTGACTCGCGCGGCGTGAGCCTGACGCCCGAAGGCTTGAAAGTGCTCGAATACGCCGAGCAAATGATGGACACCATGCAGGCGCTCAAGCAGTCGATCGAGACGCGTTCGAGCAAGGTCGGACGGGTGCGGATCGGTGTGATGGACACGGTGATTCACACGTGGTTGAGCCCGTTGGTGGCGCAAATGATGGACCACTATCCTTTAGTTGAAATCGAGCTGGTGGCCGATACTGCGCTGAACCTCTGCGATCAGCTGCAAAAAGGCTTCCTCGATCTGATCCTGCAAACCGACCTGCTGCGCCAGGAAAGCGTGCGCAGCCTGGAGCTGGCGAGTCATCCAATGGGCTGGATCGTCGCCAGCAACTCGATCTACAACCGCGAGTACGCCGGCATTACCGACCTGGCGCGGGAACGCATCATTACTTACTCGAAAAACTCCCATCCCCATCAAGACATTCTTGCGCTGATGCAGGCCAACGGCGTCCTGACGCCAAGGCTCAACTGCGTGAATTCGGTGTCGGCGATTACCCGGCTGCTGCGCGACGGCTTCGGCATCGGCGCGTTGCCGCCGGTACTGGTGGCCGAGGAGCTGGCGCGGGGGGAATTGACCTTGCTGGCCATCGACCAACGGCCACCGGACTTGCAAGTGGTGGTGTCGTGGCGCATCGGGGTGGAATGGGTCGAGGAGATTGTGGCGTTGTGTCAGCAGGTGCTGGAGGGGTATGCGCGCAAGGTGGGTGAAAACTACATCACCCTGGCTGATTGATCACATCCTGTGGAGAGGGGATTTATCCCCGTTGGGCAGCGAAGCGGCCCCAAAAAATGGGACTGCTCCGCAGTCCAACGGGGATAAATCCCCTCGCCACAAGTAACACGCCAATCGTTAGAGCCCGCGCACGTCGCGGTCTTCAATCGGCCGGCTCTGGCGCAGGCGTTTGCCGCCCAGCACCACCCAGTCGATCAGCCGGAACAGGCATTCGATCCCGAAGGACAGCAACAACGCGCCGCTCATGCCCCAGATCATCGCTTGCGGGGTCAGCAGGATCTGGTAGCTGTAGCCGTTCCAGGTTTCCTTGCGAATATCCGGGTCGGCAGCCAGCACCACTTGCAGGAAACGGATGTACCACGGGCCTTGCATCGCCTGGTGTTGCTTATCGAGCGCGAGCTGACGGGTGAGCAGGTTACTCAGGCTGTCGGCATCGCTGCGAAAAATCGGGTCTTCGCTGGCGCGGTAATGGGCGACCAAGGCCTGCATGTCACCCTTGAAGAACTGATTGGCCGTGCCTTGAAACCCGCTCAAACCGGTCTGCGCCTCAATCAGATGCGCTTCGATGCGCTGGGCGTAATCGTTGATAAACCCCGGCACCTGGACACCGATCAACAGGCCCGCCGCGAATAACACCAGCCGTAGATAACTGAGCAACATGGGGCGCAATCCTTATTCGGTCTTGCCCTGGCTGACGCATTCACCGCGTCGCCAGAGGCTCCATTGGCCCGGTTCGTAGCGGGTCCAGGTTTCGTTTTCGGTCAGGGGTTCGGTGGCGATCACGGTGACCACGTCGTTGGGCGTGGTTTCCGCCTGGAAATCGACGATCACATCGACATCCTTCAAGCGCGCCGGGCCAAACGGGGCACGGCGGGTAATCTGCGCCAGTTTGGTGGAGCAATAGCAGAACAGCCAGTCGCCGTCGCTGAGCAGGCAATTGAACACGCCTTTGCTGCGGTATTCGGCGCAGGCTGCGACCAGGTCCGGCAACAATGCTTCGATGTCGACCGGCTCGGGAAACGCTGCGCGCACGCGGTTGAGCAAATCGCAAAAGGCCGCTTCGCTGTCGGTGTCGCCGACCGGGCGGTAAAAACTCTTGATCGGTTCAAACTCCGCCAACTGGCCGTTATGCGCGAAGCACCAGTTGCGACCCCACAGTTCGCGCACAAACGGATGGGTGTTGGACAGGCAGACCTTGCCGACGTTGGCCTGGCGGATGTGGCCGATCACCACTTCGCTCTTGATCGGATAGCGCTGCACCAGGTTCGCGACTTCCGACTCGCAGCTGGCCGCCGGGTCCTGGAACAGGCGCAGGCCACGGCCTTCATAGAATGCGATGCCCCAACCGTCACGGTGCGGGCCGGTGCGGCCGCCGCGTTGCATCAGCCCGGTGAAGCTGAACACGATATCGGTCGGGACATTGGCGCTCATGCCCAATAACTCACACATGCTCGGATTCTCTGAAAGGCAGGGGCAAGGTTACAAACGCGGTTCGACCCGCATGCGCTGGGGATTGCTCGGGACTGGCGGGCGACCGTAGCGATCATCGCCGGCACCGCCGAAAGGATGATCCTCTTCAGGCTCGTCGGCCCGGACCGCAGCCTTGGCGGCGGCGGTGCGCTCCTTGCGGGCGTTGGAGGCGCGTTCGAGCGGGAAACGAATCGCCACGAACACCAGGTAGATACCGAAGGCGATCATGCCGTACATCAACAGATCGGAAACCGCCCGCCAGGCGTTGTTGCCGACTTTGAACGCCAGGTCCAAAGCGGTAATGGCGATAGCCGGGGCGACTTTTTCCTTCACCGGATCAATGATGGTCGGGCTGAACAGCAACACCGCCACCAGCAGTCGCAGCGGCTCGCGCAGCCAGCGCCACATCCAGCGGGTCATGCGCATCCACACCAACAGGCAGCCCAAAGCGGCAAAGGCGTAAAGGCCCCAAGCGATCAGATAGTCGTTCTCGGTCATGGTGTCCATGGCAAGGCAGGCAAAGAGGCGCTTATAGTAACGACTTTTCGCACAGCAGGCTTGCACCAATGGCTGTTGGGCAGACACCGAACCTGTGGGAGCGAGCTTGGTCTGGGCGG
>NZ_CABVHK010000025.1 GCF_902497785.1 Pseudomonas fluorescens
CCGGACTTGAACTGCTCGACGCCGGTGTACGTCACCCCGTCCGTGGCACGTTCGATGGTGTGGTCGACGTAATACTCGACTTTGTCTTGCAGCGTGGCCACCGAATTGATGCCGGCGAACTCACGGCGCAACCGATGAGCTATAAGAGGTTTGAGCATCCAGCCGAAAGCTCCGGCGAAACGCGGGAAGCGGAAGTGGGTGAGGATATCTAGAAACGCCTTGTCGCCGAGCAACCGTGCCAGCACTGCTGGGACTTCGCTATCGTCGTAAGGTCGGATGGCATCGAATTCGCCCATCATGCTCTCTTGTTAGAAACGGCTAGGGTAAGTAAAGGTTTTGATCGAAAACCACTGGGGCACGGTCTGAAAAGTCAGCCAGACAAAAATAGCCCTGCAAATAGACCGGCGATTATACGCACAAGTCACCCGGGAGACCGTGATGCTGGAAACTGCGCACTATGAATGTCCGTATTGTGGTGAAGAGGTTGAGACGTCTGTGGATCTGTCAGGGGGTGATCAGACCTACATTGAGGATTGTCAGGTGTGTTGCAGGCCCATCACGTTTGTGTTGCAGGTTGACGGAAATGAATGGCATCTCGAAGTTTTTAGCGAAAACGAGTGAGGGGCGTCTATGCAGCGAATCTATGAGCCGGAAAACCTGATGGAAGGCGAGCTGCTGCAAAGTATGCTGGCGAGCGAGGGCGTCGAGGCCCATCTGGTGGGGCGTGATTTGCTCGGGGGCAGCGGGGAATTGCCGGTATTCGGCCTGCTGGGGTTATCGGTCGACAACGGCCAGGCCGACTACGCCCGGGAGTTGATCGACGCGTACAATGCCGCGTTGCCAATGCCTGGCGATGAGCCGGAAAGCTTTCCCGGCACGCTGGTCTGTTAGGCTGGTGGTCGTTTTATCAAGAGTCGTGTTGCCCCATGTGTGGACGTTATGCCCTGTTTCGCTGGAACCCCGCCTTCGCGGCTCTGCCCGGCTTCCCTGCCGATCAGCAGGCCCAGTGGAATATTTCTCCCAATGATTCGGTGCTGATGCTGCGCGCAGGCGCCACTGGCCAGCGTGAACTGGCCCGCGCGCGCTGGGGCCTGACGCCGCCGTGGCTGACCGACTTGTCCCGCACCCCGGCCCATGCCCGAGCCGAAACCGTGGCGGAACAACCGATGTTCCGTCAGGCCCTGCGCGAGCGCCGCTGTCTGCTGCCGGCCAATGGTTTTTACGAGTGGCGCGGCACCACCCGCAAACGCCCGTACTGGCTGACACCGGGGGAGGGCTCGGCGTTGTTCTTTGCGGCGATCTGGGAAGCCTATCCGGTGCAGGAGCAGGTGTGGCTGAGTACGGCAGTGATCACCCAACCGGCGGCCAGTCAGCGCCGACCGTTGATTCTCGATGCGGCGGGCCAGGAAGCATGGCTGGATCCCGAGACGCCGTTGCATGTGCTGCAGGGGTTGCTCGCCAGTGAACCCGCAGCATTGCGCGAACGGGTATTGGCGAATCTGGTGAATGATCCGAAGTTAAATGCGCCGGAGTGTCTGACCCCGGGTTGATCTGTTGTCTCGGCTGGCCACTTCGCGAGCAGGCTCGCTCCCACAGGGATCAGTGAGCGCCACAGATTCAATGTGGGAGCGAGCCTGCTCGCGAAGTGGCCAGTACAGGCAACTTCCACCCCCAGACAAAACAGAATTGCCCTGCAAATAATTTTCCTGCACACACGGGAGCTTTCTCTGAAATGAACGTCTGAATATCAGTTGTATCTGGCGCCGATACCATTCCGCGCCTAGGATACCCGACAGGTTTTCAGGGAGTTTTTTGATGAACAAGCGATTGGTTTTGTGTGCTCTGAGCGCGGGTCTGCTGCTCGCCGGTTGTCAGTCGGTCAACACCACCAGCGGCGGCGCCGTCGGTGTCGAGCGCAAACAGTACATGTTCAGCATGTTGTCCACGGACGAGGTCAATCAGATGTACGCCCAGTCTTATCAAAAGACTGTGGGTGAGGCGACCAGCAAAGGCGTGCTGGACAAGACCAGTAACGATGCCAAGCGCGTTCAGGCCATCTCGAACCGATTGATTGCCCAGGCCCCGATCTTCCGTCCGGACTCCGCGCAGTGGAAGTGGGAAGTCAACCTGATCAAGAGTGACGAGTTGAACGCCAACTGCGGCCCCGGCGGCAAAATCATTTTCTACACCGGCCTGATCGACAGCCTCAAGCTGACCGACGATGAGATCGCGGCGATCCTTGGCCACGAAATCGCCCATGCCCTGCGCGAGCACGGTCGTGAAGCGATGTCCAAGGCGTACGGTATCGAAATGGCCAAGCAGGGCGCGGGTGCGTTGTTCGGTCTGGGGCAGGACAGCCTGGCGCTGGCGGACACCGTGGCCAACTACGGCATGACGTTGCCGAACAGCCGTTCCAACGAAAACGAGGCAGACTTGATCGGCCTGGAACTGGCGGCACGCGCCGGTTACAACCCGAACGCCGCGATCACTTTGTGGAACAAGATGAGCAAGGCCTCGGAAGGTTCACCGCCGGAATTCATGAGCACTCACCCGGCGTCGGCCAGCCGGATTGCTTCGTTGCAGGCGGCGATTCCGAAGGTAATGCCGTTGTACGAGAAAGCGCCGAAATCCTGATAGTCGTGCGGCGAGGCTGCTGTCGCCTTCGCGAGCAGGCTCGCTCCCACATTGGAATGCGATCAACTGTGGGAGCGAGCCTGCTCGCGAAGAACGATAACGCGGTCTACGGACTTACCGCTTTAAACCCATCCACTGCTCTGCATCGCCTTGTACACCGCGACAATCGCCAGGATCAGGAACGCCGACGCCGCGAGGCGACGGATCAACGTCAATGGCAATTTATCCGCCGCAAAATTTCCCGCCAAAACCACCGGCACGTTGGCAATCAACATGCCCACGGTGGTGCCGATGATCACCAGCCACAACTCCGGGTATTGCGCCGCCAGCATGACAGTGGCGACTTGGGTCTTGTCGCCCATTTCCGCGAGGAAGAACGCGATCAACGTGGTCAGGAACGGTCCGTACTTGCGGGCGGTACTGGCTTCGTCATCATCCATCTTGTCCGGCACCAGGGTCCACAACGCCGTGGCGGCGAAGCTCGCTGCGAGGATCCAGTGCAACAGCGCATCCGAGAAGAAACCGCCGACCCAGGCACCTACCGCACCGGCTGCCGCGTGGTTGGCCAGCGTCGCGGCAACGATGCCGGCGATGATCGGCCAGGGTTTGCGAAAGCGGGCAGCCAGAATGAGCGCGAGCAGTTGCGTCTTGTCGCCGATTTCGGCCAAGGCAACGATTGCGGTGGGAACGAGCAGTGAATCCAGCATCAGGGGTTTTCCTAAGGGGCGGGTCGACACGGCTATGACACGTACAGCCTTCCCGCCCCGGGTAAGGTGTTCGTGTCATAGGTCTTGTCAAACCCTGCGATCCGTCTGATGCGGACGCTGGGGTCGCATACGCCATGGTCTGAGGACCAAGTATGTTGACGTATGCCGGACGAGCATGGCGCTCGTGGGAGACTACTCCCCTAGGACGGTGCGGATTCTGCCTAGGCAAAACCGATTGGGCAAGCCTCTTTTTTAAAAGAAGTTTCAGCCGCGTTTGGCTCGATAGATTCTGAAACCCTGTCCTTCAGCCTTGATCGCGCACACGCCGAGGTGTTCTTCGATCAACGGTTGGTACTTCAGGAAGCTATTGGCGACCAGGCGCAGTTCGCCGCCGTTTTTCAGATGTTTGGCCGCTTTTCGCAGCAGGTTTTCCGTGGCGAAGTAATCGGTGTGCACGCCGACATGGAACGGCGGGTTGCTCAAAATCGCACTCAGACCCATCGGTGCCGCGTCGATTCCGTCACCGGTGATCACCTCAGCCTCCAGGCCGTTGGCGGCCAGCGTCAAACGACTGCTGGCAGCGGCAAAGGCATCGACGTCGAGCAACGTCACCTGATTGTGTGGATAACGACGCTTGACCGCCGCCCCCAACACACCCGCACCGCATCCAAAATCGAGCAAATGACCGCTCGGCAATTTGTCCAGGTGTTCCAGTAACAACGCACTGCCGCGATCCAGCCGGCCATGGCTGAACACGCCCGGCAGGCTGATGACTTTCAGCGGCCCTTCGGCCAGCGGCAGTTCATAGGTCTGGGCCAGGCTTTCCAGGGATTTGGCTTGCGGCGCATCGGCCACGGTCACTTGCCAGAGTTGGCAATGCCGCGCGCTGTCGAGCTTGCGCGGTTTGCCGAACGGGTTCAATTGCTTGGCCGCGCCTTCGATACCGCTGCGTTTTTCGCCGACCAGATACAGCTCGCGCCCGGCCAGGCGTGAAGCGAGGGCGTTGAGGATGTAGTCGGTCAGGTCCTTGGACTTGGGCAGAAATACCACCGCCGTATCGAACCCACGCTCGGGCGCTGTCACACCGAAATGGCTACGTTCGGTGAAACGCGCATCGAGCGCAGCCTGGTCGCCGGCATGCCAGCACCAGCCGTGGGCATCGGGCAGGCGACCGAGCAAATCATCGGCGGGCAAGCCGGCCAGCAACACCGAACCCTGGAATAACTCGGCCTGACGAAGCAGTACTTCACTGCGCGGATCCATACTCTGCTCCTGTGAAAAAAGTGCCGCAGTTTATCAACTGACGACCCGCAGCGCCTTACCGCTGAAATATCCCCGCGCGTTTTCGGTCAATTGGCCAACGATCCGCTGCCGCGCCTCGCGACTGCCCCAGGCGTTGTGCGGCGTGACGATCAGCCGTGGAATGTCAGCAGCGAGCAAGGGGTTGCCGGCGGTCGGTGGTTCGACGCTCAGCACGTCAGTGGCCGCGCCGCCCAGGTGACCACTGCGCAAGGCGTCGGCCAGCGCCTGTTCGTCGATCAAGCCACCACGTGCGGTGTTGACCACGAACGCACCCGGCTTCATCGAGGCCAGTTCGCCGGCGCCGATGAAGTGGCGGGTGTGTTCGTTGAGCGGGCAGTGCAGCGTCAGCGCATCGATTTGCGGCAGCAGTTCAGCCAGCGGCAGGCGGTCCGGGCGGGCAGGGCGCCCCGGAATCTGCCCGAGCAGCACGTGCATGCCGAACGCTTCGGCGAGGCGCGCCACCGCGCCGCCCAGTTCGCCGTGCCCGAGCAGGCCGAGGGTTTTGCCTTGCAGTTCGGTGATCGGGTAATCCAGCAGGCAGAATTGTTTTGCCTGTTGCCAGCGACCTTCGCCAACCGCTTTTTGATAGTCGGCGAGGCGAGTCGCGAGGTTGAGCAGCAACATGATCGTGTGCTGCGCCACCGACGGCGTGCCGTAACCCTGGCAATTGCACACGGTCACGCCGTGGGCCCGGGCTGCAGCGAGGTCGACGTTGTTGGTGCCGGTGGCGGTGATCAGGATCAGCTTCAGATCAGGGCTGGCGGCGATGGCAGCGGCATCGATCAGGATCTTGTTGCTGATGGCGACGGTGGCGCCCTTGAGGCGTTCGATCACCTGATCGGGCGTGGTCTGCGCGAACAGTTGCAGATCGTCGAAGCAATCACGCAATGGACTGAGGTCGAGATCGCCAAGGTCCAGCGATGGATGGTCGAGAAAAACGGCGCGGCGAGAGTTCGTCATCAACTGTACCTTTTGTGCATTGAACTGAAGGCGTAATCTGCCGAGCCTACCAGATAGAAACAAATGGTTACTTGATACCGAATCAACAACGAACCTGTGGGAGCGAGCCTGCTCGCGAATGCGGTGTGTGAGGAAAAAACAATCCGGCTGACACACCTTTTTCGCGAGCAGGCTCGCTCCCACCAGGTTTTCAGTGAACCTGATGAATTCATTTCAACCGAGCACCCCCAAAGGAGCCCCCCCGATGTACTGGACAGAGTTCTTGACCGTTGCCCTGATTCACCTGCTGGCCGTCGCCAGCCCCGGCCCGGACTTTGCCGTGGTGGTGCGTGAGAGCGTGACCCACGGTCGTCGCGCCGGCACCTGGACAGCGCTGGGTGTGGGCACGGCGATTTTCCTGCACGTCGGTTATTCACTGCTTGGCATTGGCCTGATCGTGTCGCAGTCGATCGTGCTGTTCAATGCGTTGAAATGGGCCGCCGCCGCTTACTTGCTGTACATCGGCTTCAAGGCCCTGCGGGCGCAACCGGCCAAACCCCTGGCTGACGATCTGCACAAGGAACCCGGTGAGCGCACGGCTCGCGGGGCTTTCACTTCGGGTTTCGTGACCAACGGCCTGAACCCCAAAGCCACGTTGTTCTTCCTGTCGTTGTTCACCGTGGTGATCAATCCGCATACGCCGTTGGCGGTTCAGGCCGGCTATGGGGTTTACCTCGCGGCAGCGACGGCGTTCTGGTTTTGCCTGGTGGCGATGCTGTTCAGTCAGCAACGCGTGCGCGCCGGTTTCGCCCGCATGGGCCACTGGTTCGACCGGACCATGGGCGTCGTGCTGATTGCCATCGGCGTAAAACTCGCGTTCACCGAGATGCATTGATCAAACCCCCCAATGCGTAGGAGCTGCCGAAGGCTGCGATCTTTTGATCTTTTGATCTTTCGTGATTTCAGAGGCGGCGAAGATCAAAAGATCGCAGCCTGCGGCAGCTCCTACGGGGTCGGGAGACAGGTGAGATGCTGGCGCAACGCTAGCATTTGTTGAATGTTGCAAATCATTCCTTCGGCTGATTTGGTTGTCATGGAAGGGCACTAGAGTGCTGACTTTCAGTCACGACCGTGCAGTCAGAAAAGGGATTCTTATGTTGCAGACTCGCGTTATCCCCCCAGCCGAAGGCGCTTACCAGTACCCGCTGCTGATCAAACGGCTGCTGATGTCCGGCGCGCGCTATGAGAAAACCCGCGAGATCGTTTACCGGGACCAATTGCGCTACAGCTATCCGACCCTGATTGAACGGGTCGCGCGATTGGCCAATGTGCTGACGGCGGCCGGCGTCAAGGCTGGCGATACCGTGGCGGTGATGGACTGGGACAGCCATCGTTACCTGGAATGCATGTTCGCGATCCCGATGATCGGTGCGGTCATCCACACGATTAATGTGCGCCTGTCGCCGGAGCAGATTCTCTACACCATGAACCACGCCGAGGACCGCTTCGTGCTGGTCAACAGCGAGTTCGTGGGGCTGTACAACGCGATTGCCGGGCACCTGACGACGGTCGAGAAAACCCTGCTGCTGACCGACCTGCCGGAAAAGACCGCCGACTTGCCGAACCTCGTCGGCGAATACGAGCAATTACTGGCGGCTGCGAGCACGCAGTACGAATTCCAGGACTTCGACGAAAACTCGGTCGCGACCACGTTCTACACCACCGGTACCACCGGTAATCCCAAAGGTGTGTATTTCACCCACCGGCAACTGGTGCTGCACACCATGGGCGTGTCGACCATCATGGGCGCCATCGACAGTGTGCGGTTGCTGGGCACCAATGACGTGTACATGCCGATCACACCGATGTTCCATGTGCACGCCTGGGGCTTGCCGTATGTGGCAACCATGCTCGGCCTCAAACAGGTTTATCCCGGGCGCTACGATCCGGAGTATCTGGTGGAGTTGTGGCGCAAGGAAAAGGTCACCTTTTCGCATTGCGTACCGACCATCCTGCAAATGGTCCTCAACGCCAAGGCTGCGCAAGGCACCGACTTCGGTGGCTGGAAAATCGTCATCGGCGGCAGTGCGCTGAATCGCACACTGTACGAAGCCGCCAAGACCAAGGGCATTCAACTGACGGCCGCCTACGGCATGTCGGAAACCGGGCCGCTGGTCTCGTGCGCACACCTCAACGATGAGTTGATGGCCGGTACCGAAGACGAACGCACCACTTACCGGATCAAGGCCGGCGTGCCGGGGCCCTTGGTCGAGGCGGCGATTGTCGACACCGACGGCAACTTCCTGCCCGCCGATGGCGAGACGCAGGGAGAGCTGGTGTTGCGTGCGCCGTGGCTCACCGAAGGCTATTTCAACGAGCCGCAGAAGGGCGCCGAGCTCTGGGCCGGCGGCTGGCTGCACACCGGTGACGTGGCGACCCTGGACAGCATGGGCGTGATCGACATTCGCGACCGCATCAAGGACGTGATCAAAACCGGCGGCGAGTGGATTTCCTCCCTGGACCTCGAAGATTTGATCAGCCGCCACACAGCGGTACGCGAAGTAGCAGTGGTAGGCATTGCCGATCCGCAGTGGGGCGAGCGCCCGTTTGCCTTGCTCGTAATCCGTGAAGGCCATGTAATCGGGGCGAAGGAACTCAAGGAACACCTCAAGCCGTTTGTGGAATTGGGACACCTGAGCAAGTGGGCCATCCCGAGCCAGATCGCCCTTGTTACTGAAATTCCCAAGACCAGTGTCGGCAAGCTCGACAAGAAGCGCATCCGCCTCGACATCACTGAATGGCAAGCCAACAACAGCACCTTCCTTTCGACGCTTTAAGCGTCTTCTGGCGTGCCTGAAAAGGCACGCCAGGCCCACCAAGCAAGCGCTTGGCTTGTGAAATCCGAATTTTAGGCCATCCTTCCCGTGCCGACAGGTGTCGGCCTGGCGAAAGGACTGTTCCAGAGTGGCTGGCAGCTGCAAATCACACTTTAGAGGGATCAAGCGGTACTACCTGCTGGCTATAGTCCGCTCAAGGATTTTTAAGAACGGGGCACACGCACAAAACGGGGCGATGCAACTTTGGAATGACTTCGGGATGCCCTGGCTCCCGGTCAACCACTGCGTTTTTAAAAGTACTCACTGCCATAACAATAATGCACATGGAGTAGCGTCGATGACATCAGTAAACCAGTTCTGGCGCCGGGCGAAACTGCCCCTGGCGGTCAGTCTTGCCTCTACGCTCGCCGGGCCCGCATTCGGCGTCAGTTTCAACGTGGGCGAAATCGAAGGTCAGTTCGACTCGTCCCTGTCGATCGGTGCCAGTTGGTCTACCGAGAGCGCCAACAAGAACCTCATCGGCGTCAACAATGGTGGTCGCGGCCTGTCCCAGACCTCCGATGACGGCCACTTGAACTTCAAGAGCGGGGAAACCTTCTCGAAGATCTTCAAAGGCATCCATGACCTTGAATTGAAGTACGGCGACACCGGCGTCTTCGTCCGGGGCAAATACTGGTATGACTTCGAACTCAAGGACGAAGACCGTCCCTTCAAGGACATCAGCGACAACAACCGCAAGGAAGGCGCCAAGTCCTCCGGCGGGCAAATTCTCGATGCCTTCGTCTACCACAACTACTCCGTTGCCGATCAGCCGGGTTCCGTGCGTCTGGGCAAGCAAGTGGTCAGCTGGGGCGAAAGTACGTTCATCGGCGGCGGTATCAACTCGATCAACCCGATCGACGTTTCCGCGTTTCGCCGTCCAGGTGCCGAGATCAAGGAAGGCCTGATCCCGGTCAACATGTTCTACGTGTCCCAGAGCCTGACCGAGAACCTTTCGACGGAAGCGTTCTATCAGCTGGAATGGGACCAGACCGTGACCGACAACTGCGGCACGTTCTTCTCGCAACCGGACGTGATCTCCGATGGCTGCGACCAAAACCTGGCCGTGTTGCGCACCCGTAACGGGCTTAACGGCTCGCTGGCCGCCGCCGGGTTGCCGCCTGCGCTGCGCAACGCCGCCCTCAACACCCTGGCCGCCCGCGGCGTGACCTGGGGCAGCCCGGATGAAGGCGCCATCGTGCGTCGCGGTCCGGATCGCGATGCACGCGACAGCGGCCAGTTCGGCGTGTCGTTCAAGTACATGTTCGAACCGCTGGACACCGAGTTCGGTGGTTATTTCATGAACTACCACAGCCGCGCGCCGATCTTCAGTGGCAAAGGCGCTCCGGCCAGTGCATATAGCGGGCAAGCTCTGGGTGGCGCACTGGTGGGTGCCGGCATTCCGGGAGCCATTGTGGGCGGCCAGACGGGTCTGGCTGCACAGTTGCTGCCGTTCCAGGTGGTGGGTAACTCCAGCTACTTCGTCGAGTACCCGGAAGACATTCGCCTGTACGGCCTGAGCTTCTCCACCACGTTGCCTACCGGTACCGCGTGGAGTGGTGAAGTCAGCTACCGTCCGAACGCGCCGGTCCAGCTCAACACCACCGACATCCTTTATTCCGGCCTGACCCCCCTGAACCCTAACGTGTCCGTATTGCAGGGCCGTCCGGGCGAAGATCAGCATGGTTATCGCCGCAAGGAAGTGACCCAGCTGCAGACGACCCTCACTCACTTCTTCGACCAAGTGATGGGCGCCGAGCGACTGACGCTGGTTGGCGAGGTCGGTTTCACTCACGTCGGCGGCCTGGAAAGCACGTCGAAAGCGCGTTACGGCCGTGACCCGAGCTACGGCCCGGGCCCATTGCCAGGTGGTCAGTGCCAGACATTGAACTCCGGCACCCTGGCCGGTGGTCCACAAAACAACGTCAGTCGCTACTGCGAAAACGATGGCTTCACCACGGCCAATTCCTGGGGCTACCGCGGTCGCGCCATCTGGGAATACAACGACGTGTTCGCCGGTGTGAACCTCAAGCCGAACGTCGTCTGGTCCCATGACGTGGAAGGCTACTCGCCTGGCCCTGGCGGCAACTTCGAGGAAGGTCGCAAAGCGGTCAGCCTGGGTGTCGACGCCGAATACCAGAACACCTACACAGCGTCCCTGGCCTACACCAACTTCTTTGACGGCAAGTACACCACTGTGGATGACCGCGATTTCGTTGCGCTCAGCTTCGGCGTGAACTTCTAAGCACTGCTTTTTCAGGACGAACACACCTATGAAAACAACAAAGAGTCTGTTCCAAGCCGGAGTTCTGGGGCTGACGTTGCTGGCGACCAGCGTGATGGCTGCGGTCCCTGCTGCCGAAGCGGACAAGCTGGGCAAGAGCCTGACGCCGATGGGCGCCGAGATGGCCGGCAATGCCGACGGTTCGATTCCAGCCTGGAAGCCGCTGCCGAAAAACGCCGGTGCCGTCGACGGCAAAGGTTTCCTGTCCGACCCGTACGCCAGTGAAAAACCGCTGTTCACCATCACTGCGCAGAACGTCGATCAGTACAAGGACAAGCTTGCGCCGGGCCAGTACGCGATGTTCAAACGCTACCCGGAAACGTTCAAGATGCCGGTCTACCCGTCCCATCGCGGCGCTACTGTGCCGGATGACGTGTTCGCCGCCATCAAGAAAAACGCCACTGCAACCAGTCTGGTGTCTGGCGGCAACGGCCTTTCAAACTTTGAAACCGCCGTTCCCTTCCCGATTCCGAAA
Organism: Pseudomonas fluorescens; assembly: GCF_902497785.1. GTDB lineage: Bacteria > Pseudomonadota > Gammaproteobacteria > Pseudomonadales > Pseudomonadaceae > Aquipseudomonas > Aquipseudomonas fluorescens_BO. The sequence continues at coordinate 11,218 of NZ_CABVHK010000025.1, forward strand.
ACCGGCGTCGAAGTCATCTGGAACCACATCACCCGCTACCGCGGTGGCAGCGTGACGCGTCTGGTAACCCAGGCCACCCCGCAGCCGAACGGCTCGTACAGCCTGGTGTACTTCCAGGACCAGTTCGTGTTCCGCGACAAGATGAAGGATTACGATCCGGCGAACCCGGGCAACATCCTGTTCTACTTCAAGCAAAAAGTGACTGCGCCGTCACGTCTGGCCGGTGGTGTGCTGCTGGTGCACGAAACCCTCGACCAGGTTAAGGAACCGCGTTCGGCGTGGGTCTATAACGCCGGCCAGCGCCGTGTGCGTCGTGCTCCGCAAGTGTCCTATGACGGGCCGGGTACCGCGGCTGATGGCCTGCGCACCTCCGACAACCTGGACATGTACAACGGGGCACCGGATCGCTACGACTGGAAACTGGAAGGCAAGAAGGAGATGTACATCGCCTCCGACAGCTACAAGCTCGACTCGCCGCAACTGAAGTACGCCGACATCATCAAGGCCGGCCACATCAACCAGGACCTGACTCGCTACGAGCTGCGCCGGGTCTGGCATGTGGTGGCAACCTTGAAGGAAGGTCAGCGCCACATCTACGCCAAACGTGACTTCTACATCGACGAAGACACCTGGCAGGCCGCGGTGATCGATCACTACGATGGTCGTAATCAACTGTGGCGTGTAGCGGAAGCGCACTCCCAGAACTACTACAACGTGCAAGTGCCGTGGTACACCCTGGAAACCCTGTACGACCTGCAATCGGGCCGTTACCTGGCGCTGGGTATGAAGAACGAAGAGAAATCGGCGTATGACTTCGGCTTCACCGCGACCACCAGTGACTTCACTCCAGCGGCATTGCGTCAGGACGGGGTTCGTTAACCCGTACTGAACAGAGGCCGCATCCTCGAAAAACGCCCTGACTGGTTCAGGGCGTTTTTTTGCGTTGGAGAAAAGATCGCAGCCTCGTTTCACTCGACAGCTCCTACGTCGCAAACAGAGCGCTCACCCGTAGGAGCTGCCGAGTGAAACGAGGCTGCGATCCAGTGTCGTGCAGTCTTTTTGTAGCCATTTGTAGCAACTACCTTCAATACCTCTTCGTTTACCGCTAGTCTGCGGACATCTGCAACGCCGCCAACAGCAATTCAAACAAGAGCCGGCCATGACTGATCTGTCCCCAATCCCAGGCCCCGCAAGCGCTGCCGTCGCCACACTGGACGGGCGTTTTTTTCGGCCGCCGTTACCCGACGGTCATGTGCTGAGGCCCCGTTTATGTGAGCGCCTGAGTGCTGGCCTCGGTGGCAGGCTATTGCTGGTCAGCGCGCCGGCAGGGTTTGGCAAGAGTTCATTGGCGGTAGAGTTCTGTCAGGGATTGCCCGCTCACTGGCAAAGTCTCTGGCTGGGGTTGAGCCCGCGAGACAATGATCCAGGCCGTTTTCTTGAGCGACTGCTCGAAGGCCTTCAGGATTTTTTCCCCAAACTGGGGAGGCAATCCCTGGGGCTGCTGAAGATGCGTCAGCGGCATCAGCCGTTTGCGTTCGAGGAATGGCTGGACGGTTTGCTCGATGAGTTGGCCGTGCACCTGTTGCCGACGGCGCCACTGCTTCTGGTGCTTGATGACTACCATCTGGCCCAGGGTCCGGTGCTCGATCGTTGTCTGCAATTTTTCCTCAATCATCTACCGGACGGCTTGCTGGTGATGGTCACCAGTCGCCAGCGTCCGGACTGGCATCTGGCGCGGCTGCGGTTGTCGCGGCAACTGCTCGAGTTGCATGAGCAGGACTTGCGCCTGACCCATGATGAAGCCTTGTCCCTGCTCGATCGACACAGCACCTCGTTGCGCGGCGAAGCGCTGGAGAACCTGATCCAGCACAGTGAAGGCTGGGTCGCTGGCCTGCGTTTCTGGTTGCTCGCGGCGTCCGAAGCGGGTTCTGAAGGTGCGTTGCCCCAATCCTTGCACGGTGGGGAAGGGCTGATTCGCGATTACCTGCTTGAAGAAGTCATCGATTGCCTGCCTGCCGAAGTGCAATCCTTTCTGTACGACACGGCGCCTCAGGATCGCTTTTGCAGCGAGCTGTGCGATGCCGTTCGCGAAGCGCATGACAGTGCCGAGATCCTGCGATTTCTACTCGCGCATCAAGTGTTCCTGGTGCCGCTGGACGAACATGGCCACTGGTATCGCTACCATCATCTGTTTTCCGACCTGCTGCGCACGCGGCCCGCCAATCAGGCAATGGTGCCGGCGGCCAGCCTGCACTTGCGCGCCTGTCGCTGGTTCAATGCCCAGGGTCTGCTCGATGAAGCGGTGGAGCAGGCGTTGCGTGCCGGGCACCTGGATGTCGCCGCGAACCTGGTACAAAACCTTTCCGAAGAGCAATTGCTGGCCGAGCAGAACGTCGGCATGTTGTTGCGCTGGAAAATGGATTTGCCCGACAGCCTGTTGGTCAGCACGCCACGGCTGATCGTGCTCTACAGCTGGGCGTTGGGGCTGGCCTGTCAGCTGGACGCCGCCGAGGAATTGGCCGGCCACCTGAGCCGGTTCCTGCCGGCGCCATCGGCGACCGCGCAGAAATCCATGCTGGCGCAGTGGCTGGCCTTGAGCGGAATCATCGCCCGTGGCCGCGGCAATCGCGCGTTGACGCTGCTGTATTGCACCGAGGCGCTGGAGAGTCTTCCAGCCAAGCGTTATGGCCAGCGTCTGATGTGCCTTTCGACCTTGTCCAACCTGGCCATTGCCGACGGCGACTTGTGGCGGGCCAGGGGTTTGAACCGTGATTCCCTCGAGTTGGCGCAACGGGTCGGTAATCCGTTGTTCGAAGCGCTCGCGCATTATGATCGAGCGCGGGTATTGCAGGCGCGAGGGGAAATCCTGCGTGCGCTGGATGAAGTCCGTCAGGGGCTGCAACGTCTGCAAGGCCTGTCGCCGCAACGGCTGTATGCCGTGCGCGCCCGGCTGACGTTGTACGAGGGTTTTCTACTGGCCCTGCGTCTGCAACCTCAAGCTGCGCGGCTGCGCTTGCAAGCGGGTTTGACCGAAGCCCGCGCCTGTCGCGACATCAGCGTATTGATCGGTCATTGTGTAATCGCCAGACTTGAAGGCAGCAGCGGCGAGTTCGCCAAGGCGTTTGCCGAACTCGCCGAAGCTGAGCGGCTGATGCATATCTGGGACGTTCCGCCGATCTACTACCTGGCGATGATCACGCTGGTGAAATGCGAACTCTGGCTGGCCCAGGGCCGTACCGATCTGGCGGAAGCCTGGCTGGCGCGACTCGGCCAGACCTATAACGGCGAGCAACCGGCGGCGCCACCGGAATTCCATCCGCAACTGCCGCTGCACGTCGAATTGCAGCAGGCATTGCTGGACGTCATACAGGGGCAGCCGATGCTGGCTGAGGGCCGATTGAATGCGTTGCTCGAGCATGGCCAGCAAACAGGCCGACAGATGCTCAGCGTCATGGCCCTGGCGCAGAAAACCGAATTGTTGCTCGCGCACAACCGTGAGCCTGAAGCCCGGCAAGCCTTCGCGCAGTCGCTGGAGGCGGCCAGTGGTGGCGTCCTGCAACCCTTTGAAGGCTTGCTGAGCAAATACCCCGACTGGCTGCGCGATCAGCTTCAGAGCAACGCGAAAGCCACGGTTTCGCAGAGCCTTGCAGAGCAACTTCCCACCGTTGCTGCGCGCATCGCCTCAGAGCCATCACCAGCGTGCGAGCAACTCAGTTCCCGTGAACTGGCGGTTCTCAAACTCATCGCTCAGGGGTGTTCGAACCAGGAAATCAGCGACCAGTTGTTCATCTCCCTGCACACGGTGAAAACTCACGCCAGCCACATCAACAGCAAGCTCGGGGTCGAGCGTCGCACTCAGGCGGTGGCGCGAGCGAAAGCGTTGGGCGTGTTGGGTTGACGACGTTTGTCGATACATTTGGCGGTCAAGAGCTGGAGATGAATGTGTGCGAAAATCGCGTGTCCCGTTTACCGAGCTTGATCCGATGACCCAACAACCGAGCCTCATCCGCGAAACCTTCCCCGTCGGCCCGTTGCAGTGCAACTGCACGATCATCGGCGATCCGGTGACGAAAAAAGCCATCGTGGTCGATCCGGGTGGCAATCACGAACTGATCCTGGCGCGGCTCGACGCCCTTGGCTTGAAGGTGGTCAGCATCATCCACACCCACGCGCACCTCGATCACTTCCTGGCTTCGGGTCAGTTGAAGGAGAAAACCGGCGCGACCCTGCACCTGCACAAAGAAGATCAGTTCCTCTGGGATAACCTGGAGATGCAATGCCAGATGTTCGGTGTGCCTTACACCCCGGTTCCATCCCCTGATCGCTGGTTGGCCGACGATGAAGAATTGGCCTGCGGCTGTGGCGTGGCATTGCACACGCCCGGTCATACGCCGGGTTCCATGAGCTTTTGGTTTTCAGAGGCTAAGCTGCTGATTGCTGGCGACACGCTGTTCCGTCGCGGGGTAGGGCGCACGGATTTGTGGGGTGGCGATCAGGCGACCATCGTGCGTTCGATCAAGCAGCGGCTGTACACCCTCGATGAGGATGCCACCGTGGTCACCGGTCATGGCCCCGATACACGTCTGGGCGATGAAATGCGCGACAACCCTTTTGTGCGGGCATAACGCTTAATCCACGGAATTTTCGGCGCGGGACGTGATCCAACGCCCGCAAGGGCCGATGCCTGAGTCCGATGCACCACAGAATGCAAAAGTAGGAGCTCTTCATGTTCACCAAGCAGCGTTTGATTATTGTCGCTACGGCTGTGGCCTTGCTGTCTGGCTGCGCCTCGCCCAATCCTTACGACAATCAGGGCCAGGCCGACGGTGGCTCCACGGGCATGAGCAAAACCGCGAAGTACGGTGGCCTGGGTGCCTTGGCCGGTGCACTGGCCGGTGCGGCCATCGACCACAACAACCGTGGCAAGGGTGCGCTGATTGGCGCCGCCGTGGTGGGGGCTTCCGCCGCCGGTTACGGCTACTACGCCGACCAGCAAGAGAAAAAGCTGCGCGCCAGCATGGCCAATACTGGCGTTGAAGTGCAACGCCAGGGTGATCAGATCAAGTTGATCATGCCGGGCAACATCACGTTCGCCACCGATTCGGCGAATATCGCTTCCAGCTTCTATCAGCCGTTGAATAATCTGGCCGGCTCGCTCAAGGAGTTCAGTCAGAACCAGATCGAAATCGTCGGCTACACCGACAGCACGGGCAGCCGTCAGCACAACATGGACCTGTCCCAGCGTCGCGCCCAGAGCGTGGCAACGTACCTGACGTCGCAAGGCGTCAGCGGAACCAACCTGAGCGCCCGTGGCGCCGGTCCGGATAACCCGGTTGCCAGCAACGGCGACGTCAATGGGCGGGCGCAGAACCGTCGGGTCGAAGTCAACCTGAAGGCGATTCCGGGCCAGCAGTATGGTGGTCAGCAGCAGCCAGGGACGGTGCAGCAGTACCCATAATTGCCTGACTGAACCCCAGGCAAAAAAAAACCGCCCGATCCTCAACAGATCGGGCGGTTTTTTTATGCCCGTAGGAGCTGTCGAGTGCAACGAGGCTGCGATCTTTTGATTTTTGAAAGCAAGATCAAAAGATCGCAGCCTCGTTGCACTCGACAGCTCCTACCGGGGGGCTTTTACTTCTTCAGGCCGTAATGCTCGTCGAGCATGCCCGGCGCATTCGGGGCTTTGGGGGCGTAGTCGCGAGGCGGCTCCTGATTGCGCGGTGGCGTCAGGCGTTCCCGTGGGGCCACTGCCGTGTCGGCGTGCAGCGAGGCCAGCAGGCGTTGGCGGGTCTGCTCGTCCAGGGCCAGGCGATTGGCACCCTCGGCGAGATGATCCTGCACTTCCTGATAGCTCTGAGTCAGTTTCTTGACCAGGGTGGCAGTGCTGTTGAAGTGGGTGACCACCTCGTTCTGATAACTGTCGAAACGTTCCTGAATGTCATCCAGCTGACGTTGTGTGCTGCTCGGCGCGGCGTTCGGCACCAGGCGAGCGATCAGGAAACCAACGGCGACACCCACAACCAGGGCAAGAGTCGGCAACAACCAAACTAAGAGCGAGTGTTCCACGAGTCCTTCCTCTATAAACGGCTTTGCTTTACGTTAACGGCTCGAACCTGCGCTGTATACCGCGATTCACTCGCAATACATCGGCACAGACAATTTGCTAGACGAGTCGACCCGATTCGAGGTCACGGAGTTCCTTCCTTGCTTATGCGCGAAACCCCTGTAGTCATTGCTGGTCCGGTCGGCCAACTGGAAGCTCTTTACCTGGATAATGAAGCGCCACGCGGCATCGCGTTGATCTGCCATCCGAACCCGGTGCAGGGCGGCACCATGCTCAACAAAGTGGTCTCGACCCTGCAGCGCACCGCGCGCGATGCCGGTTTGATCACCTTGCGTTTCAACTACCGTGGCGTCGGCGCCAGCGAAGGTGCGCACGACATGGGCACTGGCGAAGTCGATGATGCCCAGGCTGCGACCGAATGGTTGCGGGCGAAACATCCTGATTTGCCGCTGACCCTGTTCGGGTTCTCCTTCGGCGGATTTGTTGCCGCAAGTCTCGGCGGGCGTCTCGAAGCCACCGGCGAACAGCTCAAGCATGTGTTCATGGTCGCGCCTGCGGTCATGCGCCTGGGCGATCAGGATCAACTGCCACAGCAAGGCGAGTTGACCCTGATCCAGCCGGAAACCGACGAAGTCATCGACCCGCAGGCTGTTTACGACTGGTCCGACACACTCGAGCGCCCCCACGAGCTGCTGAAAGTGGCAGAATGCGGACACTTTTTTCATGGCAAGCTCACCGATCTCAAGGATCTGATCCTGCCGCGCCTTTCGAATTGATTGCAGTCTGACAAGCGATTACCCATGACGACTCGTACCCGTATCCTCACCGGCATCACCACCACCGGCACCCCGCACCTGGGCAACTACGCCGGCGCCATCCGCCCGGCGATCCTCGCCAGCCGTGACAGCAATGCCGATTCGTTCTACTTCCTCGCCGACTACCACGCCCTGATCAAATGCGATGACCCGCTGCGCATCCAGCGCTCGCGTCTGGAAATCGCCGCGACCTGGCTGGCCGGTGGCCTGGATGTGGACCGCGTGACGTTCTACCGCCAGTCCGACATCCCGGAAATACCCGAGCTCACCTGGCTGCTGACCTGCGTTGCCGCCAAGGGCCTGCTCAACCGCGCCCACGCCTATAAGGCTTCGGTGGACAAAAACGTCGAAACCGGCGAAGACCCGGACGCCGGCATCACCATGGGCTTGTACAGCTACCCGGTATTGATGGCCGCGGACATTCTGATGTTCAACGCGCACAAGGTCCCGGTCGGTCGTGACCAGATCCAGCACGTGGAAATGGCCCGGGACATCGGCCAGCGCTTCAACCACCTGTTTGGCCAGGGCAAAGAATTCTTCACCATGCCCGAGGCGCTGATTGAAGAAAGCGTCGCCACGTTGCCAGGTCTCGACGGTCGCAAAATGTCGAAGAGCTACGACAACACCATTCCGTTGTTCAGCAGCGCCAAAGAGATGAAGGACGCGATTTCGCGGATCGTCACCGACTCCCGCGCACCGGGCGAAGCCAAAGATCCGGACAATTCACACCTGTTTACCCTGTTCCAGGCGTTCGCCACGCCGGCGCAATCCGACGAATTCCGCAGCGAACTGTTGCAGGGCCTGGGCTGGGGCGAGGCAAAGAACCGTCTGTTCCAGTTGCTCGACAGCGAACTGGGCGAGTCGCGCGAGCGTTATCACCAACTGATCGAACGCCCGGCAGACCTGGAAGACATCCTGCAGATCGGCGCCAAAAAGGCCCGCGCCGTGGCGACGCCATTTCTCAATGAACTGCGTGAAGCGGTGGGCCTGCGTTCTTTCGTGGCCCAGACCCAAGTCGCCGCGACCAGCAAAAAGAAAGCCGCGAAAGCCGCGCGTTTCGTCAGTTTCCGTGAAGACGACGGCAGCTTCCGTTTCCGTCTGCTGGCGGCTGATGGCGAGCAATTGCTGCTCTCGCGCAACTTCGCCGACGGTAAAACCGCCGGTCAGGTGACCAAGCAACTGCAAGCCGGTCAGCCTCTGGACGTGCGCAATGAAGACCTGAGCTTCAGCGTCTGGCTGGAAGGCGACTGCGTGGCCGACAGCCCGGCGTTCGCCGACAGTGCTGCTCGCGACGTGGCTATCGACGCGCTGCGAATCGCGCTGACGCCGGTTCAGGAATAATCAGCGGCTCGGTCCGACCAAGGGCCGATTGCCATTCCCACGGGCCGTCGCTACAGTGACGGCCCGTTTTTGTTGCCTTGCTAACGAATTATGACGCCCCTAGAACGATATCAAGCTGATCTGAAACGCCCGGACTTCTTCCATGACGCCGCGCAAGAAACCGCCGTGCGCCATTTGCAGCGCCTGTATGACGATCTGGTCGCGGCCTCGCAGAGCAAGCCGGGCCTGCTCGGCAAGCTGTTCGGCAAGAAAGAACAGGCGCCGGTCAAGGGCCTGTATTTCTGGGGCGGCGTGGGTCGCGGCAAGACTTACCTGGTCGACACCTTCTTCGAAGCGCTGCCGTTCAAGGAAAAAACCCGCACTCACTTCCACCGCTTCATGAAGCGCGTGCACGAAGAGATGAAGACCCTCGGCGGCGAGAAGAATCCGCTGACCCTCATCGCCAAGCGTTTCTCCGACGAGTCGCGAGTGATCTGCTTCGATGAGTTCTTCGTCTCCGACATCACCGACGCGATGATCCTCGGCACGTTGATGGAAGAGCTGTTCAAGAACGGCGTGACCCTGGTCGCGACCTCGAACATCGTGCCGGATGGACTGTACAAGGACGGCCTGCAACGTGCGCGCTTCCTGCCGGCCATTGCGCTGATCAAGCAAAACACCGAGATCGTCAACGTCGACAGCGGCGTCGATTATCGTCTGCGTCACCTCGAGCAAGCGGAGCTGTTCCACTTCCCGCTCGACGAAGCCTCCCACGAAAGCTTGCGCAAGAGTTTCCGGGCGCTGACACCGGAATGCACGGCGGCCATCGAGAACGATGTGCTGATGATCGAGAACCGCGAAATTCGCGCGTTGCGCACCTGCGACGACGTGGCGTGGTTCGATTTTCGCGAACTCTGCGACGGTCCGCGCAGCCAGAACGACTACATCGAGCTCGGCAAGATCTTCCACGCCGTGTTGCTCAGCGGTGTCGAGCAGATGAGCGTCACCACCGACGACATCGCCCGACGCTTCATCAACATGGTCGACGAGTTCTACGACCGCAACGTGAAGCTGATCATCTCTGCGGAAGTCGAGCTCAAAGATCTCTACACCGGCGGTCGCCTGAACTTCGAGTTCCAGCGCACCCTCAGTCGCTTGCTGGAAATGCAGTCCCACGAGTTTCTGTCGCGGGCGCATAAGCCGTAGGATTTATCGGAAACAAAAGGGCCTGCAAATGCAGGCCTTTTTTGTGCGCTTATGCCCATTGTGGGAGCGAGCCTGCTCGCGAAAGCTGACTTTCATTCAACAATGAAGTCAACTGAAGGACCGTTTTCGCGAGCAGGCTCGCTCCCACAGGTTTTGCATCAATCTTGGGAGAGAAGGCTCGCCAATTCGTTTTGCCGCTGGCAACCCACCAACAGCCACAGCAAGATCCTGGCTTTGCGTGGACAGAGAAACCCGGCCATCACCGCGCCTCTGCGCGTCAGGTCTATCTCGCCGCCCTTGAAGCCATACGTCGAGTGCGCTGTGGAGCCGGAGCCGGTCCTCGTGGCAATGATGACGGGAATTTCCCTGGCGATTATTTCGATCCCCTCAGCCCAGTTCCCGGACACATGGCCCGCACCAAATCCCGCGATCACCAGCCCGTCGTAACCCAGCCCCAGGATGCTTTCCAGTAACAGACTGTCGGCGGACAGCGACGCTTCCAGCAGGGCAATCCTGTGCGTGGTCTGGATCGGCAATGGCAGGACGCTGCGCAGGGGCGGCGGTCTTAGATAGCGCACCCTGTCCTCCAGCAGCAGGCCCGCAGGACCGGTGCCCGGGGAAGAAAACGCCTGCACCGCCAACGAGTCGGTTTTGCGCACCGCGTTCGCCGAGTGGATCTGCCCGCTCATGACCACCTGAACGCCGCGTTGGCGGCTGCTTTCGGCCAGTGCCACGCGGCAAGCATCCAGCAAATTTGCCGGTCCATCTGCCCCCGCCTGGCTTGCGGAACGCATTGCGCCCGTCAAGACCAGTGGTTCATCGTGTTCCCACAGGTAGTCAAAAAACGTCGCGGTTTCTTCCAGCGTGTCGGTGCCTTGAATGATGACAACACCTGACGCGCCTTGCTTGATCTGGAAATTCGCCCAGGACAGCACGCTCAACAGGAATTCGAAATCCAGTGACGCACTGGGCAGCAGTCCGAGGGTTTCAATCGTCACCTCGGCGAGCAGGGTCAATTCCGGTACGGAGGCCAGCAGGGTTTCGCCACTGACCGTCGGGATAACGCCTTCGCCAACGTTCCCGGCTTGCATGCTCACGGTACCGCCAAGGGCCGCAATGGCCAGTTTGGGCAAGTCCATGTAATACCTCGCTTGGGTGGAAATGAAGTCGGCTGTACCCGTTCGAGGTACAGCCGAGTGGCGATCAGTCGTTTATCAGGAAACCGATAAACGGAATGATCAGCAGCGTACTGATGGCCATCGACAGCACATTACCGATGAAGCCATGCATGTCGGGCGGCAATCGCCTGGCAATGGCGCACGCCAGGGGCGGTGCGATCAAGGCCCCCAACAGCGCACTCATGACAATCACTGGCCAGCTGCCGCCGTACGTCAGAACCGCCGCCGGTACCACGGATACCAGCGGGACGTAGGTGGGGTACCAGCCGAGCGACATCCAGTGCCGACGCCAGATCACCACGCCCAGCGCCGAGGTCAGCGCCTGTGCGCCGATCAGCTGTGGCAGCAACGCCGAGCCGTACGCCGGACTCAGCGGGTTCAGCGTAAACGCCAACAGTGCGCCCGCTATCAAACCGAGGCTGGCCCATTCGTTGCCATAGAACGGCGCTTCGGAAAAGTCGGCCAGTACCCGGCGCACGCTCCAGAAGACACCATAGTCGGGTGCTTTTGTGGTGTCAGGCAAAGGGGCTGGCGGCAGACTGCAGGCAGCGGATTTCACCAGGCCTGGCAGGTAACGACAGAGTAAAAAGGCCAGCACGCTGGCGACCGCCATGCCCGAGACATTGCCGATCACCACCGGCAGGCCCAGCGGCTTGCAGACGTAGTTGACGATCAGCAAACACATCGGCGTGACGAGTACCGCGCCCATGATTGCGCCATTGATCGTGACCTTCCAGCCCCTGCCAAACATCAGCACCATCGCCGCCGGCAGTGACACAAATGCGGCGAACGTCGGTTGCCAGCTGTCGGCTGTCACCGTCCAGCCCCACAGCAGGTTGCTCAGCAACAGCCCAAGCAACGAACTGGTCACCAGCCACGGCCATAATCCGCTGCCGTAGCAGATGGCAAAGCCTTGCCAGGATTTTCCGGTGCGGTTCGCCCGGTAGGCCAGATAGGCGCCCGCCAACAACCCGATGGAAGCGAACTCGTGTTTGTAGAACGCCACCTCACTGATGTCTCCCAGCACCCAGCGCAACCACGCGTTCGGATCGGGGAGGCTTGAGACCAAGTGACTGTAATCAGGCCAGTCGGCGGCCCAGGCAGAGCGGTGGGTGAATGACAGCCAGAGGATCAGCGATGCCAAGCCGAGCATGAGCATAAGCGCCGTCAGGTCGAGTAGTGCGTGACGGTTTTGCGGGCGTTTTTCGATTGTCGATTCCATTGGTCATGGCCCCTTATCAGCGCGGCAGACAAGGGTGTCGGGTGTAACCGAGCATCTGATCGAAGAGGTCGGTTCGACGATCGCGATGCAGGTCATTCAGGTCATTCCAGATCGGTGCGCTGCGGGAACTGGTCAGGTCGATATCGGCGAACAGGATTTCCTGCTGGTCGGCGGACGCCACCGCGCCAATCGGCCAGCCATTGGTCCCCGCAATCAACGAACAACCCAGGTACCGGGCGCCTCGCTCTTCGCCGATGCGGCTGGCGGCGGCGATAAACACGTTGTTTACATGGGCGGCGGTCATCGTCAGGTACGACGCCATGCACTTGCCGGCCTCATCGAACAACGGTGGTGGGGTCCAGACCCAGTTGTTCAGGCTGCAAATGATGTCGGCGCCTTGCTGGCTGAGGATTCGCGGCACTTCCGGAAACCAGATGTCCCAGCAGATCAACAGGCCGATGCGGCCGATCGGAGTGTCGAAAACCGGGAAACCCAGGTCACCGGGGGTGAACCAGAGTTTCTCCAGGTTCCATAAATGCGCCTTTCGATACTTGCCGATAAACCCCTCAGGTCCCACCAGTACGCCGGTGTTAAACAGGCGCATGCCATCGCGTTCGGTCAAACCGGCGACGAGGTAAACCTTGTGTTTGCGGGCGAACTCCATCCACACCTGCACACTCGGCCCATCGGGAACCGCTTCCGCATGGGCGAAGGCATCCTGGCGACTGCTGAAGAAATATCCGGTGTTGGAAAGCTCAGGCAGGACGATCAGATTCGCCCCGCCGTTGACTGCTTCCAGCGCTAATTCCAGGCTGCAACGCAGGTTATCTGCACATTTTTCGGTGCCGACCTGAGGGTCGAATTGCACGACTGCTACACGAACAGGGCTTGTTGGATCGCTCATTGCCGATGACCTCTTTTTTATTGTTATTCACGCCGTTTAATTGCGTGTTTATTAAGAGTTGAAACGGCAGGCGGGCGTAAGTCGGCGGCTTCCGGTACGGCTGTAGTCCGTTTCCGAAGATGCAGGGGCGAGGTGTTTAATCGCCCTGCCAGGACGGCAGGGCAGCAGAGCCAATGCGTTGCTCGCAAGGCTCTGGGACGGGTGCTTGATCAGGTTTTCAGTTGGTAGTGCGGGTAGTCATTCAAGGAAAAACCGCCATTGAAGGTCGCGGCGGTTTTGGCGCAAAGATGAATGACGGCATCGACGGCTCCGCGAAAACAGGGCTCCGTCCAGCCTGCATCGACAGAAAATGATTCCCCGGACAAATACAGTCCGGAGAGGTGCGCGTAATCCCGGTTGTACTTCATCAGGCTCACGGCGTCGTAGTAGGTGCCGGGTCGGTATAACTTTGCACAACCCAGCGCATTTTTATCGGTGATCCAGCGTTGGACGACGGCCTGGTCAAGGTCAATGTACGGTGAGATTTTCTGCTGGATATTGGTGCAGTTCATCAAGATGCGATCCAGTTCGTTGGCGCAGCGGATGACCAGTTCCTGATCGCTGAATGCAGCGAGTTTGGTCGCATCGTCCTCCCAGGTGTAACTCAGGAGGATGCAGTCGTAGCGGTAGTGATCGTTGTAGCGGTAGGTGTAGACATCATGAATGAAACTGTCGGTGACGATGGCCTGCGGGATGCTGATGTTTTTTGAAAGGAAGGATTTTTCCAGCGGCGCATAGACCTTGCAACTGGTTTCCCAATGCGCGGTTTTATAGGCATTGATGATGTCGAAGGGCAGCATTTGCTCGGTGAAATTTTCCAGCTTGATGCGTGTTTCAATCAGCCAGGAGGGCAGGGTCAGGATGACTGAGTCGAAGTCTTCAAAGTGTTCCTGGGTATGCTCGGGCTGGCTGTGTTTCCAATTGAAATACACCCGGGTTTTCTGGTTGGTCAGTTTTTTAAGTCGGGTCACCGAAGAGTCCGTCGGCAGGCCGGTAGGGGTGTCGCGGCTGTGTTCGTAGACAGATTTTCCGGTTTCGGCGATCTTCATGAACATCAGGCATTCGTTCAACGCGGCGAGCCCGATGTAGCGGGGTCTGTCGAAACTCAACCCGGTTGAATCATGCACGGCTTCGCTGTGCAGGTAAGGCGAGGGCAGCGGATCGCCCTTTGCGTCCACCCGCCCATGAATCAGTTGCAGCTGGCTGCTGAAACCGAAGATCGCCGTGCGTAGCGGATAAAGGCAGCACACGTCGTAGAAGGCGCCCCAGCTGCCGTCGCCGATGCCGATCGCGTAGAAAATCGCAGACTCATCTGCGGACATTCCCAACCCGCCAAAGTCTCCCGGCGCGCGTTCATCCCAGGCTTCGAGGACCGGCATGCGCACCAGGTCGCGGAACGACACGCCCTCGTATCTTTCGACGATGGCAGCCCATATGGCCTCCCATGCCTCGCTGGCGTACACCTGCGCAACGTGCCGGGTCATGCGATCGGAAAAGGCTTTCCACTTGGCGTAAACCGTTTGCAGATCTTCGGCGGGAGGGGGCGTCAGGCCGTCGAGGTTTGTCCATATCAACATGTGTGGCGTCGAAGCGCCGCCCATGCGGCCCTCTCGCAGATAGATGCCGGTGGAGCGGACCCATTGGCTTCCCGGGTTGGGAAATTGCGAAAACGCAAGATCAAATGCCTGGGTGTAGTAGGCCATGAGCGATCGGCCTTGCGTCGGTGCCTCATTCGGCCGGTTGAAAAAGGGCATGCGCATGGCACCCATTTCAAACGGCGTATGACTTTCCTTGGCGTGTCGATTACCCGGTACGGTCAGGTGCCTGCCGCCAATGCGCCGGGATTGTTCGATCAGGGAGATATGTGTAAAACCGCAGCGATAGAGTTCTCGGGCGGCGGTCAGTCCAGTGACGCCGGCACCGATGATGCAAATCCGGTGATGCGGGTCAGTTGCCCTGGCGATGCCGTTTTCCTGTTCGATCAGGGCTCGATAGTCGAAGCACAAGTCTGGCGGGTTCGGGAAACGGGCCTTCCATTTGCTGTCCGCCGGGCGATGGGTGCGACTGTCATCTTTGGGGTCATGGGCGCGGTAGTCGTAGCTGGATCCGATAGTCACTGATGATCTTCCCTGAAGGTGATTGCAGGGAAGATGTTGCGGGTCCGAGCGATCAGCGCATAGCCGTCAAACTGGGCCCGCAGGTACTCTTCATTCGTTTTTTATCGTGGGAAAAGACCTGCGAGGCAGGTCTTTCAGTGCAGCAGGGAGTCGCTGTTGCTGAAGGCTACGCGGCTTGCTGAAACTGCTGCCGATACTGGTTGGGCGACAGTTCCGTGTGCTGGCGGAACAGCCGCGCAAAGAAGCTCGCATCGTCGTAACCGACCTCATAGCTGATGGTCTTGATGCTTTTGCGACTGCCGGACAGCAAGCCCTTGGCAGTTTCGATGCGCAGACGTTGCAGGTAGTGCAGCGGTTTGTCGCCGGTGGCCGTCTGGAAGCGGCGCATGAAGTTGCGGATGCTCATGCCATGTTCGCGCGCCACATCTTCGAAGCGGAACTTGTCAGCGAAGTGCTCTTCGAGCCAGTGCTGGATCTGCAGGATGATCACGTCCTGATGCAGCTTCTGCCCACCGAAACCGATGCGTCCCGGCGTATAGCTGCGCTGCACTTCATAGAGAATATCGCGGGCCACGGCCTGGGCCACGTTGGCGCCGCAGAAGCGCTCGATCAGGTAGATGTAGAGGTCGCACGCCGAGGTCGTGCCGCCTGCGCAGTACAGGTTATCGGCGTCGGTCAGGTGCTTGTCCTGATTCAGATGAACCCTTGGGAAACGCTCGGCAAACGCGTTGAAGAAGCGCCAGTAGGTGGTCGCTTCCTTGCCGTTGAGCAACCCGGCTTCGGCCAGCCAGAACACCCCCGTGGCCTCGGCGCATAGCACCGCGCCGCGCGCATGTTGCTGGCGCAACCAGGGCAGGATCTGTGGGTAACGTTGGCACAGGGTTTCGAAATCGTCCCAGAACGCCGGGAGAATAATGATATCGGCGTTATCCAGGCCGCCGTCCACCGGCATGATCACATCGCTGAAGCTGTTCACCGGTTTGCCGTCGGGGCTGACTACCCGGGTTTCGAACGCAGGCGTCAGGCCGTGACCCAGTTGTTTGCCGTAGCGCAGACTGGCCAGGTGGAAAAAATCCTTGGCTTGCATGAGGGTGAAAGCGAAAACCCGGTCGATAGCCAGGATGCTGACGCGCCGCAAGGGCGGGGAGACTTGGTTAGGCATAATTCAACTTTATTCTTATAGGGGAAAGTGGTCACCAGACGGCTGGATCGTCTTATTTTTTGTCTGATGTGTCCAGTGTCCTGTATCGGAAACGCGGCATAGTCTCTGATGGCCAATTCTTTCTAACAATAACGACAGGTGCCGCATGATCCCCAGAACCTTGTTCAGTCCCGAACACGAACTGTTCCGCGACAGCGTGCGAACGTTCCTCGAAAAAGAGGCCGTGCCGTTTCATGGGCAATGGGAAAAACAGGGCTATATCGACCGCCAGCTCTGGAACAAGGCGGGGGAGGCGGGGATGCTCTGTTCGCATCTGCCGGAAGAGTACGGCGGGCTCGGCGCCGACTTTCTCTACAGCGCGGTGGTGATCGAAGAGGTCGGTCGCCTCGGTCTTACCGGCATCGGGTTTTCCCTTCACTCGGACATCGTCGCGCCATACATCCTGCATTACGGCAGTGAAGCGCTGAAACACAAATACCTGCCAAAACTGGTGTCCGGCGAGATGGTCACCGCGATTGCCATGACCGAGCCGGGTGCCGGTTCCGATCTGCAAGGGGTGAAAACCACGGCGGTGCTCGATGGTGACGAGTACGTGATCAACGGTTCGAAAACCTTCATCACCAATGGTTATCTCGCGGACCTGGTGATTGTCGTGGCCAAGACCGATCCGAAGGCGGGCGCGAAGGGCACCAGTCTGTTTCTGGTCGAGGCCGACACGCCTGGTTTTGCCAAGGGCAAGCGTCTGGAAAAAGTCGGCATGAAGGCGCAGGACACCTCGGAGCTGTTCTTCCAGGACGTTCGCGTGCCCAAGGAAAACCTGCTGGGGCAGGCCGGAATGGGCTTCGCGTATCTGATGCAGGAGTTGCCGCAGGAGCGGTTGACCGTTGCAATCGGCGGGCTTGCGTCAGCGGAGGCCGCCTTGCAATGGACGCTGGAATACACCCGCGAACGCAAGGCGTTCGGCAAGGCGATTGCGGACTTTCAGAACACTCGCTTCAAACTGGCCGAGATGGCGACCGAAATTCAGATCGGCCGGGTGTTCGTCGATCGCTGCCTGGAATTGCACCTGCAAGGCAAGCTCGATGTGCCGACGGCGGCGATGGCCAAGTACTGGGGCACGGACCTGCAGTGCAAGGTGCTCGACGAGTGCGTGCAGTTGCATGGCGGTTATGGGTTCATGTGGGAATACCCGATCGCCCGGGCATGGGCGGATGCACGGGTGCAGCGGATCTATGCCGGCACCAATGAAATCATGAAGGAGATTATTGCGCGGTCGCTTTGAATCGTTTTGATGGCTGAAAAGATCGCAGCCTGCGGCAGCTCCTACGGGGGTACGCCAATCTCATGTAGGAGCTGCCGAAGGCTGCGATCTTTTCGAGATCACTGCAAATTACGGTGCCGGATTCGGGTGATCTTTATGGATCGCCTCAATCCCCGCCATCACTTCATCGGACAGTTTCAGCTCGAAGCTGGCAATGTTGCTGTCCAGCTGCTCAAGCGTCGTCGCGCCGATGATGTTGCTGGTGACGAACGGCTGCTGTGTCACGAACGCCAACGCCATTTGTGCCGGGTCCAGACCGTGTTCGCGGGCCAGCGCCACATAGCGGCTGCACGCCGCTTCCGACTGTGGATTGAAATAGCGACTGAAGCGGCTGTAAAGGCTCAGGCGACCTTTTGGCGGGCGCGCGCCACCTTCGTATTTGCCCGACAGGAAACCGAATGCCAGCGGCGAATAGGCGAGCAGGCCGCACTGTTCGCGAATGGCGATTTCCGCCAGGCCGATTTCGAAGCTGCGATTAAGCAGGTTGTACGGGTTTTGAATCGACACCGCGCGCGGCCAGCCACGGGCTTCGGCCAGCGCGAGGAAACGCATGGTGCCCCACGGCGTTTCGTTGGACAGGCCGATATGGCGGATCTTGCCGGCCTTGACCTGTTCGTCCAGTGCTTCGAGGGTGTCCTCCAGCGGTGTGAGGTTGGCTTCGGTCTGGTGTTTGTAACCCAGTTGGCCGAAGAAATTGGTGCTGCGTTCCGGCCAGTGCAACTGGTAGAGGTCGATGTAGTCGGTCTGCAGGCGTTTGAGGCTTGCGTCCACGGCTTCGGTGATGTGCTGGCGGTTGTGCCGCAGGTTTTTGTCGCGGATGTAGTCGATGGTGTTGCCGGGGCCGGCGATCTTGCTGGCCAGGATCCAGTCGGCACGATCACCGCGACTTTTGAAGTAATTGCCGATGTAACGCTCGGTGGTGGCGTAGGTGTCGGCCTTGGGCGGCACCGGGTACATTTCGGCGGTGTCGATGAAATTGATCCCGGCGCCTTTGGCCCGTTCGATCTGCGCGAAGGCTTCAGCCTCGCTGTTTTGCTCGCCCCAGGTCATGGTTCCGAGACAGATTGCACTCACGTTCAGATTGGTTCGGCCTAGCTGGCGATAGTCCATCGGGTGCTCCTCTGGCAAAACAATCATAAAAGCAGGTTGAAATATTTTTCGCAATCTGCATAATTACGCACCTCTTTCTGCAGTGGAAGTGATGCGCCGCCGCCGAAGAATCTTGCCGTTGAACGGACGCGCCGACCCGAGCCCCCGAAAGCGTCTGTATCCGGCTGCCTTTGACTTGTCAAAGTACGCACTATTCAGTAAGATCCGCCGTCTAATTTACAGGGCGGCCCCTGAGGCTATAAAGAATGAAAACTTTTACTGCTAAACCGGAAACAGTACAGCGCGACTGGTTTGTCGTCGACGCTGCAGGTCAGACCCTGGGTCGTCTGGCCACCGAAATCGCGAGCCGTCTGCGTGGCAAGCATAAAGCTGAGTACACTCCTCACGTTGACACCGGCGATTACATCGTCGTTATCAATGCCGAGCAGATTCGTGTAACCGGTGCTAAAACCACCGACAAAATCTACTACTCCCACTCCGGTTTCCCGGGCGGCATCAAGTCGATCAACTTCGAGAAGCTGATCGCTAAAGCCCCTGAGCGCGTGATCGAGACCGCGGTCAAAGGCATGCTGCCTAAGAACCCGCTGGGTCGCGACATGTATCGTAAGCTGAAAGTCTATGCGGGCGCTGTACACCCTCATACTGCTCAGCAGCCCCAAGAACTGAAGTTTTAACGGAATAGTTCATTATGTCGGCGACTCAAAATTACGGCACTGGCCGTCGCAAGACCGCAACCGCACGCGTTTTCCTGCGTCCGGGTACTGGTAACATCTCCATCAACAACCGTTCGCTGGATAATTTCTTCGGCCGCGAAACTGCCCGCATGGTAGTTCGTCAGCCGCTGGAATTGACTGAGACTGTCGAGAAGTTCGACATCTACGTCACCGTGATCGGCGGTGGTGTAAGTGGTCAAGCTGGCGCAATCCGCCACGGTATCACTCGCGCACTGATGCAGTACGACGAAACCCTGCGTGGCGCTCTGCGCAAAGCTGGCTTCGTTACTCGCGATGCTCGTGAAGTTGAACGTAAGAAAGTCGGTCTGCGTAAAGCGCGTAAGCGTCCGCAGTACTCGAAGCGTTAATTCGCTTTCACGTTCAAAAAGAACGCCCAGTTTCCTCACGGAGCTGGGCGTTTTTTTATGGGCGCAATTTATCGAAGAATTGCTCTGTGACAACTTGCCACAGCCGCAGAGCCCCTATACTGCAAGGCTTGGCAAAGGAGCCCCTCGGTAATTACCTTGTCAGAATTGGGGCTTTTCATTACCATTCGGCAAAATTTTTATAAGTACATAGTTTTACTTAGTAGATGCCTGATTTAACAGGCCACAAAGCTGATGGGAGAGGACTGAATGAGCAATGACGGCGTGAATGCAGGCCGGCGTCGCTTCTTGGTAGCAGCCACATCCGTGGTGGGTGCTGCAGGAGCGGTGGGGGCTGCGGTCCCGTTCGTGGGGTCATGGTTTCCCAGTGCCAAGGCGAAAGCTGCAGGTGCACCGGTGAAAGTGAATGTCAGCAAGATCGAGCCAGGCCAGCAGATGATTGCTGAGTGGCGCGGTCAGCCGGTATTCATCGTTCGCCGTACCGCGGAAATCCTGGGGAATCTGAAAAAGATCGAGGGCCAGTTGTCTGACCCGACCTCCAAGAACTCGACACAACCGACTTATGTCGACCCGGAAACGCGTTCGATCAAGCCAGAGGTTCTGCTGCTGATCGGTATCTGCACACACCTGGGTTGCTCGCCGACCTTCCGTCCTGAAGTGGCACCTGCTGATCTGGGCAAGGACTGGGTCGGCGGATATTTCTGCCCGTGCCACGGTTCCCACTACGATCTGGCTGGCCGCGTCTACAAGTCGCAACCTGCGCCTTTGAACCTGCCAGTTCCCCCGCATTCCTATGAGACCGATGAGATTATTGTCATTGGCGTCGATACGGAGAAAGCGTGATGAGCAAGTTCATGGATTGGGTTGATGCGCGCTTTCCCGCGACCAAAATGTGGGAAGACCATCTCAGCAAGTACTACGCCCCGAAGAACTTCAACTTCTTCTACTTCTTTGGCTCCCTGGCGCTGCTCGTTCTGGTCAACCAGATCGTTACCGGTGTCTGGCTGACCATGAGCTACACCCCGTCGGCGGAAGAGGCATTTGCCTCCGTCGAATACATCATGCGCGACGTCGAGTACGGCTCCATCCTGCGTCTGTTGCACGCAGTCGGCGCTTCGATGTTCTTCATCGTGGTGTATCTGCACATGTTCCGTGGCTTGCTTTACGGTTCGTACCAGAAGCCGCGTGAGCTGGTATGGGTCTTCGGCATGCTGATCTACCTGGCGCTGATGGCCGAGGCCTTCATGGGCTACCTGCTGCCATGGGGTCAGATGTCGTACTGGGGCGCCCAGGTGATCATCTCGCTGTTCGGTGCGATCCCGGTTATCGGTAACGACCTGACCCAGTGGATCCGTGGTGACTACCTGATTTCCGGTATTACCCTGAACCGCTTCTTCGCGTTACATGTCGTGGCCTTGCCGATCGTGATCCTCGGTCTGGTGGTGCTGCACGTCCTGGCGCTGCACGAAGTCGGCTCGAACAACCCGGACGGCGTGGACATCAAGAAACACAAAGACGAAAACGGCGTACCGCTGGACGGCATTGCCTTCCACCCGTACTACACCGTGAAAGATATCGTCGGCGTGGTGGTGTTCCTGTTCATCTTCTGCTCGATCGTGTTCTTCTTCCCGGAGATGGGCGGCTACTTCCTCGAGAAGCCGAACTTTGAAGTGGCGAACGCCTTCAAGACCCCAGAGCACATCGCTCCGGTCTGGTACTTCACGCCGTTCTACGCGATTCTGCGGGCGGTTCCGGACAAGCTCCTCGGCGTTATCGCCATGGGCGCAGCCATTGCCGTGCTGTTCGTACTGCCATGGCTTGACCGCAGCCCGGTCAAGTCGATGCGCTACAAAGGCTGGCTGAGCAAAATCTGGCTGGTGGTGTTCTGCGTCTCGTTCGTGATCCTCGGCATTCTGGGTGTTTTGGCCCCGACGCCAGGCCGTACGCTGCTGTCGCAGGTGTGCACCTTCCTGTACTTCGCCTACTTCATTCTGATGCCGTTCTACACCAGGCTCGAGAAGACCAAACCGGTTCCGGAAAGGGTGACTGGCTGATGAAAAAGCTATTTGCTGTACTGATTCTTGCTGCTCTGCCTGTATTGTCCTTCGCGGCTGAACACGGTGGTCCCGAGTTGGAAAAAGTCGACATCGACGTTTCCGACAAGGCTGCAATGCAAGATGGCGCGCGTACGTTCGCCAACTATTGCATGGGCTGCCACAGCGCCAAGTTCCAGCGCTACGAGCGTGTCGCCGATGATCTGGAGATTCCTCACGATCTGATGCTCTCGAAGCTGGTGTTCACCGGCGCCAAGATCGGCGACCACATGAGCATCGGCATGCAGCCGGCAGACGCCAAGACCTGGTTCGGCGCTGCGCCGCCGGACCTGACCCTGGTGGCTCGTGTGCGTGGTACTGACTGGCTCTACGGTTACCTGAAGTCGTTCTACGAAGACCCGTCGCGCCCTTGGGGTGTGAACAACAAGGTCTTCCCGAACGTCGGCATGCCTAACGTCCTGGTCGGCCTGCAAGGTCGTCAGGTTGTCGGTTGCAAACAGGTGCAGATCGTCGAAGACGGCAAGAAGCAATATGATCCGCTGACCGGTACCGCGCTGACTCATGAAGCGTGCGATCAGTTGACCATCGTGCCGAAGACCGGTGCCCTGACCGAAGAGCAGTTCGATGAGAAGGTCAAGAATCTGGTAACCTTCCTCGCTTACTCGGCTAACCCGGTTAAGCTGCAACATCAGCGCATTGGTACCTACGTCTTGCTGTACCTGGCGTTCTTCTTCGTATTCGCCTACTTGCTCAAGCGCGAATACTGGAAAGATGTGCACTGATAACGTTTCAAGCAATTGCTGTTAATCGCGCGCGCCCAAGGGCGCCTCTGAAGGTGTAACGAGTCTGGTGATCCAGGCGTTACGGGAGGCGCCCTCTGGGCGCGCTCGTTTTTCCGCTTCCGATAATTTCAACAAGCGAGGAGGACCGCCATGGGCGTGACCAATCGGTTGGCCTGTTACTCCGACCCCGCCGACCACTATTCCCACCGAGTGCGTATCGTACTTGCAGAGAAGGGTGTCAGCGCCGAGATCATTTACGTGGAAGCTGGTCGCCAGCCGCCTAAACTGATTGAAGTGAACCCTTACGGAAGCCTGCCTACCCTGGTCGATCGTGACCTGGCGTTGTGGGAGTCGACCGTGGTGATGGAATATCTGGATGAGCGTTACCCGCATCCGCCTTTGCTGCCGGTTTATCCAGTGGCGCGTGCCAACAGCCGTTTGCTGATTCATCGTATACAGCGTGACTGGTGCGGTCTGGTGGATCTGATCCTGGATCCGAAGGCCAAGGAAGCCGCCCGTGTCGTGGCTCGTAAAGAGCTGCGCGAAAGCCTGACCGGTGTGTCGCCGTTGTTTGCCGACAAGCCGTTTTTCCTCAGTGAGGAACAAAGTCTGGTGGATTGCTGCCTATTACCAATACTCTGGCGCTTGCCGATTCTGGGTATTGAACTGCCACGGCCTGCCAAGCCGTTGCTTGATTATA
This sequence comes from Pseudomonas fluorescens, assembly GCF_902497785.1. Lineage (GTDB taxonomy): Bacteria > Pseudomonadota > Gammaproteobacteria > Pseudomonadales > Pseudomonadaceae > Aquipseudomonas > Aquipseudomonas fluorescens_BO. The sequence goes on from NZ_CABVHK010000025.1 coordinate 34,311, forward strand.
TGGAGCGCTCGTTTGCGCGTGAGGCTTTCCAGGCGAGTCTGTCTGGTGTCGAACGCGATATGCGCTAAGGCTTAAGGAGCCGCTATGAACTCCAGTCGACCTTATCTGGTCCGCGCGCTCTATGAGTGGATTGTTGATAACGATTGCACCCCGCACATGCTGGTCAATTCCGAATATCCGTCGGTGCAGGTGCCACAAGGTTTCGCCAGTGACGGACAAATTGTCCTGAACGTATCGCCGGCCGCCGTGCGTCATTTGCACATGGACAACGAAGCGGTCAGCTTCGAGGGGCGCTTCGGTGGCGTGCCTCACACTCTGTACGTGCCTATCGCATCGATCCTGGGCATTTACGCCCGGGAGAATGGTCAGGGCATGGTGTTCGACCTGGAATCGCCTATGGAAGACGAGGACGAGATCGAGCCGGATGATGAGATTCCGCCACCTGACAGCGAGCCGCCGCGTCCAAGCGGTCGACCCAGTTTGAAAGTGGTGAAGTAATAAAAAAGGCGATCCGGATGGATCGCCTTTTTTATTACCTCACCACTATCAAACACGTAGGAGCTGCCGAAGGCTGCGATCTTTTGACCTTGTCTTTTAAAATCGAAAGATCAAAAGATCGCAACCTGCGGCAGCTCCTGCGGGGTGAATGTCAGTCAATGTACTCAAACAGCTTCACAATCTTTTGCACGCCGGAGACGCCCTGCACCAGATTGGTCGCCTGCGCCGCTTCCTGCTTGGTCAGCAGGCCCAGCAAATAGACGATGCCGTTCTCGGTGACCACCTTGATGCGCGAACCCGGGATGTTTGGGTCGGTGAGCATCTGGGTCTTGATCTTGGAGGTCAGCCACGTGTCATTCTGGCGGGCGATGAAGCCGGAAGGCGGCAGCACCTGCAATTCGTTGTGAACCTTCTTCACGCGCTGGACCGCGGCGGCAGCCTGTTCGGCCTTGGCCTTGAGGTCGGCACGTGGCGTCTGACCGGCGAGTAGCACAACGCCGTTAAAGCTGGTGACGACGATGTGCGAGTCGTTGTCCAGGGCCGGATCGGCCTTGGCGACGTTAACGCCGACCTTGGTGTCGATCAGGGAGTCGTCGATCTTGCTGCCGAAGGTGCGGGTGCCGCGATCATCTTCAATCGGCGCCTCACGGCTGGCGTTAACCACCGAGGTGCAGCCGCTGATGCCGAGGCACAGGGTCAAGGCCAGAAGGCCTAGGCGATTAGGGGTCATTCTTCACTCCCGAACAGTTGGCTGTCGATCAAATCGCAAAGGCAATGGATCGCCAGCAGGTGGACTTCCTGAATACGTGCGGTGACGTTGGCCGGTACGCGAATCTCGACGTCCTCGGGCAATAGCAGCGACGCCATGCCGCCGCCGTCGCGACCAGTCATTGCTACGACAATCATTTCGCGATCATGTGCGGCCAGGATCGCTTGAATTATGTTTGCCGAGTTGCCGCTGGTGGAAATGGCCAGCAAGACATCGCCCGGCTGGCCAAGGGCGCGGATCTGCTTTGAGAAGATTTCGTTGTAGCTGTAGTCATTGGCAATCGAGGTGATCGTCGAGCTGTCGGTGGTCAGCGCAATGGCTGGCAGGCTCGGGCGCTCGCGCTCGAAGCGGTTGAGCAGCTCGGACGAGAAATGCTGGGCATCGCCGGCTGAACCGCCGTTGCCGCAAGAAAGCATTTTGCCCTCGTTGAGCAGGGCGTTGACCATGACCTGGCTGGCTTGCTCGATGTGCGGTGCAAGTACGTCCATCGCCATTTGCTTGGTGTCGATACTGGCCTGGAAAAGCTGGCGAATTCGGGATTGCATGTCCATCTGTGTGACCTTAATTAGCGCGGCTACTCGGCACATGAATGTGCAGCCCGCAAAGCAAAGAGCAAAATTGTTGGGTGAAAGTGTCCGGTTCGAGGCGCACGCGATCAGCTGTCGAAGGCATTCTGCAGCCAGTTCAACTGATCGAGGCTGCTGTCGATGGCAACCACGTCGAAACGGCAGGGGGAATTGGCCCAACGCGACTCGCGCTGAAGAAAATACTGCGCGGCAAAAATCAGTTTCTGCCGTTTGCGCTCATCAATGCTATCGAGCGCGCCACCCCATTGAGTGTTTTTTCTGTAGCGAACTTCAACGAATACTACTGTATCGCCATCAAGCATGACCAGATCAAGCTCGCCGCGTTTACACAACCAGTTCTGCGCCAGCAGGCGCAGACCTTGTTGTTGCAGATGCTCGAGCGCATGGCGCTCGGCATCCTGACCGCTTTGCTTGCGTGACCTGTCGGGCATCAGCGCGCGGTATCCGGCAGGCGTTGAACCTGACCGTTGACGAACTGTGCCCATGGCAACTGACGCACGACGCGTTGGTTCTGAGTCATGCCCAGGCTGCCCGATTGACCTTCGATGCGGCTGTCCGGCAAGGCTTTGAGCTGACCCAGGCGCGGCGCCAGACGATAGGCATCGACACCCATCGCATACAGGCGACCCAGGCTACCACCGGCTTGCGGCCATTGTGCGGTGACTTGCTTGCGCAATGGATCGTTGGCGTCCAGCAACCATGGCGTTTCGCAGAAGCGCACGCCGTTCATGTCGTTGTACTGGTTCACATCGCCGCTGGCGCTGAACACGTGGGAAGTGGCGTAAACCGGCACGTCACCTGCGTATTGGAAGTTCAGGGTCGGTTTGATCTGCTGGGCTTGTTGAGGCGTAGCGGCCAGGAAGATGAACTCAATGTCCTGACGACGTGAAGGCTGGGCCGCTACTTGCGAGCCCACGGTGCTTTGCAGGCTCTTGGCGCGGCCTTCGCTCTGACGCAGCTGGAACATGTCGGCAATCTGCTGGGCCAGTTGCACCGGCTGATCAACGCGCTCGGTCGCCACGATGCTGCCGCCGTTCGCTTGCCAGTCCTGGCTGAACGCCCGGAGTACGCGGTCGCCCCATTCGCCTTTTGGCACCATGATGGCGGCGCGATGCAGGCCGTCGGCGCGAGCGCGACGGGACACTTCGCGGGCTTCGTCTTCAGCGGCGAGACCAAACTGGAACAGCTGCGCCGGACCTTGTTCGCCTTCACTGTAATTGAGCGCCAGGGTCGTGATCGGCAGTTGCGGGCGCGTACTGAGCTGTTTGACCAGCGGCTTTTCCAGTGGGCCGACCACCAGTTGCACGCCATCGGCCTGCGCCTTGCGATAGAACTCGTCGAGAGAGGTCAGGCGCGAGCTGTCGTAGAACTCGATGGCCGGCGGCTTCTGACCCGCTTGCTGAGCCTGGTAGTGAGCGGCCATGAAACCTTCGCGAAGCGCCTTGCCGACCGAGGCCAGCGGACCGTCTTGCGGCAGCAGCAGGGCGATCTTGCCAAGGGGCTGGCTGGCCAGTTCCTTGAGATTGGTCAGCGGCAGCGGCAACTGAAGGGCGGCCGGGTGTTTAGGGTTCTGGGCGCGCCAGTTGTCGATGGCGGCTTGTTGCTGCTCCAGGGTGCCAGCCGTTTTCACCGCGAGCGCCAAGCTCATCCAGCCACCGAGGTCATCGGTGGAGGTAGGCTGCAATTGATCGGTCGGCAACGACGCGATCAGGGTCCAGATCGCTTCGTGGTTTTTGCTGGCCGCTTCACCGCTTAGCATTGGCGCGATGAAAATGCGCTCCCGTGCCGCTGCAAGCGTCTGGCCATCGGCTTCAAGAGCGCGGGCGTGCACGGTGCCGGTGCGAACCTGTTGCTCCACCGGCAGTTCGCTCAGGCGTTGCAGGCTCGGATGGCTCAAGGCCGTCAGCGCCGCTTTCGGCTGATTACGCACCATGGCCAGTTCGGCCGCCAGGGTGCTGGCGAATACCTGTTGGCCGGGCTTGAGTTGTTCGACCGGGACTTGCTGGAGGATTTGCGCGGACTGGCCGGCATTCCCCTGACGATAAGCCAGGTCCGCCGCACTCAGGCGAAGCAGTGCAGCTTCTTCCGGTGTTTTGCTCTTGGCGGCCTGATCAAGCAGTTGCTCGATACTGGCATCCGGGGTCCGTGGAAGTTCGCCAAGGCTGGAGGAGGGCGAGCTGGCGCAAGCCGCCAGCAAGGCAGCGAGGCAGAGGGCAGTGAACAGCCGCAGGCAAGCGATCATGTAGTGTTCCTGATACTCGATCAAATTAGCGTGGAATTGTACCCAAGCACTGGCCGGGGCGCGATGTTACTGGCGTGAATCGATCAATTTAGCTCGTGTAAATGTTGCAGCGCTCCACCTGAGGCTGAAAAATCCGCACTTGCCTGCGCGTATCGCAGACGTCGCTACGCGCTACAATGGCGGCTTTTACCGACCATGAGGTGTGCGCTTTGACTGCTCCAGGTGCTTTGAATTCCGCTGCTGGCTCGCTTTATGTGGTGGCGACGCCCATCGGCAACCTGGACGACATCAGTGCGCGCGCGCTGAAGATCCTGCGTGAAGTGGCGTTGATTGCCGCCGAAGACACCCGCCACTCCCAGCGGTTGATGCAGCACTTCGGCATTCCCACGCCGCTGGCGGCTTGCCATGAACACAACGAGCGCGATGAAGGTAGCCGCTTTATTACCCGGCTGCTCGCCGGCGACGATGTCGCGCTGATCTCCGATGCGGGGACGCCGCTGATTTCCGATCCGGGTTATCACCTGGTGCGTCAGGCTCGCGCTGCCGGGATCAATGTGGTGCCGGTGCCGGGGGCTTGCGCCTTGATCGCCGCATTGTCGGCGGCGGGTTTGCCGTCCGACCGGTTTATCTTCGAAGGCTTTCTGCCGGCGAAGGCTGTCGGGCGGCGTGCTCGTCTGGAGCTGGTTAAGGAAGAGCCGCGCACGCTGATCTTCTATGAAGCACCGCACCGCATCCTTGAATGCCTGCAAGACATGGAATTGGTGTTCGGGGGTGAGCGCCCGGCGCTGCTGGCCCGTGAAATCACCAAGACCTTTGAAACCCTCAAGGGGTTGCCGTTGGCCGAACTGCGCGAGTTCGTCGAGTCGGACAGCAATCAGCAACGCGGCGAATGCGTGGTGTTGGTCGCGGGGTGGTCCGCCCCCGAAACCGAAGACGCGGTCAGCAGTGAAGCCATGCGCATCCTCAATCTGTTGCTCGAAGAGATGCCGCTCAAACGCGCCGCGGCATTGGCGGCGCAAATTACCGGCGAGCGCAAGAATGTGCTGTATCAAGTCGCGCTGGATCAGCAGAAAGGCGAGTAAAACCCGACGTGCAGGAGTGCCGCAAGGCGATTGGCGCTTGTTCTTCCGCCGCTCTGCCGTTAACCTTCGCGGCGGAGAGTCGATCGGACAGTCGCTGCCCTCTATGAAAATTAGGGGGGGGAGGAAAGTCCGGGCTCCATAGGGCGAAGTGCCAGGTAATGCCTGGGAGGCGTGAGCCTACGGAAAGTGCCACAGAAAATAACCGCCTAAGCGCTTCGGCGCCGGTAAGGGTGAAAAGGTGCGGTAAGAGCGCACCGCACGTCTGGCAACAGTTCGTGGCTAGGTAAACCCCACTTGGAGCAAGACCAAATAGGGTCCCAAGGCGTGGCCCGCGCTGGGACCGGGTAGGTTGCTAAAGATGTCCAGTGATGGCCATCGTAGACGAATGACTGTTCAAGACAGAACCCGGCTTACAGATCGACTCTCCACCTTTTTCTCCCCTCTGCCTGAATCATCGGGCAGGGTGTTGTAATAGCGAATCTCCCCCTTCCAGAAACATCAGCAGAAGCCCTTTCGTAAGACCAAAAAAATCTTACTCTTAACAAACTACTTTAACTTCCGAGCGCAGCCATCAGTGCTGACTCAAGTTATTGCGCTAAATGACACGCCAGATTTCCGTTACCCCTCCAAATACGCTGCTAAATCTCAGTTCTGTAAGGCTTTTCCTTCAATACGCGCCTTGACGGTGCAGTGGCCGCATTCCTATAGTGTGCGCAAGTGGCGGAAAGTGGCATGAAGTGGGTTTTTTTGACGTAAAACGCTAATATTTGGAGAAACGCTGACGTGTTTCGCGGAGCCAACGCTATCAGTCTCGACGCAAAGGGCCGTCTCGCCATGCCGAGCCGGTACCGTGACGAGCTCGTTTCGCGTAGTTCCGGTCAGTTAATCGTCACCATCGATGCCGTTGATCCGTGTTTGTGTGTTTACCCCCTCGATGAGTGGGAAATTATTGAAACCAAACTGCGCGCACTGCCTTCTTTTCGCGAAGAGAACCGCCGCCTGCAACGTTTATTGATTGGGAATGCCGTCGACCTCGAGCTCGATGGCAGTGGTCGTTTTCTGGTTCCGCCGCGTCTTCGTGAATACGCCAGGCTGGATAAGCGCGCGATGCTGGTAGGCCAACTGAACAAGTTCCAATTATGGGACGAGGATGCCTGGGATGCGGTTTCTGCCGCTGACCTGGCTGCTATTCAACAACCGGGCGCCATGCCTGATGAACTGCGTGATTTGATCCTGTGACTATTGATAGCGGCTTTAACCACATCACCGTACTGCTTGACGAAGCCGTCGAGGCTCTCGCCGTACGTCCTGATGGCTGCTATCTGGACGGCACGTTCGGGCGCGGCGGACACAGCCGGTTGATCCTCAGCCAGCTCGGTCCCGAGGGTCGGTTGCTCGGATTCGACAAAGATCCTCAAGCGATTGCCACCGGGCAAACGCTAGCGGCCGAAGACGGCCGCTTTGTCGTTGTGCAGCGCAGCTTTGCCGAGCTCGGTTCTGAAGTGGCCGAACGCGGTCTGGCCGGCAAGGTCAGCGGAATTTTGCTCGATCTGGGCGTGTCTTCGCCGCAGCTCGACGACCCTGAGCGCGGCTTCAGTTTCCTCAACGATGGTCCGCTGGACATGCGCATGGACCCGTCCCGCGGGATCAGCGCTGCCGAATTCGTCAACACCGCGCCGGCGGAAGAAATCGCCCGGGTGTTCAAGGAATATGGCGAAGAACGGTTCTCCGGGCGCATGGCCCGTGCCGTAGCCGAGCGCCGCGACATCAAGCCGTTCGAACGCACCGGCGATCTGGCTGAAGTGTTGAAAGTCGCCAACCCGGCGTGGGAAAAGGGCAAGAACCCGGCCACCCGCGCGTTTCAGGGCCTGCGTATTCACGTCAACAACGAACTGGGCGATCTGGAAGCCGGCCTCGAAGCCGCACTGGACTGCCTGGAAATCGGCGGCCGTCTGGTCGTGATCAGCTTCCACTCGCTGGAAGACCGCATCGTCAAGCTGTTCATGCGCAAACTGGTCAAAGGCGAAGCCGACAACTTGCCGCGCAACCTGCCGGTACGTCACGTCGCCTTCGAACCAAAAATCAAAGTCCATGGCAAAGCGCAGTCCGCCTCCGAGGCCGAACTCAAAGCCAACCCACGTTCCCGGAGCGCTGTCATGCGCGTCGCGGAGAAGCTGCGGTGAGCAAGCTTTTCGCCAAGCCACTTCCCGGCGGAAGCTTTTTCATGCTGCTGCTGTTTGTGGGCGTGCTTGTGTCGGCCATCGGCGTGTCGTACAGCGCCCACTGGAACCGCCAGTTATTGAACTCGCTGTACAACGAGTTGAGCGTGCGTGACAAGGCGCAGGCGGAGTGGGGCCGGTTGATTCTCGAACAGAGCACCTGGACCGCGCACAGCCGTATCGAGGTCCTGGCCACCGAGCAACTGAAGATGCGCATTCCCGGCGCCGCTGAAGTGCAGATGGTGGCGCCATGATGAAACTCGAAGGCGCACTGTTTCCATGGCGTTTCCGCCTGGTGCTGGGTTTGCTCGGTGTCATGGTCGCGGCGATTTGCTGGCGCATCATTGACCTGCAAGTGGTCGACCGTGCCTTCCTCAAGGGCCAGGGCGACGCGCGCAGCGTTCGTCACATTCCGATTCCGGCTCACCGTGGCCTGATTACCGACCGTAACGGCGAGCCTTTGGCGGTCAGTACGCCGGTCACCACCCTGTGGGCCAACGCCAAGGAAATGCAGCTGGCCAAAGAGAAGTGGCCAGCCCTCGCGGCAGCGTTGGGTCAGGATCCGAAAGCCCTGGCCGAGCGTCTGGAAGCACAGGCCAATAAAGAATTCATTTATCTGGTGCGCGGGCTGACGCCTGAGCAAGGCCAGTCCGTGCTCGACCTGAAAGTGCCCGGCGTTTACGGCATCGAAGAATTCCGCCGTTTCTACCCGGCCGGTGAAGTCACCGCCCATATGGTCGGCTTTACCGACATCGATGACCACGGTCGAGAAGGCGTCGAGCTGGCTTATGACGAATGGCTCGCCGGTGTACCCGGCAAACGGCAGGTCATCAAGGACCGGCGCGGGCGACTTATCAAAGATGTGCAGGTGACCAAAAACGCCAAGGCCGGCAAGCCCTTGGCGTTGTCCATTGACCTGCGTCTGCAATACCTGGCCAACCGCGAGCTGCGCAACGCGATCATCGAGAACGGCGCCAAGGCCGGCAGCCTTGTGATCATGGACGTGAAGACCGGCGAGATCCTCGCCATGGTCAACCAGCCAACCTACAACCCGAACAACCGTCGCAACCTGCAACCGGCGATGATGCGCAACCGCGCGATGATCGACGTGTTCGAGCCGGGTTCGACCATGAAAGCGATTTCCATGAGCGCCGCGATTGAAACCGGTCGCTGGAAACCGACGGACACCGTCGAGGTGTACCCAGGCACCTTGCAGATCGGCAAGTACACCATCAAGGACGTCTCCAAGAGCGAAGGCCCGGTGCTCGACCTGACCGGCATCCTGATCAATTCCAGTAACGTCGGCATGAGTAAGGTCGCGTTCGATATCGGCGGCGAAACCATTTTCCGTCTCGCACAGAAAGTCGGCCTCGGCCAGGACACCGGCCTCGGCTTCCCGGGCGAGCGCGTGGGCAACCTGCCGAACTACCGCGAATGGCGCAAGGCTGAAACCGCGACGCTGTCCTACGGCTACGGCATTTCGGTGACCGCCATTCAGTTGGTCCACGCTTTCTCGGCGTTGGCCAACAACGGTCGCCTCGCGCCGCTGACCCTGATCAAAACCGACAAGGAACCGCAGACCACGCAAGTGCTGCCCGAAGCGGTGGCGAAAACCATGCAGACCATGCTGACCCAGGTCATCGAAGCGCCGCGCGGTGTGTTCCGTGCGCAAGTGCCGGCCTATCACGTGGGCGGCAAGTCGGGTACTGCGCGTAAGACCTCGGTTGGCACCAAAGGCTACGCCGAGAATTCCTACCGTTCGCTGTTCGCCGGCTTCGGCCCGATGAGCGATCCGCGTTACGCCATCGTGGTAGTGATCGATGAACCGACCAAAGCCGGTTACTTCGGTGGCCTGGTATCGGCGCCGGTGTTCAGCAAAGTGATGTCCGGGACCTTGCGCCTGATGAACATCACGCCGGACAACCTGCCGCCCGTTCAACAGGCCAACGCAGCACCGGTCGTTCCGCTGAAAGCCAATGGAGGGCGCGGCTGATGTCTCTGAGTCTGAACAAGATTTTCGCCCACGCCGGCCGCGATCTGTTGATCCGCGAACTGACACTGGACAGCCGCAACGTGCGCGCTGGCGATCTGTTTCTTGCTGTTCCTGGCGGCAAGTTCGACGGTCGCGCACACATTGCCGACGCGTTGCAGCGCGGTGCTGCTGCCGTGGCGTATGAAGTCGAAGGCGCCACCGTGTTGCCGATCACCGACGTGCCTTTGATTCCGGTCAAAGGTCTGGCGGCGCAGCTGTCGGACATCGCCGGGCGTTTTTACGGCGAGCCGAGTCGCCACCTGAATCTGGTCGGCGTAACCGGCACCAACGGCAAGACCAGCGTGACTCAGTTGGTCGCGCAAGCCCTGGATCTGCTCGGTCAGCATTGCGGCATCGTCGGCACCCTGGGCACCGGTTTCTACGGTGCACTGGAAAGCGGCCTGCACACCACGCCGAACCCGATCGCCGTGCAAGCGACCCTCGCCGACCTGAAAAAGGCCGGCGCCAAAGCGGTTGCCATGGAAGTGTCGTCCCATGGTCTGGATCAGGGCCGCGTGACCGCGTTGGCCTTCGATGTGGCGGTGATGACCAACCTGTCCCGCGATCACCTGGATTACCACGGCACCATGCAGGCCTACGGCGAAGCCAAGGCCAAGCTGTTTGCCTGGAACGATCTGAAATGCCGGGTGGTGAACCTCGACGACGATTTCGGCCGGCAACTCGCCGCCGAAAAACGCGAATCGCGCTTGATCACTTACAGCCTGGAAGATTCCAGCGCCTATCTGTTTTGCCGTGAAGCGCAGTTCAATGACGAAGGCGTGCGCGCCACGTTGGTCACGCCACAGGGCGAGCACCATCTGCGCAGCACCTTGCTCGGTCGCTTCAACCTGAGCAACGTTCTGGCAGCCGTGGGCGCGTTGCTCGGTCTCGACTATGCGCTGGACGAAATTCTCAAGGTCCTGCCGAAACTCGAAGGCCCGGCCGGTCGCATGCAGCGTCTTGGCGGTGGCACTCAGCCTTTGGTAGTGGTCGATTACGCCCACACCCCGGATGCACTGGAAAAAGTATTGATGGCCCTGCGGCCGCACGCCAAAGGCCGCTTGCTGTGCCTGTTCGGTTGCGGCGGTGATCGCGATCGCGGCAAACGGCCGTTGATGGCTGAAGTGGTCGAGCGTCTGGCCGATGGCGTGCTGGTCACCGATGACAACCCGCGCACCGAAGACCCGGCAGTGATCTTCGACGACATCCGCGCCGGTTTCACTGATGTCGATAAAGTCACCTTCGTCGCCGGCCGTGGTCAGGCGATTGCGCAGCTGATCGCCAGCGCTTCGGCAGATGACGTGATTGTCCTGGCCGGTAAAGGTCACGAGGACTATCAGGAAATCAACGGTCAGCGCCATGACTTCTCTGATCTGGTCGAGGCCGATCACGCCTTGACCGCGTGGGAGGTGGCCCATGCTTAAGCCTCTGCCATTGAGCGAGTTGATCAGCGCATTGAATGGCCGCCTGATCGGCGTCGACGCGACGTTCGATGGCGTCAGCATCGACAGCCGTGCGATCACGCCAGGCCAACTGTTTATTGCCCTGACCGGCCCGCGTTTCGATGGGCATGACTATCTGAACGACGTAGCCAGCAAGGGCGCCGTAGCGGCCCTGGTCGAGCGCGAAGTGGCCGCCAGCGCGCTGCCGCAGTTGTTGGTCAAGGATACCCGTCAGGCATTGGGCCAACTGGGCGCGCTCAACCGGGCAGCGTTCACCCAACCCGTCGCGGCGATCACCGGTTCCAGCGGCAAGACCACGGTGAAGGAAATGCTCGCGAGCATCCTGCGCACGCGTGGTCCGGTGCTGGCGACCCGTGGCAACCTAAATAACGACCTCGGCGTGCCACTGACCCTGCTGGAATTGGCACCGGAACATACCGCCGCCGTGATCGAGCTAGGCGCTTCGCGCCTTGGCGAAATTGCCTACACCGTCGGCATGACCAAGCCCCATGTGGCCGTTCTCAACAACGCAGGGACCGCCCATGTTGGCGAGTTCGGCGGCCCGGAAAAAATCGTTGAGGCCAAAGGCGAAATTATTGAAGGGCTGGCGGCCGATGGCGTCGCCGTGCTCAATCTCGATGACAAAGCTTTCGAAATCTGGAAGACCCGTGCTGCGGGTCGCAAAGTCCTGACGTTTGCCCTGAGCAACGTCAGCGCCGATTTCTACGCCAGTGATCTGGATCGCGATGCCCGTGGCTGCCCGGCGTTCAACCTGCACAGCCCTGACGGTATAGAGCGCGTTCAACTGAACCTGCTCGGCACCCATAACGTCGCCAATGCAATGGCCGCCGCTGCTGCCGCGCATGCCTTGGGTGTGTCGCTGTTCGGCATCGCCACCGGCCTTGGCGCGGTGCAGCCGGTCAAGGGGCGCACCGTTGCGCAACTGGCCAGCAATGGCATGCGCGTGATTGATGACACTTACAACGCGAACCCCACCTCCATGTGCGCCGCCGTTGATATACTCGCCGGCTTTTCCGGCCGCACCGTTCTGGTGCTCGGGGATATCGGCGAGTTGGGCGATTGGGCGGAGCAGGGCCACCGCGACGTGGGCGAGTACGCCCGTGGCAAAGTTTCCGCGCTTTACGCCGTCGGGCCGATGATGGCTCACGCCGTGAACGCTTTCGGCGAGCAGGCTTTTCATTTCAGCACTCAGGCTGAATTGATCAAGGCCCTCGGCGCCGAGCAAGACACCAACACCACCATTTTGATCAAGGGCTCGCGCAGCGCTGCGATGGAAAACATCGTCGCCGCTTTGTGCGGGTCCAGTCTGGAGAAACATTAATGCTGCTGCTGCTAGCGGAGTATCTGCAACAGTTCCACAAAGGCTTCGCGGTCTTCCAGTACCTGACCCTGCGCGGGATTCTCGGTGTGCTGACCGCGCTGGTTTTGTCGCTGTGCTATGGCCCGTGGATGATCCGCACCTTGCAGAATCGTCAGATCGGTCAATCCGTTCGTAACGACGGTCCGCAATCGCACCTGTCCAAGTCCGGCACACCCACCATGGGCGGCGCGCTCATTCTGTCGTCCATCGGTGTCAGCACTTTGCTCTGGGCTGACCTGAGCAACCGCTATGTGTGGACGGTGTTGCTGGTGACGTTGCTGTTCGGGGCCATCGGCTGGGTCGATGACTATCGCAAGGTGATCGAGAAAAACTCCAAAGGCTTGCCGAGCCGCTGGAAGTACTTCTGGCAGTCGGTGTTTGGCCTCGCCGCGGCGGTCTTCCTTTATATGACCGCACCGACGGCGGTCGAAACCACCCTGATCCTGCCGATGCTCAAGGATTACAGCATTCCCCTGGGCGCCGGCTTCATCGTCCTGACGTATTTCGTGATCGTTGGTTCGAGCAACGCGGTCAACCTGACTGATGGCCTCGATGGTCTGGCGATCATGCCGACCGTGATGGTCGGCGGCGGCCTGGGCATCTTCTGCTACCTGTCGGGTAACGTGAAATTCGCTGAATACCTGTTGATCCCGTATGTACCGGGCGCGGGTGAGTTGATTGTGTTCTGCGGTGCGTTGATCGGTGCGGGCCTCGGCTTCCTCTGGTTCAACACCTACCCGGCGCAAGTCTTCATGGGCGACGTCGGCGCATTGGCGCTGGGCGCGGCCCTGGGCACCATCGCGGTAATCGTCCGTCAGGAAATCGTCCTGTTCATCATGGGCGGTGTGTTCGTGATGGAAACCCTGTCCGTCGTCATCCAGGTGGCGTCCTTCAAGCTGACCGGTCGCCGCGTATTCCGCATGGCACCGATACACCACCACTTTGAACTCAAGGGCTGGCCCGAGCCGCGTGTGATCGTCCGTTTCTGGATCATCACCGTGATTCTCGTACTGGTCGGCCTTGCCACCCTGAAGCTGAGGTAGAACGAGTGTCTCTGATCGCTTCTGACCACTTCCGCATCGTTGTCGGCCTCGGCAAGAGCGGCATGTCCCTGGTTCGCTTCCTGGCGAACCGGGGCACGTCGTTTGCCGTCGCCGATACGCGGGACAATCCACCGGAACTGGCCACGCTCAAGCGTGACTATCCGCACGTGGAAGTGCGTTGTGGCGAACTGGATGTCGAATTCCTCTGCCGTGCCGACGAGCTCTACGTGAGCCCCGGCCTGGCGCTGGCGACCCCGGCCCTGCAGGCCGCTGCTGCCCGTGGGGTGAAATTGTCCGGCGACATCGACCTGTTCGCGCGCCACGCGAAAGCGCCGATTGTGGCGATCAGCGGTTCTAACGCGAAAAGTACCGTGACCACGCTGGTGGGTGACATGGCGGCTGCGGCCGGCAAGCGTGTTGCGGTGGGCGGCAACCTCGGTGTCCCGGCGCTGGACCTGCTCAGCGACGACGTCGAGCTGTACGTGATGGAACTGTCGAGCTTCCAGCTCGAAACAACTGACCAACTCAACGCCGAAGTGGCGACCGTGCTCAACGTCAGCGAAGACCACATGGACCGCTACAGCGGCCTGCCGGCCTATCACTTGGCCAAGCACCGGATCTTCCGTGGCGCGAAACAGTTCGTGGTCAACCGTCAGGACGCCTTGAGCCGTCCGTTGATGGGTGAGGGCCAGCCCTGCTGGACCTTCGGTTTGAGCAAGCCCGATTTCAAGGCGTTCGGTATCCGCGAAGAGGACGGCGAGAAATACCTCGCCTTCGAATTCCAGAACCTGATGCCGGTGCGCGAGCTGAAAATTCGCGGTGCCCATAACCAGTCCAACGCCCTCGCGGCATTGGCGCTGGGCCACGCGGTCGGCCTGCCGTTCGACGCCATGCTTTCAAGCCTGCGCACCTTCGCCGGCCTCGAACATCGCTGCCAGTGGGTTCGTGACCTCGACGGCGTTGGCTACTACAACGACTCCAAAGCCACCAACGTCGGCGCTGCACTGGCGGCCATCGAAGGGCTGGGCGCAGACATCGATGGCAAAGTCGTGCTGATCGCCGGTGGCGACGGCAAGGGCGCCGAGTTCAATGACCTGCGCGATCCGGTGGCGGCCAACTGCCGCGCCGTGATCCTGATGGGACGCGACTCCGACAAGATCGGCCAGGCCATCGGCGATGCCGTGCCGCTGATCCGCGCCGCTTCGCTGGTTGAAGCTGTGGAAAAATGCCGCGCCGCTGCGCACCCCGGCGACGTGGTGTTGTTGTCGCCGGCCTGCGCCAGTTTCGACATGTTCAAGCATTACGAAGACCGTGGTCACCAGTTCGTCCGCGCCGTGGAGGATCTGGCATGAGCCTGTTCAACATCATCAAGCCGTATCCTTCGCCGCTCATCACCGGGCGCGGCATCGACCTCGATTTCCCGATGCTCGCCGGCTGCCTGGCCTTGCTCGGCCTCGGACTGGTGATGATTGCCTCGGCGTCGACAGAAGTCGCCGCCGTGCAGTCGGGCAGCGCGCTCTATTACATGATTCGCCACTTGATCTACGTGGTGCTGGGCCTCGCTGCCTGCATCGTCACCATGATGATTCCGATCGCCACCTGGCAGCGCCTGGGCTGGTTGATGCTGATTGGTGCGTTTGGCTTGCTGGTGATGGTGATCATCCCGGGGATCGGCCGTGAAGTGAACGGCTCGATGCGCTGGATCGGTTTCAGCTTCTTCAACGTTCAGCCTTCCGAGATCGCCAAGGTGTTCGTGGTGATCTACCTCGCCGGTTATCTGGTGCGTCGCCAGAAAGAAGTGCGGG
Source organism: Pseudomonas fluorescens (assembly GCF_902497785.1). GTDB lineage: Bacteria > Pseudomonadota > Gammaproteobacteria > Pseudomonadales > Pseudomonadaceae > Aquipseudomonas > Aquipseudomonas fluorescens_BO. The sequence goes on from NZ_CABVHK010000025.1 coordinate 49,411, forward strand.
AAAGCTGGATGGGCTTCTTCAAGCCGTTCATCGTGCTGCTGCCGATGGCCGGCCTGTTGCTGATGGAGCCGGACTTCGGTGCCACCGTCGTGATGATGGGCGCAGCGGCGGCAATGCTGTTCCTCGGCGGCGTCGGGCTGTTCCGTTTCTCCTTGATGGTGATCCTCGCGGTCGGGGCGGTGGTGCTGTTGATTCAGGTGCAGCCATACCGAATGGCGCGTCTGACCAACTTTGCCGACCCATGGGCTGACCAGTTCGGCGCCGGCTATCAGTTGTCGCAAGCGTTGATCGCGTTCGGTCGCGGTGAGTGGCTGGGCGTTGGCCTGGGCAACAGCGTACAAAAACAATTTTATCTGCCGGAAGCACACACGGACTTCGTGTTCTCGGTGCTCGCCGAAGAACTGGGTGCCGTAGGTTCCTTGTTCACCGTCGCGCTGTTCGTGTTTGTCTGTGTGCGCGGCATGTACATCGGTTATTGGGCCGAGAAGGCCAAGCAGTTCTTCGCGGCTTATATCGCGTACGGCCTGTCGTTCCTGTGGATTGGTCAGTTCCTGATCAACATCGGGGTGAACGTCGGCCTGCTGCCGACCAAAGGTCTGACCCTGCCGTTCCTCAGTTATGGCGGTAGCTCGTTGGTGATCTGCTGTGCCTGTCTCGGCTTGTTGCTGCGCATTGAGTGGGAGAGTCGAACCCACCTCGGCAGCGAGGAGATGGAGTTTCAGGAGAGCGACTTCGCCGAGGAGCCGACCCATGGGCGCTAACGTCTTGATCATGGCGGGCGGCACCGGCGGCCACGTGTTCCCGGCGCTGGCCTGTGCTCGCGAATTCCAGGCCCGCGGTTACACCGTGCACTGGCTCGGAACCCCGCGCGGCATTGAAAACGATTTGGTGCCGATGGCCGGTATCGAACTGCACCGGATCAACGCCAGCGGCCTGCGCGGCAAGGGCAAATTGTCCCTGCTCAAGGCACCGCTGATGTTGCTCAAGTCGGTCTGGCAGGCGCGGGCGATCATTCGTCAGCTGCGGCCCGTGTGCGTGGTCGGCTTCGGCGGTTATGTGACCGGTCCCGGCGGCGTTGCGGCGAAACTGGCCGGCGTGCCGGTGATTGTTCACGAACAGAATGCCGTGGCCGGTACCGCCAATCGGTTGCTGGTGCCGTTGGCCGCCCGCGTCTGTGAAGCGTTCCCCGACACCTTTACCCTGTCGGACAGCCGACGGACCACCGGTAACCCGGTGCGCACCGAGCTGTTCCTCGACACACCGCGACAGGCTCTGGCCGGTCGCAAGGCGCGTTTGCTGATCCTGGGCGGAAGCCTGGGCGCAGAACCGTTGAACAAGTTGCTGCCTGAAGCCCTGTCGCACGTCGCCCCCGACCTGCGCCCGGAAGTGTTTCATCAGGCCGGCAAAAACCACGATGAAGTGACTGCAGAGCGCTATCGCGCGGCTGGCGTCGAGGCGCAAGTGCAGCCTTTCATCAAAGACATGGCCCAAGCCTATGGCTGGGCCGACCTGGTGGTGTGCCGCGCAGGCGCGCTGACCATCAGTGAACTGGCCGCCGCCGGTCTGCCCTCGATGCTGGTGCCTTTGCCCCACGCGATCGACGATCACCAGACCCGCAACGCCGACTATTTGGCCCGTGAAGGCGCTGCCTTCCTGATGCCGCAAAGAACGACTGGCGCAGCGGATCTTGCCGCACGCCTGACAGAGGTCCTGATGCAACCACAACGACTCACCGACATGGCTAACGCGGCACGCCGCCTGGCCAAACCCGATGCCACCCGTAACGTGGTCGATACCTGCCTGGAGGTGGCCCATGGTTGAAAATAAGAAAGCCATGCCGCAACCGGAAATGCGCCGCATCCGTCGCATCCACTTTGTCGGTATCGGCGGCGTGGGCATGTGCGGGATTGCCGAAGTGTTGTTGAACCTGGGCTATGAAGTGTCCGGTTCCGACCTGAAAGCTTCGCCGGTCACCGAGCGCCTCGAATCCTTTGGCGCCCATATTTTCATCGGCCACCGTGCCGAAAACGCCGCCGCTGCCGATGTGCTGGTGGTGTCGAGTGCCGTGAACACCTCCAACCCGGAAGTGGCGACCGCACTGGAACGCCGCATCCCGGTGGTGCCGCGTGCCGAAATGCTCGCTGAGCTGATGCGCTATCGCCACGGCATCGCCGTCGCCGGCACCCACGGCAAAACCACCACCACCAGCCTGATCGCTTCGGTGTTCGCCGCCGGTGGCCTCGACCCGACGTTCGTCATCGGTGGTCGTCTGAATGCCGCGGGCACCAATGCCCAGCTCGGCACCAGCCGTTACCTGATCGCCGAAGCCGACGAAAGCGACGCCAGTTTCCTGCACTTGCAGCCGCTGGTGGCCGTGGTCACCAACATCGACGCCGACCACATGGCGACCTACGGCGGAGACTTCAATGTATTGAAGAAAACCTTCGTCGAATTCCTCCACAACCTGCCGTTCTACGGTTTGGCGGTAGTGTGCCTGGACGACCCGGTAGTGCGTGAAATCCTGCCGCTGGTCAAGCGTCCGGCCGTGACTTATGGCTTCGGCGATGACTGCGACGTGCGTGCGATCAATGTGCGCCAGCAGGGCATGCAGACCTTCTTCACCGTGCTGCGTCCTGAGCGCGAGCCGCTGGATGTCTCGGTGAACATGCCGGGCAATCACAACGTACTGAATGCACTGGCGACCATCTGCATTGCCACCGACGAAGGCGTCAGCGACGAAGCCATTGTCCAGGGCCTGTCCGGGTTCCAGGGTGTCGGCCGACGCTTCCAGGTCTACGGCGAGCTGCCGGTCGAAGGCGGCAGCGTGATGCTGGTCGACGACTATGGTCACCACCCGACCGAAGTGGCCGCGGTGATCAAAGCCGTGCGCGGTGGCTGGCCGGAGCGCCGCCTGGTGATGGTCTACCAGCCGCACCGTTACAGCCGCACCCGCGACCTCTACGACGATTTCGTCAATGTACTGGCTGACGCCAACGTCTTGCTGTTGATGGAAGTGTATCCGGCCGGCGAAGAGCCGATCCCGGGCGCCGACAGCCGCAAGTTGTGCAACAGCATCCGTCAGCGCGGCCAGCTCGACCCGATCTACATCGAGCGCGGTGTCGACCTCGCGCCGCTGGTCAAGCCGTTGCTGCGTGCCGGCGACATTCTGTTGTGCCAGGGCGCCGGTGACATCGGCGGTCTCGCACCGAAACTGTTGAACAGTCCGTTGTTCGCCGGTGCGGTTGCCGCGCCGAGCGTGGGGAAGTTGAAATGACTGCTGCTTACGCCAACCTCGTCTCCACTGTCGCGCCGAAAGACTTCGGCCGCGTCGCCGTGCTGTTTGGCGGCAAGAGTGCCGAGCGTGAGGTGTCCCTGAAGTCGGGTAACGCAGTGCTCGACGCGCTGCAAAGCGCCGGTGTGGACGCGTTCGGCCTCGACGTCGGTGACGACCTGCTGCAGCGTTTGCTCGCCGAAAAAATCGACCGTGCCTTCGTCATTCTTCACGGCCGTGGCGGTGAAGACGGCAGCATGCAAGGCCTGCTCGAATGCCTGGGCATTCCGTACACCGGCAGCGGCATTCTGGCCTCGGCACTGGCCATGGACAAACTGCGTACCAAGCAGGTCTGGCACAGCCTCGGCATTCCGACGCCACGTCACGCCGTGCTGAGTAGCGAGGCCGATTGTATTTCGGCGGCGACGGAACTGGGCTTCCCTTTGATCGTCAAACCGGCCCATGAAGGTTCAAGTATCGGGATGGCCAAAGTGACGTCCGCGTCCGAGTTGATCGAGGCGTGGAAAGCGGCCAGTACCTACGATTCGCAAGTGTTGGTCGAGCAATGGATTCAAGGTCCGGAGTTCACCATCGCCACCCTGCGTGACCAGGTGTTGCCACCGATTGCCCTGGGCACGACGCACAGTTTCTACGACTACGACGCCAAGTACGTGGCTAACGATACCCAGTATCGGATCCCGTGCGGCCTCGACAGCGACAAAGAGAAAGAACTGATGGACCTCACGGCGAAAGCCTGTGAGGCGCTGGGTATCGCCGGTTGGGGCAGGGCAGACGTGATGCAGGACGCCGACGGGCAGTTCTGGTTTCTCGAAGTCAACACCGCACCGGGCATGACCGATCACAGCCTGGTGCCGATGGCGGCCCGTGCGGCCGGTCTGGATTTCCAGCAACTGGTTCTGGCGATTCTGGCGGCAAGTATCGAGGCGCGGGGTTAACACCATGCAAGGCGCACAGCTAAGACATCAGCCTCCTCCAGCACCCGGCCGCAAGCCGGTGCCACGAGGTGCCAGCCGAATGGTGGCAAAAGAGCCGATGTCCGCGCGCCTGCCGAAAGCCAATTTTGGTTTTCTCAAAGCCTTGTTCTGGCCGGTGCTGCTGGTCGCTCTGGGGTTCGGTACTTACGAAGGTGCGCAACGCTTGTTGCCGTACGCCGACCGGCCGATCACCAAGGTCGCGGTGCAGGGCGACCTGAGTTACATCAGCCAGCAAGCGGTGCAGCAGCGGATCGCCCCTTACGTGGCGTCGAGCTTCTTCACCGTCGACCTGGCGGGCATGCGCACCGAGCTGGAACAGATGCCATGGATTGCCCACGCCGAAGTGCGTCGGGTATGGCCGGATCAAGTGGTGATCCGTCTGGAAGAACAACTGCCGGTAGCCCGGTGGGGCGATGAATCGCTGTTGAACAACCAGGGTCAGGCGTTCACCCCGCGTGAACTGGCGAATTACGAACACTTGCCACAGCTGTTCGGCCCACAGCGGGCCCAACAGCAAGTGATGCAGCAATACCAGGTGCTGAGCCAGATGCTCAGGCCGCTGGGCTTCTCGATTGCACGCCTGGAGTTGCGTGAACGGGGCAGCTGGTTCCTGACCACCGGCGCCGGCAGCGCGGGCCCGGGAATCGAACTGTTGCTCGGTCGCGGCAAGCTGGTGGAAAAGATGCGCCGCTTCATTGCCATCTACGACAAGACGCTTAAAGAACAGATTACGAACATTGCGCGCATCGATCTGCGCTACGCCAACGGCCTCGCTGTTGGCTGGCGGGAACCTGTAGCGCCCACGACAGCCCAACCCGCTGTCGCGAAGAATTAAGAAGAGGCAGGACCCATGGCAAACGTGCAAAGCGGCAAAATGATCGTCGGTCTCGATATCGGCACCTCCAAGGTGGTGGCGCTGGTCGGCGAGGTCTCGGACGACGGCACGCTGGAAATCGTCGGGATCGGCACGCACCCGTCCCGCGGCCTGAAGAAAGGCGTGGTGGTGAACATCGAGTCCACCGTGCAATCGATTCAGCGCGCCATCGAAGAAGCGCAGCTGATGGCCGGTTGCCGGATCCACTCGGCGTTCGTCGGCGTGGCCGGCAATCACATCCGCAGCCTGAACTCCCACGGCATCGTCGCGATTCGTGATCGTGAGGTCAGCTCGGCCGACCTTGAGCGCGTACTCGACGCTGCCCAGGCCGTCGCAATCCCGGCTGACCAGCGCGTGCTGCACACCCTGCCGCAGGATTACGTGATCGATAACCAGGAAGGCGTTCGCGAACCCCTGGGCATGTCCGGCGTACGCCTGGAAGCCAAGGTTCACGTGGTCACCTGCGCCGTCAACGCCGCACAGAACATTGAAAAATGCGTGCGTCGCTGCGGCCTGGAAATCGACGACATCATTCTCGAACAGCTTGCTTCCGCGTATTCGGTATTGACCGACGACGAGAAAGAGCTGGGCGTGTGCCTGGTGGACATCGGCGGCGGCACCACCGACATCGCGATCTTCACCGAAGGCGCGATCCGTCACACCGCGGTGATCCCGATTGCCGGCGATCAAGTGACCAACGACATCGCCATGGCGTTGCGCACCCCGACCCAGTACGCCGAAGAAATCAAAATCCGCTACGCCTGCGCCCTGGCGAAACTGGCCGGTGCCGGTGAAACCATCAAGGTGCCAAGCGTTGGCGACCGTCCACCGCGCGAGCTGTCCCGTCAGGCCCTGGCCGAAGTGGTCGAGCCGCGTTACGACGAGCTGTTCACGCTGATCCAGGCCGAGCTGCGTCGCAGCGGCTACGAAGACTTGATCCCGGCCGGCATCGTGCTGACCGGTGGCACGTCGAAAATGGAAGGCGCCACTGAACTGGCCGAAGAGATCTTCCACATGCCGGTGCGCCTGGGCGTTCCGCATGGCGTCAAAGGGCTGGACGACGTGGTCCGCAACCCGATTTATTCCACCGGCGTTGGCCTGTTGATGTACGGCCTGCAGAAGCAGTCCGACGGGAATCTGTTCTCGGGCATCGGCAGCCGCGACAGCTACAGCAATGAAGAACCGAAAGCCGCCTTGCTCGATCGCATCAAGAGCTGGGTACAAGGCAATTTCTAAAAGCATTACCGCAGCACCGTTGTAGATACAGGCAGTAGGCGAAAAAACTAGAGAATCAAAGGAGAGGGAAAATGTTCGAACTCGTAGACAACATCCCCGCAAGCCCGGTCATTAAAGTTATCGGTGTTGGCGGAGGCGGCGGCAACGCTGTCAATCACATGGTCAAGAGCAACATTGAAGGCGTTGAATTCATCTGCGCCAACACTGATGCCCAGGCGCTCAAGAGCATTGGCGCGCGGACCATCCTGCAACTGGGCACCGGCGTGACCAAAGGTCTCGGCGCTGGCGCCAACCCTGAAGTAGGTCGTCAGGCCGCTCTCGAAGATCGTGAGCGCATTGCCGAAGTCCTGCAGGGCACCAACATGGTGTTCATTACTACCGGCATGGGCGGTGGCACCGGTACCGGTGCTGCGCCGATCATTGCCGAAGTGGCCAAGGAAATGGGTATCCTCACCGTTGCGGTGGTGACCCGTCCGTTCCCGTTCGAAGGTCGCAAGCGCATGCAGATCGCCGACGAAGGTATTCGTCTGCTGTCCGAAAGCGTCGACTCGTTGATCACCATTCCCAACGAGAAGCTGCTGACCATCCTCGGTAAAGACGCCAGCCTGCTGTCGGCTTTCGCCAAGGCTGACGATGTACTGGCCGGTGCCGTTCGCGGTATCTCCGACATCATCAAGCGTCCGGGCATGATCAACGTCGACTTTGCCGACGTGCGTACCGTGATGAGCGAAATGGGCATGGCGATGATGGGCACTGGCTGCGCCAGCGGTCCGAACCGTGCACGCGAGGCCACCGAAGCGGCCATTCGCAACCCGTTGCTCGAAGACGTGAACCTGCAAGGTGCACGCGGCATCCTGGTGAACATCACCGCCGGTCCTGACCTGTCCCTGGGTGAGTACTCCGACGTGGGTAGCATCATCGAAGCCTTCGCTTCCGAGCACGCCATGGTCAAGGTCGGTACCGTTATCGATCCGGACATGCGCGACGAGCTGCACGTGACTGTGGTTGCCACCGGTCTGGGCGCGAAAATCGAGAAGCCTGTGAAGGTCATCGACAATACCGTTCACACCTCGATGGCGTCGCAGCCGCAACAATCGGCCCCCGCTCGTCAGGATGCACCGGCGGTGAACTACCGTGATCTGGACCGTCCGACCGTCATGCGCAACCAGGCTCAGGCCGGTGCTGCGACTGCCGCGAAGATGAATCCACAGGATGACCTGGACTATCTGGACATCCCGGCCTTCCTGCGTCGTCAGGCCGATTAATGGAATGTATCAGGGCTATGAAGGTGATTGGTGTTCAGCAAAGGTCTGGTCTGCTATCATCGCCAGCCTTTGTTGATACCAGTTCGCAATTTGCGCTGAAGCGGCCCAAGCCATGATTAAACAACGCACACTGAAAAATATTATCCGTGCCACAGGTGTCGGCCTGCACTCCGGGGAGAAGGTTTACCTGACCCTCAAGCCTGCGCCTGTCGACACCGGCATTGTGTTTTGTCGTGCCGACCTCGACCCTGTGGTGCAGATTCCTGCCCGTGCGGAAAACGTTGGCGAAACCACAATGTCGACCACACTGGTTAACGGTGACGTCAAAGTGGATACGGTGGAGCACTTGCTCTCGGCCATGGCTGGCCTGGGCATCGATAACGCCTACGTCGAGCTCTCCGCGTCCGAAGTCCCGATCATGGATGGTAGCGCTGGACCTTTCGTATTCCTGATTCAATCGGCCGGCCTGGAAGAACAGGACGCACCGAAGAAGTTCATCCGGATCCTGCGGGAAGTGACAGTGGAAGACGGCGACAAGCGCGCCACTTTCGTCCCTTTCGAAGGCTTCAAGGTGAGTTTCGAGATCGATTTCGATCACCCGGTTTTCCGTAACCGCACACAAAGTGCAAGCGTGGATTTTTCCAGTACTTCGTTCGTAAAAGAAGTCAGCCGCGCCCGTACCTTTGGTTTCATGAGTGACATCGAGTACCTGCGCAAGCACAACCTCGCACTCGGCGGCAGCGTTGAAAACGCTATTGTGGTCGACGCGGATGGTGTACTGAACGAAGACGGCCTTCGCTATGAAGACGAATTCGTGAAGCACAAGATCCTCGATGCAATTGGTGACCTCTACCTGCTGGGCAATAGCCTGATTGGTGAGTTCAAGGGCTTCAAGTCCGGACATGCATTGAACAACCAGCTGCTGCGCAAGTTGATTGAGCAGACAGATGCTTGGGAAGTCGTGACTTTCGAAGACGCCAGCACTGCACCGATCTCTTACATGCGTCCGGTTGCGGCGGTGTAAGTAAAAAACCTCTCTAGTTTTTAAAGGCTGCCCTCGGGTGGCCTTTTTTTATGTCTGCGGGAAAGTGATGTGACGCATGTTCTGGCCTCATCGCGGGCAAGCCCGGCTCCCACAGGTATTGCGGTGTACGCGGATCTGCGGCAAACGCAAAACTTGTGGGAGCCGGGCTTGCCCGCGATGGGGCCGGCTGCCACAGCAAAAAATCACGGCGCAGCCACCACCCGATTCCGTCCACTTTCCTTCGCCTGATACAGCGCCTTGTCCGCTGCAAACAGCAATTGCTCAAGGCTGGTCTCGGTGCTCGTGGTCCACGTGCTAATGCCGATACTGACAGTAATCGGTGATTCAACACCCGCCACAAACGGCAACTGCTCCACCGCAACGCGAATATGTTCGGCAATCTGCTGCGCCCCCGCGCTGTCTGTTTCTCCGAGGATCACCGAAAATTCCTCACCGCCGTAACGGGCGACCAGGTCCGCCGGTCGCCGCACGTTCTCGGCGATCACCCTGGCCAGCGCGCGCAGTGCATCGTCGCCAGCCTGATGGCCGTGCTGATCGTTAAAGGCCTTGAAGTGGTCGGCGTCGATCATCAGCACCGACAGCGGTTTGCCGGAGCGTTGCGCGCGAAACCATTCATGGCGCAGGGTCTGATCCAGCATTCGGCGGTTGGCCACGCCGGTCAGGGCATCGGTGGCGGCCAGTTGCGCCAGGCCCTGCTCGGCGTTGTGGCGCAGGCGCAGTTCCCGGCACAGCAACGCACTGAGCCAGAGCAGGCCGATGCACAACACGCCGGTGGCACCGCTGATCACGATCGCCGTGCGCTTCCACGCGGCAAACACGTCGTTGCCGGACAGCGCGACGATCACCGTCAATGGCAGGTTGCCGACCCGGGAGAAGGTATACAAACGCTGCAGATGGTTGATGCTCGACACGCTGTCGAAGCTGCCACTGCCCTCGCGCAGGATGCGCTGGACATTGGGTCGGTTGGCGAAGCTTTTGCCGATCGAGTCATTTTCCAGGTGCGGCTTTTGTGCCAGCAGGATGCCGTCGTCGTTGATGATCGACAGGGCGCTGTCGGTTCCGATGTTCAGGCTGTTGAATAACTGGTCGAAGTAGTTCAGGCGCATCGACGCCACGGCGACCCCGAGAAATTCACCCGTGGCCGAAGAAATGCGTCGGCTGAAGCTGATGCGCCATTCGTCGTTGCCTTCGCAATCGCAACGGAGCTTGAAGGGCCGGCTGATGTACATGCCGGTGTCGTGTTTGAAGGCGTGCGCGAGGAAGTAGTCGCGATCGGCAAAGTTACCTGGCTTGGGTTCGACGAGCGACGAGTCGGCGAGCACCCCGCCATGCTTGTCCAGCAACAAAACATCGCCCTTGAAGCGCGCCGTGGTGGAGCGGTCGAACAGCACCAGATGACGGACCTGCGGTGAAGCCTGTTTCAGGTCGTCGCGTTGCGAAGCGGCAATCAGGCCTTGCAGGGTCAGGTCGTAGAGTTCGACGGTGCGCAACACATCGGCGTTGATCAGCTGGGCAATCGTGGTGGCGCTGCGGGTGGCGGCCTGCTGGGCGTTGGCGTGTTCGCGGATCAGCAGAAAGGTGACGATGCCGAGAATCGCAATGACCGTCAGCGAGCTGCCGAGGATCACCATGAGCTCCGGGCGGCCGGTCTTGCCTGAAAGGTGGGGCGGGCGGCTCGCGGGCATGGGGAAGATGTCTGCTTGAGGAGCAAAAAGGCCAAGCGCGCTCAATGCCCGTTGTAGGAGCGAGCTTGCTCGCGATGGACGTTAACGATAATGCGTGCTTTCTGATTGACCGCGCCGCTCTAGAGTCCATCGCGAGCAGGCTCGCTCCCACAGGGCCTTTACTTATTCAAGCTTAGAAGACATTGAGCGGGTAGTCGAAGATCACCCGGTATTCATCGGTGTCCTGATCCAGCGCGCCGTAGCCATTGCCGCCACGGTTGGTCGCCCATTGCAGGCGCACCGCCAGATCTTTGGTCTGGCCGCCCTGGACCACATACTTGAGGTCGATGTCGCGTTCCCAGTGTTGGGCGTTCTTGCCGTCGGCGCTGTACCACGAGGCGTAACCCAGGCTGTTCGGGTCAACCCGGGTCAGGTCCAGTTCGCCGCGGGAGTAGGAAAGCGACGAAGTGAGGCCGGGTAGGCCAAGTCCGACAAAGTCGTAGGCGTACTTGAGTTTCCACGAGCGTTCATTCGGACCATTGAAGTCGGAATACTGCTGGGAGTTGTCGAGGAATACGCTGTCGCCCTGGCTGATGTAGTCGAACGGCGTGTTGCCGTTGACCCGCTGGTAAGCGGCCGTGACGCTGTGGTTGCCCACGCCCACGGTGAAATGCAGGCTGTAGGTGTTGTTGTCGATGTGGCCCAGCAGCGCATCGCCGGTGTCTTGCGTGTGATAGACGTGCAGGCCCGGGTTGAAGCTGACCAGATCGTTCAGCGCGTAGGTGTAATCCAGGTCGTAGTAGTACTGGTTCCAGATGTCCTTCAATTCGGCGGCGTACACGCTGCTGGTCAGTCCTGGCAGACCGCTCCAGACCACGCCCGCCCAGTTCAGGTGCCGGCTTTCATCGCCCTCCGCGAGGCTGCCATACGAGGTGCCGATTCGGGTGTGGCCGCTCTGGTTGTACGGCTTGGTGAAACTCGCCTGGCCGCCTTCAATCAGCAAGCCGTCAACGCTGTGGTTGGTCAGGCTCACGCCGCGAAAGGTCTGCGGCAGCATGCGCGTCTCGCCACCGGCGATCACCGGATTGGTGAGGAACAGGTCGCCGGCCTTCAACTCAGTGTCGAACGCACGCATTTTCAGCGTGCCGCCGGCCGTCGAAAACGACCCCGGCGCTTTGCCGTTGCCATCGCCGTTCGGCAGGAGGCTTGAGTTATCAGTGCCGCCACCGCCGTCGAGCTTGAGCCCGAGCATGGCGTGGGCATCGACGCCGAAACCGACGGTGCCTTCGGTGAATCCCGATTCGAAAATGCCGAGAAAGCCCTGGCCCCATTCAATGTTGTCGTCCGCCTGCTGCATGCGATTGCGGTTCATGTAGTAGTTGCGAAGGTTGAGATTGAGGCTTGAACCTTCGACAAAACCCTCGTGCCGGGTGTCATCGGCGGCGTGGGCGGTGATCGACATCGTTGCGCTGATTGCAATGAACAGGGGGCTGAAACTGAGAGGGAAACGCACTAGCGGTAAAGCTCCTTGGGTCAACTGAGCACTTCACTGTTTTGAAATGCGGGATGTTTCTTGTCAGGGGAGACGAACCGGACGGCGTTTGAACCACAACAAAAAAAAGCCGCTGACAGCAGCGGCTTAGAAGACAACTTTTTATCAGGAAGAGCCGAAGAAAAGTGTCGAGGGAAACAGAGGTGATTCAGAGTGATCAGCTATCTTTCTCGACCAGCGGCTGGGTCTGGGAGTTCGACGCTTGAGGGGTTTGCGCAGCGTCCTGGGCCTTGGCCGTCATTTCGCTTTGAAGCTCTTCGAACGCTGCGGCGCGTGCAGCGTTTTGCGCGACAAACGTCTGCGATTCTTCGGCAACGGCGAACGGAGAGAGGAACAGTGAGGACAAAACGAACGCGCTGGCAATACCCATAGTGTTGGACATCTTTAAAACCTTCTTGCTTGGCAAGTGCTGTTTGGTGCGGCAACGATAAGGAACTTGGCCGATGAGAAACAGCGCCGATACAAGAAATGACTGTTGCAGAAAAAGCAAAGATCGCAGCCTGCGGCAGATCCTGCAGAGGAACACATCCCAAATGCAGGAGCTGGCGCAGCCTGCGATCTTTTGACGGTCCCGTCTCGTCACACAGGCAGGTGAATGCCAAAGGTATTCATGCCCTGATCACTGCGCACAAACACATCCCCGCCATGCATCAGCGCAATCGCCTTGACGATCGCCAGCCCCAGACCATGGTTGTTGCCGCTGTTACTGCGTGACGCATCGACCCGATAAAAACGCTCGAACAACCGTGGCAAATGTTCGTTGGCAATCGGCGATCCCGGATTGGCGACACCGATGCTGACTTGGTGCTCTTCGACCTCAATGCGCACCTGAATCACTTGCCCCGGCGCGGTATGTTGCACCGCGTTGCTCAGCAGGTTGATCAGCGCCCGGCGCAGGTGCGCGATCTCGATCCGCACCTGCGCATCACCGCTGACCTGCACCTGAACCTGCGCGTCTTCAAGGATGAAATCCAGATACTCCAATGTCGTCGCCACTTCATCGGCCAGCGAGGTGGCAGTCAATTTGGTCGCCTTGCTGCCCTGGTCCGCGCTGGCGAGAAACAGCATGTCATTGATGATCGAACGCAGCCGTTCCAGCTCTTCGAGATTGGATTGCAGCACCTCGAAATAGTGTTCCGCCGAACGCCCGCGCGTCAGCGCCACCTGGGTCTGGCCGATCAGGTTGGTCAGCGGCGAGCGCAGTTCGTGGGCAACATCGGCATTAAACGACTCAAGCCTGGAGTACGCCTGTTCGACTCTTTCCAGGGTGGAGTTGAACGAGTTGACGAACTGATTGAGCTCAGGCGGCAACGACGCCAGACGCAAGCGCCCGGAGCGTAACGGCGGTGCCAGTCGCTGGGCTTCCTGGGACAATTTGATCAACGGCTTGAGGCCGATTCGCGCCACCCAATAACCCAGCGCCGAGGCCAATAGCACGCCGACAATCGCCAGGCTGATCAGGGCGATCAGCAGATGATGCTGGGTCTGGAAAAACGTCTCGGTGTCGATACCGATCATGAAGCGCAAAGGCGGTCGTTGATCCTTGGCCGGGAACTGGCTGACCAGCACTTTCATCGGGTAAGGCTGATCCGGCAGCTGCAAGTCGCGCATGCCCAGCGGCCCTGCAGCGAAGGCGCGGATCTGCGGCGTGAGGTTGCCGTATTCGTAGTGCGGATCGCCACTGATGATCCAGAAACTGATGCGCTTGTCTTCTTCGCCGAGCAGCTTGAGCTTGTTGTTGATCTTCACCCAATGCTCCGGCGTGCCGTAGCGGCCGACAGTGGATTCGAGCACGCTGTAGCGCGCGTCCAGCTCGGCTTCGGGCAGCAGACCCAGGCCCTTGTCGACCTGCTGATACAGCGCCCAGCCGATCAACAGAAACACCAGCAGCGCCACCAGCGTGAACATTCCACTCAGGCGCAGGGCAATCGAATTACTGGACACCACGGCTCTCCAGCACGTAACCCATGCCACGGATCGTGTGCAGCAGTTTCTCGTCGAACGGCCCGTCGAGTTTGGCCCGCAGGCGTTTGATCGCGACTTCGACGACGTTGGCGTCGCTGTCGAAATTGATGTCCCAGACCATTTCTGCAATCGCGGTTTTCGAGAGGATTTCACCTTGTCGGCGAGCCAGTACGCTGAGCAGCGAGAACTCCTTGGCGGTCAGGTCCAGGCGGGTGCCGGCGCGGGTGGCCTTGCGGCTGATCAAATCTATCCACAGGTCGGCGATGCTCACTTGCACCGGCTCGTGCCCGCCGCTGCGCCGGGTCAACGCTTGCAGGCGTGCCACCAGTTCAAGGAAGGAAAACGGCTTGCCGAGGTAATCGTCGGCGCCGTCGCGTAGGCCTTTGATCCGGTCTTCGACCCGCTCGCGGGCGGTGAGCATGATCACCGGCGTCTGCTTGCGCGCACGCAAGGCGCGCAATACGCCGAAGCCGTCGAGGCCCGGCAGCATGACGTCGAGGACGATCACCGCGTAATCGCTTTCCAGCGCCAGGTGCAGGCCTTCGACACCGTCCCGCGCCAGGTCCACGGTGTAACCCTGTTCCGTCAGGCCGCGATGCAGATAGTCCGCGGTTTTTTCCTCGTCTTCGATGATCAGAACGCGCATGACCCCGCCTCAGTCTGTGGTCGCCAGCGCCGGAATTGGCGCGGGTTCAGGTCGATGGAATAGCCGCTCGAGCCACAAGTATATGACCGGCGTGGTAAACAGCGTCAGCGCCTGGCTCACCAGCAAGCCGCCGACCACCGCGATGCCCAATGGCTGGCGCAGTTCGGCGCCGGTGCCGTAGCCGAGCATCAACGGCAGGGCGCCGAGCAGGGCGGCGAGGGTGGTCATGATGATTGGCCGGAACCGCGTGATGCAGGCCTGGTAAATCGCTTCTTCCGGCGGCAAGCCACGGTTGCGCTGGGCGTCGAGGGCAAAGTCGATCATCAGGATGCCGTTCTTCTTCACGATCCCGATCAACAGCACCAGGCCGATCAACGCCATGATCGAAAAGTCCTGGCCGCAAATCCACAACATGATCACCGCGCCAAGTCCGGCGGAAGGCAGCGTCGAAATGATGGTCAACGGGTGCACGAAGCTCTCGTAGAGCACGCCGAGAATGATGTACACCGCCACCAGCGCTGCCAGGATCAGCCACGGCTGGCTGGCCAGCGAACTCTGGAACGCCTGGGCCGCACCCTGAAAGTTGCCGCTCATCGCCGCTGGCATACCGATCTCGGCTTTGGCCTGGTTGAGCAGGATGACGGCATCACCGAGCGCCACACCCGGCGCCAGGTTGAACGACAGGTTGGCGGCCGGGAACATGCCGTCATGGGCGATGGACAATGGGCCGATGGTCGGCGCGTCGAACTTCGCCAGCGCTGACAGCGGCACCATTTCCCCGCTCAGCGGCGAGCGCAGGTAGAAATAATTCAGGCTTTCGGCCTTGCCGCGCTGCTTCGTGTCCAGTTCCAGAATCACGTTGTACTGGTTGATCTGGGTCTGGAATTCGTTGATCTGGCGCTGGCCGAACGCGTCGTAGAGCGCTTCGTCGACATCGCTGGCGGTCAGGCCGAAACGCGCCGCAGCGCTGCGGTCGATGCTGATGTGGGTGATGCTGCCGCCCAATTGCAGGTCGTTGGAAATGTCGCGGAACGCCGGGTTGCTGCGCAGCTTGTCCGTCAGGCGTTGGGTCCAGGTGCTGAGGGTCGCGCCGTCGTTGCTCTTGAGCACGTATTGATACTGGGCGCGGCTGGGGCCGGAGCTGAGGTTGATGTCCTGACCGGCGCGCAGATAGAGAACGATGCCCGGGACTTTCATCAGTTGCGGACGAATCCGGTCGATGAACTGACTGGCCGAGACGTCGCGGTCGCCGCGTTTTTTCAGGGAGATCCAGAAGCGGCCGTTGGCAATGGTCTGGTTACTGCCGGAGACACCGACCGAGTGGGAAAACGCTGCGACCGCCGGATCTGCCCCGACGATTTCAGCCATGGCCAGGTGTTTTTTCACCATGTCGCCGTAGGAAATATCGGCAGCCGCTTCCGTGGTGCCAAGGACAAAACCGGTGTCCTGCACCGGGAAGAAACCTTTCGGAATGAAGATGTAGCCAGCGATGGCCAGGGCGAGCGACAGACCAAACACGCCGATCATCAATTTCTGGTGGGCAAGGGCGCGGCGCAGGCCTTTCTCGTACCATCCCAGCAAGCGCTCGCCGAAACCCGGTTTGGCGTGGGCATGATGCACCGGCGCCTTCATGAACAGCGCCGCAAGGGTCGGCGCCAACGTCAGCGACACCACCACCGAAATCATGATGGTCGAGGTCGCCGTCAGGGCAAACTCCTTGAACAGCCGCCCGACCACGCCGCCCATGAACAGGAGCGGAATAAACGCCGCCACCAGCGAAAAACTGATCGAGACCACGGTGAAACCAATCTCGCCGGCGCCTTTGATCGCGGCCTCGCGCATGCCGTCGCCAGCCTCCAGATGCCGGTGAATGTTCTCCACCACCACAATCGCGTCGTCGACCACAAACCCCACGGCCACCACAATCGCGACCAGTGTCAAGTTGTTCAGGCTGAAACCCATGATGTACATCAGGGCGAAACTGGCGATCAGCGAAACGCCCAGTACGGCGGAGACGATCAGCGTCGCCGACCATTGGCGCAGGAACAGTGCCATCACCGCCACCACCAGCAGGATCGCGATCAACAGGGTGATTTCCACTTCATGCAGCGAGGCGCGGATGGTCTGGGTGCGGTCCACCAGCACTTTGACTTGCACCGACGCCGGCAACATCGCTTCGAGCCCGGGCAGCGCCGCCTGGATGCGGTCCACGGTTTCGACGATGTTTGCTCCCGGTTGCCGGGAAATCACCAGGTTCACCCCGGGTTTATCACCGGCCCAGGCTTGCACGTAGGCATCTTCCGAACCATTGACGACTTTGGCGACATCCTTGAGGTGAACGGGCGCACCGTCCTTGTAGGAAACGATGAGTTCTCTGTATTCCTCGGGATGAAATAGCTGATCGTTGGTCGACAACGTCGAAATGCTCGATTCGCCGTACAACGCACCTTTAGCCAGGTTGAGACTGGTCTGCTGAATCGCCAGGCGAATGTCCGCCAGCGTCAGGCCGATGGCCGCGAGTTTGTCGGCGGAGGCCTGCACGCGGATCGCCGGACGTTGCTGACCGGTGATGTTGATTTGGCCTACGCCGTCGATCTGGCTGATCTGACGCGAGAGCAGGGTTTCCACCAGGTCACTGAGTTCGGGGCCGGGCATCAGGGTCGAGTTGATGCTGAGGATCAGCACCGGGCTGTCGGCCGGGTTGACCTTGCGCCAGGTCGGCAGGTTCGGCATGTCCTTGGGCAGTTTGCCGGCGGCGGTGTTGATCGCGGCCTGCACTTCCTGGGCTGCGGTGTCGATGCTTTTGTCGAGGGTGAATTGCAGGGTCAGGTTGGTCGAGCCGAGGGCGCTGCTCGAGGTCATCTGGGTCACGCCCGGGATGGCGCTGAATTGCACTTCCAGCGGCGTGGCCACCGATGACGCCATGGTTTCCGGGCTGGCGCCAGGCAGTTGCGCGGCCACCTGAATGGTCGGGAATTCGGCTTCCGGCAGTGGCGCGATGGGCAACTTCGGGAAGGCGATGACGCCGAGCAGCACCAAGGCAAACGTCAGCAGAATCGTCGCCACCGGATGATCGATACACCAGGCGGAAATCGAGCCGTGGCCCTTCATGGCTTCGGCTCCGACTGCACCACTTGTGGCGGCTCGGTCAATATCTGGACGGTCGAGCCGGGCTTGAGCCTTGACTGGCCGTCGCTGACCAGGATGTCGCCGGGTTTTACGCCCTTGATGATGTTCTGGCCGCTGCCTTGATAAACCATCTGCACCGGGACGGTTTCGACCTTGTCACCTTTGACCCGGTACACGAAGTGTTGATCGAGCCCGCGTTGTACGACCGTGGGTGGCACCACCAGCGCATCTTTATCCAGTGCTGTCTGAATTTTTACCGTCACCAGCAGGCCCGGCCAGAGTTTCTGTCCGGGGTTGTTGAATTCGGCCTTGGCGCGGATGGTCCCGGTATTGGCATTGATCTGGTTGTCGATCAGGGTCAGGTGACCTTCACCCAGCAGGTTGCCGGTTTCGCCGTCAGTGTCGGCGCCGATGTAGGCCTTGACCTGCGCGTGCTCGGGATCGTTGATCAGGCCTTGCAGGGTTGGCAGCATGTGCTGCGGCAGGGAAAACTCCACGGCGATCGGGTCAATCTGCGTCACGGTGAACAAGCCCTGGGCATCGGTCATGCGCAGGAAATTGCCTTCATCCACCGTGCGAATGCCGACTCGTCCGGTCACCGGGGAGCGAATCTGGGTGTAGGAAAGCTGCACCTGAGCCGCATCAATCGAAGCCTGATTGCCCTGGCCGCTGGCCCTGAGCTGGTTGACCAGCGCTTGTTGCTGGTCGTAGGTCTGCTTCGAGACGCCATCGTCGACACTGAGCAATTTGTAGCGCTTGAGGTTGACCTGCGCCACCTGCAATTGCGCCTGGCTCTCGCCCAGTTGAGCGCGGGCCTGATCGAGGCTGGCACGGATCGAGCGGTCGTCGATAGTGGCCAGCAAGTCACCCTTGCTCACCAGTTGACCTTCCTTGACCAGAATTCTGGTGAGAATGCCGTCGATCTGCGGCCGTACCACCACGCTGTGCAACGACAGCACCGAACCAATGCCGCTGACGTAGCGCGGAACGTCTTTTTCCGCGACGTTGACCACCCGCACCGGAATCGCCGTCGGCGCAGCCAATTTGGCCGTCGCAGGTTTGGTGGCGTACCAGGCGCCCAGCGCCGCCACAACAATCAGCAGAGCGGCGAGCAGGGCAGTTTTTTTCTGAGTTCGCATGCGAGTGGGGCGCCGGGGCAGGGTGGACGGAGGTGTGTCAGGGTTATACCTCCCTTTATAACCCTGTTCGCCGGTCAGGAAGGTGACTGCTAACTGACGGCGCTGTCAGTTTGGGCGGGTGATGAACACAAAGGGGTAAACCTGGGATATGCGCCAACTTGTCGGCCTCTTCGCGAGCAAGCTCGCTCCCACAGGAGATGCATTCCAACTGTGGAAGCGAGCCTGCTCGCGATGGACCTTAACGAAAACGCGGGCTATCCGGATGAAACCCGATGCCTGGAAGTTTTTTCGCGGGCAGGCTCGCTCCCACAGGAGAATGCATTCCAACTGTGGGAGCGAGCCTGCTCGCGTTGGGCGTTAACGAAAACGCGGGCTATCCGGATGAAACCCGATGCCTGGAAGTTTTTTCGCGAGCAAGCTCGCTCCTACAGGAGAATGCATTCCAACTGTGGGAGCGAGCTTGCTCGCGATGGGCGTTAACGAAAACGCGGGCTATCCGGATGAAACCCGATGCCTGGAAGTTTTTTCGCGAGCAGGCTCGCTCCTACAGAGGGCGTGCAAAGGTATACTGCCGCCTTTCGCGGCTCGCTGACCGGGCCCGACTCTTTTGCATCACCCGGAGCTTTCATGACTTCCCCGACACAACCGCCGGTTGCCGACGCCTTGAGCGACGACCAGGCAGACCTGCCAGACAGCGTCGACTCCAGCGCAGACAGCGAAAACAAAGCCGCGATCCCGACGTTCAAGTTCCCGTTCAAGCCGGGTGACCTGGCCGCCGCGAAGAACGCCAGCCAACCCTGGTACAAGAACGGCGCCAAGAATGGCCACACCAAGACTCCCGGTGCGGCGCCGCCCGGTACTCGTCGTTCGATGGGTAAGCGCTGAGTTCCAACTCCCTGCCTTCGGTCACCCGCCGCGGTTTTCAATCGCGGTGATGGCTAAGTGCTCATACCCTGAGCCAGATCAACGTTTGTGGAATCAGTGCGCTTAGAGTCAGCAACCCTGCCGACTCCTCCCAACAACGAGCGCGCTTTCCATGAAGATCAACCTCCCGGTGACCGGCCGCAATGTCGACGTTGCGGCTGATGCGAACATCCTCTCGACCACCGATCTGACCAGCGCGATCACCTACGCCAACGACGACTTCATCAACATCTGCGGTTACAGCCGAGAGGACTTGCTGGGCTCGACGCACAATGTGCTGCGTCACCCGGACATGCCGGCAGCGGCCTTCTCGCATATGTGGCAGACCCTGAAAAGCGGCCGTTCGTGGATGGGGCTGGTGAAGAATCGCTGCAAGAATGGCGACCATTATTGGGTGAGTGCCTTCGCGACCGCCGTGACGCAGAACGGTCAGGCGGTGGAGTATCAGTCGGTCCGCACCAAGCCAACGGAGCAACAGATCGAGGCCGCCGAAAAAACCTACGCACACCTTCGCAACGGTCGAGTGCCGCTGTTGCAGCGCCTGCCGGTGCTCGCTCCGGGGCTGAAAGTGGCGGCGTTGTTCAGCGTGACGCTGGCCGGTGCGGTGGGCCTGGAGGTGTGGCTGAATCCGTCGTCGGCGGTCTTTGGGCTGCTGGCATTTGTGGTGGGCAGTGGTTTGGCGGCGCTCGGCACCGGGATCCTGTTGCGCCCGCTGACGGCGTTGGCCGAGCGCGCCCGGCAGATCGCCGATAACCCGTTAAGCCAGGCCATTTACACAGGGCGCCGCGATCAGTTCGGTCAGATCGAGTTTGCCTTGCAGATGCTCGAAGCCCAGGTCGGTGCGGTGGTGGGGCGCATCGGTGATGCGTCGCAACGTCTGGCCGGGCACGCGGCAGAGCTGGTGGAACATTTGCACAGCAGTCAACGCAGTACGCTGGGCCAACAGGCCGAGACCGATCAAGTGGCCGCGGCGATTCACCAGATGTCCGCCAGCGTGGCCCAGGTTGCCAGCCACGCGCAGCAGGCTTCTCACGCCGCTGATCTGGCCGGTAGCGAAACCCGCGAAGGTCATCACTTGGTGAGTGAAAGCCGCCAGGCGGTGCTGCGTCTGGCCGAGGAACTGGCGCGCGGCACGCAAGTGATCCATCAACTGGAGGGCCATAGCAGCGAGATCACCGGGGTACTGGAAGTGATTCGCAGCATCGCCGACCAGACCAATCTGCTGGCCCTCAACGCGGCCATCGAGGCGGCGCGCGCCGGGGATGCCGGGCGCGGCTTTGCGGTGGTCGCCGATGAAGTGCGCGGCCTGGCGCAGCGCACTCAGCAATCAACCAACGAAATTCAGCGCATGATCAGCGCTCTGCAGAACGGCACTCGGGACGCGGTGATGATGATGCAGCAAAGCAGTGAGCAGGTGGACCACAGCGTCGAGCAGGCCCGCCGCGCCGCCGATGCACTGGACGCAATCAGTCAGCGGGTCAATCAGATTACCGACATGAGCCTGCAAATCGCCTCGGCGGTGGAAGAGCAGAGCTCGGTCAGTGAAGACATCAACCGCAACATCAGCAGCATTCGTTCGGCTTGCGAAGTCACGGTCAGTGAAGGACGGCAGAGCCAGGTGAACTCCACAGAAGTCGCCGGGCTGGCCGGGGATTTGCGCCAGCTGGCGCAGGAGTTCTGGCGAGCGCGTCGTTAAGCCGCACGCAACGAAATAAACGCGTAGTCGAGCGGTGTCCCGGTGGCCACTTGCGCACCGGCTGCCCGCACTTGCCCGGCGACGTCGTCACCCGACACATGGAATTGCCAGTCGCTGCCAGGGCCTGGCGCCTGTTGCTCTGCCACCTGATCGATGACTGTGGCAAACGCCGACATGTCCGGCAGGTACGCCGTGAAGCCATCGCCCTTGAGCGCTGTCGTCCGAATCCCCAGCAAGGCGCAAATGGCGTCCTTGCTGCGGATGTCATCGCGATCCGCCTGACGGGAACGCTGGATAAGCCCTGCAAGTGCTTGATCGACCAGCTCACCCCCCACGATCAGGTCCGGGCCTTTTTCCCACGACTCGGGCGGACATTCCTTGATCGCCGGGTTCAGGGGGATGTGCGGATTGATTTCCATCGGATAGATCCGACACACCAGCGGCCGGCGTTGGTAGATGCGGCAGAGGTTGTCTTCGTCAAGATTACGGCACGGGCCGACGTTGTAAGCCGCGAAAGTGATGGCCACGTAGGCGTCGGACGCGCCGCTGCGGACCGCCACCGAACGGCGTTCGGCATGCTCGCGCTGTTGCACCGGCAAACCCAGGCCATTGCCCAGGAAACCTTCGACCAGCACGATCACCTGACCGCCGTCGGCCGCCCACATCCGGGCTTCGGCCAGGGTCAGGGGCACGTGATGGTCGTTGCAGCATTTGCCACACCCTACGCAGGAAAACGTCGTATTCATCGAAGGATCAGTCGCCTGTCAGGAGCCGAAACGGCGACAGAATGTCACCGCAAAGGTCTGCGTCGAAGCAAGTTATGCGCCATTCACTGAGCGTTGGCGGGCGAGCGGATGGAGTCCCATTCGGTCACATAGGCGGTTTTGCTTTTTTTGTTGTAGAGGCACAGCTCGGTGCCCTGCTGGCCTTTCATGTGTTTCTGTGGGTACTGGCCTTGCAGCAAGAGGGCGGTGTAGCCGACCCGGTCATCGAATTGCGCGGCGCTGCCGACGGGTTTGGCGTTTTTCAGGCCGCTGGCTTTGGTGCAACTGGCGAGCACGGCTTTGTCGAAAGCAGCCCAGGCGTCGGGGCTGGAGGCGTGGGCCTGGGTGGCGAGGGCGGTGAGGCAGAGGAAGGTCAGGGTGACGGCTTTCATGGTTCAGGCATCCTTGGGCATTGTCGGCCGAGTATGCCTGATGGTTTGGGGTTGAATGTGTCGGCCTCTTCGCGGGCAAGCCCGCTCCCACAGGTTTTGTGTGAAATTCCACTTTTGCGTAGGGCGCAAATCCTGTGGGAGCGAGCTTGCTCGCGATGCGGTGTCAGGCTGGAACCGGCTCCCGGCGGACCACAAACATCCCGGCACTTTCATACAACCGCTGCGCCCGAAGGTTATCCTCCAGCACCTTCAAATCCACAAAACCTTCGCGCCGCTGTTGAAACACGTTGAACGCATTCAACAGCAATGCCCGGCCCAAACCCCGGCCCTGAGCTCGCGGATGCACCACCAGATTCTTGATGTAGGCGCTGGTCCAGCACTGGCAAACGCCAACGATGCCATCGGCATCCTGGGCAACGAAGCACAGGGAAGGATCGTATTCAGGATCGGTCTCGAACCGCCGCTGCCACACGTCCAGCGCCGGTACGCGACCGCCACCTTCCTGGTGGCCACGCTCCATCAATCGATGAACCGCCTCTGCCAGTTCAGGCCGATAGGCGTGCAGGATGATGCCTTCGGGCCATCGGATTGCGGGCACAACGTCAGCCAGGTTGCGCCGCATCAGAAAGCAAAAAGCCTCGGCCACACTCAATGACCCTGTTCGGCGACCGCCTTGGCCGCTTCGATCAGGCACTTGGTCAGCTCCGGCGAAGAGAACTTGGTCAGCACCGCGTTGGCGCCGGCCAGCCGTGCTTTTTCGCTGTTCATGGCGCTGTCCAGTGACGTGTGCAGCAGCACATAGAGGTGGGAGAAGTCCGGGGTTTCGCGCAGGGTGCGAGTGAACGCGTAGCCGTCCATCTCTGACATTTCGATGTCCGAGACAATCAGGTTGATCTGCTGCGCCGTGCCTTGCAGGTCCAACAGGCAGTCGATGGCTTCCTTGGCGCTGCGGGCGGTGTGGCATTGCAGGCCGAGGTTGCGCAGGGTGTGGACCGATTGCTGCAACGCCACCTGACTGTCATCGACCACCAGAATTCGCGCATTGCCGAGCACTTCGGCGTCTTCCATGCTCAGTTCGGTCGGGGCCGTTTCGATCTGCGCCGGGGCGATGCCGTGGATGACTTTTTCGATGTCCAGCACCTGCACCAGCGTGCCATCGACCGACGTCACGCCGGTGATGTACGAGCGCACACCGCCGGAGCCGAAGGGCGGCGGACGGATGTCGGTGGTCAGGCAGTGGACGATCTTGCTCACGGCCTGAACGTGCAGGCCCTGCTTGGAGCGGCTGACATCGGTGACGATCAGGCAGCCACCGTTGGGGTCTTCCAGTGGCCGCTCGCCAATGGCGCGGCTGAGGTCGATCACCGACAACGACGCACCGCGCAAGGTGGCGATACCTTTGACGTGAGGGTGCGACTCCGGCAGCCGGGTCAGCGGCGGGCAGGGGATGATTTCACTGACTTTGAGCAGGTTGATTGCCATCAGCTTGCCGCTGCGCAAGGTAAACAGCAGAAGTGAAAGTGAGTCTGCGCGGGCTTTGGTGGAGGACATAAAAACCTTCTGTGGAAAAAGGTGATGGGCGAATGGAAAGTCGCCAAAAGCTATTGATGCCGGGTTATCGACTTGATCGGGGCGGGCTTTAACTTTGATAACCAAGGCAGATCAAAAGATCGCAGCCTGCGGCAGCTCCTACAGGGGAACGTGATCGGCGTAGGTATATCAAAAGATCGCAGCCTGCGGCAGCTCCTACAGGGGAAGGTGATCGGCGTAGGTAGATCAAAAGATCGCAGTTTGCGGCAGCTCCTACAGGGGAAGGTGATCGGCGTAGGAGCTGCCGAAGGCTGCGATCTTTGCTTACTTCATACCCAGTCTCTTGGCCATCCGCCCAAGATTGGCCCGGTCCAGCCCCAGCTCACGCGCCGCGCTCGCCCAGTTATCGTGGTGGCGCTCCAGACACGCACCGATCAACTGACGCTGATAATGCTCGGTCGCCTCACGCAAATCCCCGGACACCAACGCCAACGGAGCTGCCGCCGGTGGCTCGGCAATCACTTCAACACTGCCATTGGGCAAGTCCAGGTCCGCCGCACTCAGGCTGAGAATCTTCGGTCGTTCCTTGCAGCGCCCCAAGGCCTTCAGCGCGCTGCGGCCAATCAAGTGCTCCAGCTCCCGCACGTTGCCCGGCCAGTCATACGCGAGCAACGCTGTTTGCGCGTCACTGTTCAGGCGCAAGCTGTTGAGCCCCATGCGCGAGCGGTTCTGCTCGAGGAAAAACCCGCTGAGCAGCAACACATCCCGGCCGCGATCGCGCAGGGCCGGCACCAGCAGCGGATACACGCTTAAACGGTGGTAGAAATCGGCACGGTAGCGGCCGCTGCGCACCTCTTCGGCCAGGTCGCGGTTGGTCGCGGCGATGAGTCGCACATCGACCTGATGCTCCTTGTCCGACCCCAGCCGCTGCAACTGACCGCTTTGCAGTACGCGCAGTAATTTGGCCTGCACGGTCAACGACAATTCACCGACCTCATCGAGAAACAGCGTACCGCCATTGGCCAGTTCGAACTTGCCTCGGCGGTCGCTCGTCGCGCCGGTAAAGGCCCCGCGCACGTGGCCGAACAGCTCGCTTTCCACCAGCGTGTCCGGCAGCGCCGCGCAGTTGAGGCTGATGATCGGCTTGTCGGCCCGGGCCGAGGCGGCGTGGATCGCTTGCGCCACCAACTCCTTGCCGACCCCGGTTTCCCCGGTGATCAGCACGGTCAGGTCGCTGCCACCGACCAGGCTGATTTCTTCCACGAGACGTTTGTGCGCCTTGCTCTGGCCGATCATCTCGCGGTTCTGCTGACCGCTGGCCTGACGGTACACCTCGGCGCGTTGATGCTCATCTTCAACACGATTGGCCAGCCGTTCGATGCGCTCGGCGGCGTTGACCGTGGCGGCGGCGAGGCTGGCGAAGGCTTGCAGCGTGTCGAGTTCGACCGGTTCCAGACGCTCCGAATCGAGGGCGTCGAGGGTCAGCAGGCCCCACGGACGCTCGTCGATAAACAGCGGGCAACCCATGCAGTCGTGGACTTCCAGATGATCGTCAAGACCATCGACCAGTCCGTCATAAGGGTCGGGCATGTCGCTATCGGCGGCAAAGCGGGTCGGGCCGGGGCTGCTGAGCAACGCTTCGAAGCGCGGGTGTTCGCTGACTTTAAAGCGTCGGCCAAGGGTGTCGGTGCTCAAACCGTCGACCGCCAACGGCACCAGCCAGTCGCCATCGAGGCGCAGCAGCGCGGCGGCGTCGCACGGGAGCAAGGCGCGCATCGCTTCGAGCAGGCGCCGATAACGTTCGCCTTCGGGAAGTTCGCGGGACAGGTCAGAGACCAATGGGAGCAAAGTGGTGAGCAGTGATTTTGCAGTCATAGTGACTCCATGTAGTCGCGTTGACTATAAGTCAGCCTGTGTCGATATGACTATAAAGTTTTCAAGCTGTTGATTTATAACGATTTAAAAACTGGCATGGAAACTGATACGTATAGGGCAATCAACTAGAAACCAGTCGTTCAGGAGTCACCTTATGCTTAGCGCCCAAGACCGTGCAATCGTCAAATCCACCGTTCCGCTGCTGGAAAGCGGCGGCGAAGCATTGATCACGCATTTCTACCGCATGATGCTCTCCGAATACCCTGAAGTGCGCCCGCTGTTCAACCAGGCCCACCAGGCCAGCGGTGATCAACCCCGCGCCCTGGCCAACGGCGTGTTGATGTATGCGCGTCACATCGATCAGCTCGACCAATTGGGCGATCTGGTCGCCAAGATCATCAACAAACACGTGGCCCTGCAAATCCTTCCGGAGCACTACCCGATTGTCGGCGCTTGTCTGCTGCGGGCGATTTCCGAAGTGCTGGGCGCCGAAATTGCCACACCGCAAGTCATGAGCGCCTGGGGTGCTGCATATGGTCAACTGGCCGACATCCTGATCGGCGCCGAAACCAGCATCTACGACCAGAAAGAGCAGGCACCGGGCGGCTGGCGCGGGGCGCGGGAGTTCATCGTTGCGGCCAGGGTCGAGGAAAGCACGGAAATCACTTCGTTCTACTTCGAGCCAGCGGACAAGGGTCCGATCCTCGCCGCAGAGCCAGGCCAGTACATCGGCATGAAGCTGATTCTGGATGGCGAAGAGATTCGTCGTAACTATTCGCTGTCGGCCCTGGCGAACAAAGGCCAGTACCGCATCAGTGTCAAACGCGAACACGGTGGCCGCGCCTCGAACCATCTGCACGATCAACTGCCTGTCGGTTCGAGCATTCAGCTGTTCCCGCCATCGGGCGAATTCACCCTGACCGACAGCGACAAACCGTTGGTGCTGATCAGTGGCGGCGTGGGTATCACGCCCACCCTGGCCATGCTTGAAGCCGCGTTGGCGACCGAGCGCCCGGTGCACTTTATCCACTGCGCGCGCAATGGCAGCGTTCACGCCTTCCGCGACTGGATTGATGGACTGGCCGAGCGTCACCCGCAACTCAAGCGCTTCTACTGCTATGCCGAAGACGATGGCGTAAGCCCGGCGGCGCACAAGGTCGGCCTGTTGAGTCAGGAGCAACTGGGCGAGTGGTTGCCGCAGCAGCGCGATCTGGATGCTTACTTCCTGGGCCCTAAAGGTTTCATGGCTGCAGTGAAGCGTCACCTGAAAGCGTTGGGCGTGCCGGAGAAGCAAAGCCGCTACGAGTTCTTCGGCCCGGCTTCAGCGCTGGAGTAACCGCTAAAGCCCTGTAGGAGCGAGCTTGCTCGCGATGGTCTTGAGAACGCCGCGGGGTGTCAGACTTCCAGCGTTATCGTTGGCGACCATCGCGAGCAAGCTCGCTCCTACAGGTACGTGCTTAGCTCTCAGGCCTTCAATTCTTTCAGGTGTTTGTACACCGTCGCTCGTCCCATGTTGAGCACGTTGGCCACATAGTTGGAGGCGCTTTTGCCTTTGAAGGCGCCTTCGGCGTGCAACGCCAGCACCAACTCGCGTTTATGGTCGCGGGTCAGCAGGTTCAGGCTCAGTTGCCGCTCGCGCAGCCAGCCATGCAGGAAGGTGTTGATGCGCTCCTGCCAGTCATCGCGAAACAGTGAGTCGGGTTGCGGAATCAGCTTGCTCGGCGACAGGAACAGGTCCAGCGCGGCTTTGGCATTTTCAAACAGCGAAATATTCAGATTGATGCACAGCACCGCCAGCGGATGGCCGTTGCCGTCGCGCAGCACACTGCTCAGGCTGCGAATCTTCTGACCATCCCAATTCAACTTTTCGTACGGCCCGATGTTTCGATCGCTGAGGTCGTCGCTGAGCATGTCCTCCAGCGCGGCGTCGTCGCCGATTTCGCGTTTGGACAGATTGTTGGCGATGTAATCGATTTTTTGCGTGCGCAGATCGTGCAGCACCACCTCGGCATGGGGAAAAAACAACGTGGCGATGGCGTCGGCGATCGCTCGGAAATTGTCCAGGGCCGGGTCTTTTACAGGTGCGTTCATACGGTGGAACTCCAGGCAGCGTCAGCGCCCTGCAAAAAGGGCGCTGGAAGTTTGCCGCAATCGTGTCGGCACGTCACCTGAGGCGGTGTTCAGGCCAGGCGAGCGGGGGAGAGCATGTCGGCATCCAGGCCGAAACGCGTGAGCTGCTCGGGCAAGGCTTCACCGCGCACCAGTGCGGCGCTGGCCTGGCCCATGGCCGGTGAGGTCTGGATGCCGTAACCGCCTTGCGCCGCGACCCAGAACAATCCCGGTACCTGCTGATCGAAGCCACAGAGCAAGTCGCCATCGGACACGAAGCTGCGCAACCCCGCCCAGGTGCGGGTCGGGCGGCGGATGGTCAGGGTGGTGGCTTCTTCGATCTGGTAGATGCCCATGGCGATGTCCAGCTCTTCGGGCTGCACGTCGTGTGGTTCCACCGGGTCGGCGTTGGCCGGCGAGCCGAGGAACATGCCGGCGTCGGGCTTCATGTAGAACGATTCGTCGAGGCTGACCAGCATCGGCCAATGGTGGATGTCCACGCCTTCGGGGCCGGCGAAGATAAACGCCGCGCGGCGTTTCGGTTGCAGGCCCAGCGGTTTGGCGCCGGCCAGTGCGCCGATCTTGTCGGCCCAGGCGCCGGCGGCATTGATGATGATCGGCGCGCTGAAGGTCTGGCCGTTGGTCTGGACGTGCCACAGGCCTTCGGTGTCGCGGGTCAGGCTCAGGACTTCGCTGTCGGTACGCACTTCACCGTTGTTGCGGCGGATGCCCCGCAGGTAACCCTGATGCAAGGCGTCGGTGTCGATGTCGCTGGCGCTCGGGTCGTAGATCGCGCCGTGGACTTTTTCCCGGCGCAGGATCGGCAAGCGCGCACAGGCTTCGTCGGCGTTGAGCAGTTGCATCTCCGGCACCGTGGCTTTGGCGCTCAGGTATTGATTGTTGAGCTCGGCCGGGTCGCCGGTGAAGTCCACGGTCATCTCGCCGCGCGGGGTCAGCAGCGGGTGTTCGCAGAAACCGGCGGGCGGGGCGTCGAAGAAATCGCGGCTGGCCTGGGTCAGCGCCCGGACCTGCGCTGTGCCATAGGCAGCGGTGTAGAGCGCGGCCGAGCGTCCGGTGGAGTGATAGGCCGGATGGGATTCGCGTTCGAGCACAATCACCCGGGCGTGCTGCGACAGCCAGAAACCGGTGGAAGCGCCGGCAATCCCGCCGCCGATGATGATGAAATCTGCCTGGCTCATGAACGTCTCCTGATAAACGCAAATGCCAAAGTATGAAGTGATGCGGTGTAGGAGCTGTGTAGGAGCTGTGTAGGAGCTGTGTAGGAGCTGTGTAGGAGCTGTGTAGGAGCTGTGTAGGAGCTGTCGAGTGCAACGAGGCTGCGATCTTTAAAGATCAAAAGATCGCAGCCTCGTTGCACTCGACAGCTCCTACACAGCTCCTACAGAGCTCATGCAACTTCTACAGGGGTTGTAGGCGGTAAATGGCATTGGCCAGTGCAATGTCTTCCAGGCCCAGGCCGATGGAGCGGAAGAACACGTGGCGGTCGTAATCGGGGCGCTGCACTTTGCCGCTGATCAGGTCCGGCAGGTCGCCCATGATCGAATGTTTATCCCAGCCATGCTGTTCGCCGGCAATCAGCATTTCGCCCGCCGAGTCCGGGGTGGTCAGACGATAGTCGCAGAACACCTGCATGTCATTCAGGCTCTGCGGCGGCACTTCGTGGGCGCGCGGTGCGTTGGTGCTGATGGAGGTGATCAGCGCCGGTTTGCTCAGGCTGGTCGGGTCGATCACCGGGCCGGCGGAGGAAGTGCAGAGCATGATCACGTCCGCGTCGTGAACGGCCGCTTCGCGAGAATCAACCAGCTTTAATCGTGGATCAAGACGTTCGATTTGCTGGCGGGCTTCGGCCGTCAACTCGCTCAGGTTCGGCGAAAAAAGATGGATGCTCTGCCAGTCGCGCAAGCCTTTGACGTAATGCAAGTGCGCCAGCGCCACCTTGCCGCTGCCGATGATCGCCAGCCGGCTAGCGTCGAGCGGGGCGAGGGCATCGACGGCTACGGCGGTGGTCGCGGCGGTGCGGGCGGTGGTCAGTTCGCCGGCATCGCACAGCAGCAGCGGTTGCCCGGTCTGCATCGACATCAGCAACGTCCATGCGGTCACCAGCGGGCCTTGTTCGCGCACGATGTAGGGCGAGGTCTTGACGCCGTACACCCCGTCTTCGGCCAGTACGCCCAGATAATTGATGAAGTCGCCGGCACCCTGGGGAAACTCCACCAGTTGCTGCGCCGGTTGCACGGCCTGCCCGGTGGCGAGGTCGCGGAACAATTTGCGCAGGATCTGCGGCACGTCGACCTGTGCCAGCAGCTCGCGGGCCTGTAGTTGGGTGATCACATGAGGCGTACTGGACATGGTCGGCTCCGGGAGTGACGGATAAACTAATTTGTCCATTATGGACTTTTAATTATCGCTAGCAAGCTCCTTGTTTAGTGCTACACCGCATTTCAACCTGTAGGAGCAGCCGGTCGACGCTCGATTGCTCGCGAAAAACGTTAACGATAATGCGCGGCATCAGGCAGCACGTGTCGTCCATGCATTTTTCGCGAGCGAGCTCGCTCCTACAGTGTTTAAAAAAAAGCCGGACGAAAAAAAAGCGCAGTCCGTTGCCGGCTGCGCCTCTTTTGTCACGCCGCGTATTACGGGCGCTTGCGCTCAACCGCCCGCAGCAAATGCGTCGGCGGCGTCTCACAGCTGATTTTGCGACCCAGCAGCGCCTCGATGGACGGCAGTTGGTAGGAGTCGTCTTCCCCGGCAAAACTGATGGACACGCCATCGGCGCCGGCACGACCGGTACGACCAATGCGATGCACGTAATCGTCCGGGACTTCCGGCAGGGTGAAGTTGATCACGTGGCTGATGCCGTCGATGTGGATGCCGCGACCGGCGACATCGGTGGCCACCAGCACGCGGATCTTGCCTTCGCGGAAACCTTCCAGGGTCTTGATGCGCTTGTGCTGCGGCACGTCGCCGGACAGTTGCGCGGCGTTGACGCCATCGCGCACCAGACGCTCTTCGATGCGCCGCACTTCATCCTTGCGGTTGGCGAAGACCATCACCCGCTCCCACCCATTGTCGTTGACCAGGTTGTAGAGCAGTTTGTATTTGTCGGCACCGGCCACCGCATAGATGTGCTGTTCGACGTTTTCGCTGGCCACGTTCTGCGACTCGATCTCGACGATCGACGGCTCGGTGGTCCATTGCTTCGCGAGGTTCATCACGTCTTCGGTAAAGGTCGCGGAGAACAGCAGCGTCTGACGCTCGTCCTTCGGCGGGGTCTGGCGGATGATCTGACGCACTTGCGGGATGAAGCCCATGTCGAGCATGCGGTCGGCTTCGTCCAGGACCATGACTTCAACCATGTCCAGGTGCACGTCGCCGCGCTGGTTGAAATCGAGCAAGCGGCCCGGGGTCGCGACGAGGATGTCGCAGTGACGGGCTTCGAGGTGCTTGAGTTGTTTGTCGAAGTCCATGCCGCCGACAAACGTCATGACGTTGAGGCCGGTGTACTTGGTCAGGTCGGCGGCGTCCTTGGCGATCTGCACCACCAGCTCACGGGTCGGCGCAATGATCAGCGCCCGTGGCTCACCCATGTAGCGCTCTTTCGGCGGCGGGGTTTGCAACAGCTGGGTGATGATCGAAATCAGGAACGCAGCGGTTTTGCCGGTGCCGGTCTGGGCGCGGCCGATGGCGTCTTTGCCGGCGAGGGTGAAACCCAGTACCTGGGCCTGGATCGGCGTGCAATACGGGAAGCCCAGGTCCTGGATGGCGTGCATCAGTTCCGGGGCAAGCTTGAAATCGTGGAAACGGGTTTTGCCTTCCTGGGGTTCGACGGCGAAATCTTCGAGTTTCCAGGGGATGACCGGTGCTTTGGGCTTCGGTTCGCGACGCGGTTTTGCCGTTTTCGGCGCTTCGCTGCGCGGTTGTTCGGCAGGCGCCTCTTCAACAGGCTGGATCGCAGGTGATGCCACCGGAGTGTGTTTCGGTGCCGCTGCGGGAGCGTTCCGGCCAGACTGATTACCGTCGGTGCGGTGGCCGGGGGCGTGAGAAGGAGCGCTGGAGACTGGCGCGAGCTGCTCAGTCTCGCTTTTACCGAACATTTTCTTGAGTGCTTTGAGCACGGTCATCTCATCAATAGGTTAAGTGCCGGCCAGTGTAATGCAAGAATCGGGCGCGGCGTAGTGGGAGGGATCAATGGCCTGTTTTTCGCAGCAACCGTTAACGCAGGCGCTCGGTGAGCCAGACGCCAATGTCGCGAATCTCCTCGGGTAACACTTCATGACCCATTGGGTATTCCTGCCATGTCACGGTGACACCATGCTGCTTTAAATACTCGCAGGCGGTGCGACCCATGGAGTTTTGCACCACGTCATCGTACTGGCCGTGCAACGACAACACCGGAATGCGCTGTTGGCTGGCGGACAGTTCCAGTTCATCACTGAAAGTCGGTGCATAAGTCGAGAGGGCAAGCACGCCACCCAACGCCCCCTGCCATTTCACAAACGCGGTGTGGAACACCACCGCGCCACCCTGGGAAAAACCTGCCAGGAAAATCCGCGAGGCGTCTATTCCGCCAGCTCGTTGCTCTTCGATCAATTCAATGACTCGCTGCGCCGACGCTTCCAGTTGCTCGCGGCTGATCGCGCGCGCCGGGCTCATGGCCAGAATGTCGTACCAGCTCGGCATCTCGTAACCGCCATTGATGGTCACGGCGCGGGTCGGTGCCTGGGGCAAAACGAAGCGAGTGCTGAGCAAGGTTTCCTGCAGGGCTTCGGCCACGGGCAGGAAGTCGTAACGGTCGGCGCCGAGGCCGTGCAGCCAGATAACACAGGCGTCTGCGGGCTTGACGGGTTGAAGAATCAAGGGCTCGGTCATGGCTGCTCCAAATATGTGCGTGCGCGCTCATTAAGTGCATGAGGTGAGTGCGCGTCAGGTTGATCCGTTACGAAGATGTCGCAAGGCTACAAGTTTTGCTATTGACCTGTCGCCAAACCGCTTCGGAAAGCGGTCTGGTACGGGCTTTGCTATGTAAACGCTTGTACGAAAATCCCACGCCTGTCGGTAACACTATCAGGCCATTGTTCGTGGTGGGATTGCAAAAAAATCCGGTGATGGATGTTCGCCAGCGGCCGCTACGGGCTTCGCGAACGTGAAAGGGCTACCGCCCGTTCGGCCGATTGGTGAGAAGTGAGGGGTCCATGCTGTGGATTTTCTCCTACTAGACTCATAGCGCAGGTCCTACGTCGGTTGACCCCAAAAAAAGCCAACACGGGTCGACTACGCCTCATAAGGGTGCGACTGGACTCAAGCTCCGACACAACAAGAGCAAAACTGGAGGTTTGAATGAAGATGTTGAAATCCACCCTGGCCATCGTGACTGCAGCCGCAGTACTCGGTGTCAGCGGGTTCGCTCAGGCGGGTGCAACCCTGGATGCAGTGCAGAAGAAAGGTTTCGTACAGTGCGGCGTCAGTGATGGCCTGCCGGGTTTCTCGGTTCCGGACTCCACTGGCAAGATCATCGGTATCGATGCTGACGTATGCCGCGCTGTGGCCGCTGCCGTATTCGGCGACGCGACCAAGGTCAAATTCAGCCAGTTGAACGCCAAGGAGCGCTTCACCGCGCTGCAGTCCGGCGAAATCGACGTGCTGTCGCGTAACACCACCTGGACCAGCTCCCGCGATTCGGGCATGGGCCTGGTGTTTGCCGGCGTGACGTACTACGACGGCATCGGCTTCCTGGTGAACAACAAGCTCGGCGTTAAAAGCGCCAAAGAGCTCGACGGCGCCACCATCTGCATTCAAGCCGGTACCACCACCGAGCTGAACGTTTCCGACTACTTCCGCGGCAACGGCCTGAAATACACCCCGATCACCTTCGACACCTCTGATGAAAGCGCCAAGTCGCTGGAATCCGGTCGTTGCGACGTGCTGACCTCCGACAAATCCCAGCTTTACGCACAACGCAGCAAGCTGGCGACGCCGACCGACTACGTCGTTCTGCCGGAAACCATCTCCAAGGAGCCTCTGGGCCCGGTCGTGCGTAAAGGCGACGAAGAGTGGTTCAGCATTGTGAAGTGGACCCTGTACGCGATGGTCAACGCTGAAGAAATGGGCATCACCCAGAAGAACGTTGAAGCTGAAGCCAAATCCACCAAGAACCCGGACGTTGCTCGTCTGCTGGGCGCTGACGGTGAATATGGCAAAGACCTGAAAGTGAAGAAAGACTGGGTCGTGCAGATCGTCAAGCAAGTGGGTAACTACGGCGAAGTGTTCGAGAAAAACCTCGGCAAGAGCACTCCGCTGGCCATTGACCGCGGGCTGA
This sequence comes from Pseudomonas fluorescens, assembly GCF_902497785.1. Taxonomy (GTDB): domain Bacteria; phylum Pseudomonadota; class Gammaproteobacteria; order Pseudomonadales; family Pseudomonadaceae; genus Aquipseudomonas; species Aquipseudomonas fluorescens_BO. The sequence goes on from NZ_CABVHK010000025.1 coordinate 83,819, forward strand.
ACGCTCTGTGGAACAACGGCGGCATTCAATACGCACCACCAGTGCGCTGATGGTTCTATCACCCGGTAGGCCAACTGCCGGGTGATGTTCTGTTCCATTACATCCGGGGCACTTCATGCAAAATTCAATCGGCGCACCAAAGCAGAGGCTCAGCCTCAGCGATCCCAAAGTGCGTGCGTGGCTATTTCAGATCATCACCATTGTGGCGGTGGTCTCGATGGGCTGGTACCTGTTCGACAATACGCAGACCAACCTTCAACACCGGGGCATTACCTCCGGTTTCGACTTTCTGGAGCGCAGTGCCGGTTTCGGCATCGCTCAACACCTGATCGACTACACCGAATCGGACAGCTATGCCCGGGTGTTTGTCATCGGCCTGCTCAACACCCTGCTGGTCACGTTCATCGGCGTGATCCTGGCGACGATCCTCGGGTTCATTGTCGGCGTGTCACGGCTGTCGAAGAACTGGATCATCGCCAGGCTGGCGACGGTTTATGTGGAAGTCTTCCGCAACATTCCGCCGCTGCTGCAAATCCTGTTCTGGTACTTCGCGGTGTTCCTGACCATGCCGGGGCCACGCAACAGTCATAACTTCGGCGACACCTTCTTCGTCAGCAGCCGCGGCCTGAACATGCCGGCCGCGTTGGCGGCGGACGGTTTCTGGCCGTTCATGGCGAGCATCGCCGTGGCCATTGTCGCCATCGTGCTGATGTGCCGCTGGGCCAACCAGCGCTTCGAAGCGAGCGGTGTGCCGTTCCATAAATTCTGGGTCGGCCTCGCGCTGTTCCTGGTGATCCCGGCGTTGTGCGCACTGATCTTCGGTGCGCCTGTGCATTGGGAGATGCCGGAACTCAAGGGCTTCAACTTCGTCGGTGGCTGGGTACTGATTCCCGAACTGCTGGCGCTGACCCTGGCGCTGACCGTCTACACGGCTGCGTTTATTGCCGAGATCGTGCGTTCGGGTATCAAGTCGGTCAGCCACGGCCAGACCGAAGCGGCCCATTCGCTGGGTCTGCGTAACGGTCCGACCCTGCGCAAGGTGATCATCCCGCAAGCGTTGCGCGTGATCATTCCACCGCTGACCAGCCAATACCTGAACCTGGCGAAAAACTCTTCGCTGGCGGCCGGTATCGGTTATCCGGAAATGGTCTCGTTGTTTGCCGGTACGGTGCTGAACCAGACCGGGCAGGCCATCGAGGTGATTGCGATCACCATGAGCGTGTACCTGGCGATCAGTATCAGCATTTCCCTGCTGATGAACTGGTACAACAAGCGCATTGCGCTGATCGAGCGGTAAGGAAAAGCGCATGAGTACTCATACTTTCAAACCCGACATGCCACCCCCGAACCGCAGCATCGGTGTCGTGGCGTGGATGCGCGCGAACATGTTTTCCAGCTGGCTCAACACCCTGTTGACCCTGTTCGCGTTCTACCTGATTTACCTGGTGGTGCCACCGATCCTGGAATGGGCAATCATCGACGCCAACTGGGTGGGCACCAGCCAGGCCGACTGCACCAAGGAGGGCGCCTGCTGGGTGTTCATCCAGCAACGCTTCGGCCAGTTCATGTACGGCTACTACCCGGTGGACCTGCGCTGGCGCGTGGACCTGACCGTGTGGCTGGCCGTCATCGGCGTGGCGCCGCTGTTCATCTCGCGCTTCCCGCGCAAGGCGATTTACGGCCTGAGCTTTCTGGTGCTGTACCCGATCATTGCCTGGTGCCTGTTGCATGGCGGCGTGTTCGGTTTGACCCAGGTGGCGACCAGCCAGTGGGGCGGCCTGATGCTGACCCTGGTGATCGCCACGGTCGGCATCGCCGGCGCCTTGCCGCTGGGGATTGTCCTGGCGTTGGGGCGGCGTTCGAACATGCCGGCGATTCGGGTGGTCTGCGTGACCTTCATCGAATTCTGGCGCGGCGTGCCGTTGATCACGGTGTTGTTCATGTCCTCGGTGATGCTGCCGTTGTTCCTGCCCGAAGGCATGAACTTCGACAAACTGCTGCGGGCGCTGATCGGTGTGATCCTGTTCCAGTCGGCCTACGTGGCCGAGGTGGTGCGCGGCGGTCTGCAAGCGATTCCCAAAGGTCAGTACGAAGCGGCTGCAGCGATGGGCCTCGGTTACTGGCGCAGCATGGGCCTGGTGATTCTGCCGCAAGCCTTGAAGCTGGTGATCCCGGGCATCGTCAACACCTTCATTGCGCTGTTCAAGGACACGAGCCTGGTGATCATCATCGGCCTGTTCGACCTGCTCAACAGCGTCAAACAAGCCGCTGCCGACCCGAAATGGCTGGGCATGGCCACTGAAGGCTATGTGTTTGCGGCCCTGGTGTTCTGGATTTTCTGTTTTGGTATGTCGCGCTATTCCATGCATCTGGAACGCAAGCTCGACACTGGCCACAAGCGTTAGGAGTTCTTTTTATGAGCGAAGCAATCAAACAGCCTGTGAGCCCTGAAGGCATTATCCAAATGCAGGGCGTCAACAAGTGGTACGGCCAGTTCCACGTGTTGAAAGACATCAACCTGAACGTCAAGCAGGGCGAGCGCATCGTCCTGTGCGGCCCTTCGGGTTCCGGCAAATCCACGACCATTCGTTGCCTCAACCGTCTGGAAGAACACCAGCAGGGCCGCATCGTGGTTGATGGCGTGGAACTGACCAACGACCTCAAGCAGATCGAATCGGTGCGCCGTGAAGTCGGCATGGTGTTCCAGCACTTCAACCTGTTCCCGCACCTGACCATTCTGCAGAACTGCACGCTGGCGCCGATGTGGGTGCGCAAGATGCCCAAGCGCAAGGCCGAGGAAATCGCCATGCATTACCTGGAACGCGTACGCATTCCGGAGCAGGCGCATAAATTCCCGGGGCAACTGTCCGGCGGTCAGCAGCAGCGTGTGGCGATTGCCCGGGCGCTGTGCATGAAACCGAAAATCATGCTGTTCGACGAACCGACTTCAGCGCTCGACCCGGAGATGGTGAAAGAGGTGCTGGACACCATGATCGGCCTGGCCGAAGACGGCATGACCATGCTCTGCGTAACCCACGAAATGGGCTTCGCCCGCACCGTGGCGAATCGCGTGATCTTCATGGACAAGGGTGAAATCGTTGAACAGGCGGCGCCGAACGACTTCTTCGATAACCCGCAGAATGAACGGACCAAGTTGTTCTTGAGCCAGATTTTGCATTGATGTCACACAGGCGTTGAAATAAACCCGGACATGTTCCGGGTTTTTTTTGTCCGCGATTAAACGCCGTACACGATTGCGTAGGAGCTGCCGCAGGCTGCGATCTTTTGATCTTCAAGAGCACAATCAAGAGCTCGCAGCCTGCGGCAGCTCCTACAGAAATTAGGGTTGTCCTGAAAGATTAAGCTGACTAACATGTCAGAAAATTCATCCTATGATTGGATGAAAAGGCGGCCTTCATGTCAGACATTTCTCCATTAGTTAAACGCTCCCTGGTCGATCAGGCCCTGGATCAACTTCGCCTGCGCATCACCGAAGGCACGTGGGTCGTGGGTCAACGTTTGCCCACCGAACCCGAGCTCTCCGCCGAGCTGGGCATCAGCCGCAACACCGTGCGCGAAGCGATGCGGGTGTTGGCGTTTTCCGGTTTGATCGAAATCCGTCAAGGCGATGGCAGTTACTTGCGGGCGGTGATTGATCCGCTGGACACCCTGAAAGCGTTGTCGCGCTGCTCGCTGGAGCAGGCCAGGGAAACCCGGCACATTCTCGAAGTCGAAGCCATCGGCCTCGCGGCACTGCGCCGTACCGATGAGGATTTGCACGAACTGCGCGAGGCACTGGGCGTCAGTGGCAGCCATTACCACGGCGATCTCGACAGCTACATCGCCTGCGATCTGGTGTTCCATCGCCGTCTGGTGGACGCCGCACACAACCCCACCCTCAGCGAGCTGTATCGCTATTTCTCCAGCATCGTCGGCGCGCAGTTGCGCCAGACCTTGAGCAACGCGCCACGTCGGCAGGAAGTGTTCGACCTGCACATCGCGCTGCTCGATGCCGTCGAACAACGCGACCCGGAACGCGCCAAAGCCTTGTCGAGGCAGTTGATCAATGAACCTTGAAACCGAGAACGCCATGTCCCGTCACACCGCACACACCCAACGCCCGGCGGAGCTCGAGCAACTGTTGATCGACGCCGAAGCCGACGACGAGCAAGTCCAGCAAAGCCCGCCGATCCTGCGGCGGCCGTGGTTGTTGTTGCTCGGTTTGATCCTAGTCGCGTTGAACCTGCGGCCGGCGCTGTCGAGCATGGCGCCGATGCTCAGCGAGGTCTCGAAAAGCCTCGGATTGTCGGCAGCGCATGCCGGTCTACTGACAACATTGCCGGTGCTGTGCCTCGGATTGTTTGCACCGCTGGCGCCGATTCTGGCCCGGCGTTTCGGTGCCGAACGGGTGGTGTTGGGCATCCTCCTGACATTGGCGGGCGGGATCATTCTGCGCAGTTCGTTCGGCGAAATCGGCCTGTTTGCCGGCAGTGTGCTGGCCGGTGCGAGCATCGGCGTGATCGGCGTTCTGTTGCCCGGCATCGTCAAACGCGATTTCGCCAAACACGCCGGCACCATGACCGGCGTCTACACCATGGCCCTGTGCCTGGGTGCGGCGATGGCCGCAGGCGCGACCGTGCCGTTGAGTGAACACTTCGACAAGAGCTGGGCTCTGGGCCTCGGTTTCTGGGTGATTCCGGCACTGGTGGCGGCGATCTTCTGGTTGCCGCAAGTCGGTCAGAAACACGGCGCGCATAACGTCGCCTACCGGGTTCGCGGTCTGTTGCGCGATCCGTTGGCCTGGCAAGTGACCTTGTACATGGGCCTGCAATCGTCGCTGGCGTACATCGTGTTCGGCTGGTTGCCGTCGATCCTCATCGGTCGCGGCCTGACGCCCACCCAGGCCGGGCTGGTGCTGTCGGGTTCGGTGATCATTCAACTGGCCAGCTCACTGGCCGCACCGTGGCTGGCCACGCGCGGCAAGGATCAGCGCCTGGCGATCGTGATCGTCATGGCGCTGACCCTCGGCGGTCTGTTCGGTTGCCTGTACGCTCCGATCGAAGGCCTGTGGGGCTGGGCGATTCTGCTCGGACTGGGGCAGGGCGGCACCTTCAGTCTGGCGTTGACCCTGATCGTATTGCGCTCGCGGGACGCGCATGTCGCGGCAAACCTGTCGAGCATGGCCCAAGGCTTCGGCTACACCCTGGCGTCCATGGGCCCGTTCGCGGTCGGCATCGTCCATGACTGGACCGGCGGCTGGAGCGCCATCGGCTGGATCTTCGGCGTGATCGGCCTCGGCGCAATCATCGCCGGCCTCGGCGCCGGGCGTTCGCTGTACGTGCAGGTGGTCAGCGAAAAAGTCTGACCTACAGGTACACAACGTCCAGCGTCGCCGAGCCGTCGAGCCGTACCTCAGTGCTCAAGTCCAGATCACGGGTGGGCGCGATGACCGTTTCAACGGTGACCCGGCTCGTCAGGTTTTGAATGGCAATCGGGCCGGCGTTGCTGCCGGCCACATCGACGAATCCGAGATAACTTCTGGATGCGATGGGAATGGTCCGGCTGTTGGAAGTACTCCACGCCAATCCGCCGGTGGTGGAGTCGGTGCGATAGACCTGTGACCAGGCGTCCACGGTGGTGCTGGCGGGATCGAAGTGCATTGAATACACGCCGATTTTATTGCCGCTGTTGTCCAGATTCAGACCGTAGTAAATCTGGCTGTTGACCAGCGCCGAGCCTTCGCGGTTGTCACGCATGAGCAAGCCAAAACGCAAGGGGGCGTCGCACTGGATCGTCAGGTCCAGAATCTTGTCACGCAGCTGTGTGCGCTTGTCGACGCTCAAGTCCTGATGGGAAAATTTTCCGTACTCGATGAGGCCGTTGCCGGACAGGCTCGGCGTGCAGGCTGCGGGCGTGATGTTGCCAGTGACGGCCAGGTCCACGACAGAGGCGGCGAGCGCGTTATGGGTGGTGCTGATTGTAAAAACAGCGATAAGTACTTTGAAGTAATGATGCATGGGTGAAAGTCCATTTCGTGGTGTGGTTGGGGGACCGGAGACATTCTTTGCCAAGGGTCGGACCTTGGGCCAATGAACCGCTGCGCCTATGGATGCTGCGAGCGGTTCGGCGTCAGGGCGTTACAGGTACTTCACTTCGAACGTGGCGGAACCGTCGATGATGACTTCATCGGTCAAGGTCAAGCCTTTGGTCGGGGCTATGGACGCTGAGATCTCCAGATCCATTTCAACGCTTGTTGCAGGAAGCGGGTCTGTCGTACCCGGCGCACTCACTGCCGTCCATAAGCCAGGACCCAGGTAGCCCCAACCTGCCCAGCTTCCCCCGCCATCTTCCGAATAGATTAGTTCAGCAGGGTTCCCGTCTGCCTGAACGGTGAGGTGGTAGACTTCAAAATTACCCAGTTTTTCTCCCGCATCGGTCAGTCCAAGACCAAAGTATCCTTGGCCGTATACGGTGCCGGCCTTGTTGTCGATACTGTGAATTGCGAAAGCAGTGTTTGCATTACAGGTCACGGTGAACTGCACATATTGGTTTGGCAGACGCGTGTATTGATCTGGATCCGGGTTGAGATCCTTCACAGGGATTTTGCCAAGGTTGATGTTCCCTCCACCGGACAACATCGGCATACAAGCACTCGGCGTGATGCTGCCGGTGACGGTCAATTCAGTACTCGAAGCCGCCAGTGCAAAAGGCGCGACGGTTATCAGTGTGCAGGCGGTCAGTGCTGCCAGGTATTTGTTCATGTTTTGGATACTCATTCATTAGGCAAGGGGTTCTGCCAGTCGCACTGAACCGCCGCGACCGTGAACGCTGCGAGCGGTTCGGCGTCAGGGCGTTACAGGTACATCACGTCGATTGTCACGGAGCCGTCGATGGTGACTTCGTCGGTCAGGGTCAGGCTGTTCGTCGGGGCTATGTACGGTTCGATCACCAAGTCCATCGCGACCTCTGTCGCGGCTAGCGGGGTTAGAGTGCCGGCTGCACTGACCGAGGAAATCGCCCCGATCATGATCGACTCGCCGAGCTGCCAACTGGGTGTCTCTTTGTCCAACGAAAGAATGGCGACGGCAGGTTGTCCGTCTGCCAGAGCACTGTCGATGCTGACCCAGAACTCGCCGACCTTTTCTCCCGCATCAGTCAGGCCCAAACCGAAGCCGTATGCGTCGGTCGCAGTGCCGGCCTTATTGTCGGTTGGGTCAAGCGCGAACTGCGTAGCGGCGTCACATGTCACCGTTAGTCCAATAGATTGCTTATCCAGCCGCGTCTTGCGGTCTGGATCCGGGTTGAGATCCTTTACAGGGATTTTGCCAAGGTCGATGTTCCCTCCGCCGGACAACATCGGCATACACGCACTCGGCGTGATGCTGCCGGTGACGGTCAATTCAGTACTCGAAGCCGCCAGTGCGAAAGGTGCAACGGCGATCAGTGCCGTGGCGGTCAGTGCTGCCAGATAATTTTTCATTGTTGGATGCTCATTTATCAATCAAGAGGTTTCGCCAGTCGACACTGAACCGCCCGCGCCTGAGAACGCTGCGAGCGGTTCAGCGTCAGGGCGTTAGAGGTACTTCACTTCAAATGTCGCGGAGCCATCAATCGTGATCTCCTCGGTCGCCGGCAGGTTTTCCGCAGGGGTGATCCAGGTGCGGACCATGAGATTCATCTGGAGGTTTTCCACGGGGATCGGTTCAAGCGTGCCGAGTGCGGCAGTCGATGTGAGCATGGCTGGAAACAGGCCGGGGGTAGCGGTCCAGCCTGTGCCGTCAACCGATTGAATGGCTCTCGCGCTCACGCCGTCTGCCGTGACGCGAGTGATCGCGGGCGTGAAGCCGCCCAGCTTTATGTCATCGCCGACCAGCCCCAGACCGTAACCACTGCCATTCCACGATGTGCCCGGGTTGTTATCGATGGCGTTAATAGCAAACAACGCCGGCGCATCACAGGCTACGGCCAACTCCAATGGCGTAGCGTTTACCAGCGTGAAGGTGGTTGGATTCAGATCCTTCATCTGCAGGTCGCCGACATCGATTATTCCGCCAGAGGACAAGCTCATTTCACAAGCACTCGGTGTAATGAAACCGGTGACAGTCAGTTCAGTGCTTGATGCCGCCAGTGCAAACGGCGCAACGCTGATCAATGCGGTAGCGGAGATTGCTGCAAGGTACTTTTTCATTTTTGTTTCTCACTTCCAGGGTTGTGACCTGACTGGCCCGGGGTGCTTGAGTGCACCGCGGATTCGTCAGGGTCGGGTTGGGTGTTACAGGTAAATAATCTCGATCGTTCCCGCGCCATCCAGGTCGATGGCGCTGCTCAAATCCAGGTTGTTGGTGGGCGCAATGACCGCCTCGACGGTCACGGTGGTACTGAGGTTCTGGATCAGTACCGGGCCGGCGTTGCTGCCGGCGCTGTCGGTGAAGCTCAGGTAGCTGTTCTGGCCAATGGGGATCGGGCTGTTGCTGGACGTACTCCAGGCCGCACCGGCGGTGGTGGAGTCGGTTCGATAGAGGCGGCCGAAGCTGTCGGCACTGGCGTCGGCCGGGTCGATATTCAGCGAGTACAGGCCGATTTTGTTGTTGCGGCTGTCCGTGCCGAGGCCGTAGTAAATCTCGCTGTTGACCGTCG
>NZ_CABVHK010000026.1 GCF_902497785.1 Pseudomonas fluorescens
TCGTTAGCGGGAGGCGAATTCTACAGCGTTACTCGCTGCTGTCAACACCTCTTTTTCTCCGCTTTCGACCGAGAAGATCGAATCGTTAATAAGGCGAACACACACTGCCTGATCAACTCCTTCTGGGCTTCGATGATCTGAAGCAACTCGCTGCCGAAAACCGCGTAACTCTTTGTTTACCAAGGAGTTTTCCGTTTCGACTGCGCCGGAAGTGGGGCGAATTATAGACTTCCAGAATCTGCCGTCAACCCCTATTTTCACAATTCTGTCATATAGGCTCAAAAACCCCGGAAACACGAAGGCCGAGCCCCGGGGGCTCGGCCTTCTCCCATCTACTTACAAGCTAGGGAATGCGAATTGCGACGCTTCATGGCTCGCTCGCTGCGGCCAGCGCTGGGTAATGGCCTTGCGACGCGTATAGAAGCGCACACCATCGGGGCCATACGCGTGCAGATCGCCAAACAGCGAACGCTTCCAGCCGCCGAAGCTGTGATACGCCACCGGCACCGGCAATGGCACGTTGACGCCGACCATGCCGACTTCGATCTCATCGCAGAACAACCGCGCCGCTTCCCCATCACGGGTGAAGATGCAGGTACCGTTGCCATACTCGTGATCGTTGATCAGTTGCATCGCCTCTTCCAGGCTGTTGACCCGGACAACGCACAGCACTGGCCCGAAGATCTCTTCTTTATAGATGCGCATCTCTGGCGTGACGTTATCGAACAGGCAGCCACCAAGGAAAAACCCTTCCTCATGACCGGCCACGCTCAGGCCACGACCATCCACCACCAACGAAGCACCGGAAGAAACGCCGTCTTCTATATAGCCGCTGACCTTGTCGCGAGCCTGACCGGAAACCAGCGGCCCCATGTCCAGCCCACAAGAAGTCCCCGCGCCGATTTTCAGTGCCTTGATTTGCGGTACCAACTTGGCCACCAGCGCATCCGCTACCTGGTCGCCAACACACACGGCCACCGAGATCGCCATGCAACGCTCACCGCAAGAACCGTAAGCCGCACCCATCAGCGCGCTGACGGCGTTATCCAGGTCCGCATCCGGCATCAGCACTGCATGGTTCTTCGCCCCGCCCAATGCCTGAACGCGTTTGCCGCGCTTGGTACCTTCGGCATAAATGTATTCGGCAATCGGCGTCGAACCCACAAAGCTCAGCGCTTTGACTTCCGGCGCTTCGATCAGCGCATCCACTGCTGCCTTGTCACCGTGCACGACGCTCAGCACACCTTTGGGCAACCCGGCTTCGATCAACAACTGAGCGATCAACAGTGTGGAGCTCGGATCACGCTCGGATGGCTTGAGGATGAAGCAGTTGCCGCAAACGATCGCCAGCGGATACATCCACAGCGGCACCATGGCCGGGAAGTTGAATGGCGTGATACCGGCGACCACACCCAACGGCTGGAAGTCCGACCAGGCATCAATGTTCGGGCCGACATTGCGACTGTATTCACCCTTGAGGATTTCCGGGGCCGCGCAAGCGAATTCGACGTTCTCGATCCCGCGCTTCAATTCACCCGCGGCATCTTCCAGGGTTTTGCCGTGTTCTTCGCTGATCAACTGTGCGATACGCGCTTCGTTCTGCTCCAGCAGTTGCTTGAAGCGGAACATCACCTGCGCCCGCTTGGCCGGCGGCGTATTACGCCAGGCCGGGAATGCAGCCTTGGCCGAATCGATGGCTTTCTGAATGGTTTCGCGGCTGGCTAACGGCAGCTTGTGGATCGCCTGACCGGTCGACGGGTTGAACACGTCGGCGGTGCGACCGTCTTCGGTCACCAGTTCGCCATTGATCAAATGCGGGATAAGGCTCATGCGGGGCTCCTGAAAAGTTGTTCAAAGGCGCCCTTCATCGGGAGCCTCTATATAGAAGAGAAAATCAGTCGATCTTGTTCAGCACTTCGCCGACCGCGTCGAACAGACGATCAAGGTCTTGCGGCTTGCTGTTGAAGGTTGGCCCGAATTGCAGGGTGTCGCCGCCGAAGCGCACGTAGAACCCGGCTTTCCACAGCGCCATGCCCGCTTCGAACGGACGCACGATGGCGTCGCCGTCACGCGGAGCAATCTGGATCGCGCCGGCCAGACCGTAGTTACGAATGTCGATAATGTTTTTCGAGCCCTTCAGGCCGTGCAGCGCATTTTCGAAATGCGGTGCGACTTCGGCCACGCTCTGCACCAGGTTTTCCTTTTGCAGCAGGTCGAGTGCTGCCAGGCCAGCAGCGCAAGCCACCGGGTGTGCCGAATAGGTGTAACCGTGCGGGAATTCCACCGCGTATTCCGGCGTCGCCTGGTTCATGAAGGTCTGATAGATCTCGGAGCTGGCAATCACAGCGCCCATTGGGATCGCGCCATTGGTGACTTGCTTGGCGATGCACATCAGGTCCGGGGTGACGCCAAAGCTGTCAGCGCCGAACATCGAACCGGTACGGCCGAAACCGGTGATCACTTCGTCGAACACCAGCAGGATATTGTGCTGATCGCAAATATCGCGCAGACGCTTGAGGTAACCCTCTGGCGGAACCAGTACGCCAGCGGAACCGGCCATTGGCTCGACAAACACCGCGGCGATATTCGACGCATCGTGCAATTCGATTAGCTTGAGCAATTCGTCCGCCAGCGCAATACCGCCCTCTTTCGGCATGCCCCGCGAGTAGGCATTGCTGGCAAGCAATGTGTGCGGCAGGTGATCGACGTCCATCATCGCCTGACCAAACATTTTGCGGTTGCCGTTCACGCCGCCAAGGCTGGTGCCGGCGATGTTCACACCGTGGTAGCCACGGGCACGGCCGATCATTTTGGTTTTGGTCGACTGGCCTTTGAGACGCCAGTAGGCGCGGACCATCTTCACCGCGGTATCCGCGCACTCGGAACCCGAGTCGGTGAAGAACACGTGATTGAGATCGCCCGGCGTCAGGTCAGTGATTTTTTCCGCCAGTTGAAACGACAGCGGGTGACCGTACTGGAAGCCTGGCGAGTAATCGAGTGTGCCCAACTGCCTGGCCACCGCTTCCTGGATTTCCTTGCGGGTATGCCCGGCGCCGCAGGTCCACAGACCGGACAGCGAATCGTAGACCTTGCGCCCCTTGTCATCCGTCAGCCAACTGCCTTCAGCCGCCACGATCAGGCGCGGATCGCGCTGGAAATTCCGGTTGGCGGTGTAGGGCATCCAGTGAGCATCGAGCTTGAGCTGGCTGGCCAGGGAAGTCGGGGCGTTTTCAGGCAAGTTCATGAGCAAAACCTCGCAAAGCAATAAGCGGCGTGGAGATGAAGAGCGTTCTTGCAGCTAAATTGCCACGGAGATAAAGTCGGTGAAATTCAATATTTCAAACCTTCAGTCAGGCCATCACTAAACTATGAGCACTCGTCGCCCCGATCCGCTGGCACAAGTCAGCGACTTTGATATCCGCCTGCTGCGGATTTTTCGCAGCGTAGTGGAATGCGGCGGCTTCTCAGCAGCCGAATCGGTGCTGGGGATTGGTCGTTCGGCGATCAGTCAGCAGATGAGCGATCTGGAACAGCGCCTCGGCCTGCGCCTGTGCCAACGCGGTCGCGCCGGTTTTTCCCTGACTGAAGAAGGTCGTGAGGTTTATCAATCGTCGTTGCAACTATTAAGTGCGCTCGAAAGTTTTCGCACCGAGGTCAACGGCCTGCACCAGCACCTGCGTGGCGAACTGACCATCGGCCTGACCGACAACCTGGTCACCCTCCCCCACATGCGCATCACCCACGCCTTGGCGCAATTGAAGGAGCGCGGGCCGGACGTGCAGATTCAGATCCGCATGATCGCGCCCAATGAAGTCGAACAAGGTGTGCTCGATGGTCGCCTGCATGTCGGCGTGGTACCGCAGGCGAGCGCGCTGTCAGGCCTGGAATATCAACCGCTCTACAGCGAGCGTTCGCTGCTGTACTGCGCGGTCGGTCATCCGTTGTTCTATGCGGACGACAAACAACTCGACGATGAGCGTCTCAACAGTCAGGACGCCATCGCCCCGACCTTCCGTTTACCGGCCGAGATTCAAGCGCATTACCAGGCACTCAATTGCACCGCGAGTGCGTCCGACCGCGAGGGCATGGCGTTTCTCATTCTGACCGGGCGCTACATCGGCTACCTGCCGGATCACTACGCCAGCCTCTGGGTGCAACAGGGTCGCTTGCGTGCATTGAAACCCCAAGCGCGCTTCTACGACTTGAGCCTCGCCTCGGTCACGCGCAAGGGCCGTCGCCCGCATCTGGTGCTGGAAAGCTTTTTGGAGAGCCTGGCCGCAACGCGCTGAACTCTGTGGGAGCGGCGGTATTATTGCTGCAGGACTTGTCTGAAAACCGTGGGTGCGCTATCAACGCACTGGCTGCACCCACCCACCTTTTCGGAAGTGCCTATGACCTTTGAAGTCCCTGCTCACGGCAGCAAACCCGCCAGCCGCATTCGTCAGAAGAACGAAGAGACCATCATCAAAGCTGCCGAAGACGAGTTTGCCCGTCACGGGTTCAAAGGCACGAGCATGAACACCATCGCCCTGAATGCCGGGTTGCCCAAAGCGAACCTGCATTACTACTTCACCAACAAACTCGGTCTGTATGTGGCGGTGTTGAGCAACATCCTGCAGTTGTGGGACAGCACGTTCAACACCCTCACGGCTGAGGATGATCCAGCGGAAGCGCTGACGCGTTACATCCGCGCCAAAATGGAATTCTCGCGCCGCCAGCCGCAAGCCTCGCGGATCTTTGCGATGGAGGTGATCAGCGGCGGTGAGTGCCTGACCGAATATTTCAATCAGGACTACCGCGCCTGGTTCCAGGGCCGGGCGGCGGTGTTTCAGGCGTGGATCGACGCCGGTAAAATGGACCCGGTCGATCCGGTCAACCTGATCTTTTTGTTGTGGGGCAGCACTCAACACTATGCCGATTTCGCCACGCAGATCTGCCGGGTCAGCGGCCGCACCAAATTGACCAGACAAGACATGGAAGACGCCGGCAACAACCTGATCCGCATCATCCTCAAGGGCTGCGGCCTGACTCCAGCTATCTAAGACACTTATGCCTTTTACCCTCAGCGACTTTTGCGAATACCGCGAAGAGATTCGCAAAAGCCGCTTCATCACCTACGCCGCGCCGATCAGCAGCCCTGCTGACGCGCAGGCGTTTATCGAACAACACAGCGACTTGAACGCCACGCACAATTGCTGGGCCTGGAAACTCGGCGGTCAGTACCGCAGCACCGATGACGGGGAGCCTGGAGGCACCGCTGGCCGGCCGATTCTGGCGGCGATCGAGGCCCAGGATTGCGATCAGGTCGCGGTACTGGTGATTCGCTGGTACGGCGGCATTCAACTGGGCACCGGCGGCCTCGCCCGCGCGTATGGCGGCGGCGCCAACAAGTGCCTGCAAGCGGCGCCGAAGATTGAGCTGATCAACCGGGTTCCGTTGAGTTGCGCCTGCGGTTTTGGCGAACTGACGTTGGTAAAGCTTCGTGTGGCGGAGCTCGGAGGGCTGGTGGTCGATGAAACGTTTACCGCCAATGGCGTGGAGCTGCAATTGGCGGTGGGAGAAGCGCAGATCGAGACATTGCAAACCCAGCTCGCTGATTTGAGTCGCGGGCGCATCTTGTTGCAGCGCTGAAAGATTAAAAAGATCGCAGCCTTCGGCAGCTCCTTCAGTTGCATCGCGATCGCATCGTAGGAGCTGCCGAAGGCTGCGATCTTTTGGAGCATCACCCATCCCCCATCTACCCGCCAGTTGCCCACATCCGCTGTGCACCCGGCTGTGGATAACCTGAGCACATTCAGCTGTAACCCTTCTGTCATGCGGCTTTGCGGGCGCTGCTCACTTTTCGTCCAATTTCCTCGCATGGCGATCAAATTCACGCAAAAACAATCAGTTACCTTGGTTTATCACCTTTAGAAGAAAGCCGGTCAGTGCTTATGCCCGAGTTTTAAGCTTGCGCACAAATACTGTGGAGCAATCTGTGGATAACCCGTTTATGACCGTCGCGGCCCCATGCCCGGTATGGCTCGCAGTGAGTTGCTCGTTTTTTGATCAAATATGCATGTGCAAAAACGGAGCGTGATCAACGGCATTGCCCCACCTGTAGTGCCCGGTTCGGAATCGAAAGGTGGCGAAGCGGCCAACGCAATACAAGCTCGGTCCCCTATCAAAGCGCAGCTCCCTGTGGGAGCGAGCCTGCTCGCGAAGGCGTCCGCACGGGCAACACCTGAGCCACGCCCCACGCCAATTCAAAGACCAGGAAAATCACCAATAGCGAACTGGCGCCCTGCAGCAAGGCGTACAACTGCCAGGCCGCAAACAGAAACCGCCCCACCGCGTCATAACGGCCATAAATCGGTTGCGGATCACCAATGCGCAGCACTGCCCACACGCACACAATCGACCCCAACAGATTCGCCATCAACATGTGCATCGGCTCAAACGCCGGCAGTTCACCCGGCAAGTCGAAGAACTGACTCACGCTCAATAAACCCCCTTGTAACGCGGCAAAACTCCACGGGGTGATAAACGCGGCCGTCACGATCAAGTCATACCAGGCGCTGCCCCGCACCAGTCGGCGGTATTGCATTGAAGTCCACATCGCACTGCTCCAGACATTCAGGGAGCAACAAGGCTAAAGCCTGGAGTATGCTCCAGGGTCAAGCCCCTCTCGAGACGTCAGGATGCGCATCGGTGAATTAGCCCTGGCCAGCGCCGTCAGCCGCGACACGCTGCGCTTTTATGAGCAACGCGGACTGATCGCGGCGCAGCGCAGCGCCAACGGCTATCGCGATTACCCCGCGGACATGGTGCAACTGGTGTCGTACATCAAGACTGCGCAGCGGCTGGGCTTTACCCTGGGCGAGATCGGCAACAGTGTCGCCGCGTTGGCGCAGTCGCCCGATCCGGACACGGCCGTCACGCAATTGCTGCAAGACAAACTCAAACTGATCGAAACCCGAATCGATGAACTCGGCGCGCTGCGTCACGAGTTGCAACAACGGCTCGGGCAACGTTGTCCATTAAATCCGTGATTCTCATTTATCAAGGAAGCCACGCATGTCTACGGCAAAAACCGCACTGATCATCGGTGCCTCCCGGGGCTTGGGCCTCGGGCTGGTGAAAACCCTGCTGGCCGACGGCTGGCAAGTCACCGCCACCGTGCGCAACCCGCAAAAGGCCGAGGCCTTGCAGGCACTGGGGAATGTGCGGATTGAAAAACTCGACATGGATGATCAGCAGGCAGTCATCGCTTTGAGTCTGCAGCTCAAGGGCGACGTGTTTGATCTGCTGTTCGTGAATGCCGGGGTAAAAGGGCCTGATATTCAGACACCGGGCGGCGCGACGCTGGCCGAAGTCGGCCAGTTGTTTTTCACCAATGCGGTGGCGCCGATCAATCTGGCTCAACGATTCGCCGGGCAGATTCGTCCGCAGACCGGCGTGCTGGCGTTCATGAGTTCGGTGCTCGGCAGCGTGACCATGCCGGACGCGCCGGAGCTGGCGCTGTACAAGGCGAGCAAGGCGGCGTTGAACTCGATGACCAACAGTTTTGTGACGCAATTGGGTGATCAAAAACTCACGGTGCTGTCGTTGCATCCGGGCTGGGTCAAGACGGACATGGGCGGTGAAGGTGCTGACATTGATGTGCAAACCAGTACACGTGGGTTGGTTGATCAGGTGAATGCTTATACCGGCAAGGGCGGGCATCATTTTGTGAATTACAAAGGCGAGACCATTCCCTGGTAACACCACAAATCCAATTGTGGGAGCGAGCCTGCTCGCGAAGGCGATTACACATTCAACATCAATGTTGACCATTAGTCCGCCATCGCGAGCAAGCTCGCTCCCACAGTAGATCTGCGGCGCACAAACTGAGTAAACTCCGCACCTCGTCCCCCGCGGCGACCCTGGATCAGCAGACAGGGTAATCACTGAGCTGGCTAACCTGAACCCACTTTCAGAGGAGCCGGCCAACATGCCTGCGACCCGTACCTGGTTAAAAAACCCCCTCGCGATCTTTACTGCCAATGGCCTCGATGCCCGTGGCGGCCTGGTTGTGCAAGACGGTGTGATCGTCGAACTGCTCGCCGACGGCCAGCAACCGTCCGCGCCCTGTGAACAAGTCTTCGATGCCCGCGAGCATGTGATCCTGCCGGGGCTGATCAACACCCACCACCATTTCTATCAAACCCTGACCCGCGCCTGGGCGCCGGTGGTCAATCAGCCGCTGTTCCCGTGGCTGAAAACCTTGTACCCGGTCTGGGCACGCCTCACGCCGGAAAAACTCGCCCTCGCCACCAAAGTTGCACTGGCTGAGTTGCTGCTGTCTGGCTGCACCACGGCGGCCGATCACCATTACCTGTTTCCCGAAGGCCTGGAAAATGCGATCGACGTGCAGGTCGAGAGCGTTCGCGAATTGGGCATGCGCGCCATGCTGACGCGCGGCTCCATGAGCCTTGGCGAAAAGGACGGCGGCCTGCCACCGCAGCAGACTGTGCAGCAAGGCGAGGTGATTCTCGACGACAGTCAACGCCTGATCGCCGCGTACCACGAGCGTGGCGAAGGCGCGCAAATCCAGATCGCCCTGGCACCGTGTTCACCCTTCTCGGTGACCCCGGAAATCATGTCGGCCAGCGCCGAACTGGCGAACAAACTCGACGTGCGCCTGCACACTCACCTGGCGGAAACCCTCGACGAAGAAGACTTCTGCCTGCAACGCTTCGGCCTGCGCACCGTGGATTACCTGGACAGCGTCGGCTGGCTCGGCCCGCGCACCTGGCTGGCGCACGGCATCCATTTCAACCCGGACGAAATCGCCCGCCTCGGCGCTGCTGGCACCGGGATTTGCCATTGCCCGAGCTCGAACATGCGCCTGGCGTCCGGCATCTGCCCAACGCTGGACCTGACGGCGGCGGGCGCGCTGCTGGGCCTGGGCGTGGACGGTTCGGCCTCCAACGATGCGTCGAACATGATGCTCGAAACCCGTCAGGCGCTGTACATCCAGCGCCTGCGTTATGGCGCGGAAAAGATCACCCCGGAGCGGGTATTGGGTTGGGCCACCAAGGGCTCGGCGAGCTTGCTCGGGCGCACCGATATCGGTGAGCTGGCGGTGGGCAAACAGGCGGATCTGGCGCTGTTCAAATTGGATGAACTGCGTTTTTCCGGCAGTCATGATCCGGTGTCGGCGTTGCTGCTGTGTGGCGCGGATCGGGCAGACCGGGTGATGGTGGGCGGAAAGTGGCGAGTGATCGACGGGCAGGTTGAGGGGCTAGACCTCAAAGGTCTGATTGCCGATCACAGCCAGGCGGCCCGGCAGCTGATTGCCGGTACCTGACACAACCCCGAAAAATGTGGGAGCGAGCCTGCTCGCGAAAGCGGTGGATCAGTCGATATCAACGCTGAATGACATACCGCATTCGCGGGCAAGCCCGCTCCCACAGGGTTTTGTGGCACCGTCAGAGGCCGAGTAGCGACAACATGATAAACGTCGCAAACAGCACAAAATGGGTCATGCCTTCGATGGCATTGGTTTCGCCATCGTTAAGGTTGATCGCGCTGACGATCAGCGTGAGGAAGATCATCACCGTTTGCACCGGCGTCATCGCCATCTGAAACGGCTGCCCGGTGTAGAGCGCCATCGCTTCCATCACCGGCACCGTCAGGATCACGGTCGACAGCGACGCACCCATGGCGATGTTGACCACCGACTGCATGCGATTGGCCAGCGCCGCGCGCAACGCGGTCAGGATCTCCGGGGCCGCCGAGATCGCCGCCACCAGAATCGCCGTGATCACCGGCGGCGCACCCGTGCCTTCCAGCCCCAGGTCGAGGGTTTTCGACATCACTTCGGCCAAGGCGCCGATCACCACCACGCCGAACACCAGGGTGCCGATGCTCAACGCCAGATTGACCGGCGCAGGTTCTTCCTCCGGGACTTTCCGGCGGCGTTTTTCCGGGTAGCTGTAACTGAAGAAATAACTGTGCGGGCCGACCTGCATCCGCAGAAACAACGCGTACAGCACAACCATCGCGCCGATGGTGAAGCCCGAATAAATCTTCCAGTTCGCCTCGGGTATAAACTCCGGAACCACCATGGAAACGCCCATCGCCGTGAGGATCATCACGCTGTAGCTGCGCGCCGAATCGTCGTTGTAGGACTGCTCGCCGTGCTTGATCCCGCCCATTAACGCGGCGAGGCCGAGGATACCGTTGATGTCGAGCATCATGATTTTCTAGACACTTAACTGTGATGCAAACAATAAACACATTTATTTCAATAACTTATCAGGATTAATGACACTCATGATTTGACACCTCCCGCATCGAGTCTAGGCTCCAATCAAGGAGGGCTAGCGATGCTCAGCTACCGATTTACCGCCACCGGCAAGCTCCAGTTTTTCTGGCCCGCCGTAGACACTTCGTCTGGGGAGCGCACCTGCACTTTGTTGGTGCCTTCGAATGTGGCAGTTGACGCTGTTCAAATCCTTGCAAATGCCGTCGTAGTGCAGTGTGTAAGAGTCGCTGCTAAATCCTACGGGTGGTTTATTGAAGGCCTCAAACAGACCTTTAAATTCCTGGAGCGCTCACCAGAGTGCCACCTACCACCTCAAGACTGGGACGAATTCTTTGACCACTTTTTCGAGTCCCATCTTCACTCATCAAAAAAGAGAGCACTGAAGTCCACGCTTGTTTATTGGCAAAGTGTGGAAAGCTTATTTAAACAATCACGATCTGAAGGTTTGTTGCCGCTCACTGTAATTTTGCCTTCAGGTGGAGCGATGTCAGGTGTTCTAGACGGAATTGACACTCCCTTAGGACACGAACCCTCAATGGTTGGCATTCCCACCACTCCTGATGAGCTTTTACCTAAGATCTATCTCTGCAACGACAGTTTGCACCTTGAGGCTGATCAATACCTGCTAAAGCTCAAGACAAGGATGGAATTAGCAAGCAGAACCGTAGTTTCAGCCTGCACACAGTATTGGGACACAATGCTCAAATGCCACGAAAAAGGCAGAGAGTTAATTGATGAAATTCCGGTCGATGAAGTTCAGCGGATTATTAACGGGGGAGATTTTTTCGTAGATGGAGTGCACATTGCACATCCTGACAACCCTAAAGGTCTCAACTGGTTCCTTGCGGTAGCTAGGCACTATGCAGTGAATGATCTACAACTCAACACGGTTACAATTGACGCACTGCGGGGTCGCGCTTTTTTTCGGCGGCTTTTCAGCATTGATGGCGTTCGCAAGAAATTAGTTGCAAAGATGGTGGAAGCTGCTGGAGATTATGCGATACGCAAAAAAACGAAAAACGAAACCCTAAATCGCTTATTGGGTTTTCTATGCCCTCGTGATTGCGGTGCAGCTTGCTCAATTTTAATGAGTGAAAACCCTAAGTTTACTGCCGAAGCTATCGGAAACAGCACATTATATACTCGGGGCGGCAAGCCTTACATCAGAACTGAAGCTGATCTCGAAAGAATAATTTTCAGTGTAGACAAGCCACGTGCCGGTAAACGGAAGGTATCAGGACTACCTCCTCTCAGTGCGAAGATCGTGATGGACGTCATGGCATGCACCAAGGAGTTGCGTTCGCGGCTGATAGCCAGCGGCCATCCTGGATGGCGCAAAATGTTCATAATATCGACGAGAAACAAAATTGGTACATCGGGCGAAATACCCCAATCGCTTCACACTGGCTCTGGAGTTTCGTTATTTAAGGTCTTGATAGACGAACTCGCAATAGGAGGAATTCATAAAGATGGATTCACTCTCAAAAAGATTAGAGCGACCGAAGGAATAATCAGGTTTCTCGAAACTGGAAACTTAAGGGCCGTCGCCGACCTGCTAGGCAACAGTGTGGCCGTCGTAAAATCAAATTACATACCAGACTTTTTGAGGCTCAAATGGGCGACAAGAGGCCTGAGAATGATGCAGCAAAAGCTGATAATAGTCGCCACCGATGGTACGCCTTGGGAAGATGAGGCTACAGACTTCACATCGCCGGAAACGCGGGTAATATTTATCCAAAAAATGCTGAGGGATGCCGTAAACGGAGATGCCTTCAGTGAAATCATCAGGCAAAGATTTAAAGGGCATCTACGTAGTGGTGACGAATTAATAAAAGCTATTGAAGATCGTGAGCTCTTGATTATCTTATCACCTGAAAGTCTAGCAGCCCTGTACGCACATGAGGCCTCTATTCTTAATAAAGGTGCCACAGAACAAACCAGCGAACAGCCAAACACGCATTCGCCAACATTGCCCTCCCTTTCAAATGGTGATGATGGCTCAAAATACGCCAACATACCTGCTGAGGCAATTCCCGCTTTGGCGCGACTAATTCGTGCGTCAGCAACCATGTCGAAAGCAGATCTACAACTTTCGGAAAAAATCATAATCGATAAGTTATCCGGCGACGTGCAGTCGCAATTGGCCGCAACTCACATCGGAGCAATGGCTCTGCTCGATCAGCATAAGGATAAGGTGACCTTTGCTTATTCTATCCGTGCGCAACTCGGAGGGGATGATGCCGAGGTTTAAGAGCTTTAACAACGACGAGCTTCATATGAAAATGTTGTTAGCACGGTCAAAGGCTCGTTATGCATCAACGTTGGACTTCGAAGCCCACTGGTTGGTCGGTGGAGGAATTGGAAGTTCCGTATGGGAAACCATTTCACCAAATGGAACTCCGCTTACTGTCAGCTTTATGGATCCGCTCCCAGACGGAACCCTACTCAGCGACCAAGAAAATAGGATGCTGTTGGAAACGATTCAGAAATGGGCATTCTATCTGCGCAAGGGTCAAATCACCGAGTACACAATGGCTACCCCCCGCTGGGCCTATAACCTTTTATTCATTAAGAATATTGCTAGCTGGTTGGTTTTGCATGAGAAGGTTTATCGCCCTCGTATTCACGGATTTAGGCTATTTGATACAAATGCCTTTAAAGCACTCGTTTCTGAACTGAGTGAATGTGGTCTGAGTGGGGCACTTCAATACAAGGAGCGGATTATCTGTCATTTTCATTCGCTTCTCGAACACCCGATCCCGCTGGACTGCTTGCTTGACTCGCCCCATGACCTAGATAAACAATTCGTCAATGACATGGTCGAATGGTTACGTCAGCACGACAAATACATAACAAATCGTAAATCAGGAGTAACCTCCAAATGGACTCTGTCTCGGGTCTATTTGGGTTCTATACTCGGAATGAAGCTTAGTGCAACATCAAGCGACGATAATTTTAGAAGCTTTATTAGACAATTCGAGCCGGGGCTTTACCACCCCCACCTGCTTTTACCATCAAGTTCCATATCAGAATACCCTTCACAGAACATTATTGAACTTACCAAAGCCAGAGAAAAGCCAGTCAGCCAAGGAAACTTCACTGACCAACTTGAACATCTAGCAAATTTCTTCAGCGGCCATTCTGCCATTCCGTCGGACATCCCGGCAGTAACAATAGACAAAAAATCCGTTGTTGCTCAATTCAGACACATGTTAAGACGCCCTAGCCATACTCCACTTATACCATTGAGCATTGGGCTCCAAGTTATAAACGCTGCATGCGAATGGATTCTTGTGTATGGAAAAAGCATCGTTGAGGCAGCCATTTATTATAGCAAGGAAAGCGTCGACATCTCCTCAACACATGACATCTACGCCTCTGGAACCGCCAAACAACAGAGTTTCCTCATAACCAGAGATCAGTGGCTTACCACTCCGCTAGATGGGACACCACCCGTGTCCATTCATTCAATATTGGATATAACTCACTACGATGTAAAAGTAAATATGAGCGGCTCCGAGCGCATCCATAACATGCGCTCAGTTGTCAAAGCTTTCGTAGGAGCTTGTGCGATCATCATCGGAATGATGAAGCCCCTAAGACTCTCTGAACTCGCTTACTTACAAAGAGCCTGCCTAGGCAACGAAAACGATGGTGACGGGAGTTTTTTACAGCATGAGCAAGGTAAAAGTGGCCCTAAGGGGGAGCATAACATTGTAGATCGCCCTATTCCGTCAATATCTGCTCGAGCCATCCAGCTTCTCCAGCTAATGGGGCATCGTCTCACTGAAGTGTTTGATGACACTTCCACGCACTCCGAGCATTTATTCTACTTTCCCTCAAGGTCATTTACAGTGCCATCGGGTGAGGTTCTGGAGGATGCCGTAAATAACTGCATAAACACATTTTGCGACTACATAAAAACACCTGTAGACGAACTCGGTCGCCGCTGGTATCCACGCGTACATGAAATGCGAAAATTTTTCATGCTGACTATGCATAGGCATGAAGGAAACGCAATAAAGCCGCTACTAGGTTACGGCGCCGCACACAAAGATAAGTCACACGTAGATTCATATGTGGCTCCTGACGAGAGCTATGACACCTATGTCCGATACGAGTCTGAGTGTATTGAAGACCGCCTCCTTTCATTGGAGGCAGGAGCACTCGACCCTACTCAACGACAAGGGTTGTTGGCACTCTACCAACATACCCTTACCCACTTCGGGGTATCGAGCATATCGTCCATCATACCCAAAGATTACCTCGATCTCATTATGGAAATCCGTGAGTCGGGTGATTTTGAAGTTACTACATTTACCATCAAGCTCACCGGCTACGCCGAAAATGTCACTGCAATAGACTTCGCAATCCGCTTCGGAGCAATGACTGATGAGAGATTTAATAAATAACAATATAATCGCGCGATTCCGCTGGCTTGAAGCGATAAAGTCCAGGTCAATATCTGTGACAAAAAAACAAGCACAAGCTATATCTTCAATGAAAGAATTCTGTCATCTCGAAGTGCCTGATCATTTCACCAAAATCGCATACAACACTCTAAAATCAAGAACAACAAGTGGAAAAATACAGGAGCTTAATGTACCAGGAGCGAACCAATGGGACTATGTTAAACTCCTTCGACAAGAGGCGGCAGAAACCGTTCCTAAATCGGAAGCGCCTTCGCCTAAATTTAATAACCCAGACTTACCTGAGCTTTATTCCACCGCGCTGCTTGAGGCCCATCTTTGCTCACTGGCCTATCTTGAAATATATCGTTTTCTAGAGGACTTAGTTTTCAGGACAACTGATGAAAACTCTGACTTATCAGAACTAATATCCAACCAACTTAAAATATGCTCAGCTAAATTTTCGAATATTGTCTCACCAGGGCTAATGACGTCAGAAGGGAGAAATTTTGAGCTGATTATCGGAGGTAAAGCGCCATGAGCATACAGCTATACGTGCTATTCAAAAACGTGAAACTACCTGATCACGCGATGCCAATTGCCGGCTCAAAGGATTACCGCATAATACGAAGAAACTATGAGAGCTTCGCAGTATTAAGATGGCCAGATGGCCGGCCTTGCCATCTAGCTACACTCTGGATGCAGTCTAAGCTTCAGCGCTCCGGCGGAAGGGACACACCTAATACATATTCGGCTCAGATAACCCCACTCATACGCTACTGCTACTCGAAAAAGATAAGTTTCCATGAAATGAATGATGAACTTTTCTATGAATTCACCCAGCAGTTAAAATGGGAGAAACGATTAGGGAAGTTTGGCACTGAAAGCAAGCGAATTAACAATACTTCAATCCAAATACAAAGCAGGGCGTTAGATTTGATGGAGTGGATCACTCGATCTTTCCCCGATTCCCTCGGAAAAGGTTTGGTTGGCGAGACGTCCCACTCGCGGATAATTGTCGAGTGGCGCTTAAATCGCTACACGGGCAAACGCTACATGTGGCATCGACATCTGATGGAAAGCGTTTCCGAAAAATTCGACAAAGCACCTATTCCTGAGAACTTCATAAGCAGTATTCAAAATGAGATTTTCAGAAAACACGACATTGCAAACTTACCGACCTCCTCCAAACGCAAGCTTAAAATTTTCCCTGATCTATTTATGGCACAAAACACGTATCTGTATGAACGACGGATGTTTTCTATTCGCCTAATGAAGTTAATGGGTCTTCGCCCCGAAGAACTTGTCGACATCCCGCTTGATTTAAACCAATCCGTGCTCAGCCGAAAATCCATTGCTGTTCCCACCAAAAAAAGAGGTAAGCCTGCCCCGATTAGATATTTCACGGTAACCTTGCGCGCAGCGTTGGACTTCAACAGATATCTAAAGGCTCGACTGACCTTCCTCCAACAGCTTAAGGATTTTGAATCAGCTCGTCCCCTTAGAAAACATCCTAACCTGCTGACACTCAATGATGCACTACTACTTGGAATCGATGGCCAACCACTCCAGAAACAAAGTTTGACGAAAGAATTCGATAGAATCTGTATTGACGCAGGCTTGGGGGCTGTAAGAACCTGTTTGTCTATGTTTCGTCACAGATTTATCACCAGGGAAATCCACTATCTTTTAGACGTCGCATTCGCTAAGGATGCCAAATTTAAAACACATTGGACGGAAGCTCTAAGAGATTCGATATGCGCACAAGTCCTTCCCAAAACAGGCCAAGCCAAGGAGAAATCGCTATGGCACTACTTTCATTATGAATACGACTTAATGACTCAAACTATTGGTTATACTAAAAGTATTGAGAACCGAGACAGACTGGAATCAGCGCAAGAGTCGCTGTTAAACCTGAAGCACGATAGTATTCTTCTCTCAAATGCGCCTATCACGGACAGGATACGGGAGCTTGAAGACGTAATTTACGCACTTCAGGCGGAGTTAATGAGTGGTTTACCACCCGTTACGCCTTGATGTGTCGGGTGAGGGCGTGGCCGGTTTTCACCTAGCATGGGCATTGTCGACCGGAAGGGCCTGCTCCCCTTATAGTGAGTTGATTAGCTCGCAACAACGGTCGATGGTGGACTGCCATTGCCTCAAATCATGCTCCATTGAGAGGATAATGTGGTGGTCTTCAATCGTCTCACAGCGTGGCTTTTCCACGACAAGCGCCCTGACTTTGAGAAAAAGCGTGAACGCGAGTTCATCCTGGCAGCGAACAGCTTGAAGACCCTTTCGGTCACCGACCGGGGCGGCATGTCTATCGACCCCGAAGAGCTGCGCGACCAGATAGTCGCCTCGCGTGAGCAGTTGAAGCATCTTGTCCACAGGCCAGAAGCGCCTAGCCGATCATTCAGAGCAGCGGCAGATGCCCAGGTGGAACAGTTAGTGAGTCCCACCTTAGAGGCTCAGGTGAGCGCCATGGACTGTATTGAGGTGGTGGCTTGGCGTCGGTTGCCCAGTGGCGCTGCCGCGCGCTACGTGTGCCTCCAGTCTACAAGTACGGGGCGATTCGTTGTCGCTACAGCCAGTCTGTTCACAGAGGCCATAGAGAGTCTCCCGACTTGGGTCGACGGCAATACCAACAGGCAAATTGCGAATGCCCTACAGCTCGGTGACCTCCAGTGGTACGCGACTATGAGCGAGGCTATGGATGCTTGGGATGCGGAGCTTTGATGACCCTGAGCTTTCAGTTGGGGCGCTCCCCTGCAGGGAGCGGCTGTCGTGCACCGAGCCCTTGCGATGCCAAGGTCTCGGCCCTTCGGGCTTCCATCCCACACGCCTGCGCGCTCCGCTTGCCATGCCTACCAGGCACGTGATCACCTGTCTTCGGTTCGAGCGGTCGCACACGCTGTGCTACATCCATACTTCAATGGACTCATCGCTTTCGCATAGGTGAGGGTAGGTATCCACCCCTCCGGTAGTTCAAGCTTCGAACAAAGCACGGCATGCGTTCATCAAAGCGGTTGCGTCATGGAGAGCTCGGTGGTGCCTAGTCGTGGGCAGTAGGCGATAAATGTCACTGGCAGCCTCCCGACCCACAAACACTTCCAAAGGCTTCAACTCGAAGGTCGGCATCAGGTCTGCTGCTTCGTAGAGGACATCGAGCCAAAAAACATCTTGAGGTGAGTCGCTGCAAAGCACCTGCCCTGAAAACAGCTGATTCATTCGTTCCGCCACGGTGGGTGGGGCATCACCTTCCTGAAGTAAATGATCCTGAGTAAGACCATGCATGTCTTGCGCATCGAACGACCAATGCGTCCAATAGCGGGCTGGCTTTATCAACGAACTGAACCAGGTTTCATTCGACACGACAGCCACCTCAATGGGATAGCTATCTGGGGCTATCCCTGATGCCTCGAAATCGATAAAAAAAGAAGGCCGTTCCACCTTGCTGCTCCTGTTTGAAGGTTGCGACTGTCCCTGCACAGCCGGGGAAAGACGGTTTTGATAAGCATGAAGTCGTCCCTAACAAACGGCGGGTAAGTCGTAAGGGTATGCTCGCAAGATACTGATTTCTCGTCGGAAAACCAAAAAACTGCCCCTTCATAACCTTGACCAACTGCACCCCATGGTCTTCATTTCTCGCAATCACCCAAGAGAGATGCTGGCATGACCTTTTCATCCTCGTTTCGCCCCGATAGCGCCCCCGTAACACTCGATGACACCTTCAACTACCTCATGTTGAGCTCTCTCCATTGGAACGACGCCGACCTCTAGGTGATGACAATAGCAGCCAAGCAGCGCTTCGCCGTCCTGGCCCTTCGGACTTCTATCCTCAAGCCTGCGCGCTCCGCCTGCCTAGTTGCATAACAAATCAGAAGTGCCCCCAAACAGGAGTTGCCATAGCTCCGCGAGAGGTCACTGATGCAACAGTCACCATACGTAATACATCGCGAAATCCTCCTCAACGGCATGTATGGAACAGCCTATCTGCTGCAAGAGCTCGTCCTCTATCAGCTTGATCCCGGTAGGTACACATTCGACATTGATGAGCATCGCGGAGGGTTCGACAGCGTCCATCTTCAGATCTATCAGGATATGAAGCAGTGGTACTGGGACAACGGCCCATCAAGCGCTGGCTTCAAAGACGTCGCCGAGGCACTTCAAGATAGGTACACCAGGCAAGCTCAAGAGAATCTAGAGGAGCTGTATCTCCTCCGAGCGATGCAGCCAAGCGATTTTCCTGCTGAGCCTGGCGAGATACCTGCAGACTCTCATAGGCATGCAGTTGAGCGAGCTGAGCTGCTTCACAGGGAGTATGTCGGCAAAGGATTCATTGACGAGTGCACATTGCCAGCAGCCCACCCATTCTGATCTCGAATCAATCAGAGGCGAGGCCGGCGATGGCATGGTTCTTTTGGAAAGACAACGCCTTTACGCTGATGCGCGATGCCTTAGCCAATCTGGACATCGAAGAAATATGGCGAGCACGGAAGCGTTAGTCTAAAAAAACACCTCTCAGAGCTATCTGACCGCTCTATCTAACAGGCCCATCGGATATGACCGCAAGCTTCCGCACTTCGATAAAGAGTTTCCACTGACATCAAAGCCTCCGCGCTGGCAAGCAATATATGAAATCGATAGACGTACTTAGCTCGTACTGCATGTGCTCAAAAACTCTGTCGAGACTTGGATGAGCTTTCGATTCTCGCAGGGCATTCACTAACCTCAATAGCTCCCGCCCATGAGCCACCGGCATTTGGATATCGCAATACACGGTGTCATCGCTGTCTCGTTCCACGTCTTTTCTCCGTCTGCATCAATCCAGCTTGGGCTTACTGCTGGCAGCTCTGTGTGCCTCGAGGTGCTGCATCTCTGATTCCCAACAAGCCAGGAATTTATACCAGTCCGCAGCGTAAGGCCCATCTAACAATCTGGTCGACCCGATACTCGCCTGATTGAAGCGCTCCCTCCAGGGCTGGGGGATAGTCTGCTCCAAAATGATGTCGATTCCGGAGTGGTGATACTGCACGGTGACACAATCCCGAAGCTGGTTGAGCTCAAGTGGCTTGTCAGCATGAGGGGAGTCTTTTCGCTCTTGAAGTTCAAGGTCATCAAGAATGGATAAGGGATCGAACGCCTTCGAATCGCCTGGAGATATGTTCGCAAGTACCCACAAAGCCTTTCGTCTCTTGGCCTCCAGTTCGCGGAGTTCATCGTCGGGCATTTGAGTTACCTCTTGTTGGCGTTGATGGCGTGCCGCCTGCGGCGTCAGGCTGCCGTGAATCGAGCCCCGCCAAGGCGGGTCTCGCCCCTGCGGGCTCGCATCCCTCACGCCTGCGCGCTCCGCTTGCTTGGTGTCTGAGCCTCTGTGAAGCATAGATCGCAACGCATCCTACCCTCATGATTCGGAGCTCGGCATCGCTATTCGAAGCGTTCTGTTATCGTTCTAAAAGTAATTTAGTCGCTCTTAGTCATCAGCCTTCTGGGGAGCCGGGAATGGACACAACTCGACGTGTACCAGGCAGAGCCTACCAAAAGGTTCGCGATCCCGAACGGCTGCTCATTGAAGAGCGCGCCGAAGCTCTATCCGCTGCCGGCTACCCGCTGCCAGCTGATGACCCGGCCATGTACGCCGAGCGAAGGCTGAAGGAGGCCAGAGCGGCAGCGCGTTCATCCCAGGTAGGTAGCATTAGCGAAAGCACTGCGGCTGAGCTCTCCGCAAGAGAGGTATGCCAGGTTCTAAGGGAGGCGATTTTCGGTCGAAGCGTTATGGGTAGGGTGGGTCATGAATCGTGGGACGAAATTTATGCCGGCCACTTCCAGATCAATGTAGATGGTTGGGAGATATCGATTTACAACGACTGCGATCAGCTCGACTACTGCGAACAATGCGTCAGTCCAGATGGGCGACACTGGTCGTTTGACTCCGGGGATCGCTTTGGCACTGATCCAGTTGCACTGCTCAGCACATGGGAACATCAGACACTTGAGCGGATGTTGAAGGAGTTGTAAGTCCGAATTGCCGTATCGTTGCGTGTCCCTGGAGGAACGGCTGTCGTGAACCAAGCCTTGTCGTAAACGCCAGCGTCTTGGCCCTGCGGGCTTCCATCCTCACGCCTTCGGCTGTCGCCTGCGCGCTCCGCTTGCTTTGATCATTCTTGAGTGGATAACGCGATGCTTTTGCTCCTGCTATTCTGCCGACTCTGACCATGGAGGTGATCAAGTGCAGAGTGAATATTCGCTATCAGATGTGCTGGAAAGGATGTACGAAAACCAGCTCGCCCTAGAGGCAGCCCTGATGGAGTTGACCCTCCACGTCGAGGCTCACGGTCATGCAGATGTTGGGAATAATGTCCGAGGTGCCCTCGAGACAATCGGCGAGAACTCGGGCCACATAAAACAGGGCTTGGCGCGTCTCAGCAAGCTCCCATGAGGCAGCCGCTCTTTGATTTTGATCTCAAACGCGTCTCACGCGAGCACTATATAACCGGCAAAGCTGCGATCAATTTTCCGCACGCTGGGAGCACTACTGGTGGGTGGCATTTTCTGTCGTACTTCGACCGCGAGACCGAGGTGTTGAAGGTGTCGCTGGCAGGTATCCACTATCCTGACACCACCAGTTTTTTTGGCGACGAAGGCATCGTTGATGTCACTGAGCAAATGGCGAAGCGTGGCTGGTCTGTAGAAAGTCGAAAGTTTTACATGGCGGATCACTACAGAGCTGCTGCAGATATGGTTGTCAGGTGGGCTCTTAGTGACTCAGATCACTGCAATGTCGAGATTGATGAGTGGTTTCCATCCCCTACCGATAAGCAAAGATTGCTCGATCTCCTGGATACCGGGGAGCCGCAGCTTCTTGAGATGGGCAGACTCAAAAAGGTAGAAGCCTGGCTTCACTCGCAGTAACGCTACCTCAGCATCTGCGGCATCAAGGCCACCCTAGCCAATCGAGGGAATGTGCTGTCGAACTTAAATTAGGTTTGCCCAACGAACGCGCTGGAGTTTTTCGCGTCATGGTTGCTTACTAGGAGCCAAAAACTGTTGTCATTGCGAAAAGCACATCCCTCCTCGTTGCTTTTACTCTTAGTCTGCAGGCCACGCAGCTAAGCGGATCACAAAGGTCGTATGGCCTTCTCTGGAGACGCATCCGACGGTGCCGTCATGGGCGTCTACCAATGATTTGACGATTGCCAAACCTAGCCCGGCATTGTTTGTAGCACCATCTCTACGTGCGGGATCAGCTCTGTAAAAGCGGTCAAACAGGCGGGGCAGATGCTCTGCTGCTATCTCCTCTCCGGGGTTCGTCACTGACACGCTGATCATGCTACCCAACGACTCGATTTTTACGGAGACAGTGCAGTCAGGAGGGGTATACCTAAGCGCATTAGAAAGTAAATTCGAGATCATCCTATCCAACATCGTACCGTCACCATAGACCGCGCCGTGTCCGGAGACTTGTAGCTTTACTCCGGTGTCCTCTGCCAGCAACTGGTAATACTCGAAGAGTTTTTCGACCACCGAACGCAACTCGACTTTCTCTTTGGCAGGTAGAACCAGACCGTTGTCCGATTTTGCCAAGAAAAGCATGCCGTCAATAATGCTGGAGAGCCGGTTGAGATCCTCCAGGTTGGAATAGAGATTCTCTTCATAAGTGTCCGGCGCACGCTTCTTTGAGAGGATGACTTCGGTGTGCGTGCGCAGATTGCTGATAGGGGTTCGTAGCTCGTGCGCAATATCGGCTGAAAAGTTGGACAGCCGAACAAAAGACTCTTCAAGGCGAGCAAGCATGGCGTTGAACGAAGAGACAAGGCTCTCAAGCTCACGAGGCACCGAGTCCATCGGGATGCGCTCTTTCAGCGAACCGGCTGACATTGAGGCCGCGACTTGCGTCACTTGTGCGACCGGCTTCAACCCGCTCCGCGCCACCAGCCACCCTAAGGCTGCGCTGACTAGAGCGCTGATAGCCAGCCCAATGACCAGCCACCAACGCAAAGTTTCAACGAAGTGCATGTGACTGGTGATATCCATACTCAACCAGGCAGTTAGTGGCTCAGTTTCATTCACTAAATGAACTTGTGCCCTCATGCCTCTGTACATATGGCCGCCAGCAGTCCACTCCGACATGTCCTCCACTGCCTCATGAGCGGCAGCAGGAGGTTGTGCAGCGCCGTTGGGGGTAGCGAAGATCGTCCTTCCACCTTTGGTGACAATCGATGCTGAAAGCTCCTGATGGGCACCTAGCAGGGCTTGCAGTTGCAACACCACCTCTGAAGTGTCTACGGAGCCAGCTTCGCCATCCATGATTTGCCGAATGGATTCGAGCTTTTCCATCATGAGTTGACGGTCGAGGCCTTTGAAGTGGTGACGACTGAACGCATCGAAGGTAAAGCCAGCTACAACCAGCACGGCAACGACTGCACAGACGAACATCATGCTCAAACGAAGGGTAAGAGATGCTCGCTTCATTCTGTGTCAGGAGCGTCTAGCATGTAGCCCATTCCCCTCGTCGTCTGAATCAGCTTGGTGTCGAAATCATCATCGATTTTGGCCCGGAGCCGGCGAATTGCTACTTCGATCACGTTGGTATCACTGTCGAAGTTCATATCCCAAACCTGCGATGCGATCAGTGATTTTGGCAGGACTTCCCCTCTACGGCGCATAAGGAGTTCTAAGAGGGAGAATTCCTTTGCGGTGAGGTCAATACGTCGACCTGAGCGTGAGGCACGGCGCTTTAGTAGGTCGACCTCCAAATCCCCGATCTTGATAGATGTCTGGTTGGGCACGGCGGATCCACGTCGAAGCAAGCTTCTGACGCGAGCTAGTAACTCGGAAAATGCGAAGGGTTTAACGAGATAGTCGTCCGCGCCCAACTCCAAACCTTTGACCCGATCATCGACTCCATCCCTGGCCGTTAGAAAAAGCACAGGGACTGAGCTCCCGGATGCACGTACACCCCGGATGACTTCCCAGCCATCAACGCCCGGCATCATCACGTCCAGAATCAGGAGATCGTAGGTCTCGCTCAGCGCTTGATGTAGCGCCTCCGTTCCCGTCACAACCCGGTCGACAGTGAAGCCAGCCTCCACCAGACCCTGCTGTAGGTATATTCCGATTTTGGGTTCGTCTTCTGCGACCAAGAGTTTCATGAGCGGGCTCCGGTTTTGCGGTGTTCTAGTGTGCTACCAATCTGACAACTGTGCGCAAGCTTACGTAAATGTAATTGCCTCAACAGCCAACGGTTAACTCCCAGTTACGACAGGCCGGCTTCCGATGACACCAGCTAGCGGGCGGCTTACAGAAATGTAATCGCGATCTGATTTTTTGCGCTTAACCTACGTGGCAGAGGGTGCGGATGCCAAAGGCATAAAGAGTGACCGCACTAAAACGTGATGAGGTGCATCGAATGTCCAAACGAAAGCTTTTGGTCGCTATGGGGTTGGTGATGTGTGGCATCGCGCAGGCCGCTGAGCCGCTCACAATTGACGTGCATCGTGACGCGAATTGCGGTTGCTGCAAGGAATGGGTCAAGCACCTTGAATCGAATGGATTCAAGGTAGTCGACCACGTAGAAAGCAATATGAGCGCTATTAAGCAAAGCTTAGGGGTGCCGCAGGAACTCGCGTCATGCCATACGGCTGTTATCGACGGCAAGTTTGTTGAGGGGCATGTCCCAGCTGATGAAATCAAGAAGCTGAGTGGTCGCTCCGAACTCGCGGGAATCGCAGTGCCAGGTATGCCCGCAGGTTCTCCCGGCATGGACTACGACCAGAACCATCAACCCTATCAAGTCCTGGGGGTTACCAAGGCGGGAGCGCAAGAAGTGGTTGCTGATTACCCCGTCAGCCGATAATCAGGCTCGGATCTGGGCGGCTTCGGGGTTGCTCAGATCTAGCTGCTAGCTCACCCTTGAGCCATATCGATTGAAGGGCTCAATGTTCCTAGCCACGCCACCAAGCAGACGATAACCACAGCACAGGTTGACTCAATAAGTACGCTTTTTCTCAAAGCAGTCGCTGCCAGGGAATACTCACCGGCCTCCACAGAGCGCTCGAGTGAAGGACTCAGGTAAAAACGATTGAGGGTAGCCAGCCCGATCATGCACCCAAAAAGCAGGATTTTTAAAAGCAGAAGGACGCCATAGGTGCTGGTTAAAACTTCTAGCAACGTCGGCCCGACAATGAAGAGATAGTTAGCGATGCCCGTGACTATGATCGTACCGACAATGAACGCGCCTGCTGTTTCGAAGCCCTTGAGCGCTCGTGACAGCACTCGTACGAGTTGCTCCGAATTAGACCTCCTAATGCTCAACATCAAGCCAAACGCCGCGAGAGCTCCGATCCAGCCGCCAGCGGCGAGAAGGTGCAGAATATCAGCCGTAAAGTGCCAGAATCGCTGAGTACCTTCGTCCATCGCCCCATGACCTGTCCACGCGAGCGTAGACAAAGCGATGCCGCCTGCCAAGGTCGCAACCCCGAGGCTCCATGTTGGCCATCTTGCGCTCTGACTTGCGACAAAAATCACCGCTGCCAGCGAGATCATGCGCGTCACCCAGCTATATCCAATCTCAGTCTCGTACAACATCATTTCCAGATGAGGTCGCAGCTCCGCCCAGTCGGATGCGCCGCTCATATTTTTTGCCATGACGATGAAGGTGGCTATCGACAAAAACACACCAACAGCAGCGATGCCAGGTAGTAGCGACCCAAAATGCAACACCGCGCCTGATACGCGCTCTTTTCCCCGAAAGCTGTAAAGCCCGAAGACTGCTAGGCCGAACAGGAGCATCAGGTCTAAGTAGAGCGCGAATCGCAGTACCACATTTAATGAGTCGCTCATGCTTATTTCACTTTGAAAGTTACGGCGCCGGTGATCGGGTGGGTGTCGGATGAGACTGCTCGCCATTCCACTTTATAGGTGCCAGTTGTGAGAGGGGAGGCAGGAGTTACGACCATCGTTTTGGGATCACCGCCACCGGCCACGCTGGCTTTCACACCCATAGGTGAATTGGGCATGCCAGGCATGTCGGTCATGATCAACTTGGCTCCGGAAAACTGAGTGACCAGGTTTTCAGAAAAGTGCAGCTCAATCTTTGCCGGGGCTTGGCCGTTCTCACCTTCAGCAGGAGTTGAAGACAGCAGCTTCGGGTGGGCTTGGGCAACTGCACTGAGCAGTAAGCTGGATGAAAGAGCAACGGCCACAACACAGGATTTGAAAACAGACATGCAAGGCTCCTCACAGCGCTTAGCTGTTGTAATGAGGTTAGGTAATTATTTGGTGCCGCTAACTTCGATTTAGAACCACACTCGGACGCCGAGCACTAGGCGTGCTTCGTTATTATCTTCGCCTTCATCGCGGGCATAGTCTGCGGTTTTGCCGTAAGCCCGATTCCAAGTTACACCGACGTAAGGTGCGAATTGCGGACGGAATTCGTACCGGAGCCGCAAACCAATCTCACTTTCAGACAGCCCTGATCCAACTCCACGTTGGGGATCGTTTTTGCCATAGAAATTGAATTCTGCCGTCGGTTGCAGAATCAGCTTATTGGTAAGGAGAATGTCGTAGTCACCCTCCAACCGAGCAGCGGTCTGGCCACCTTCACCCAGATAAGCAGTAGCCTGGGCCTCGAAATTGTAGAGCGCAAGGCCCTGAATACCGAAAGCAGCCCACGTTTGTGGGTCGCCTGGTTTGAAGTCTTGACGAACCCCACCGACTAAATCCCACCAAGGGCTAATGGCGTGTCCCCATAAAGCGTGAACCTCAGCTTCTTCAGTCTTTCCATTGGTGCGCTCACCTTCGGTGCGCAACCAAAGGCGATCAACATCTCCCCCTATCCAACCTTGGGCTTCCCAGTTCAGCGCGCTTCCATCGTCAGCATCCTGCCATTCCAGCTTCTCAAATATAAAAAATGAGTTGAGAGCACTGTCATGGACTTCGTGACCACCAGGGGCGTTATAAACTGCGGCTCTGTCAGCATCGGTAAGTGGTGGTATCGGAGTCCGACTTTGAGTTTGTGGCTGCTTGGCGGGCTGCATACCCTCCATTTTGCTGTGATCCATGCCCTTCATCTGGCTGTGATCCATGCCCTGCATCTGGCCCTGATCCATACCCTGCATTTGGCTGTGATCCATGCCCTGCATCTGCCCAGTAGACTCAGCAGCTGCCGGCAAGGCAACACCAGCAGTGAGAGCGACCGTGAGCACAGCTGAGTGCATGCGAGTCCCGCTTAAGAAATTACTCATAGCCATCTCCTTATTCCTCCACGCGCACTTCACGGAACATGCCCATTTCCATGTGGTACAGGAGATGGCAGTGATAGGCCCAGCGTCCCAACGCATCAGCAGTCACTCGGTAGCTACGCTTTGATCCTGGCGGCATATCGATGGTGTGTTTGCGGACAAGGAATTGCCCGTTTTCATCTTCAAGGTCGCTCCACATCCCATGCAGGTGGATGGGGTGAGTCATCATGGTGTCGTTCACGAGAACGAACCGAACTCGCTCGCCGTACTTCAGTTTTAACGGCTCGGCGTCCGAAAACTTCACGCCGTTGAAAGACCAGGAAAACTTTTCCATGTGACCAGTCAAGTGCAGTTCGATGGTTCGACTTGGCTCACGTCCATCTGGATCTTCAAACGTGCTCTTTAGGTCAGAGTACGTCAGTACCTTTCGGCCATTTTCGCGAAGGCCCATACCGGGATCATCAAGCTTCGGCGATGTCGACATTGCTTGCATGTCGACGAGAGGATTGTTGGACTCTGTGGCTGGGTGCGACTGCATTTCTCCCATACCACTCATGCCATCCATGGACATATTGCTGTGATCCATTCCCTGCATGCTGTCCATACCGGACATGCCTTGCACAGCGCCAGAGCTATCTTTCATGGCTCCACCGTCCATACCTGACATACCCTGCATCGAGTCGTCTCCCATACCGCCCATTTTGCTGTGATCCATTCCAGCCATATCGCCCATACCGGCCATCGCACCGTGATCCATACCGGCCATACCCATGTCGGCCATGGTTACTAGAGGTCGAGGGTCTAGCGCAGGTACTGGAGCAGTCATGCCAGACCGGACGGCCAAGGTGCCTCGGGCGTAACCCGACCGATCCATCGACTGCGCAAACAGTGTGTAGGCCTCTTGGGTGGGTTCGACGATCACGTCAAACGTCTCGGCAGTAGCGATTCTGAACTCATCCACGATTACAGGTTTGACGTACTGGCCATCAGCGGCCACAACAGTCATCTTCAAACCTGGGATACGTACATCGAAGTAGGACATGGCTGAACCATTGATGAACCTTAACCTAAGCTTTTCGCCAGGTTTGAAGGTGCCAGTCCAGTTGGAGTCTGGAGCCTGTCCGTTCATCAAGTAGGTGTACGTCGCGCCACTGACGTCCGCAATGTCAGTAGGGTTCATCTTCATCTCGGCCCACATCTTGCGATCAGCGACGGTTGCTGACCAACCTTTGTCAGCCACGTCATTGATGAAGTCACCCACTGTTCGCTTATGGGTGTTGTAGTAGTCCGCCTGTTTCTTCAGTGTTTTCATCAGCGAAGCCGGATTTTCATCCGTCCAGTCGCTAAGCATCACCACGAGGTCACGGTCATACTCAAATGGCTCGGGCTCTTTCGCGTCGATTACCAATGGGCCGTATACACCTACCTGTTCTTGGAAGCCGGAGTGACTGTGATACCAGTACGTTCCGTTCTGCTTGACCTTGAACTGATAGACGTACGTGCCATCAGGCTCAATTCCATGGAAACTAAGGCCTGGCACACCGTCCATGTTTGCCGGAAGGATAATTCCGTGCCAGTGGATAGAAGTCATATCCTTGAGGCGGTTCTTGACCCGCAAGGTCACGGTATCGCCCTCACGCCAGCGCAGCTGGGGCCCAGGAATCCCGCCATTTATGGTCATGGCCGTCCGGGAGTTCCCAGTGATATTTACCGGTGTTTCTCCGATGAAGAGGTCAAACTCTGTACCTGACAAGACATTGGCATCGCCCACTCTAGGGGCGGCCCAGATAGGGGTATGCCAGAGGCCTAAACCACCGAGAATCCCGCCTGCGGTGAGTCCTTTCACAAAGGTGCGCCGAGAGGTTTTGGCTTGCATACCGATTCATGTCCCGTCAGTCGGATGTTAGATGTGCGCACTGGGCGTGCCCCTAAGGGCTAACGCTAGACGAGCTAGTGCGCTTGATGTATCGGAAGATGCCATAAGCCAGCAAACGGGGTGATTACATTTCAGTAAGCTGGTTGGCTCAGCAATGGTGAGGCTGCTTTTCAGCCTTGAGCTTCTCTTGTGCAATATTTTCTTGCGCCTCAGCTCCGGGGGCAGACTTTCCGGTGGCCATTGCCGTCTGGCGAGCTTGTTCCATGCGCTCAACCGCACGGTCGCCGCCACCTTCGGCAAGGGCCAGGGACGATATAGCCAAACTGAGTGTAAGAATCACAACGTTAGTTGCTCTCATAGTGCATCTCCTTCAAGGAATTGACTCTCGTTGAAACCAGAGAGTTTGAGCGTCAGCTCGATGAGGATGATGAAGGGACGCACCTGTCAGCACGCTTAGCCAGTGATTACACTTTTGACAGCATACGGAGAAACTCAACATCTGAAAAATCGACTGGCGTCATGAAATTTGACCGCACCACAGAACCGACAGCCGGCTGCATAAATTGATATAGATCAACCGTGGCACTTCAATGTGGCGTATGTTGAAAAATCAAAATCCGCTAATCAGTACCGGAGATTCTCCATGTTCTGGTTTCGCCATCGTCAACCAACGTTCATACGCCTCGCCGTCGTGCTGTGGGTGTTAGCGTTTGGTCTGGCAGCGACCCAGGGATGTCTGGTACAGCCCAGCCACAATCCGGCTACAACGCATGTCTCGCTGAACACTCCGCAAGATAACGAAAGCCACGACGCCCATGCCCTCGGCTGCCTTCAGCACTGCGCCGATGCGGCGATAGCTGTAAGTCCTTCGCTCCATCTTCAAACATTTGATCTGTTCAGTTGGACGCTTCTGCTCCTTATCCCAGCGTTGCTGATTTTGTATCCCGCCAATCCCTCCGCTTTTGCCTTTCTTGCATTACGGAGCCCTGTACCTGCCAGACCTCCTGCCCGCCTGATTTTCGTCCGTTTCAACGATTAATCCGACCTTCTGCGCGCCCATCTTCGGCGCACTGTCTGACTGCGCCTATCTGGTGCGGCTCGGTATTACCTGAGTTGTCCTGACCCTTTGGAGATTGCCATGCATACCTCATTGAAATTTATCCTCGCCACCTTGCTCGTGAGCAGCCCACTCATGGCCTCGGCAGTCGATGAGCATCACCCGGAGCAGACTCCGACCGCACCCGGCCAGACCAGCGAATCAGCTACGCCGATGCAAAACAATGTCATGACCGAGCAAATGCAAAAAATGCAGGCTGCACACGACAAGGCAGCCGCCGCCAAGACCCCTGCCGAGCGACACGCCGCCATGCAGGAGAGCATGAAGACGATGAAGGACAGCATGGCCATGATGCATAAGAACTGTCATGGCATGGGCATGGGCGGCAACAAAGACGGCATGGAGATGGGAATGATGAACATGATGATGAAAATGATGGATCAGCAATCGAGCATGATGAACATGCCGATGAGCAAGTGACGTGCACAAGCCTGTAGGCAATGCAGCGACGGTTTTACCTTAGCCAATATGCCAAGGGTAAAACTGCCGCCCGTTGAACCTATACGCCGTACCACTGAACAGCACTTCCCTCAGGAGTACAGAACCATGATGAATTCACCACATTCCGCTAACACCGCTCCAACATTTTTGAGGAGCAAACCCGGTATAGCGCTGGGCATGCTGCTGGTGATCGTGCTGTTCTATCTAGCAAGAGAACACTACGGCCATATGTTGGGATTACTGCCTTACATGATTTTGCTGTTGTGCCCGCTGATGCATTTTTTCGGGCACCACCACGGTGGTCACAGTCATCACGGCGACACCTCAGTCTCAACCAAAGATGCGAACAGGAGTTAGCTCATGAACACCCCTGAGGTTCGTCAAGAGCACGGCCCAATACAGAACGCTGAACCCCAACCCACCGGAGCTCACGATCCCGTGTGCGGCATGACCGTGAGTAACGACAGCCAGTTCAGCACGGAATATGAGGGGCAAAACTACCGGTTCTGCAGCCAGAAATGCCAAACGACCTTCAGGGCAGCGCCGGAGCGTTATCGAATATCTCAACTGAAAATCGAACCAGTCCCTCAGACAACAGCAGAACCGTTAACGGGTGCCGCTGAATACACATGTCCCATGCATCCGGAAATTCGCCAGATCGGCCCCGGCGTCTGCCCTAAGTGCGGCATGACCTTAGAGCCGGTGATTCCCGAATTGGAGGAAGAGGAGAACTTAGAACTCAAGGACTTCTCCCAGCGCTTCTGGTGGACATTGCCACTGACAGTGATCGTCACCGTGCTGGCTATGGGTGGGCATGCCCTGGAGCTGTTCCATGGCACCACGCAAAATTGGGTCGA
The DNA here is from genome assembly GCF_902497785.1 of Pseudomonas fluorescens. GTDB lineage: Bacteria > Pseudomonadota > Gammaproteobacteria > Pseudomonadales > Pseudomonadaceae > Aquipseudomonas > Aquipseudomonas fluorescens_BO. Next base: position 31,237 of record NZ_CABVHK010000026.1, read on the forward strand.
GCTGGGATTGGCTACACCCGTCGTGCTTTGGGCTGGCTGGCCGTTTTATGTGCGCGGCGTGCGCTCGGTGATTCAGCGTAGTCCGAACATGTGGACGTTGATCGGGCTTGGCACGGCGGCGGCCTACCTTTACAGCGTCGTGGCCACCCTGGCCCCCGATGTATTCCCCAGCAACTTCATGATGGAGGGCCGCATCGGTGTGTACTTCGAAGCGGCGGCTGTGATCATCTCACTGACCCTTCTCGGCCAGATGCTCGAGCTCAAGGCTCGCTCGCAAACCTCGGCTGCCATCAAGTCGCTGCTTGGACTGGCCCCAAAAACTGCCCGTCGGATCAATGCCGATGGCACGGAAGAAGACATCCCTCTGACACACGTACACAGCGGCGACACGTTACGTGTGCGACCGGGCGAAAAAGTGCCTGTCGACGGTCAGGTGTTGCAAGGCGAAAGCGCTGTAGATGAGTCGATGCTCACCGGCGAACCGATACCGATCATGAAGAGAGCCGGCGACGCGCTGATTGGCGCCACTCTCAACATTCACGGCAGTCTGGTGATGCAGGCGCAGAAGATAGGGTCGGCGACCCTGCTCGCACAGATTGTGCAGATGGTTGTGCAGGCACAACGCTCAAAAGCGCCGATGCAACGGCTGGCAGATGTGATTGCCAGTTACTTCGTGATCGTTGTGATTGCTATCGCCGCGCTAACTCTACTCGGCTGGGGGCTGTGGGGGCCCGAGCCAAGTTGGGTGTTTGGACTGATCAACGCTGTCGCGGTCATGATCATTGCCTGTCCCTGTGCCCTTGGCCTAGCGACACCGATGTCAGTCATGGTTGCCACCGGCAAGGCTGCTGGCAGCGGCGTATTGTTTCGCGATGCCGCCGCCATCGAAAACCTGCGCAAGATAGACATCTTGATAGTCGACAAAACTGGCACCCTCACTGAAGGTCGACCAGCGTTCCATAGCGTCGGGGCCGTACCCGGATTTACTCAGGATGAAGTGTTGCGCCTGGCCGCAAGTCTCGATCAGGGCAGTGAGCATCCATTGGCCCACGCCATCGTCGAGCAGGCTCGTGCCGCAGGGCTAAAACTGGTGACACCTGAAACCTTCGAGTCAGCCTCAGGTATTGGTGTAAGCGGGCAGGTCGAGGGTCGCCGCCTGATGCTAGGCAATACCGCGTTGATGCAGGAGGCCGGCGTTTCCACAGAGAGCTTGCAAGAACATGCCGAGAAGCTACGCGGCGACGGTACGAGCATCATGTACCTGGCAGTCGATGGCGCCCTGGCGGGTTTGCTGGCTGTTGCCGACCCCATCAAACCCACCACGAAGCTGGCCGTCGAGCGTCTGCAGGCGGATGGCGTCAAGGTCATCATGGCCACTGGCGACGGCCTTACGACTGCTCGCTCGGTAGCTCGCCAGTTGGGCATCGAGGAGGTTCACGGCGAGGTCAAACCGCAAGATAAAGAGCGTCTGGTGGCATCTCTGCAACAAGCCGGACACCGGGTGGCGATGGCCGGCGACGGTATTAATGATGCCCCCGCACTGGCTCGCGCTGATGTAGGTATCGCCATGGGCACTGGCACTGACGTGGCAATGAACAGCGCTCAGGTCACCCTGGTCAAGGGGGATCTGCTCGGTATCCTGCGTGCTCGCAGCCTGTCAGTCGCAACGGTGAGAAATATGCACCAGAACCTGACCTTCGCCTTCCTTTACAACGCCATGGGTATCCCACTGGCTGCCGGCTTGTTCTTTCCACTTACCGGTCACCTTCTGTCACCGCTCATTGCCGCACTGGCCATGAGCGTGAGCTCGGCGTCGGTAGTATTCAACGCCTTGCGTCTGCGCCAGGCTTCCATTGATTGAGTGAAAACGACCGCTTGACCTTGCCATGGCAGCAAGGTTGAGGATAAGCCAACGCCGCAGAAAAGCCTCGTGCGTCAGTCTTTCCATGATCAATTTAGTTGTGAGGAGTCACCAATGAAAACTGTTGAACTGCAAGTCCAAGGCATGAGCTGTGGTTCGTGTGTCAAACATGTCACCGAAGCGCTGCGCCCACTTGAAGGAGTCAGTGACGTAACAGTGGATCTACAAGCCGGACGGGTGGAGGTCAGCGGCGATTCGGACAGTCAAGCGCTGCTTGCGGCCCTGGAGAACGCGGGCTATCCAGCACAGCTGGCGACAGTGGAAAGCGTAGCGAGTAAGAAAACCTCGGGCTGTGGCGGGAACGGCGGCGGTTGCTGCTGCCGGTAAGCATTATTTATAAACAGGAGAACTCCCATTAATGCCAGTCTGCGAATTGCTGCGTTCACGACACTACTCATGACCGGAGCGGCACAAGCCGCTGAAGTCATCGACGTTTACCGCGATCCTAACTGCGGCTGCTGCAAGGCAAACCATCTCCGCTCTATCGCTACCATCATGACGCTTTAGTCAAATGCTTGAAACGTCGTCATCAAAGGTCATCCTGCTCTTCCCGAATGTCGACTTCGCCCATCGCTCCTAGGTAAATCTTGCGACAAGGAAGCTTGGTGATGAGCCCGTTTTCGAAAAGCACCCTGGGAATATCCCCGAACAAGCTCGACACTTCCCATTTCTCTGTGAGCGGCTTCATTGCCTCTGCTATGAATGAATCGAGGTCGAAGTCCTGTGTTGCAACAAAGGGCCCAGCGCGGTCGTAACTCTCAAAAATGCCCGAGGCAATGCAGATGACTTCGCCTGCCTTGACGATCATGACGCCACCTCGAAGCCATTCAGGAGGCTTCGCCAGTTGAAGAAGACCACGACTATTACTGCAACCCTCGCGGGGTGAAGTGGTGCATCCCCTGTGAAAGCCGCAGAAACTCACGCAGACTTGCACGTCCATTGCCCCTCTGGAACGTGGCGATGACGTACCTAGAGTTCACTGTGGTCAGCACCCAAAATCGGCCCTCGCGCTCCGCCTTAATGACGTCAGAAGTCCGGATCGCGTGACCGTCGCCGAACCGTCCATATTGGTCTTTACGGTTGTGACCAAACACGACGCCTAATCCAGCACGAGCCTTTATGGATACTCCGCAGAGATAGGCTGTTATAGGTTTGTCGAAGCCTTGCGCTTGTGCTTTTAGGATTCGTGCGAGATCGAAATCTGTATGTCGTTTTCCATGAAAATTTACATCCAAAGTATTCAGCAAAATTGCACTCCTTTCGCAGCCCGTATGGCGTTACCAGGAAATCCACACGGAACCATCTGCGCTGATATCGTGCGGGATTTTTGGTAAATTTCAGGCTGTACGGATCATGTTCACGTGATAGACCGGACGGAGGTTGCTTAGCACATCACTGCTGAAGCCAGGTTGGTGAGAGCTGTGGTATTTGGAGCCGGTCTCCACCTCCAGCAGGCACACAGCACACTCGTTTTGGTCTTCACCAAGCGTCACTTTGGTCAGTTTCTCCATGCGCCAAACTCCCGTGCCATTCATGTGGGCAGGTGTGACTACTTGCACCTCTGTGATGACCGTCTCCGCGTCCTGGGCAATCAGCAGTTGCTGAAGCCGTGGTTCGCTGTCGATCATCAGAACCGCCTCTGAAATTCTGTCCTCGTACATGGCCTGGACAGTTACGTGATACCAGTGATTACGAAGCACTTTGGATACCTGATGCCATTGGTACTGACCCTCACCGAACATGCCCGGTAGGCCTAGCATGTCGGCGTCGTGTGTTTTAAACATCGTATGTCCTTAGCCTGAATGGGCTCCGATACAGAGCGCAGTTAGAAGAGGGAGAAAACGTCTTTCAGGCTTGCGAGCTGTTCATGACCAGGGCCAATCAACACGTAAACAGAGTTCCTGGTTTCGAACGCAACACCGTCGTGGAATCCGGTACACATGCTTGAACGAACCCAGTCGCCCCGTTCGAAACGGCCTTGGCTGTCCTCGGCCACGTTGTGAGCAAACAGGATCATCGGGAGCTGGCCAGCTGCATGGCATTTGAAGAGTTCGTCGCGAGTGACTTCAATGCGAAATATTGTCCAGTCGCGAACTAGGCAGTAAGGCTTTTTAGGGAATCGTTCAACTGCTAAAGCTCGAGCTTCAGAAGTACCCTCCAGGCCTTCAAGGGGCGTTCTTGACCCTTTCATAAAGTCGGGCTCTTGGACGCTAGCCATAGGGTTCACCTCAATTAATAACCCGGAAATTGACAATTCAATCCCGCTTGTTTGCGCTCGCCCCTCGCAAAGAGTCTCTCCGCATGCCAGTTGCGTTGGCTTGGAGACGTCAATCGGATCACGGGAAGCCAGCCTGAAAGTGCTGCTAGCACCATAATACGGATGATAGTCCGTGTTATGGTGCGACGCAATATGGCCTCATCCTCGATTTGCCTGGGGAAATGTCATGGAGGCCGCAGAAGCCCTTGCTGTAGTAGTACGAGCACTGCGTAGAAGAAAGGGTTTTGCGCAGGAAAACCTGATCACAATTGACCGTTCCTACTGGGGCCGGATAGAGCGTGGTGAAGTTAACATCACGATTGATGTGCTCATTCGTCTTGCAGCGCTAATGGAAGTTGAGCCGGCCTCACTCGTTCTCATGGCGACGTCGCTGCAATCTAATGAGCCGTTCGGGGAGGGCCTCAAACGCGTTTCCAAACAGATGAACAGAATTAGAAAAGAAAGTGTTGATCAGGAAATGGAGTCAATGGCACGAGCCGGAAAACTACCGCCTGGTCGACCCGTCCGATCCGATGCGGCGCGAAAGGCAGCGGAAGCTAATCGTTTGAGCAGCGCGGGCGTGTCTGTGTCAGAAATCGCAGAGAGACTGGAGCTGTCGAGATCGACTGTGCGCAGATATCTGAAAACAATCACGTCCAATCAAACTGATTCCGTATGATTTTCCAATGACCAGCTCCCGGCTAAAAATGTCACAGGAAGGACTGCTGTGGAGAGCTGCGGTAGCTACGTTGCACTGGGCTCGCCAAGAGCCTAGCGTCTCAGAGAATTAACTGCCGTCTTGAAGCCGAATGCAACGGACGTCTCCGTAAGATGTGCAAGGCTAATGTCCCCAATACGGCACATTAACCGTCATTTTTTGGCTCAATGGCCCTATCCGGGCACATTAAGCTGAGCGAATAATGACGATGGCCTCTACTGCATGCACGGATAAGGTAGCGGAGATAACCTTCCGTGTTGTCCCCACAAATCAACTCGGAGACTTGCTCTGTCGTGCGCGCTTTTCATTTCATATTTCGCTCCACTCGATTGGCCCATCCAGACTACTGATTCACTGCCCCTTCTCAGGGTAACCCTTTCCCTGGATTGCTTTTGGTGAACATGCTAGCGATGATACGGGCATCAAGGAGAGCGTGATGCGGAAGCGGATCCCCGTCACTTGAGGCATCTAAAGTGGTTGCGTCGGTGGGGTAATTCCGAACGTTCCTTGGCCATTTACCATCGTCATATGCGAGTTCGCAGAAAAGCTCCCAATCGTACTGTGGAGCGTCTGTGACAATCTCCAGGACTTCGTCGAACGAGGCTAGGAAATCGAGCAATGCAGTTCTTGCCCCAGTAATGGGTTGCGCATTGCCGCCGCCCCACAGCTGCGGAAGCACGATTTCCTTTACGAAATCACTGCAGTCTTCTTCTTTCCAAGCATCGAGCAATTCCACGTAGAATTCGCGCCCATCCTCAGCCACCAATGCGAGTGATATCAGCTTCGCAGCCGCTGAAAGCTTGGTAAACTCGCAATCAAGAAAGACCCTCACCTTGTTAGAACTCCGTAATGACTAGGGCTCGCTTGAATATGGCGCAGGAGGGGCAGCTATGGGAAATGGCCCTCGAGCATCTTGGCTCAGACGGACTCCTCCAAGCGGTCATAGAAATGTGGAGCCGCGCCGCCCCTCCACCCAGACCATTGGTTGAACACTTGTCCACCAATGAGGTGAGTCAGGACGTCTTGAGCATACTGAAAATTGCCCAGCAGCGGGTAGGCGCCATCGTGCCAGGTCGAACGCCTGATGCAGGCACAGTCACGCTGTACACACGTCACGCTAGCAACTTAGTTGACGGGCTCATTACACTGCTGCCAAAGGTGAAGCTTTCGCAAGCCTTACGAGGCTCTTGTCTTGAAATCGAACTGGGGATTTGACGTCCGCGCAGGCTTCTCGAACACCAGTCAGCAACAATCTTATTAAAACTTGCCCAGCGAAATGCGTCCCTTTGAGATGTTCTATGAACTCTGATTTAACTGAAGAAGAAATGCGTCGTGCCCTTTTTGGTACGCCTCAGCCAGAGGAGCAAGTTTCTACTCCGCTAGTGCAGGAGCCTGTGCCAGCAATTGTTTTAACAAAGCCAGCAGAGGCTCCAATAGCCAAGAAGAAAGTGGCGAAAGCATTCACGCCTAGGCTGAGGGTCACGTTACGCGTTGGAAACGAGTTTGAAGGAAAAATGGTCGAGTTGATTCACGAGGCCGACACGTTGAGCTCGTTGCTTGCTGAGCAGGAGGCTGTAAAGGCTGCTAGGAAAAAGTACAAGTACGTGGAAGTGGAATCCGTTAAATCGATGTAGCAAACGCCTCAAGTTTAGGTCGGACAAGTGCAATGTATTTTCAGATCGTCCGCCGACAAGTCACCGTAGAACCCGAGGGGTAGAAGGTTAAAACTTTCTGAAGCGACTGTTCTTTGGTATTTGAAAACCACCAAACCCGAACAGCCGTGATTTTTTAATGATCAGTGGCTGTCTAAAAAATGGCACAGGAGGGCTTCTTGGGGCGCTAATCGGCGGTATCTCGGCCCACTTCGCCCCCACCAAGTGGTGGTTGACGCTACGCTTTTCGCCAAACCAATGCAGGAATTACCCGGATGTAAATTAGCTCGCTGACCAATTCAATCAGCGTTTGGGTGATGACTGCTGCCGCAGCTAGCCCTCTGATTTCTTCGGGTAGAGCAAGTGCCAAGGGCAGAACCACCAACGAGTTCCGTGTCGAGCTACTGAACGCTACTGATCTTGCAGTGATGGCCGGCAATTTGAATGCTCGCGCAACCAGCGCACCAACCAATGGTGCCAAGAGCATGAAACCAATGTAGACAGGAATGACGGGCAGCAGCTTGTCCATGTCTCTGACCACCCCTGAAATCTGAGAGCCGATCACTACGACCAGTACAACCGCCATAGCCGGCACAGGCATCCAAGCCCAAGCATTGTTCCAACCCTCAACGACGCGTGACCTTTTTGCACCGGCAGCTGTTGCTACCGCCAAGACCAAGGGCAAAGCGATCAGCACTACGAAAGCCTCAACAAATGGGCCCACCGATATAACCACCGCCGAGTCATTACCCAGCATGAAGGCCAGATACAGGGGCAGTAGAACAAGCTGTAGCAAGAGTAATAATGGCGTTGCCGCCAGAGTCAGTTTGGAGTCGCCCTTACCGATATGGGTAAACACCACCACATAGTCGATACAAGGCGTCAGCAAGACCAACAGTGCACCCACCAGAATCGCGGGGTGATCCGTTAGGCCCATGGTCAACGCCCAAACCAACAGGGGGATGGCGACGAAGTTGGCTGTGAGCAGCGCCGTCATGAAACGCTTGTTTGCGAGCCCTTCACGGAGATCCAGGAATGGGATCTGTAGAAACATGGCATACATCAGCACAGCGATGGCTGGTGTCACCAACGCACCTAACGCTTGAGAAGCATTAGGTGCGAGCAGACCTCCGATAGCCGCGACAATGACCGCGACGAAGTAGACCGGAATCTGGTTCTTCTCTAGCTGTTCTCTGACCACGAAATGCCCTTAAAACGCGTGAAATCAATTTTCGATTGAGCAGGGTAATATCTGTAGCTACTACAGGTTCAAGAAAATGCTTGGGGAATCCGCATGTCAGGAATCGGGGCGTTGTCTAAATCAACGGGTTGCCACATTGAGACGATTCGCTACTACGAGAAAATAGGCCTTTTACCTCCGGCCCTGCGGTCGACCGGCAGGCACCGAATCTACACAGAGAAGCACCGTTCAAGACTCGTGTTCATCCGTCAGAATCGTGAGTTAGGCTTTCCCCTCGACGATATACGAGAACTCATCGCGCTCGCAGCAGATGCTGATCGTCCGTGTGCTGAAGCACTGTCGGTGGTCAAGAAACACTTGGCTGAAGTAGAGTCTAAGGTCGCTAAGCTGCAGCAGATCCGGGGAGAACTGCTTTCCATGGCTGGCACGTGTGAATCAACCTGCTTGGGTTCAAACACCCCAGATTGCACGATTGTAGAGTCCTTGTTCGAACCCGCTGCCGGGACGCGCTCCGGTTGCTGCTCATAGGCGAATCAAGACGCGTGGGGGAAGAAAGCTGCCATCGAGACCGAATAACGCGAAAGTCTCAAAGGTATATCGAGCGTCCGCATAGCAAAGAGGGATTCTGAAGAGATAAACCGACACGATGAACCGTGCCGGTTTTTTTATCATCGCAGGCTCATTTTCTTATAGAAACGATTGTGGCTTTGCCACCCTCTAGACGAAAGGTAAACGAGACACGGTCTCCGGCTGCCAGCCCTTTCAACTGATCCTCTGTCGCGGAAAACGCCATAGTCATCGGTGGCCATTGCACTGATGGAACAGCGCCATGGGCAATGGTCACGGTATGCTTCGTAGGATCGATAGCCTTGATCGTTCCGTCGGAGGTGGCTACTGAAGCCTGCTTTGTTTCTTGCTTCATTTCCATACCCTCCATTTTCATGCCCGGCATGTCCTCTGCTAGGGCAGAAAAGGACAGCGTAAGTACGGTGCTAGCAGCTGCAATCAGGGTCAGTTTCATACGACTTTTCCTTGAGGGAGGTTGGGTTCATCTTGGAGGTGACGGCGACGCATCAGGCGATACGCTGCCGGAATGACAAACAGGGACAGCAAGGGTGCCGTGACCATGCCGCCGACCATGGGTGCGGCAATGCGGCTCATGACTTCGCTGCCGGTGCCGCTCCCCAGCAGGATGGGTAACAGACCGGCAATGATCACGGCCACGGTCATGGCCTTGGGTCGAACGCGCTGCACAGCGCCTTCACGAATCGCCGCCACCAGCCCGCGCTCAGTGCTGTCGCCGAGGTCTTCACGCTCGGCCCAGGCGTTTTTCAGGTAGAGCAGCATAATCACACCGAACTCGGCAGAAACCCCGGCCAAGGCGATAAAGCCGACTCCGGTGGCGACCGACAGGTTAAATCCCAGCAGATAGAGGAACCATGCTCCGCCCGTTAGTGCGAACGGCAGAGTGGCCATGATCAGTAAGGCCTCATCGAAGCGGGCGAAAGTCAGGTAGAGCAGCACGAAGATGATCAACAGGGTGGCAGGCACCACCAACTTGAGTCGTGCGTTGGCCCGTTCCAGAAATTCGAACTGCCCTGAGTAACTCAGACTCATACCGGGCTGCAACTTGACCTGCTCATTGACGACCCGGCGTAGATCGGCGACCACCGAGGCAATGTCTCGACCACGCACATCGATGTACACCCAGCCTGAAGGCCGTGCGTTCTCGCTCTTGAGCATCGGCGGCCCTTCGCTGACCTTGATCTTCGCCACCGTACCAAGGGTGATCTGAGTGCCTAGCGGGGTGTAGATTGGCAACTGCTCCAAGGCGCCGAGCGAGTCTCGCCACTCACGAGGGTAACGGACGTTTATCGGGAAGCGTGCAAGCCCTTCAATGGTCTCCCCGACGTTTTCACCGCCGATAGCACCAGCCACAATGGACTGCACATCAGCGATATTCAGTCCGTAACGGGCGGCGGCCTTGCGGTCGATATCTATATCGATGTAGCGGCCACCGGTCAGTCGCTCGGCCAGAGCCGAGCTGACACCGGGCACATCCTTGGCCACCCGCTCGACCGCCTGAGTTGCCGCATCGATCTCCGTCAGGTTTGTGCCGGCAACCTTTACTCCGATGGGGCTTTTGATCCCGGTGGCCAGCATGTCGATACGGTTGCGAATCGGCGGTATCCAGATATTGGTCAACCCTGGAACTCGTACCACTCGATCCAGTTCCTCCACCAGTTTCTCCTGGGTCATGCCTGGGCGCCATTGCTCGTGTGGCTTGAACTGGATAGTAGTTTCGAACATCTCCAGCGGTGCCGGGTCGGTAGCGGTTTCGGCACGGCCTGCTTTACCGAAGACGTGTTCAACCTCTGGAACGCTCTTGATCAGGCGGTCGGTCTGTTGCAGCAACTGCGCCGCTTTCTGCGCCGACAATCCCGGCAGAGCAGAAGGCATATAGAGCAGGTCGCCCTCATCCAACGGCGGAAGAAATTCTCCACCCAAGCGCGACATTGGCCATAGCGCGCTGACGAAAACCAATAGCGCCACCAGCAGCGTGATCTTTGGTCGACGCAAGACTGCGTCCAGAGCTGGCTGATAGATCCGAATCAACCACCGGTTCAACGGGTTCTGTTGCTCACTGGGGATTCGTCCTCGAATCCAGTAACCCATCAGCACTGGCACCAAGGTCACTGACAATCCCGCCGCTGCGGCCATGGCGTAGGTCTTGGTGAAAGCCAGTGGGCCGAACAAACGCCCTTCCTGAGCTTCTAGGGTGAACACAGGAATGAACGAAAGGGTGATTATCAACAAACAGAAGAACAGCGCCGGGCCGACCTCTGCCGCCGCTTCGGTCATCACGTGCCAATGACGTTCCCCATTCAGTTCTTCTCCTGGGTTTGCTACATGCCACGCCTCAACCTTCTTGTGGGCGTTCTCGATCATTACCACGGCAGCATCCACCATGGCGCCGATGGCGATGGCAATCCCACCCAAGGACATGATGTTGGCGTTGATGCCTTGGTAGCGCATGACGATGAAGGCAATCAAAATCCCCACCGGCAGGGAGATGATCGCCACCAGCGACGAGCGTAAGTGCCAGAGGAAGATCCCACAAACCAACGCGACAACGATGAACTCTTCGATGAGCTTGTGGCTGAGATTTTCCACAGCGCGGTCGATCAGCTTACTGCGGTCGTAGGTGGTGACGATTTCCACCCCAGACGGCAAACTTTTTTTCAGCTCGTCGAGTTTGGTCTTGACCGCAGCAATGGTCTCGCGAGCATTCTTGCCGCTGCGCAAAATCACCACGCCGCCGACGGTCTCGCCCTCACCGTCGAGTTCGGTGATGCCACGCCGCATTTCCGGCCCCAGCTGGATCGTGGCGACATCGCCAAGGCTCACCGGCACACCGCCCGAGCCCAGCTTCAGTGGGATCGCCCGAAAGTCATTGAGTGTCTTTAAGTAGCCGGAAGCACGCACGATGAACTCGGTCTCTGCCATCTCCAGCACCGCACCACCGGTTTCCTGATTGGCCTTGCCGATAGCATCGGTCACCTCAGATTGAGTGATGCCGAGGCTGGCCAGTTTGAGCGGATCAAGCTGCACCTGGTATTGCTTAACCATGCCTCCCACGGTGGCCACTTCCGCAACGTTCGGTAGGGTCTTGAGTTCAAACTTGAGGAACCAGTCCTGAAGAGCTCGAAGTTGTGCCAAATCGTGCCCGCCACTGCGATCCACCAGTGCGTACTGATAGATCCAACCCACCCCCGTCGCATCCGGCCCCAACGCCGGTTTGGCGCTGGCCGGCAAGCGGCTTTGTATCTGACTCAGGTACTCCAACACCCGCGAGCGAGCCCAATACAAGTCAGTGCCGTCTTCGAACAGCACGTAGACAAAACTATCGCCAAAGAAGGAATAACCACGCACGGTCTTGGCCCCCGGCACCGAGAGCATGGTGGTGGCCAACGGATAGGTGACCTGGTTCTCGACGATCTGCGGCGCTTGTCCTGCATAAGGGGTGCGGATAATCACCTGCACATCGGAGAGGTCTGGCAACGCATCAATGGGCGTGCTTTGCACCGACCAGATGCCCCACGCGGTGACAAACAGTGTCGCGAGTAGCACTAGGAATCGGTTGGCCACTGACCAACGAATCAGGGCAGCAATCATGGCTGACCCCCCGATTTATCCAGGCGTTCAACACGCAAGCCATCATCGGTCTGGCTAACCGCGACCCGAACCTTGTCACCAGCCTTGAGGCCCTGCATCAGCGCCGGACTAGCAAGAGGGAAAGTCATCGTCATGCCAGGCATACCGAGCGTCTTGAAAGGGCCGTGGGCGAGCGTGACTTCTTTGTCGTTGATCTCAACGATCTGACCATCAGCCTCATGAAAACTGGAGGCTGTTTCACTGGGTGGCGACTCTTCCTCCGTGCGAGCAACAATGCCTTTAAGACTGGCCTCCGAGTCGAGCAGGAACTGGCCAGATGTAACCACCTTCTGGCCTGCTTCCAGACCTTTCACTATCGCCGTTTTGCCATCGCTTTCCTGCCCAAGGAGCACCTCCACGGGACGGTAGCGGCCAGCGTCTTCGGCGAGCATCACCAAGGCTCGTCGGCCAGTGCGAATCACCGCCTCACTCGGCACCCACAATACACTTTGCTCAGTCGAACGATTCAGGCGTACCTGCGCCGTCAAACCCGGTCTGAGGCGCCCATCCGGATTGGGTAACTCAACACGTACCCGAAGTGTGCGGCTGTCCGGATTGGTCTCGGGCAAGATCGCGCTGACCTTGCCACTGAGTGTTGTTCCTGGGAAGGCTGGCAGACGCGCTTCCACTGTCTGCCCAACAGTGATAGCTCCGGTATCTGACTCTGGAACGGCTACAGCTAGCCAGACCGTGTCCAAACCATTGACGCGAGCCAGGGTCTCGCCAGTCGTCACGGTCATACCCGCTCGCACATTTAGCTCTTGCAGAACGCCGCTGATGGGGGTGGTTAGCTTCAGGTTCGGCTGGACTATCCCACTGTGCTCTACCTGGGATATCAATGCAGCCGGCATCCCTGTGAGTCGCAGCCGCTGACGGGCCGCCGCTAGCAACTCAGCATCTCCGCTGCGCTTGAGAGCAAGAAACTCTGTCTGAGCCGCCGCCCACTCTGGAACCAAGATATCCGCCAACGCCGCGTTGGCTTTGAGTACATCGCCGGGAGCATGTGCATAGACCCGCTCCACAAAGCCAGTGGTGCGGGGCTGAATCACAGCGACATCACGCTCGTTGAATCCCAATACTCCTGTGACGTTGAGACTGGAGTTAAAGATTCCACGGGTGACTGTCGCAAAACGCAGACCGAGATTTTGAGTCAGACTCGGATCGATACTGACGGTCGCACGATCTCCTGCGCCACCGGCGTACTGAGGAACCAGTTGCATGTCCATAAAAGGGGATTTACCCGGCTTATCGAACTTTTGCTGCGGGTACATGGGGTCGTACCAATACAGAGCCTTGCGTTCCTCTGATGAGTTGGGACTCTGCTCCGGGCTGGCACCAGGTACTCCGCTCAGGCGTTGATGTGCGAACCAGTAACCACCGGCAATACCGAATGCCAGCGAGACGCCTACCAACAATGCCCCGTTCCATTTTTTTAGGATCATTGGCTGGCCTCCCCATAAGCGAAGTACAGACGCGCACTGGTCAGCGCTCGCTGCTCTTCTACGTCGATCTGTTTGAGGCGGGCTTCGATGAGTTCACGTCGGGCGGCAACCACCGCGTTTAAATTGCCCTTGCCTGCCCGGTAACTGGCCATGCTAAGTTCGACCTTTTCCTTGGCCAGCGGCACCAGGCTGTCCTGATTTCTACGCACGGCACGATCCAGACGCTCATAGTCAGCCAGTTCATTTTCCAGCTGCTGGGTGTGCTCGCGTGACAGCGCTTCGCGCTCGGCCTCCAATTGGTTGAGTTCAGCCTGCTTAGCCGCAATCCTGGGGTTTTGGCGAGAGTCGGGAAATAGCGGTAAATCCCAGGAAAGTTGAACGCTGACCATGTCGCCGAACTGACGGTCACGATGCTGATAATCAAGCTCCCAACTCCAGTCCGACTGCTTTTCCGCTTCGGCTTCACGAACTTTGGCTTGCGCTTCGCGGGTCATCGGCGCAAACGCTGCCAACTCGGGGTGGTGTTGCAGCTTATGAGAGTAACTTGAGGTGTCGACGGGCCATTCAGGCAAGCTGCCTACAGGCTTGTCGTTGGCGGCGGAGCCAATCCAGCGTTTGAGGGCCGCACGAGCCTGCGCTCTCTGGAGAATCAGATCGTCCTGCTGCTCCGCCAGTTGAGCTGCTTCCTGCTTGGGTGTCACCGCATCGGCGGGTTGAGCGCGGCCACCGGCAATTTGAGCCCGGACGGTATCGCTCAGCAGGCGGTTTTCTTTGTAGAAGTCCTGGAACAACACATCTTTGCGCTCAACCGAGTAGCTGCTGATCCAGGCCAACGCCGTGGACTGGCGCACTTTCAGACGTTCGACTCGACGCTCCGCAGAGGCACGATCAATAGCTGCATCGGCGACTTCGATACGCGCTTTGCGCTTGTCGCTATTGGGCATCTCCTGCCTGACCCCGACCATCTGCATGGTCATGAAGTCCTGGTTGATACTCCAACGATCCGGGCCGCCAATGGGGTAGTTCTGCACGCCCACCAAGAGTTTGGGATCAGGTAATTCACCAGCAGGGATGGCTGCACTGTTGGCAGCCTGAATTTTCGCGTCTTGTGCGGTCAGCGACGGCGCATTGTTTTCTGCCAGCCGCAACGCTTCATCGAGCGTCAATGCGGCAGCGAAACTCGGCAACGCCAGCACGCTTGCCGCTAGCCCGGCCACGAGAGACCAGCCTGTGCAATTGCACTTGGAGTTCATGTTTACGATTCCTGTAATCATCCACTGCACGCGTCAAAAGACATGCGCGCAGCTAGTCCATCCGCTAATGCGGAATGAGGCTCAATGTTGGACAGGAATCAAACGCGAGGCGGTCGCCATACCCCGGATGGGGTTTGTACGGGCAGGGAATCGCTGAAGAAGGAAACCACTACGGGGCTGAATACGGTTACAGGAGGCTTGAGGATCGAAACTTGCAGCATGCCGCCCGTCTTGCATTCCTGGCCCGGCTTGCAGGGTTTGCCATGCTCCGTCGGGCTTTTCATGTCGTTACAGCAGTCCATTCCCATGTCGTCCATCATCGCCATGCCCATCGTCTTCATTGGGCAAGGTTCTGTTGGCGCCTGAACACCCGCCATCCCGCTAAGGGGAAGCGCCAGGCTAATCACGAAAATGAGGCAAAACCGCAGGTAGCGTTTCATAGTGATGGAGTGTAGCCGCCCGAAACGGCGCTAACAATGAATGGAGCACATACCTCAAGCTTCCGAAAGACAGCTTTCCGAAAAGCGCCGAACACGCGTGATATAACGGTTTCAGTATTAAGCCAACATTACCTTGCCAGCCAGCTGCCTGACGTCGCGCAGCCAATGTTCGGGATTACAAGAACCCTTGCGGAGGCTTTTTTTGTACTTGATCTGGGCTTCTCAGAGTTTGCTCACCAAGGCTTCGCCCGATTTCGGTCTTGCTCCTCGCTTAGCGAGATTTCGGCTGACGGATTTCTGCTCGACGCCCAGAGCGCGACGGCGCAATTGGGGTTCGAGCACGGTGGCCTCACATCTCGAATAGGCTAGTGGTCAAAATGGGTTTAAAACAGCTAACGTTCGATTTTCAATTCAGGGACGACCTACATGGCTTTGAAAATCCGTACGGCGGCAGTAACAGATGCAGAAGCGATCCAGCGCATTTATGCCCCCATAGTTTCGAACACGGCGATCTCATTCGAAGAAACCCCACCAAGCGTTGAGGAGATTGCTCAGCGGATAGCGACGACACTTCAGACATATCCCTACCTTGTGGCTGAAGAAGGTGGTGAGATCAAGGGATATGCATACGCAAGCCAGCATCGTGCACGTGCAGCCTACCGATGGGCTGTTGACGTGACGGTGTACATAGCTGAATCAGCTCGCCGCCAGGGTGTTGGCCGTGAACTCTATGAGACGTTGCTTCCGATTCTTGAGAAACAGCGTTTTCGCGCCGCTTACGCTGGAATTGCGCAGCCCAATGAAGGCAGCGTGGGCCTGCACGAGTCGCTAGGATTCACCCATATAGGGACGTATCCAGAGGTAGGCTTCAAGCTTGGGAAATGGCACGACGTCGGCTATTGGCGGCTCGGGCTGTGCCAGGCAACCCCTCCACTGGAACCTATTCTCTTCCCCCAGGTTGAAATCAAGCCAGTGATGGGGTGAAGGCTGGTAGTTTGGTGAATGCGACCAAAGCGCCGATGCCCAATATCCCGGCCATGATCCAAATTAGCCAGTTTGGGCCAAGCTGCACCAGGATGTATGCGCATGCCATGGGCGCTACCGCTTGTGCAACCAACACTGGGCGAGCGATCAGGCCAAGGTGCATGCCTAGGTTGGTGCTGCCCAACAGTGTAAGTGGGACTGTTCCTCTGGCGATGGTCATGATCCCATTTCCACCGCCGAAGGTAATCACTGCGATAAGGGACAGCATCACCATCCCCGGCCCCAAGGCCAACAGTCCGACGATGCAAGCCAGAATCCCTAGCCTTGCTATCCATACCGGATGAGCGCTGCGGCCAAACGCATATTCCAAAAGTCGAGCGACAACTTGAGACGGCCCCATCAGCGCTCCGAGCGTTACTGCCATGGCGGCGGAAATTTCATGGCTACGCAGGAGCGCTATTAGATTGACCGCCAAAGCTGACATTACGAACGCATGTAATGTGAACAGCAAGGCGATCCACGCTAAGCGTGGATCAGCAGGCGCGTACGATGCTTTGGCGATCTTGGCGGACTCAGTTGCTCGCGGCGTAGGCAATGGAACCGTTAGCAGGTGAAGGGGCAAACCTACAGCAAGATGGATTAAGGCGAGCACCCTGCAGGTGGTTTGCCATCCATGGCTCGCATCCATCGACGCCAGGAAAGGCCAAGCGACCGTGCTTGCGAAGCCCGCTATGAGTGTCAGTCCGGTCATCGAGCCTCTCGCCCTTGCCCCCATCAGTCGGCCCAGTGTCGCGAATCCAGCGTCATACAGGCCTGCGGCCATGCCCAAACCCAAAACTGTCCATGCGATGTAGTAGACGAACAGCCCTGATGCGAAAGACATGGTGATTAAACCAAGGGCCAGCAAAAGCGAACTGCTGGCGAGCACCCATTTTCCGCCATGCTTATCAATAGTCCTGCCGACTACAGGCGCGCATATTCCAGCGACAAGCAGAGACCACGATAAGGCGCCCACTACAGCGGGAACGGATGTATTTAGTGAGTGCGAAACGGGTTCAGCTAGAACTGCCGGCAGATAAAACGTGGAGCCCCACGCAAGAATTTGGTTACAACCCATTGAGCCAATCAGGGTCGCATGCTGCCTTGTCGTAGGGGCTGCGGTAGACATCAGTCAAACTCAGCGAGATAGCTTTGCACTTGCTTGACTACATCTCGAGCGGTGCGGGTTACTCCGATCAATGTCGCGGAAGCGAGCCCCGTCCAATCGCCGTAACCCACCAGCCACAGATTGGGTGAAGCAACACTCCGGTTTTCGTCCACAGCCACTTTGCCATCCTGGCCTACAATGCCCAGGCTGTTTAGGTGGTCGAGCGCTGGAGAAAACCCAGTGCACCAGATGACGACATCCACCGCTGTTTCGTCTCCTGATGACCAAACAACGCCTGTTGAAGTGAAGTGCGTGAATGGCCGTACTGCGCTCAATACACCGCGTTCACGAGCGTCCTTCACCGATGGCACCATTACGATGTCGCCCAGCCCCCCAGCGGGTTGTTCAGGCTCCACACCTTCCTGTTGCGCCTTCAATCGAGCAGTAGCTCGTTCGAACAGGGCGCGCCCATCAACCTCATCAGGTAGAAACTTTGGAGCCTCTTGAGTCACCCAGGTTGCCTGAGCCACTTTAGAAACCTCGGCGTAAATCTGGGCTCCCGAGTTGCCACCACCCACGACAAGGACGATTTTCCCCTGAAACTCATCCGGCCCAACGTAATGAGCGGAATGAAGATGCTGCCCTACGAACAACTCCTGTCCGGGATAGCTCGGAGTAAATGGGCGGCTCCAGGTGCCTGTTGCACTGATAACCGCTTTGGCATCCCAGTTTCTATCCCCGGAGACAACCCGTAATCCTTCTTCGATTTTCTCGACACGGGTCACCCTGGTGGATCGGATGATGGGGAAGTCATATCGACGCTCGTACAGAGTCAGATAGTCGATAACATCATCACGGTGAGGTGTTTCTTCTGATACGGCAGGCATCGGCCAGCCTGCAATCGAGCTCCATGCCGATGGAGAGAAGAGTCGCAGCGAGTCCCAGCCATGCCGCCAGGCTCCTCCTGGTGCCGACTCCGCATCGAGCAGCACATAAGACAAGCCTGACCGCTTCAAAAAATAGGCGACTGTCAGCGCGGATTGACCACCGCCAATGACCACAACATCAATTTTCGAATTCTGACTCACCAGCATCCTCCAGGCTCAATCGCGGCACCTCACTGTCGTCGTATCAGACTCTGCGACCGTGCTCATCAATGACCACTTGGCCGTCCTCTTTGACGAAACTCCCACGCTGCTCTTGCGGTAACAAATCGAGCACAGCTTCTGACGGACGACACAAACGCGTCCCCAAAGGCGTCACGACGATGGGGCGATTGATCAGGATAGGGTGAGCCATCATGGCATCGATGAGCTGTTCGTTCGCCAGCGATGCATCGCCCAATCCCAGCTCTTCGTACGGTGTGCCTTTGATACGCAAAAGAGCCCGCACCCCGATACCCATATCCTCAATGAGTCTGACAAGTGTGGTGCGATCAGGCGGGTTCTTCAGGTACTCGATAACCGTCGGTTCTTCCCCGCTGTTACGGATCAACTCCAAGGTGTTGCGAGAGGTGCCGCATTCGGGGTTGTGGTAAATCGTGATCTGGCTCATATCGCTTCCTCGTGCTGACGTTAGATGGAGCGCTGGTTGACGCGCTTGGAAAGCTCTTCGGCGGACTCTTTACGCTCGGAGTACCGATCAACCAAATAATCCTGGCGATCCCGCAACAGCAGGGTGAACTTCATCAGCTCTTCCATCACGTCCACGAGACGGTCGTAGTACGAGGAGGGTTTCATACGACCTGCCTCGTCGAACTCGGTGAACGCCTTTGCCACCGAAGATTGGTTTGGGATGGTGAACATACGCATCCATCGACCCAGTACGCGCAGCTGATTGACCACGTTGAAAGATTGCGAGCCACCGCAGACCTGCATCACTGCAAGGGTCTTTCCTTGCGTAGGTCGTACAGCACCTATCGCCAGCGGAACCCAGTCAATTTGGGCTTTGAATACTGCACTCATAGAACCGTGACGCTCAGGGGAGCACCACACCTGCCCCTCAGACCATTGCATCAGCTCGCGCAGCTCAGCGACCTTGGGATGTGTATCGGCAGCGTCATCCGGAAGCGGCAGACCCGATGGGTCAAAGATCTTGGTTTCAGCGCCAAACTCATTCAGCAGGCGTGCCGCCTCTTGCGTGACTAACCGGCTGAATGAGCACTCTCGCGTTGATCCATACAGCAGAAGAATGCGAGGTTTATGGAGCGAAGGCGTGCGAGGCGACAGTTGCTCCAGCGACGGAATGTCGATCAGGTCGGCGTGTACGTTCGGCAATGTGTCTTGCATATAAACTCCTACGGCGGCGCCTGGTTGGGTGCCGCCTCGGTTGATCTTTAAAGCGAACCGATGCGGTTCAGTTCAGCTTTCAACTGTTCAGCGCTGATGGTCTTCAGTGGCAGCGCAAGAAATGCGCTCACGCGCTCGTGAATTTTGGCGAGTGTGGTTTCAAAAGCTGCGGTGATCTCGGCTTCCGAACCGCTAGCGTCAGACGGGTCGGCCAGACCCCAATGCGCCTTCAAAGCTGGCCCAAAGAAGATTGGGCATGCCTCACCCGCTGCCCGGTCACAGACAGTGATCACGATGTCTGGAGGTGAGGCTTCAAAAGCATCCGAAGCCTTGCTGCTCAAGCCCGCCGTGGAGATACCCGCCGCCTCCAGCGTTTGCAATGCCCGTTGATTCACCCTGCCACTGGGAAAGCTTCCTGAGCTGACGGCTTCTACACCCTCGGGCGCCAAGTGGTTGAAAAGCGCTTCGGACAGAATGCTGCGGCAGCTGTTGTGGGTGCACATGAACAAGACTTTCATCAGACGATTCCTTGATTCAAAAACTGAGGCGCAGTGCCAGGGCGGACAATGTGGCGACGAGGATGGGCACGGTCAGCACGATCCCGGTCTTGAAGTAGTAACCCCAGCTGATCGTTATATTTTTCCGGGCGAGCACGTGCAGCCACAACAGAGTTGCCAAGCTCCCAATTGGGGTGATCTTCGGGCCCAGGTCGCAGCCGATGATGTTGGCGTAAACCATCGCTTGCTGGACAACACCATCGACTTCGGCGGCATGAATGGATAAGGCGCCTACCAAAACGGTGGGCATGTTGTTCATGATCGAAGACAGCAACGCTGTAAGCAGTCCTGTACCAAGGGACGCGCCCCAAACGCCATAACCGGCGAACACGTTCAGGATCTGCGCGATGTGGTCGGTCAGACCGGCGTTCTTCAGGCCATAAACAACCAGGTACATACCCAAAGAAAAAATCACCACCTGCCATGGCGCCTCTTTGAGCACCTTGCTTGTATTGATGGCGTGACCACGAGCCGCGATGACGTAAAGAATGAATGCACAGACCGCTGCAATGGCGCTGATTGGCACCCCCAATGGCTCAATGACAAAGAAGCCGATCAGGAGTAGTGCCAACACCCACCAGCCGGCTACAAAAGTGGCCCGGTCGTGGATTGCTTCGTCCGGATTGTCCAGTTGGTTGAGGTCATAGATCTTTGGTAAATCTTTGCGGAAAAACCACAGCAGCATGGCTAACGTCGCCGCCACGCTGACGATGTTTACCGGCACCATGATCGAGGCATATTCGTTGAAGCCGATATCGAAGTAGTCGGCAGAGACGATGTTGACCAGGTTGGAAACCACCAGCGGTAAGCTCGCCGTATCCGCGATAAAACCGGCTGCCATGACGAATGCCAACGTAGCAGCAGGAGAAAAACGCAACGCCAGCAACATCGCGATCACAATGGGTGTGAGGATCAATGCTGCTCCGTCATTGGCGAACAGGGCCGACACAGCTGCGCCCAGCAGGACGATAAATGCGAACAGCTTGCGGGTGCTCCCGCCTCCCCATCGGGCCACATGCAGCGCAGCCCACTTGAAAAAACCTGCCTCATCAAGCAGCAGACTAATGATGATGACCGCGATGAAAGTCCCAGTGGCATTCCAGACAATGCGCCAAACCTCTGGTATGTCGGCAAGGGTAACGACACCTGCCAGCAACGCCACGATGGCACCGAACATCGCACTCCAGCCAACCCCAAGCCCCTTGGGCTGCCAGATGACAAGGACGATGGTGGCGATAAAGATCAATACGGCAATCAGCATTTCATTAATCCGGTTGGGCGTGAATCAGCTACACACGGCTTGGTTGATCGGACGGTCGTTCATGCCGCAGAGGCGCTTAGCCTCGGTTTCCAGCCATTGCTGATTGGCGTCTACTACTTCCTTCAAAACAGCAGTCACCCACGCGGGTAAATCAGGATTCAGGCGGTAATACACCCACTGGCCTTGGCGACGATCCAAAAGCAAACCGGCAGAGCGCAGCAGGGCCAGATGACGAGAAATCTTAGGCTGACTCAGGTCGAGTGCTGCCGTTAGCTCGCATACACACAGCTCACCTTCACTCACGACAAGCAGCGAAATTTTTGCTCGGGTGTCATCCGCCAGGCACTTGAATAAGGTGGTGGGGTTCAAGGGTTCTGTCATAGATCCTCCAGGTGTTTGGTCTTGACCAAAACGAAGAGCTTGATGCGCTCGTGGATGTCGTGGAGCGTGTGGCGAAATGCGCCAGGATCATCGCTGGTTACTGGGTCAGGAAAATCCCAAGCAATGACTTCACCTGCGCCGGGCATTGGTAGGCGCTCGCTTGCGGATTTATCACAAAGAGTGATTACGTAATCGAATCGACCAGCTTGAAACTCGCTGATGGATTTGCTGCGCAGGCCCGTTGCATCGACTCCAACCGCCTCCAATGCTTGAGTCGTGCGAGGATCAACCTCAGATGGTTCAGACCCTGCGCTGAAGGCCTCGAAGCGCTGATCGGTGTGACGCAGCAAAGCCTCTGCAAGCAGGGATCGGGCTGAGTTGGCAACGCACACGAAAAGCACTTTGATAGCAGGGCTCATGGTTAAACTCGACGCATATGGAAATTCGAATATACGCTTTGGCGAATATTCGGTAAAGCGAATATGATGGCTGCTGCTTCGGCTTGAGCCGCGACAGTTCCTACAAAGCGGCACAAAGGAGATAAGGGGATGGGCAAGGAGATGATGATCCAGGCAAAGGAAATAGCCGGAGGACAGTGGCAGCGCTTTCGCGATGCGCTGAAATCTGCTGATCTTCCATCAGACGACATTGATCTTCCAGGCCGAACCTTTTTTGAGTTCACACGGGATGGTGAGATTTTTGGATGGGGAGGGTTTGAAACGCATGGGACAGATGGATTGCTGCGCTCCATGGTCGTAGAGCCGGCATACAGATCGAAAGGGGTTGGGGCTGAAGTGCTTCGAGTCATCGAAGCAATAGCTGCCGAGCAGGGAATCGCTCGATTTCATTTGCTGACAACAACTGCATCAGGCTTTTTTGAACAGCAGGGCTATGCAGTCAATCAACGAGATTCTGCGCCGCCTCTGATTTCTCAGACGGAGCAGTTCAGGGGGCTTTGTCCTAGCTCGGCTTGCTACATGTGCAAGGCCTTATCTGCGAATGCACGAAAGTAGCTGATCTCCTGGGTGATGGCTTTTAGCCTCGATGCCAGTTTGATTTGGAGCTTTCTACGATCAAGGAAGGATATGAAAACGCTCATCGCAGTAATGGGGATCTGCGTCGCAGTTGGCGGTTGGGCTACGTCCCACTACACCGCAGTACGAGACTTCCGTCGGTCATTGTAGCGAGCATCACCAAAGGCAAATTCATGTCGATAGCTACGTTGCGCTGGGCTCGTCATGAGCCTAACGACTAAGAGTATTAACCGCCGTCTGGACGCCGAGTGCTGTGGATATGCCCCATGTGACGAGCCAGGCTAATGTCCCTAATACGGCACATTAACCACAATTTTTAGGCTTAATGACCCTATTTGGGCACATTAAGCTGAGCGACGGAATGCAGCCTACGATGAGAGGAAGGCTTCACATCCCTCACCAGCTGCGACCTGCACCATGACTGCTCAGGTGGCATCTCACCTAACCAAACAACACCAGACCGAAGCCTGATTTCAAGGTGCGCGGTTAGATAGCTCGCATCCAATCCAATGTGCTTCGGGAAACGGGATGCTCTTGATCAATCATCTCCGGTTGCCAGCTACGGATAACTTTGGGAGCCCAGGAGGGCCGGTTACTGACTGCTTTTTTTGCTAGCATCTGGATCTCAAGTTTGGAGGGATCTGATGCAAATGCAAGGTGATTGGGAAGTGTTGCTCAACGGCGACCCGCAGGAGATCAGGCAGCTTTGCACATGGGGGCACAGCATCAATTACTTCAGGCTCTGGGGGGGAGTAGATGACTGGAACGATTGCCCTAACGACGACTTCCGATTTAATTCAAATCTGTTCGAGGGTCAAACTCAGGAAGGAGTCTGGCAGATCACCTATGAGCTTTTGAGTCTTTTCAATGGTGCATCGACGCTGTTGGAGCGCGAACCATACAAGCTGAGTATCTACAAGATCCTGCTTGAGGGGGGCGAGCTCACTAGGCAAGAAAAAAGGAACATTCCGGGGATGCTTACCAAGCCTGCTGTCTCCAGCCAAGCTTGGGCCGATGATCTCAGGAAGGCTCTTGGCACATCACAGAAAATCAGCCTTATGATGCTGGCCGCTGAGCATGAGGATATTTACCTCTTCCTCAAATTTCTCGACCAAGACAGCAGTTGGATCACCTACTACAAGATACTGGACACTCTTGAGACATGGGAAAGGCGGAAGGGACTAAAGGCTTTTAGAAGCAAGCGAAAAGAGAAGAAATTCACCTGTTCAGCCAACAATTTCAGTTTGAACGGGTTCGATGCTAGGCACGGCTTTCAAGAAATGATGCAACAGCCCGCGCAGGTATCAATGACGATTGATGAAGGCCATCAGTTCATCACGGGTCTTGTCAAAGACTACCTTCAGCAAGCTCATCCCCAGTTCGTAAAGTTTAAATGACTCAGAAAGCCGGTCTACCGGGCCGGTTTCTTGTTACGACGTGAAGCGTCGATGGTGTCTCCCGTGGACAGGATCGAAGCGCTCCCACACCCTTCAACGCATGGGCAGAATCTGCCGCGTGGAACGCTCACGAAAGGTCGATCACCATCTGCTGGCTGTCGGCCAGAAGATAGGTAAATCCGGTCAAGAGGAGCCATTTTTTGTGAGCAGAAATATGAGTGGGATTGTTTTGAATGGCCAGCTTTCAGCTGGCCACCACCTCATTGATCTCAGAACTCGTGCTCAACATCATCGAAGAAGTTTGGGTCTAGCTCGTACTCCAGAGAGCCGAATCGCGCAAGCAGGTCTGCCCTCAGCTCGCCTTCAGCTTCCGGTTCGAGATTGATCCAGTAGCTATATACGAGCCCGTCATCCGATTCGTTAGTGGTGATCTCTGCTCCGGACAAAAGCTCGGCGTCATCGACAGATATCCCCAGCTCAATAGCAAGCGCTTGAGCCATGGACATCCGGTTACTACTCCGGGCTTCTTCCACGGTTGCCCAATACTCCTGCTCAGATCTGCGGTCGCGGTCAGCATCAGATTCACCGCTGGAGATGACCACGCCTTTCTCAACAAGCAGCCATATACCATCACGGCGTAGCAATTCGACCGTGGCTTTGAGATAGAACGCTGCACCGTGATACATCCTTTCCTGATCTTGCTGCCCCTGGTAGGTCAGGGAAACCTCTAAAGAAAGCTTCCCGGTTGCGTCGCTGTAGTCAGCGGTTTCAACTTCAAGAGCATCAATAGTGAATCCACTCGCATTGGTATCCGCAATCGCGCCGGAGAGCTGATCCTCCAATTCTAGATCCAGGTTGGCGTAGACATCATCTTCATGGATCGCTTGGGAAAAGTCTTTGATCCCAAAAACGGCCAACATCAGACGCGGATCCTTGAGGTTCCGTTGGGCGACGACAGAAAACTCATGGTAATCAGCGAAGCCCGCTTTTTGCACAAGGGTTTCTTGAGCGACAGAAAGCTTCAGGCCCTGATCACGAGCAAGCTGTTTAGCTTGGGATTTAAAGATGTTTAGCGGGGAAAAATCAGACATGGCAATGGTTCCTAAATCTACGACGCTTAGGTGTCCGATTGCCTGTTCACCGGGCAGCGTCTGGTTAGGGACATGCCGATGTAAAACTGAAGGGTGTCACAGATGGGCTATTGCTTCGCGAAACAGGCGCCAGGCGACCATCACCGCCTAGTGGGATCATAGGTCAACGAGCCCAACTCGACAACTCGAAAGATGCTAAATTTCCTAGGTGGCGTTAATACGAGCGACACTTAAATTTGACGCTTTATATAGTCAAAAATACGACTTAGACGAAAAACAACTCTTGCAACAAATAACAGTTGTCGCCGGTTTGTTTATTCTGATAAATACTGAATCTGTTGGGTGCTACCACCCAAGTGCTCTTTAAATATGACTGAAATTTGGGCTTGCGGTTTTTGACCGGGAAACTGGTCGCCTTGGTGTTCGCCTTGGCTTTCTTCGCCGCGCAGGTTGGTGCTGCCCATCGCTCCTCAGTGCTTAGCGCCTAGGGCAATCCCAAAGGTGATCCAAGGGTTTGTCTCTGATCGTTTGATGCGTTGAGGCGAAATGTGATGCGGCGGTAATGCGGCGGACGGCTTATCAAGGGACTTGATAAGCAGAACTGTGGTTTGTAGTGGCATCTTCAGCGTTCCTTTCGGCCCGGAATGCTTGGCGGCGGGGCAATTTCGCCTGTCGTTGGGAACATCAGTCATGGTTAATTTAAAGAACCTAGCGCGCCGCAAGGCGCGTCAGTCTATGCACAACAGTGAAGATGCTCGTGTCATCGAGATAGCTCCATCTCAAGAACCTAAAGCGAGTCGGATTGCGTGGGTAAAGGCGAAGGCAGTAACCCTGCTCAAGTGGATCGCACGTATTCGTCTATGCATCTGGTTATGGGAAAAGGCTGTTGAGGGCTGGGATTTTGTCGAGACAGTGGTGATTCCATTTATTGAGAACCTCCCATGACACAACAAACCACATCATTCGAATTCAGAGGGGCCGGTTCTTCGGGGCCGGCCCATCAACGGAAGCTTGGACATGGATGCTCCGTTCTATCCTCATAGCCCTATCCACAGCATCAGCGCCTTAGCACGTGCTCTCGGAGAGCCTGTCGAGAGGCTAATCGCACTTGCTCATCGTAGCTCTCGCCTTTATCGATATGTCCCGCAAACAAAAAAAGACGGCATAACACCCAGACATACCTATGATGCTCATGAGCCTCTGAAGACGATCCAGCGCAAGATCGTGGATCGGATCCTCAGCAAGGTTGCGTTCCCTGGATACCTGCACGGCGGTATCAGAGATCCCAAGCTACCCCGCAGCATTTACTCGAACGCTCGGGTTCATACCGGCGCCAAGACAGTCATCCTTCAGGACATCGCTGATTTCTTCCCGTCAATTACAAACGAGCACATTCATCGCTTGTTCGTGGGTCTCTTCCGTTTCTCCGCAGATGTAGCCACTCTGCTTGCGGATCTAGTTACTCGTGAGGGCCAGGTTCCACAAGGGGCGAGTACAAGTAGCTACTTGGCCAACCTAGTGTTTTGGGATATCGAGCCGGCGCTCGTCACTCGCTTTAAAGCTCAGGGACTGGCGTATTCGCGCTTCGCAGATGACATCACTGTTTCTTGCAAAACTCGTATTGATCAAGCTACTACCACCCAAGTTATTGCCTCTGTCACATGGATGCTCGGTCAGAAAGGCTGCCTGCAGAAGCGAAGCAAGCTGCATGTTCGTAAGCGCGGGCAAGCATTGATTACTGGCGATAAAGCTGACGCCGTCACCGTGACCGGATTAGTGGTGAGCGGGCCAATAACGGGGCTTCCCAAAAAACACCGATTGGCTATCCGCGCCGCCGTGAAACAGCTGGAGGATCGCGTCGAGGGTAATTCAGGTCATCTGTCCACTGATGATGAAAAGGAGATGCGTCGAGTAATGGGACGCATAGGCAGGTTGATCGCTTGTGGGCATCCAGAGGGGCAGCGCTTGAAGGCTCGCGTTCGAGTATTACTGACGCGTGCGCCACTTTTGGAGCGATATGCAGGTGCCGAGTTTCAGGTTCAGATGGTTGCGGAGACCACCGCAAATCTGAGCGTAGCGGCTAGCAGCTTGCAAATTAACCTGCCGGTGGATCTGCCTTGGAAAGCTGGCTAACCGTTGGCTGGAGGTTTATTTGGCTGTGATATTCAAGAGCGGTTTGGCTAGAAAATGGGGCGATGTCGCTGACATGCAGACGGAGCTTCAAGCTCCGTAACCGCAACAAATTTCCACCCTGCGATACAGGAAGTTAAAACATTAAAATTCCAGCACGAAAGCTAAATCGGTTCTACGAGAATACGTCTCAGAGCAACGTAATTCAGTCTGTGAGAAGGCTTATATTCACCCATTGCTCTCAGCCTATTGAAGAGCTTGGCCGGTATCACGCCGATATGGTCTATAGCAAAGGCGGGACAGGTATACTGATCAAGTACCAGCAGAAATTTTTTCTCCTGACGGCTCAACACGTTCTAGATGAGAACTACGAGGCGGCACAAAACGAGTCGCCGTTCTTCACTCACCTCTTTGCTAAGAGAGGTTGGGAAGGAATAGAGGGTATGGGATTCCCAATGCGCGGCTGGCGTATCGGTGAGCTGATAACGGCAGATAGTCCCTGTATCGACATGCAAGACATCGTGCTGATCGAGCTTTCATCCTCGCTATTCCGTTTTCCCGATAAATTCATCGACCTAGATGGCACGAATGGCCGTATAGCCGTAGCTGTAAGCGATTTGTATGACGGCATGTTATTGGTAGCCTCTGGCTACCCAATAGATGAAAACCCGATTGAGTATCCGTATGGCGATGACTACAACTGCTCGACAGTGATCAATAAGCATATCTTTCACGGTGTTTGTGAGTTCGAAGGATCAGCCCCCCTCCTGCGTTTTTTTAGTCAGATCACGCACTCAGAAATGAATGGAATGAGTGGCGGGATGGTTTCTAACCTAATGCCTAAATCCAACCAGGTTGCCTGGGTCGGTATGATTCAGAAAGCTGGTAATGGAATTCTCCGTTTCTATCCCGCATGCTGGATTATCCCAGCCATCAAGAACTATATGCAGGCGAGCCATTACGTCATAGATCCTGCTGTCCATATGGCAAATCTAGAAATTGAATCTACTCCAGAAGCAATCCAAGGTAGAGCAGAGTATTTCAAGATGATCAAGGTCATAACGGATGATATGAGGGCTAGAGAAGCAGGACATTAGCATTAGCCAATGCTCCTCCCTCGGCCCACTGCCCTACTTTTCAGGCTTAAAACGCCAGTTTGAATCACCTTATGCCAAACGCTGTTATGGGATCAACGGCGCTGAACCCAGCGATTCCTTACGAAGTAAGGTTGTATGCGATTCCAGATTCAACATCGTCGATGAGAGCTAGCTTTAAGCCTTACTTCCAGTGATGGATGTGATGCTTTTGACCACAAGTACGGCAACCATACCTACGAGCGCGCCTACCAGGCAGTGAATGCCTAAAGTTGCGAAGGTTTCCCACGCCCCTGCCCCTTCGACCAGTCTCTCAGCAAAGTGCTGCATCGGCCCGATGCCTTCTGTAATGAACGCCCCCCCGACCAGGAACATTGCCACAGTTCCGATCCAGGATAATGCTTTCATAAGCTTCGGAGCAGCCGACAGCAGCCATCCCCCGACAGTTCGCACCACAGAACCCCATGTACCGGCAGCTTTAGACTTCTGGAGAATAAGGCCGGCATCATCCAAGCGGACGATCCCCGCAACCAATCCGTAAACGCCCACTGTCATGACCACCGCGATCAGCGCTAACGTCAAAATCTGTTGGAGCATCGGGGCATCAGTAACGATATTTAGGGTGATGACGATGATCTCGGCGCTCAGAATGAAGTCCGTTCGAACAGCCCCTGCAATCTTCCGCTTTTCATAAGCTGCAAGCTCTTCAGGCGCCTTAGGCTTCGTTTTCTTTGGCTGCCCTGTGTCATCGTCTCGACCAGCCGTGAGCTTGTCCTTGATAGCCTCAAAGCCCTCATAACAGAGATATGCCCCACCAATCATGAGCAGCCAGTGAACCGCAGCAGGCAGCAGTGCGTTCAGCACCAATGCACAAGGCACCAGGATTGCTTTATTTCTCAACGACCCCTTGAAAACAGCCCAAACCACCGGTAGCTCTCGATCTGCTTTCATGCCGGTAACCTGCTCAGCATTCACAGCAAGGTCGTCGCTCAGGACGCTAGCCGATTTCTTTGCAGCGACTTTACTCATGAGCGAGATGTCGTCTAGCAGCGTGGCGATGTCATCCAATAACGCGAACAAGCTACTGCCGGCCATTTAAGGCTCCTTACGTTGATTTATTCTGTTCCCCCGAGCACCTCACGCATACCCACGCTAATGCCCCGCGTACACTCCTTCCGTAGGCTCAGGATTACCCTGTCGTCATCGGGTTACGGTGAGCACCTTTCTAGACAATGGACACACCATGCCGTTCATCAATAGCTAGGCGATCTGCAACAGAGCCTTCAAGACCGCACCAAATAATCTTTACTGAATGCTGGCCTACTAACATCTTTTAGATCAAACCGCCTATTCTAAGTCAGCGATATCCGAGCCGTTCGGCTGTCGGCGACGCGAACCGAGTCAGCAGACGCGGTACGTACACATCCTGGACGATGGGCGGTGAGCAATGAAGCTGCAGAGTATTCGGCTATGTAATTTTCAATCCTTCGGCAATGAGCCTACGGTAATCACATTCGAGGATGTCACCTACCTTATCGGCCCTAATGGCTCTGGAAAGACAGCAGTCCTGCAAGCGCTCTGCAGGTTGTTTGCCTTTGATCCAAGCCTCCGTCGAATCAAGCGATCCGACTTCCATGTGCCTGCTGATGAGGATTTGGTACCTGAGGAGCGCAGTCTGTGGCTGGAAGCGGATTTCGAATTCCCAGAGCTTCTAGAGGACGAGGACAACTCTACCGTGGCCCCGCACTTCGCTCATATGCGATTGGACACAGCCGAAGGGATCCCGCGCGCTAGATATCGATTGAGCGCAACGATGGGGATTGATGGGGACATTGAAGAGAACCTAGTTTTTGTCCTCGATGTTGATAAAGACGCCAACCCATTGTCGACCGCAGTAGTCACTCGAGTGCATCGCAATACAATTCAAATGCATTACCTCCCCGCCAGACGAGACCCTGCCGACCACATAACCTATGGCGCTAATGCCCTGCTCGGACGCTTGCTACGAGCCGTAAATTGGGAAGACGACCGAGAACGGATCAAAGGACTCACTGACGAAATCAGCGAATGCTTGTCAGGAAACCAATCAGTAAGTGCATTCAGTGAAAGCCTGAATTTGATGTGGAAGCGACTTCACAGGGGCACCTTTTTCACCGACCCCAAGCTCACTTTCGTCACATCCGAAATTGAGTCGCTTCTCAGACACATGTCAGTGTCGTTCTCACCAGGGCACGACGAGAATCTAGTCGACTTCTCTCGCCTCAGCGATGGACAGAAGTCGATGCTCTATCTATCACTGGTGTTGTCCTCTCACGCCATCGGGCGTGCAGTCCTAACTGGTAAGGACGTTTCTTTCGACGCTGACAAACTGAAGCCACCGTCATTTACGCTGATCGCAGTGGAGGAACCTGAAAACAGCCTCTCACCTCATTACCTAGGGCGCATCGTTAACGCCCTCAATAGCTCAATTGGGGGGGCAGACTCCCAGGCAATCATCGCCACGCATGCTCCATCCATGCTCCGCCGCGTGGATCCTGAGAACATCCGCTATCTACGCCTTGCTGCGAACCGCGCCACCAAAGTTACCTGTATAGCCCTACCCGACAAGGAAGATGAAGCTCATAAGTTTGTCCGAGAGGCTGTACAGGCCTTTCCGGAAGTCTATTTTTCCCGGCTAGTGGTACTGGGTGAGGGAGACAGCGAAGAAATTGTTCTTCCGAGAATTCTTCAGGCGAAAGGTGCGCCTGTTGATGAGTCGGCGGTGACCATCGCGCCACTGGGTGGTCGTCACGTCAACCATTTTTGGAGGTTGCTATCCGCGCTGGAGACGCCCTATGTAACCCTACTTGATCTCGACGTTGCACGACATCAAGGTGGGTGGGGACGTGTAACCAACGTCAATAATCAACTTGCAAAATTTGCTCCAGAGAAAAAGCTTCCCGCTTGGAATATAGCCAAGTGGAATGATGATCTCCCGGTTCGAACCCACCATTGGTTTGAAGAAGGAAAAGTGAGCGTATTTGTCGAGCTGGAGAAGCGCGGAGTTTTCTTCTCAGAGCCCATGGATTTGGACTTCTCAATGTTGCTCGCCTACCCAAATGCATATGATGTATCGCTAAGCGATCCGGATGAGTCGACTGTTAAGGCCGTCCTAGGCAAGAGTCATCATAAGTCCGACCAATACAATGCAGCGGAACAGCAACTTTTTGGCACCTACCACTCCAAGTTCAAACTAGGTAGCAAACCGGCAGCACACATCTCTGCCCTTGCAAAGCTCACTGATGAAGACCTGCTAAAGGCTCTTCCTCCTTCGTTAGATCGTTTGGCCAATGCAATCATCGCGGCGCTGGAGGACATCCCAGAATGATCAGCGCGGATGTATGGAAAGTCGCCGATGGCTTGACCTTGGAAACAAACGCCCTTCTCGCTGTGAGGGAGCTTGGAAAGTCGCTCGCGCTCACCGCAGGCCCAGGCGCAGGCAAAACGGAGGTTCTGGCGCAGCGGGCAGACTTTTTGCTACGCACCGGAAACTGCCGATACCCCAAGCGAATACTGGCGATCTCCTTCAAGGTCGATGCGAGCATAAACCTCAAGGAACGGATTCGTCGCAGATGCGGACTTGATCTGGCTGCACGCTTCGACAGCTACACCTTTCACGGCTTCGCCAAGCGCATCATTGATAGGTTTAGACCCGTGCTCACGGGCGGGGACTCTCTTGAGCCAAACTACTCCATAGGCGACGAACCAATTCAAGGCAAACAAATTAAGTTCGCGCAGCTCATACCTCTCGCAACGAAGATCTTGAGCAATTCAGTGGTTGCAAGAAATGCAATTTGTCAGACCTACGCTGATGTATTCCTTGATGAGTTCCAAGACTGCACTACTGAGCAGTACGCACTGCTGAAGCTTGTCTTCATGAATAAGCCAATTCGATTGACCGCCGTCGGTGACACCAAACAGAAAATTATGGGCTGGGCGGGAGCACTGGATGGCATATTTATAGACTACGCAAAGGACTTCGACGCCCGACCACTCAATCTATATCGAAACTTCCGATCTAAGCCTCGGCTTTTGCGGATGCAGAACGAGATCATTCGAACACTTGATCCTGCTGCGGTGATGGCAGATGACCTGATCATTGGAAACGACGGCGAACTCCTCGCTCGAAACTACGACAACAGTCACAGCGAAGCAGCCGCGTTGGCCAACATCATCCAGAAGTGGATAGATGTAGAGAAAATACCCCTACCAGAAATAGCGATTCTTTTTCCCAGGCAGATAGACCTCTACGGCACCCCCCTCATGGAGCAACTGGCAGCCAGAGGAATTCCCTATCGCAACGAGCATGAGTCTCAAGATCTAGTTAATGAGCCCGCCGCTCGCCTAATTATTGACTACCTATCATGCCTGTATCGGGAGCGAGAACCGAAGGCGTGGATCAATTTGATGGAGCAACTGGTTTCATTTAATGACGAGGACGGTGAGTCTGAGCTCCAGAGAAACTTCGAGCGCCTCTATCTTGCCCAGCGCAAGGAAGTGAAAAAATTGGCCCGATCTGACGCGCCTTATTCAGGATGGTGGGAGCTAACTATGAAGTTCCTAAAGAATATCGGCCTACCCGTGCTGACCACCCTTTCTTCTGACTACGAAGCAAAAGCCAGATTGAACGAGGTTATCAAGAACACGAGACAGCAAATTGAGAAACTGCTCGAGCAAGAACCGGATTTGCTCAAAGCACTTGATCTGTTCTCCAACGATCAAGCAGTCCGTTTTCTGACGATTCATAAAAGTAAAGGATTGGAATTCCACTCTGTAATTATGATCGGTGTAGAAACACAGACATTTTGGGGCAAAGTCCAAGAGGAGCGTTGCGGCTTCTTTGTGGGTGTTTCACGTGCCAAGGAGCGGTTGATGATCACGACATGCGACTTACGTTATCGACCGGCCTCAAACCCTCCAAGGTGGAATGAGCATCGCACTCCTCATGCTGAGTTCGTCACATACGTAACGCCATTTCTTTCCGCCCAGCCAAATGCCTGACAGGTAGCCGCGTGTCGCTGATCTTGTATGAACTCGCGGCAAGGATGCTCCCCACACAGCAAGTCATCCTTAGACCTCAAGCAGAGTCACAAACACGAGCTGAGGAAAATCTCCGGGCTTCCGGGGTATGCCATAGATAGAGGTGTGTCAGGAAGGACAAGGCAAGAGCACTCCCAATCAAATACACATCTTAATCTTCCCCATCAAGAGCAAGAGCAAGAGCAAGAGCAAGAGCAAGAGCAAGAGCAAGAGCAAGAGCAAGAGCAAGAGCAAGAGCAAGAGCAAGAGCAAGAGCAAGAGCAAGAGCAAGAGCAAGAGCAAGAGCAAGAGCAAGAGCAAGAGCAAGAGCAAGAGCAAGAGCAAGAGCAGGTCAAAGCCTAAGGGCTTTGACACCAAAGAGGGGTGTGTCTAGAAAATCACCGCCGAATAGATCGTGTCGCGCACCAGCGTCGGCGACGCTTCGTTGCTCATCATGATCGCCAGGATTACCACTTCCACCAGCACCGCCGCCAGGGTCAGGATCATCGTGCCGTAGGGATCGCCTACCTTCTCCGCCAGCAGTTCGGCGTGATGGGCGACGCGCATCGACGCGACGACGATGAAGGCAATCAGCACCAGCCCGCTGATCAACGCGACGGGCTGGCCGCTGTGCAGCATCCAGTGTTCCATGGGGTATGCGATGAAGGCGGCGATCAGGGCCAGCAGCAGAAACTTTTCTTGCTTGAGGAGTGTGAGCATTGCGGGCCTTTTTGCCGAATAAAGCGGAATCAGTGTGATGAGCTACTGACTGCGGTGCGGCGCTAACGTTTCGTTACACCTTAGCGCACACGTGGATGGCGTGAGTTCAGACAGCTGCACTGCGTTGGCTCTGGTATTGAAAGATCGCAGCCTTCGGCAGCTCCTACTGGGAAACGCTAAACCGGATGAATGACTACGTTGAAGGCATGGAGGCCGAGATAACGAAGTAAATTTCTTCTGTTGAAACACCGAACCTGTGGGAGCGAGCTTGCTCGCGATAGCGGTCGGACAGACCACCTCTCCACTGACTGTGAAACCGTCATCGCGAGCAAGCTCGCTCCCACAATGGATCTCCACCGCTCCTCGGGAACAGGAAGCCGGGTGATGGACCGGCTGGTCAGGTTTTACCAATTGTTGCCGCAAGCATCTGTAGAATGCCCGCATTGCACTTGATGAGATTTCAACTATGTACGATTGGCTAAACGCCCTGCCCAAGGCAGAACTGCACCTGCACCTCGAGGGTTCGCTGGAGCCCGAGCTGTTGTTCGCCCTGGCCGAACGCAACAAGATTGCCCTGCCGTGGAGCGATGTCGAAACCTTGCGCAAGGCTTACGCCTTCAACAACCTGCAAGAGTTTCTGGACCTGTACTACAAAGGTGCCGATGTGCTGCGCACCTCCCAGGATTTCTACGACCTGACCTGGGCCTACCTGTTGCGTTGCAAGGCGCAGAACGTGATTCACACCGAACCGTTCTTCGACCCGCAAACCCACACCGACCGTGGCGTGCCGTTCGAAGTCGTGCTCAACGGCATCGCCGCCGCACTCAAGGATGGCGAGCAGCAACTGGGCATCAGCAGCGGTTTGATCCTGAGTTTCCTGCGCCACTTGAGCGAAGACGAAGCACAGAAAACCCTCGACCAGGCGCTGCCGTTTCGCGATGCGTTTGTGGCCGTCGGCCTCGACAGTTCGGAAATGGGTCACCCGCCGAGCAAGTTCCAGCGCGTGTTCGATCGTGCCCGTCACGAAGGCTTCCTGACCGTCGCCCACGCTGGAGAAGAAGGCCCGCCCGAGTACATCTGGGAAGCACTCGACCTGCTGAAAATCCAGCGTATCGATCACGGTGTGCGCGCCATCGAAGACGAGCGCTTGATGCAGCGGATCATCGACGAACAAATCCCGCTGACGGTCTGCCCATTGTCGAACACCAAGCTTTGCGTGTTCGACCACATGTCCCAGCACAACATTCTCGACATGCTCGAGCGCGGCGTGAAGGTCACCGTGAACTCGGACGACCCGGCGTACTTCGGCGGCTACGTGACCGAGAACTTCCACGCGCTCTACACCGATTTGGGCATGACACAGGATCAGGCCAAACGTCTGGCCCAGAACAGCCTGGATGCGCGTTTGGTGAAACCGTAAGCCTCGACGCAAAAACCTGTGGGAGCGAGCCTGATCGCGAAAGCGGTATTTCATTCGGCATCATTGGTGAATGACACAGCGCATTCGCGAGCAGGCTCGCTCCCACATTGGATGGTGCGTTTACATCGCCGTTTCCAGCTCGGTTTCCTTGGCCAGCCGCTGGATTTCACGTTGCCCTGTCGCGGTGACATGCAAGGCTCGCGAATCGTTCGGCAGGCTCAGCCAGCCGGATTGCATGAACAATTGCAGCAGCGCTGCACCCAGTGAACCGCCCATGTGCGGACGTCTTTCGCTCCAGTCGGGGCAAGCGCACGCCGCTCGGCTGGTGCTGTGCGCCAGTGCCTGGACAAACACCCCGCGTGTCGCCAGATGCGTCGCGCCCTTGTGGGTGATCGACACCCGATGATCGAACTGCTCGATCCACCCTGCATCCAGCAGGCGCTGGTACAGATCGGCAGCCAGCGTGCCGCCCAGGTGATCGTCACAGAGCCGGGCGCGCAACAATGACGAAGGTGCGGCCTGAGGTTTCGGGATGGGGGTGGTGCGCTTGAAAATATCCGGAATGTCCCGGGGGGAGCTGGCAATCGTGGCACTGGCCAGTGCTTCTATCGCCGCACCGACTTCGGGTGCGGCCAGGCGGAAGAACCGTTTGCGGCCACGGGTTTCGACTTTCAACAGACCTCCGGCGGACAAACGCCCCAGGTGTGCACTGGCCGAAGACGGTGACAGGCGGGCCAGCAAGGCCAGCTCTTCGGTCTGTCGCGCCGTGCCGTCCATCAAGGCCCACATCATTGCGCTGCGCTTTGGGTCAGCCAGCAACGTGGCAATCTGGCTGATGCAAGGTGCATGTTCCATGTATTCACTCCCTGTTGAATCGTTTCATCTGCTGCTCAGAGACATCTTGACCATTAACGTGTCGTCGGCCAAGCCGTGGAAACCGCCAAAAACCGGGCAACGCCATCCAACCACACAACGCATCGCTTTGAAGCATGTGCGAGGGCACGGCGACTGACCGTGGGCTTGACCGACCCGGACACGGGCTCGCCTTGGCGAGATTGCCGGTGCGTACATGAGGCGGGCGCTAGTATAAGCGCGTTGACCGCCGGTTCCTGCCCCCCGGAAACCATTGGTGGTGATTGTTCCTGAGAGAAATTTCGCTATTTGTCTGCGACTAGTGATCGAGGTTCGCTAACGCCGGAAATTGACTGCTTATCCGGGTACATTGGCTGGCAAGCATTTCCCGCAAAAGGTTCACCGGCTTACTCAATTGTGCGCGATGGGCGCACAGCAGATTCAGCGGTGCGCGCTCGCAGAGCAGCTCCGGCATCAGCACTTTCAAACGGCCGGCCAACACGTCGGCGGCCACATCGAGCCAGGATTTATAGGCGATTCCGGCACCGGACACCGCCCATAAACGCACCACATCGGCATCATCACTGAAACGGTCGCCGCTGACGGTCAGGCTGACTTCGCGTTTGCCGTCGTGAAAACTCCAGTGGTCATGAACCCGACTGCCGAGCATGAACAGCAGGCAATTGTGTTGCGCCAGTTGTTCCAGTTGCCGCGGCTCGCCATGCCGCGCCAGATAACTCGGTGCGGCACACAACACGCGGCGGTTTTGCGGGGCGATGGGCAGCGCCACCAGGGTCGAGTCTTCCGGCTCACCGTAGCGCAGGGCAATGTCCACCGGTTGGCGGAACAGGTCGGCGATGCGGTCGCCCAGCAACAGGCGCACGGTGAGTTTCGGATGCTCGCGCTGGAACTCGTCCAGCCACGGCAGCAGCAGGTTGCGGCCGAAATCCGAAGGCGCAGACAGCTGCAACACCCCGCTCACCTGGTCCTGCCCGCTGGCCAGTAAACGGCGACCCTCGTCAAGGTTGCTCAGCGCAGCCCGGGCGTATTCGAGAAACCCCTCACCCTCGGCGGTCAGGCGCAGGCTGCGCGTGGACCGTGCGAGTAACCGGGCGCCGAGTTGCTGCTCGATGCGCTTCAACGCCGCACTGGCCACCGCCGCCGACATGTCCATGCCGCGCGCGGCGGCCGACAGACTGCCCAGGTCCGCTGCCCGGACGAACAACTGCAAGTCGTCAAACCGCAACATGAGTAAATTCCGATTATCAAAAAAAAATTGAAAGAGACTGCTCTTCTAGCGGGTTTTATCTTCAAGAGAAATAGCCAATCATCTGCTCCATCGAAATCACCCCGACCCGGAGTCGAACATGTCCCAGCCATTTACCGCCATTGCCACCCTGATCGCCAAAGCCGGCCAGCAGGACGCGCTCGAACACCATCTGCGGGCACTGGTGGCGCCGACCCGCGCCGAGGCCGGTTGCGGGCAATACGACCTGCATCAGGACCTGGCCAATCCGCTGGCCTTCTACATGATCGAACAGTGGAGCAGCGACGAAGCCCTGCAAGCCCACGACGCCAGTGCACATATCCAGAACTTTCGCGCCAAAGCGGGCGACTTTCTCGAGCACTTCGAACTCAAGCGCCTGCGCTCCGTGGCGTGATCCCTTCTTCTATTACCGTTCAGGAGTCCTTCATGAAAGCCATTGCCTATTACGCCTCTTTACCGATCAGCGACGAAAAGGCCCTGCAAGACATCGAGCTGCCAGAGCCGATCGCCGGCCCGCGCGACCTGTTGGTGGAAGTCAAAGCCATTTCGGTCAACCCGGTGGACACCAAGGTCCGGCAGAACGTCCAGCCTGAAGGCGGCGCGGCGAAAGTGCTGGGTTGGGACGTGGCCGGGGTGGTCAAGGCTGTCGGCAGTGAAGTGACGCTGTTCAAGGCGGGTGACAAGGTGTTCTACGCCGGCTCCATTGCCCGAGCCGGCGGCAATAGCGAACTGCACGTGGTGGACGAGCGGATCGTCGGCCACATGCCGAAAACCCTGGGTTTCGCCGAAGCCGCCGCGTTGCCACTGACGGCGATTACTGCGTGGGAACTGCTCTTTGAACGCCTGCAAGTGGGCGAAGGCAAGACGGATGAAGGCCAGAGCCTGCTGATCGTCGGTGCGGCCGGCGGCGTTGGTTCGATCCTGACGCAACTGGCGAGTCAGCTCACCGGGTTGAAGGTCATCGGCAGCGCTTCGCGCCCGCAAACCCAGAGCTGGGTGCGCGAACTGGGCGCCGACGTGGTGATCGACCACAGCCAACCGCTGAGCGAAGAACTCAAGCGCGCAGGCGTCGAGCAGGTAACCCACGTCGCCAGCCTGACTCAGACCGACCAGCATCTGGATCAACTGATCGAGGCCCTGGCCCCTCAAGGCAAACTGGCGTTGATCGATGACCCGAAAGCGCTGGACGTGACCAAACTCAAGCGCAAGAGCCTGTCGCTACACTGGGAGTTCATGTACACCCGCTCGCTGTTCGAAACCGCCGACATGATCGAGCAGCACAAACTGCTCAATCGCGTGGCGGCGCTGATCGACGCCGGGACGTTGAAAACCACGGTGGGCGAACACTTCGGGACCATCAACGCGGCGAACCTGCGTCGTGCCCATGAACTGCTGGAAAGCGGCAAGGCCAAGGGCAAGATCGTGCTGGAAGGCTTCCAATAACCCTGTAGATGGCAAGCTGTAGGAGCTGCCGAAGGCTGCGATCTTTTGATTTCGGCACTTCGGCTATCGCTAAAGATCAAGATCAAAAGATCGCAGCCTTCGGCAGCGCCTACGGTCTTTGCCGTCAGTCCGAAGGTTGACCGTTGTCATCATTGCGATCGTATTCGGGTCTACAATCGGGGCCTCTGCGGTGCAATCTTTTCAATGAGGAGGTCAGCAATGAAGATCCTGATAAAAGAAATGGCAAAATCCCAGTGGCAGGTCCGCCTGGACCAACACGCGGTGACGTTCCGTAGCGAAGCCGAAGCGCGCGCCTTTACCCGAACCCTCGAAGCGCGCCTGCATGCCCCTCATCAGATTCCCGATCAGCAGCGCGCTGCTGGCTGAGACCTTCCTCAGACCTGGGCTTGCGCCAGTGCCCGGGCATTTTGCAAACGCCGGGTGAGCATCGCCACGCTCACCACCAGAATTCCGCACAGGCTGATGACCATGGCCATCGGCATGGCGCTGCCGTCGTACAAAATCCCCACCAGCGAGGCGGCTCCGGCGGCAGTGCTGAATTGCAGGCACCCGAGCATCGCCGACGCGCTGCCGGCGCGGGCGCCCTGGCCGTTCATGGCGCAGGCCGAGGCGTTGGGAAGGATGCAGCCGAGGCTGGAGATGCAGATAAACAGGGGAATCAACAGCGGCCATAACTGTTCAGTGTGCAGCGCACTGACCGCCAGCAGCGCCAGGCCGGCCCCCAGATAAACCCACACCGCGCGCGCCAGCAAAAACGCCGGGCCACGCTTGGCCAACAGTCGTGCGTTGACCTGCGCTACCAGAATAAAACCCGCCGCGTTGGTACCGAACAACCAGCCAAAGTGTTCGGCCGGTACGCCGTAGAGCTTGATGAAGACGAATGGGGAGCCGGCGATGTAGGCAAACATCCCGGCAATGGCGATGCCACCAGTGAGGGCGTGACCGAGGTAAACCCGGTCCGACAACAGCCGACCATACTGACGCAACGCGCCCGACAGCGGTTGGCGTGGCACATTCGCCGGCATGCTTTCCGGCAAGCCGAGCGCCACGGCCACGGCGGCCAACGCACTGAAACCGGTGAGCACCAGGAAAATCGATTGCCAGCCTGTGGTGTTGACCATCAACCCGCCGAGCATCGGTGCGAGAATCGGTGCCAGGCCCATGACCAGCATCAGCTGTGAGAAAACCTTGGCCGAGCCCACCGCGTCGCATTTGTCACTGACGATTGCCCGTGAAAGCACCATCCCCGCGCAACCGCCCAAGGCCTGAATGAAACGCGCGCCGATCAGCCACTCAAGGTTCGGCGCATAGGCGCACGCCAGGGACGCGGCAGTGAACAGGCCGACACCGGCCAGCAACGGCACACGCCGTCCGAAACGATCCGCCACCGGGCCGTACGCCAGCTGACCAATGGACAAACCGAGGAAGTACGCCGCCAGCGTCAGTTGAACGTGTTGCTCATCGGTACCGAACGCCAGCGCCATCGCCGGAAACGCCGGCAAGTAGAAATCAATCGCCAACGGGCCAAATGCGCTGAGGGCGCCAAGAATCAAAATGGTACGGAAGTTCATCAGGCATCCAGTGAGGCAAGTCGGCAGCCCCACAGTTTAGCTGCGCACGGGCGCCTTGAACATTCCGGTAGTTCGCTAACTATTAAAAACCCCCGGATGATGCAATTTCCTTGTGGCGAGCGAGCTTGCTCGCGCTGAGTGCGCAGCACTCACAAAAGGGGCCGCTTCGCAGCCCAGCGCGAGCAAGCTCGCTCGCCACACTGCTTGCCACACAGCTCGCGGAACTGCCCGGCTTTCAGGCGACTCTGGCGTCGTAGCCTTCTTCAGTAATTGCGGCGATCACTTGATCCGCCGTCAACGCACTCTCGACGCCCACCTCTTTTGCCGCCAGATCAACTCGCACGCTGGCTGCGGGATCTTTGGCCTGAACCGCTTCAGTGATGGCCTTGACGCAATGACCGCAAGACATGCCTTGAACGTTGAACACTTGCATGGGATGACTCCTTGAGTGAGGTTGCCGGCAGTGTCGAGCTTGCCACCATGGCAAGGTCAAGTTCTGAAACAAGCTGCCGGGCTGGCAATCGGCGTCGCGCTCGGCCAAGCTGCGTGCATCAATGATTCGATCCCAGGAGATTCAGCCATGCGCTGGTCAGCTCTCAGCCTGTTTGGCTTCCTCAGCCTGTTCGCCGCTG
Organism: Pseudomonas fluorescens; assembly: GCF_902497785.1. Lineage (GTDB taxonomy): Bacteria > Pseudomonadota > Gammaproteobacteria > Pseudomonadales > Pseudomonadaceae > Aquipseudomonas > Aquipseudomonas fluorescens_BO. The sequence goes on from NZ_CABVHK010000026.1 coordinate 72,684, forward strand.
TACCCTCGGTCAATGCCGCCGGGGAGGATTACGGCGTGCTGATTATTTCCCGCGAGCGGCTGGAGGTGTCGACCAACTGCGAAATCGGCGTGTACTTGCAGGATCAACTGTCGGCGCGGCTGTTTCAGGAGCAAAGCGCCTCGTTCAACCTGCCGCCGGGCAATGTCTCACTGCGCCTGAAACTGCTGCCGGGCCAGGCCCCGGGCTGCAATCCGGGCATGCTGGCGCCGGGATCGCAGAACATCACGCTCAAGGCCGGGGATGTCTTGAAATTCCGAATTGCGATGACGCAGGAAGGGATGTACCTCAAGCCCACAAATCTCGATTATTGATCCACACCTCATGCGGGAGCGAGCCTGCTCGCGAAAGCGGTGTGTCATTCAATGATGATGTCGACTGGTACACCGCATTCGCGAGCAGGCTCGCTCCCACAAGGATCTGCTGCAACGAATATTGGCGCTTGACCTTGCCAGCATGGCAAGGTTGATCCTGTAGACATCTTCTACAGGGAGTACGACCGATGTCCGAATCCACCACTTTTGATCTGCCGATTGCCGGCATGACCTGCGCCAGTTGCGCCGGCCGTGTCGAGCGTGCCTTGAGCAAAGTCATCGGCGCCTCTGCCGTCAGCGTCAACCTGGCCACCGAGCAGGCGCGGGTCCAGGCACCCAGCGACAGCTTGCCGGCGTTGATGGATGCAGTGCAGCAAGCCGGTTACAGCGTGCCGCAGCAAAGTCTGGAGTTGAGCATCGATGGCATGACCTGCGCGTCCTGCGTCGGTCGGGTCGAACGGGCGCTGGCCAAAGTGCCAGGGGTCAAACGCGTCAGTGTCAACCTGGCCAACGAACGCGCCCACGTCGAGCTGCTCGGCCAGATCGATCCGCAAATCCTGATCGGCGCCGTGACCAAAGCGGGTTACAGCGCCAGCGTCTGGGAAGTTGAACACCCCCACACCGACACTCAACAGCAGCGCCTGCACCGTGAACGCTGGATCTTGATCATGGCGCTCGCCCTCGCCTTGCCGCTGGTGTTGCCGATGTTGTTGCAGCCGTTCGGCGTGCACTGGATGCTGCCGGCCTGGGCGCAATTCGTGTTGGCCACTCCGGTGCAATTCATCTTCGGCGCGCGCTTTTATGTGGCGGCGTGGAAAGCGCTGCGCGCCGGTGCCGGCAACATGGACCTGCTGGTCGCTATCGGCACCAGTGCCGGTTATGGCTTGAGCCTGTACGAATGGGCCACCGCTGCCGGGCGCATGCCGCACCTGTATTTTGAAGCGTCGGCGGTGGTGATCGCCCTGGTGCTGCTGGGCAAATACCTCGAAAGCCGCGCCAAACGCCAGACCGCCAGCGCCATCCGTGCCCTCGAAGCGCTGCGCCCCGAACGCGCGATCCAAGTGATCGACGGCCGTGAGCAGGACGTCGCCATCAGCGCTTTGCGCTTGCATGATCTGGTGCTGGTCAAACCCGGCGAACGCTTCCCGGTGGACGGTGAAGTCGTCGAAGGCCAGAGCCACGCTGACGAAGCGCTGATCACCGGCGAAAGTCTGCCCGTGCCGAAACGGCCCGGCGACACAGTGACGGGCGGCGCGATCAACGGCGAAGGCCGCCTACTGGTTCGCACTCAGGCCTTGGGTGCAGAAACGGTGCTGGCGCGGATCATTCGTCTGGTCGAAGACGCTCAAGCCGCGAAAGCGCCGATCCAGAAACTTGTGGATAAAGTCAGTCAGGTGTTTGTGCCGGTGGTCTTGCTCATCGCACTGGCCACGTTGGTTGGCTGGTGGCTGTACGGCGCGCCGATTGAAATCGCGCTGATCAACGCGGTCGCCGTGCTCGTCATCGCCTGCCCTTGCGCCCTCGGTTTGGCCACGCCGACGGCGATCATGGCCGGCACTGGCGTGGCCGCGCGCTATGGCATCCTGATCAAGGACGCCGAAGCACTGGAACGTGCCCATGAAGTCAGTGCTGTGGTATTCGACAAGACCGGCACGCTGACCTCGGGTGCACCGCGCATCGCGCATCTGAGTGCCCTCGACGGTGACGAAGCCGCTCTGCTGCAAATGGCCGGCGCCCTGCAACGGGGCAGCGAGCATCCGCTGGCCAAAGCGGTGCTCGATGCCTGCGCCGAGCGCGGGCTGAGCGTGGCGGATGTCAGTGACAGCCAGTCCCTGACCGGCCGTGGCATCGCCGGCACGCTCGACGCTCGTCGTTTCGCGTTGGGTAATCAGCGGTTACTGGAAGAAAGTGGACTGAGTGCCGGCCCCTTGGCTGACGCCGCCAGTGCCTGGGAAACCGAAGGCCGGACCCTCTCGTGGTTGATCGAACAAAGCCCGCAACCGAAGGTACTGGGCCTGTTCGCCTTCGGTGACACGATCAAGCCCGGCGCGTTGCAGGCGGTGCAACAGCTCAGCGCACGGAACATCAGCAGCCACCTGCTGACCGGCGATAACCGTGGCAGCGCCAAGGTGGTCGCCGACGCGCTGGGCATTACCGATGTGCACGCGCAAGTGTTGCCGGCGGACAAAGCCGCCACCGTCGCCGCATTGAAAAAAACCGGGGTGGTTGCGATGGTCGGCGACGGCATCAACGACGCCCCGGCCCTGGCCGCCGCCGACATCGGCATCGCCATGGGGGGCGGCACCGATGTGGCCATGCAGGCGGCCGGGATCACCCTGATGCGCGGCGATCCGCGACTGGTGCCTGCGGCGCTGGAAATCAGCCGCAAGACCTACGCGAAAATCCGTCAGAACCTGTTCTGGGCCTTCGTCTATAACCTGATCGGCATTCCGCTGGCGGTGTTCGGTTTTCTCAACCCGGTGCTGGCTGGCGCGGCCATGGCGTTGTCGAGCGTTAGCGTGGTGAGCAATGCGCTACTGTTGAAAACCTGGAAACCCAAGGACCTGGAGGACAACCGATGAACATTGGCCAAGCGGCCCGCGTCAGTGGCCTGAGCGCAAAGATGATCCGTTATTACGAGTCCATCGGACTGCTCAAGGCGGCTCATCGCACTGACAGCGGTTACCGGGTGTACAGCGCTGACGACTTGCACACGCTGGCGTTTATCAAGCGTTCGCGAGACCTGGGCTTTTCGCTGGAAGAGGTCGGCAAACTACTGACTCTCTGGCAGGACCGCCAACGGGCCAGCGCCGATGTGAAAGCGTTGGCGCGCCAGCACATCGACGAGCTGAACCAGAAAATCCGCGAACTCGGGCAATTGCGCGACACCCTGCAGGACCTGGTCGAGCACTGCCAGGGCGACCATCGTCCGGACTGCCCGATTCTCAAAAACCTGGAATCTGGTTGTTGCGCAGAGCCCACCCGCGCCTGAGCGGATAGCGGTTGCGTCCTGTAGGAGCTGCCGAAGGCTGCGATCTTTTGATCTTCCTGCTGTTCTTCGACAGGGACACATCTTTCAAAGATCAAAAGATCGCAGCCTTCGGCAGCTCCTACCGGGGGTGCGATTTATAAAAAAACCCGGCCGGAGCCGGGTTTTTTGTTAACCGATCACTGCATCCACGGGGGAGGCGGTTCTTCGGTTTTATTCGGTGGCGCGTCATCTGCCGCACGCACCGCCTGCTTGCGTTCTTCATCGAGGCGAGCCGCCTCGATTTCGCGCATGATCCCGCCGACGTCGGCCAACTCTTCCGGCTCGTCGAACTCACCGGTCAAGACACTGGCCGGGTGCAAGGTGCCGGCTTCGTACAAGGCCCACATTTCCTTGGCGTACTTGGTCTTTTTCAACTCCGGCGCATACCGTCCGAAGTAGGACGCCATGTTGCCCACGTCCCGCTCCAGCATGCTGAACGCGTGGTTGTTGCCCGCCGCGTCTACCGCTTGCGGCAGGTCGATGATGACCGGGCCGGTCGGGGTCAACAGCACGTTGAACTCGGACAGGTCACCGTGCACCAGGCCGGTACACAACATCAGCACGATTTGCGAAATCAGGAACGCGTGGTATTCGCGCGCCTGCTCCGGCTCCAGCACCACGTCGTTCAGACGCGGCGCGGCATCGCCGTACTCATCCGCCACCAATTCCATCAGCAGCACGCCTTCGAGGAAGTCGTAAGGCTTGGGCACCCGCACGCCAGCACCGGCCAGACGGAACAGGGCCGCCACTTCGGCGTTCTGCCAGGCGTCTTCGGTTTCTTTCTTGCCGAACTTCGAGCCCTTGGCCATGGCACGCGCCTGTCGGCTGTTGCGCACCTTGCGGCCTTCCTGGTACTCGGCCGCCTGCCGGAAACTGCGTTTATTCGCCTCCTTGTAGACCTTCGCGCAACGTAACTCGTTGCCGCAGCGCACCACATAAACAGCTGCTTCTTTACCACTCATGAGTGGGCGCAGCACCTCGTCGACCAGACCGTCCTCGATCAGGGGTTCAATGCGTTTTGGAGTCTTCATCAGCTTTTATTGTGGGTCCTTTATTACCAAACACGCGAAAGTCATTCGTTATACGGCAATCCACTCGTTCGGGGGAGGGGTTGCCGACCTATGAACATAGCGCAAGCACACAATGTGCCGAAAAAAATCCGGCAAACCCGCCGAAGCTTAGCGACCGCCAAGGATCATAGCCGAGCCCGCCTCACTTGTTGGAGAAAGGATGCGAGGGGATTTGCCACAGAAGTTGACATACCGGTCAATACCTTTCGCAGGATTTTTTCCGATCGCCCTCAATTTCCGCCTTCGGCAGCCGAAGTCATCAATAGCAAAGTGATTTGTCCGACGATCGCTCCGACACAAAACGATCGCGCCCCAAGGAACCGGGTTCAACACAGACGTTTACAGCTACCAATAATTCCGCGAGTCATCTGCACTGCGTGGGCCTACAAGAAAATCTGGAGCGCGGATGAACATTAAACAGAAATTGACGTGGGCGTTTGCAATCATCGCCTGCTTGCCCGTGGTGCTGGTCGCCACCCTCGTTGTGCTGAACTTGCGCAGTGATGCCAAGGACAATTTCGTCGACAGCAGTGGCCGTGAGATTCGTCAGGTCAGCAACGCCATGCAATTGTTCTTCGACGGCATCAGCCAGAACGTCGACTACCTGGCCAGGCAACCGCTGATCACGAACTCCGACGACAGCCTCAAGACCTACATGAATGCCGACGCCGCCAGCGTTCCCCAAGGCGAGGCGGACAAAAAAGTCTTCGCTTTTCTGCAAGAGCTGGGCAACGCCCATCCGTCCTACGCCTACGCCATCCTCGGCACGGCCGCCGGCGGTTACGTGTCGTGGCCGGACGATGCCAAGCTGGCCAACTACGACCCACGCCAGCGTCCGTGGTACAAGGCGGCCCAGGCCAAACCGGGCAAACCGTTCCGTACCGAGGCCTACTACTGGGCCGAAAATGATACGTCCTACGTCAGCACCGTTCGCACCATCGACAACAAGCTGGGCACCAACGGCGGCGTCGTCAGCATCGACGTGTCGCTCAAACAGCTCACCGAACTGGTCAAACAGATCAAGCTCGGCGAAACCGGCTATCTGATGCTGCTGGAAAACTCCGGCACCGTGCTGGTCGATCCGAAACAACCGGAAAACAACTTCAAGAACCTGAACAGCCTCGGCGAAGGCTATGCGCAACTGGCCAAGGCCGGCAAAGGCCTGGTCGAAGTCGAGCTCAACGGTGAGCGCTACATGGCCAACGTCTGGCCGTCGGAGCAACTGGGCTGGACCTTTATCGGCCTGATCAAACAGAGCGACGTGATGAGTTCGGCGACGCAGCTGACCTGGCTGATCGCGATCATCGCCGCCGTCCTCGCAGCGGTCTTCGCCATCGTCGGCGCCAGCTTCGCCAGCCTCATCGTGCGGCCGATCCGCAGTGTTGCCAGCGGCCTGGAAGGCATCGCGCAAGGCGAAGGCGACCTGACCAAAAACCTGCAGATCCGTGGCAGCGACGAAACCGCGCAACTGGCCAGCTGGTTCAACCAGTTTCTGACGGCGATTCGCAACCTGATCCAAAGCATCGGCGGTGCGGCGACGAAGATCCTCGCCACCTCCAAGAGCTCGACCCAGGTGTCCAGCGACATGGCCGAAGCGGCCGGGCGCCAGCGTGAAGCCGTGGACATGGTGTCCACCGCATTCCATGAAATGGTTGCCACTGCCAACGAAGTCGCACGCTCTTGCAGCCAGGCGGCCGAGTCGGCGGACAGTGGTCAGCGTCAGGCCCGTGAAGGTCAGCAACAGATAGACGCAGCGGTGACCAGTGTCGATCGCCTCAGTCAGGAAATCGAACAATCGGCCCAGTCAATGCAACAGCTGGAACGCGACAGCAATGACATCCAGTCGATCCTCGGCACCATCCGCTCCATCGCCGAACAGACCAACCTGCTGGCGCTGAACGCGGCCATCGAAGCGGCGCGGGCCGGTGAGCAAGGCCGTGGTTTTGCGGTGGTGGCTGACGAGGTGCGGGCGCTGGCCAAACGTACCGCCGATTCCACGGCGGAAATCGACGGCTTGCTAGGGAATCTGGCCAAGCGCACCAGCCAGGTGACTCAGCAAATGCACGCCAGCCTGGAAGTGTCCCAGCAGTCGGTGACGCGCATCGGCGAAGCGCGCAGCAGCTTCGGGCAGATTCGTGAATCGGTGGACGTGATCCGCGACATGAACACCCAGATCGCCACGGCGGCAGAACAACAACACCAGGTGGCGGAAGACATCAATCGGCACATCAGCCAGATCCATGGTGATGCGCAGTTGGTGGCGGAACTGGCGAACTCGGCGCGGCTGGACTCGCAGAGTCTGGCGGGTTTGTCGAATGAACTGGATGGGTTGGTTCGCCGGTTCAAAACCTGATTCCCGAAACACCAAAGATCCATTGTGGGAGCGAGCTTGCTCGCGATTGAGGCCTTACATTCAGCATTACTGTTGACTGTCCGGCCGCCATCGCGAGCAAGCTCGCTCCCACAGTGGTCGGTGGTGTCACTGCCTGAACAACTCCCCCGGCGTGAACCCGAACAACCCCTTGAACGCCGCAATAAATGCGGAAGTCGAGTCATACCCGCACGCCAGCGCGGCATTTGTCACGCTGTCGCCGTCCTCCAGCAAACTCAACGAAGACAGCAGTCGCATCCGCTGCCGCCAGCCGCGAAAGCTCAGCCCGGTTTCACGCTGGAACAGACGCATCAGGGTTTTCTGCGAGGTGCCCAATCGTTCTGCCCAAGCCTGCAATGTCACGTTGCGCTCCGGGTTTTCGATCAGCTCGTTGCACAACACCAGCAGTCGTTCGTGACGCGGCAGCGGCAGAGAGAAGCCGACCTCGGGCAGATGCGCCAACTGATCCAGCAGCACATTGACCAGCCGCGCCTCCGGGCTCTCGCCCTGTGGATATTCCACGGGCAGCGAACAAAAATGCTTGATCAATTCCCGGGCCAGCGGCGTCACCTCCAGCACCCGACAACGCCCGTCCGCCCATTGGCAAACCTCGCGGCGCACGTAGAGACTGCGCATCTCGGCACGCATCGAGGTCACCACTTGATGCTCCAGATCAGCCGGGATCCAGATCCCCCACTGCGGCGGCGCAAAGAAACTGCCTTCGGCCGTGTGCACGCCGAGTACGCCGCTGATGGCGTAGGAAAACTGCACCCAGTCGTGACGGTGAGACGGCGTCCACGAACCGGCGCTAAGGCTTTCCGCCCGTGCATACAGCGGACGCGGCAGCACGGTCAGGGCGGGGATCGAGCGCTCCAGGGAAAGTTGTCCGTTGCTCGGCATTGACTGGCCTTGTGTCGCGAGTCGAGAGAACCCGACCTTAGGGTAAGCCACCGATGTATTCAACACCGCCGACCACTGTGGGAGCGGGCTTGCCCGCGATGAGGCATGCACATCCAACATCTATGTTGACTGAACTACCGCTATCGCGAGCAAGCTCGCTCCCACAGGGTCCCGGTTCCACCTGGTGAAATCAGCGTTCGATGATGGCGGTGACGCCCTGCCCGCCCGCTGCACAAATCGAGATCAATCCCCGGCCCTTTCCCGCCGCATCAAGCAGCTTGGCGAGGCTGGCGACAATGCGCCCGCCGGTGGCCGCAAACGGATGCCCCGCCGCCAGCGAGCTGCCTTTGACGTTGAGCCGGCTGCGGTCGATGGAGCCCAGTGGCGCGTCGAGGCCGAGGCGGGTTTTGCAATACTCGGGGTCTTCCCAGGCCTTCAAGGTGCAGAGCACTTGTGCGGCGAAGGCTTCATGGATTTCGTAGTAATCGAAGTCCTGCAAGGTCAGGCCGTTGCGCGCCAGCAAACGTGGTACCGCGTACACCGGCGCCATCAACAGCCCTTCCGCACCGTTGACGAAATCCACCGCCGCCGCCTCGCCATCACGCAAATACGCGAGGATCGGCAAGCCGCGTTCGTTCGCCCATTCCTCGCTGCCCAGCAGCACCAGCGACGCGCCATCGGTGAGCGGCGTCGAGTTGCCGGCGGTCAAGGTACCTTTGGCGCTTTTCTCGAATGCCGGTTTCAGCGAAGCGAGTTTTTCCAGAGTCAGATCCGGGCGCAGGTTGTTGTCGCGGGTCAGGCCGAGGAACGGTGTGATCAGGTCGTTGTGCCAGCCTTCGGTGTAAGACCCCGCGAGTTTTTGATGGCTCTCCAGCGCCAGTTGATCCTGCTCGTCGCGCGGGATGTTCCAGGTCTGCGCCATCAACTCACAGTGCTCGCCCATTGACAGGCCGGTGCGCGGTTCACCATTGCGTGGAAACGCCGGGATCAGGTGACCCGGTCGCAGCTGCAAAAAGGTTTTCAACTTGTCGGCGGTGGTCTTCGCGCGGTTGGCTTGCAGGAGGATTTTGCGCAGGCCTTCGTTGATGCCGATCGGCGCATCGGACGTGGTGTCTACCCCACCGGCAATGCCGCACTCGATCTGGCCCAAGGCGATTTTGTTCGCCACCAGCAGCGCGGCTTCCAGTCCGGTGCCGCACGCCTGTTGAATGTCATAGGCGGGGGTGGTCGGCGAGAGGCGCGAGCCGAGCACGCATTCGCGCGTGAGGTTGAAATCACGGGAATGCTTGAGCACAGCGCCCGCCGCCACTTCACCGATGCGCAAACCGTGCAGGTTGAAACGCTCGATCAGGCCTTCGAGGGCGGCGGTGAGCATCGCCTGATTACTCGCGGTGGCGTACGGCCCGTTGGAACGGGCGAAGGGAATCCGGTTACCACCGATGATCGCGACGCGGCGTGGCTGAGTCATTTAAAGCTCCTGATGAAAAATCCAATTCAAAACCCGCCCAATCATGTAGGAGCTGCCGCAGGCTGCGATCTTTTAACTTTGGCTTTTAAAAGATCGCAGCCTGCGGCAGCTTCTACACTGTTGCAGCGTAGGCCTTGAACGACTGATTGCCATTCGTGGTCCACACTTTGAACCCCAGCTGCTGGAGCACGTTCCATGTCTGACCGGTATATCGACTTCGCCAATTCATCCATCGGCCATCGTTTGGTCGGGGCCCTTGGTCTGCCGTCTCCGGTGCGGCTGGAGCGCTGGCAAGCCGGTCGCTTGCGTCCGGTCGAAGGCGCGTTGCTGATCGGCGGCGGGCCGCTGGCGGAGAAAGTCGGTGCCTTCGCCAACCGCCTGACCGATGCGATTTACAGCTACGGCGCCGAGCCCTCGATGGCCACCGCATGGATTCCCGGCCACGGCCCCAAACTCAAGGCCGTGGTGTTCGACGCCAGTGATCTGGTGCACACCGACCAGCTCAAACAGCTGCGTGAATTCTTTCAACCGCTGATGAAAAATCTCGATGACTGCGCGCACCTGGTAATTCTCGGACGCATTCCGGAAACCTTGAGCGACCCATTCGCCGCCAGCGCCCAACGTGCGCTGGAAGGTTTCAGCCGGTCGCTGGCCAAAGAGCTGCGCAGCGGCGGCACGTTACAGCTGATCCTTGTCGGCGCAGGTGCCGAGGATCAACTGGAAGGTCCGCTGCGGTTTTTCCTTTCGCCGAAAAGTGCGTTCGTCTCCGGCCAGGTGATTCGCCTGAACCCCTGCGACACGCCGGTGACGGACTGGACGCGCCCGTTGTCGGGACGCAAGGCGCTGGTCACTGGCGCGGCGCGCGGCATCGGCGCTTCCATTGCGGAAACCCTGGCCCGTGACGGCGCAGAGGTGATTCTGCTCGACGTGCCACCCGCCAAGACCGATCTCGACGCCCTCGCCGCACGTCTTGGCGGACGCAGCATCACCCTGGATATCTGTGCCGAAGACGCCGCCGCACAACTCATCGAGCACCTGCCTGACGGCGTTGACATTGTGGTGCACAACGCCGGCATCACCCGGGATAAGACCCTGGCCAACATGACCCCGGAATTCTGGGATGCGGTGCTCGCGGTCAACCTCAATGCGCCGCAAGTGCTGACCAAGTCACTGCTCGATGGCGGCACCTTGCGCGACAACGGCCGGGTGATTCTGCTGGCGTCGATCAGTGGCATCGCCGGCAATCGCGGGCAGACCAATTACGCGGCGAGCAAGGCCGGTTTGATTGGCCTGGCCCAGGCCTGGGCGCCGCTATTGAACGAACGCGGAATCAGCATCAACGCAGTGGCGCCGGGTTTTATCGAAACGCAGATGACCGCGCACATTCCCTTCGGCTTGCGTGAAGCCGGGCGGCGCATGAGCTCGTTGGGTCAGGGCGGCTTGCCGCAAGACGTCGCCGAAGCCGTGGCGTGGCTCGCCCAACCGGGCACCGGCGCTTACACGGGGCAAGCGTTGCGGGTCTGTGGCCAAAGTGTATTGGGGGCTTAACGATGATCACCGATTGGCACACGCTCAACCGCGAACCCAGCCTGCCAGGGTTATACGTGCAGGCCGCGACGCGACGCAAAATCACCGGTACCACGTTGCCCGATACGGGTTTGCGCTGCTGGGTCGATGTCGATCAGAAACGTCTGGCGGACTATCGCAAAGTCTGCGGCTTTGCCGACAACGGTTTGCTGCCGCCGACCTATCCGCACATCCTCGCGTTTGCGTTGCAGATGCAATTGCTGACCGCCAGCGATTTTCCCTTTCCGCTGCTGGGGCTGATTCACTTGGGCAATCGCATTCGCGTGTTGCGGCCCATGGGCGGCGTGAATCGCGCGCGGGTCAGCGTGCAGGTGCAGAACCTGCAACCCCACGCCAAGGGTGCGACGTTCGAATTGGTGACAAGCCTCGACGATCAACTGGGGCCGCTGTGGGAAGCGCACAGTCAGATGCTCTGTCGCGGGGTGAAACTTGAGGGGGAACCGGTCGAGGAGGTGCTCGCGTCAACCTTGTTGCTTACTGAGGTCACGCGCTGGAAAGCACCGGCGGACATCGGCCGGCAATACGCCAAAGTATCCGGTGATTACAACCCGATCCACCTGAGTGCCGTCAGCGCCAAACTGTTTGGCTTCCCGACCGCTATCGCTCACGGCTTATGGAACAAGGCGCGCACCCTGGCTGCACTTGCCGATCATTTACCGGCGGCGAATGTCGAGATTGCGGTGCAGTTTCGCAAGCCTGTGCGCCTGCCCAGCGAAGTGACATTGCTGGCCAGCGC
>NZ_CABVHK010000027.1 GCF_902497785.1 Pseudomonas fluorescens
AAGATGAGATCTCACTGGGACCTTGAGTCCCCTGAAGGGCCGTCGAAGACTACGACGTTGATAGGTTGGGTGTGTAAGCGCTGTGAGGCGTTGAGCTAACCAATACTAATTGCCCGTGAGGCTTGACCATATAACACCCAAGCAATTTGCTTGCTTCGAGCTGAAAAGCGAAAGAGCACCAGATTGCGGTGTGTGAAGACGCAATGAACCGAAAGTTCGAGAGCAACACACAAATCTATCGCATACCCATTCGCTGGAGCGTGATCTCGCAAGAGAAAACGACCCGGCTACCGAATTTCTTGACGACCATAGAGCATTGGAACCACCTGATCCCATCCCGAACTCAGCAGTGAAACGATGCATCGCCGATGGTAGTGTGGGGTTTCCCCATGTGAGAGTAGGTCATCGTCAAGATTAAATTCCGAAACCCCTATCTGCGTATGCAGGTAGGGGTTTTGTTTTGTCCGCAATAAAAGCGCTGATTCTATGGCGCACAAATTTGCACAGTTATTTTCGTTTCATGACACTAGAATAGGTCCAACTTTTTCGGAGTCAGAGCCTTTTATGCCAGATCCGGTTGACGCCTCAAGGCTGTCAGAATTACCGCTGGACGACTTGGTTGCCTGTCATGAGTGCGATTTACTGATGCGTAAGCCCAAGCTTGCCCATGGCGAGAAAGCCCTGTGCCCGCGATGCGGCTACGAGCTCTATGCCCATAGGCACAATGTGGTGCAACGCAGTCTCGCCTTGGTCATCGCCGCGCTGTTGTTGTACATCCCGGCGAACTTTTTACCCATCATGCAGCTCAATCTACTCGGGCAGTCGTCGCAAGACACCGTCTGGACCGGCGTCGTCGGGTTGTTCGATACCGGCATGCAAGGCGTCTCGGTTGTTGTTTTTCTGTGCAGCATGGGAATTCCGCTGCTCAAGTTGCTGTGCCAACTGGCCGTGCTGCTGAGTATTCGATTCGATATCGGCCGTAGTTACGGCTTGCTGCTCTACCGGATTTACCACCATTTACGCGATTGGGGGATGCTCGAGGTCTACCTCATGGGCGTACTGGTGGCGATCGTCAAACTGGCAGATATGGCAGCGATCACTGTCGGTCTTGGCCTCGCCTGCTTTATCAGTTTGTTGTTGGTCCAGGTCTGGTTGGAGGTAGTGATGTCACCTCACCAGATTTGGCAGGCTTTATCAGGAGAGGATGCCCATGCGGGCGATTGATGCGGGCATTCTGATTTGCACGGAATGCCATGAGTTGAATAGGCAGGAAGCTGATACCGACGAGCAGGTCTGCACCCGTTGCGGCGCGCTGGTTCACGCACGTCGACCGAATAGCCTCGAGCGTACCTGGGCGTTGCTGGTCACGGCAGCGATTCTCTACATCCCGGCCAATGTATTGCCGATCATGACGGTCAGCTCTCTCGGTCAAGGTGATCCCAGCACTATCATGTCCGGCGTGATCCAACTGGTTCAGCACGGCATGATTCCCATCGCGGCGGTGGTTTTTATCGCCAGTATCCTGGTACCCACGTTCAAATTGGTGGGTATCGCGTTGCTGCTGTTCTCCGTGCAACGCCGCCAGCCACTTTCGGCTCGCCAACGGATCTGGATGTACCGCTTTATCGAGTTCATTGGCCGCTGGTCAATGCTTGATATTTTTGTGATCGCCATTTTGGTGGCGGTCGTGAATTTTGGACGGCTTGCCAGCGTCGAAGCCAATCTTGGCGCCATCGCTTTCGCCAGTGTGGTGATTTTGACGATGCTTGCCGCAGTAACTTTCGATCCCCGACTGATTTGGGATAACACGGAGTCGGACGACGACCATGACTGATTTGCCTACCGCGAAAACCCGACCGGCCTCCAATTGGTCTGCCATCTGGGTGTTGCCCCTGATCGCCCTGATCATCGGCGGCTGGCTTGGCTGGCGTGCCTATAACGAAACCGGCATCGAGATTCAGGTGCGTTTTGAGAGTGGTGAAGGCATTCAAGCCAACAAGACCGAGGTCGTCTACAAAGGCATGTCGGTCGGCAAGGTCAAAACCCTCAAGCTCGACGACGAAGGCGCCTCGAAAGGGGTGATCGCCACTGTCGAGATGAACAAGGACGTGGAGCAATACCTGCGGACGAGCACGCGTTTCTGGCTGGTCAAACCCAGTGTGACCCTGGCCGGTATCACGGGCCTGGAAACGTTGGTCTCCGGTAACTATGTCGCGATCAGCCCAGGCGAAGGTGAACCCACGCGCAAATTCAAGGCATTGGCTGAAGAACCGCCGTTGTCGGACGCCCAGCCTGGCCTTCACCTGACCATCAAAGCGGATCGCCTCGGCTCGCTGAATCGTGGCAGCCCGGTGTTCTACAAGCAGATTCGGGTCGGCCAGATCAAAAGCTACTTGCTGTCCGAAGACCAGAGCACCGTCGAGCTCAAAGTGTTCATCGAACCCACTTACGCCAAGCTGGTGCGCAAACACACGCGTTTCTGGAATGCCAGCGGCATCAGCATCGACGCCAACCTGTCCGGTGTGAAAGTGCGCAGTGAGTCCCTGGCCAGCATTGTCGCCGGTGGCATCGCGTTCGCCACGCCGGAAAACCGCAAAGACAGCCCGGCTACCGATCCGAGTCTGCCGTTCCGTCTCTACGAAGATTTTGATGCCGCCGCGGCCGGTATTCGGGTCAAGGTCAAACTGAGTGATTTCGAAGGCCTGCAGGCGGGTCGCACACCGGTGATGTACAAAGGCATCCAGGTCGGCAATCTGAAAGCTCTCAAGGTCGATCCGGATCTGTCCGGTGCGACCGCTGAACTGACGCTCGATCCACTGGCTGAGGATTATCTGGTTGATGGCACTCAGTTCTGGGTGGTCAAGCCGTCGATTTCCCTCGCAGGTATCACTGGCCTGGAAGCATTGGTCAAAGGTAACTACATCGCCGTGCGTCCGGGTGATAAAGGCGCAGCGCCTCAGCGCGAATTCGTGGCGCGGCCCAAAGCCCCGCCGCTGGACCTGCGTTCGCCGGGCTTGCATCTGGTGTTGTTCACCGAGAACCTGGGGTCGCTGGAAGTCGGCAGCCCGATTCTGTACAAACAGGTCAAGGTCGGTTCGGTTCAGAGCTATCAGTTCTCGCGCACCAAGAAGCAGTTGGTGATCGGTGTGCACATCGAGAAGGAATACGAAGGGCTGGTGAATGCCTCGACACGTTTCTGGAATGCCAGCGGCATTACGCTCACGGGTGGATTGACCGGTGGCATTCAGGTTAAAAGTGAATCACTGCAAAGCCTGATGGCCGGCGGGATTGCCTTCGAAACGCCGGAAGCCAAGGCGCCGCTGCAAAAGAAAATCCCGCGTTTCCGTCTGTTCGCCAGCCATGACGAAGCCAATCAGAAGGGCACGGTGGTCACGATCAAGGTTGATCGCGCCGATGGCTTGCGCAGCGGCACGCCAGTGAGATTCAAAGGCCTGGACGTCGGCAAGATCGAAGACGTCGACCTCACTGATGACCTGCAATCGGTCATGCTCACCGCGCGGATCACCGAAGTGCCCGAGCGTATTGCCCGGGTCGGCAGTCAGTTCTGGGTGGTCAAGCCTGAACTGGGCCTGCTCAAAACCTCGAACCTCGAAACCCTGGTGACCGGCCAGTACATTGAAGTGCAACCCGCGCCGAAGAACCTTGGCCCACAGAAGAACTTTGTGGCGCTGGTCAATCCGCCGGAAATGGCCAAGCAAGAGGCCGGCCTTAGTCTGGTCCTGAGCGCTGCTCGCCGTGGTTCGTTGAAAACCGGTGTGCCGGTGACGTATCGCGAAATCACTGTAGGCAAGGTGACCGGCTATGAGCTGGGCCAGACCGCCGACCGTGTATTGGTGCATATTCTGATCGAGCCGAAATACGCGCCATTGGTGCGCAGCGGCACACGATTCTGGAACACCAGTGGTTTCGGTTTCGATTATGGCTTGTTCAAAGGCGCGACGGTTCGTACTGAATCGCTGGAGACGTTGATTCAGGGCGGCATCGCTTTCGCCACCCCGGATGGGGATCGGATGGGTAATCCGGCGCGGCCCGAGCAGACGTTCCCGTTGTTCGACAAGTTTGAGGATGAATGGCTGACTTGGGCGCCGAAGATTTCACTCGGCAAGTGATTCATTGGTGTCTGGGACGGCGCTTTCGCGGGCAAGCCCGCTCCCACAGGGATTTGCTGTGAACACAGATTTTGTGCTCAACACTAACCATTGTGGGAGCGGGCTTGCCCGCGAAGGGGCCCGAAAGAACGCATAAAAAATCTGCACAAAAAAAGGCCGCGATCCATCTGGATCGCGGCCTTTTTCATGCCTTTCGATTAACGCAACTCAGACCGCATCCAGCTCCGGTTCATCCGCTGCAACGTTTACCACAGCCTTCACCTCATCATGGCGGCGGATGTACTTCCAGTCCGCCTCATCAATGTAGATCCCGTTCGGCCCGCTGCCGCCTTCCAGGTCAATTGCCACACTGGCGCAAACCTGTGGCTTCACGCTCGCCAGAATCGGCACGAAGCCAAGTTGCAGACTGGTTTCCAGCAGCGCGGCCTGGTTCTTCTCGTCGATGTCCGCCGCCTCGTCGAGGTAGTACGGCAGACGCACGCGACCGGCCTGGTCGCGGTCCATCAAGTGCAGCAACAAGTACATGTTGGTCAGCGCCTTGATGGTCATCGTGGTGCCGTTGGACGCGGCGCCGTCGATGTCGGTGTGGATCACGGGTTGGCCGTTGACCTTGGTGATCTCGAACGCCAGTTCGAACAAGTCCTTGAGGCCGAGCTGGTTGTGGTTCGCCGCGACCAGGCGCGCCAGGTATTCCTTGGCCTCTTCGTTCTTGTTGTCCTGATCGGCACTTTGGCTCAGGTCGAACACGGAGAGGGTTTCGCCTTCTTCGTACTGGCCGGCGCTGTGGATGATCTGGTCGATGTGCTTGAGCGCTTCCTTGTTGGGTGCGAGGACGATGCGGAAGCTTTGCAGGTTAGAGACCTGACGTTTGTTGATCTCGCGGTTGAACAACGCCAGTTGGTGCTCGAGGCTGTCGTAGTCGCTGCGAATGTTGCGCAGGGTCCGGGCGATGTCGGTGACCGCCGCACGGCGCGCCTTGCCGAGGGTCAGGGCTTCGTCAGTGCGGTGCGCATAGGCGTTGATCAGCAACTGCAGACGACGCTCCATATCGTCTTCGCTGTCGAACTTGGCCACACCTTTGAGGCGTACCTGAGCGTACAACGCGTCGATCTGACCGTCGCTGCGCAACAGTCCCTGCCAGCTGTCCTGATAGTCATTGAGCAGTGGCAGCAGGTTGTCCATGGAATCGTCGATTGGGTCCATGAACGGTGTACCGAACGGCAGGTCGGCCGGCAACAGCTGACGGCGGCGCAGGGCGTCGTCGAGGGTGCGTTGCTTGGCTTCCATGTCGCCGATCTGCCGGCCGACCAGTTGCAGCTTGGCCGACAGTTGCTGGACGCGTTCGGTGAAGGCGTCGCTGGAGCGCTTCAACTCGTCCTGCGCGGCTTCCATCTGCGCCAACTGCTCAAGCTTGTCATCTTCTTCGGCGCTCAGGGTTTGCGCGCGACGGAAATCTTCCAGGGCCTTCTGCGCATCCAGCACTTGCTGGTACAGCGCTTCGGTCTGGGTCTTGCTCGCCGCGCGGTCGGCGGCCACCGCTTGCTGGGTTTTGAGCTGCTTGAGTTCTTTTTCCAGACGCTCTTTCTGATCGCGCAACGCCGCGCGGTCAGCCAGGGCTTGCAGCGCAGGTGGCTCGATGTGCGAAATGTCGATGGACAGGCCCGGCACTTCGAAGCGTTCGCCTTTGAAACCGTCGAGGATCAGCTCCATGGATTTGACCCACTGACCGTCCTCGTCCAGCGTGATGCCATGCTCGCCCAACGGCAGGCTGAACAGCGCGCTGTTGAACAGACGCATCAAGCGCTCGACGTCCTGCTGCGAGAATTCTTCGCGCAGGCGGGCGTAACTGTTGTTGTCGGCGTGATCGAGTTGTTGTTTGACCGACTTCAGGCGTTTTTCCAGATCGCGCAGGCGCTCTTCCAGATCTTCGGCGCTGAACTGCCGCGATTGGGCCAGCGCACCGGCCAGTTCGTCGTGGGCATCTTTGGCTGCCAACAGTTGCTGCTCAAGCACTTTGACGTCAGTGACCAACGCAAAGCGATGCTTGAGCACCGACAACTCACCGAGCCAGCGCTGGATGCCGGAGATTTCCCGCTCCAGACGCATCAGTTCCTGCGTGCCGCCGCGCTGATCGTTTTGCAGCGCGTCCTGCTCGTTGCGGTAATGCTCGGCCTGAATCGTCAGCTCTTCCTTGCGCGCGCCGGCATAATCCGACCAGGTGCCGAGCAACGAATCGAGCAGCGGCGAGATCCGGTGCAGTTTGCCGCGCAGAATATTGCGCTGGGCAACGCCGGAGGCCAACGCTTCAACCAGCGGGCCGGCGGTGACCAGCGAGTTGTAGTCCTGCTCCATGCGGCGTACATCGCGGAACGCTTCTTCGCACGCGGCGATGTAATCGACACTGCCAGAACGCAGGCTGTGTTCGAAAGCATCGAGGAACAACTGTTTGAGCTTGGCCGCGGTGATTTCGCGCATGTGCAGCAGGTTGATGAACAACGCGCGGAAGGTCTTCAGGCTCTGCTCGCTGGTGGAGCGCAGCGGAATCAGGGTCAGGTCCAGCGGAATCGAGGTGTGGCCGCCGACCAGCAAACGACGCAGTTCATCCGGCTTGAGTTCGTAGGCCTTCAGGCCCTCGCGCTCAAGGTTGGTGAACAGCTCTTTCTGGCGCAGGCACGTATCGTTTTTCTGGTAATGCGCCAGATCCAGCTTACCGGCGTAAGCGAAGAACTGGTGGCCGAAACCACCGCCCGGGCCGCGTCCGACCACGCCGATCACGTGAGGGCCGTGGGGCAGCGAGACTTCGACCAGGATGTAACTGGTGTCCGAAGCGAAGTAGAAACGCCGGGATTGTTCCAGGCTGTACTTGCCGAAACTCATGTCCGACATGCGCGCCAGAATCGGGAACTGCAAGGCGTTGATCGAGGCGGATTTGCCGAGGTTGTTCGCGCCGTAGACCGACAGGGGTTCTTCCAGCGGAAACAGGCCGAGGCTGTAACCGGCGGTGTTCAAAAGGGCGAAGCGGCGGATGCCGTAGCGTTCCTTGCTCATGTGTTGGTCTCCTGTTCTTCGGCAATGGCGCGGGCCATGGCGTCTTCTTCGCTTTCTTCAGCGAAGTCGCTCAAGTCCAGCGGGTCATCGGTTTCCAACAATTTTTCATCGCTGTCGTCGTCGATCAATACCGGAACCGGCAGCGGCAGCACGCTGTGCAGGCTGGCTGCCAGATCGCGGTCCTGCTGGACCGACAGGCAGACATCAAGGAAGCGATGCATGGGCGGCAGGAAGCGGTAGATGCCGTTTTCTTCGCCGGCAAAACCGAGCTGAGTCATGCGGCGCATGATTTTTTCTTCGAGTTCTTCGACGGTCTGCACTTCAGCCTGAATGAACAGGTCGCGGTATTTTTCCAGCAGCGACGGCAATTCATCACGGCCGAGGCTGCCACCGTCAAGCACGGCAACCGGGTCACGGCCCTGATCCGCCAGGTGCTCGACGAGGATGAAGGTGAACAGCGCCAGACGCTGCGCGGTTTTGTTCACCGCTGCGGCGGCAAGGTCCGGCACGAAATAGTAGAAACCCCGGGTGTCGCAGACCAGTTCAAAGCCCAGCGCCTTGAACAGCGTGCGGTACTGGTCCTGGAAGTTCGACAGTTGTGCGTACAGCTCCGGGTCGCGGCGGCTGACGTGGTAGCCCTTGAACAGCTCGCGAAAGATCGGTGCCAGTTGGGACAGTTCGGATAGATCAAGATGCATGTGGGATGCTCGCAGAATCCTCGGCGTTGTCGCTGGCCGAGAGCAGGGCGAAGGAGCGCAGGCTGACCTGGTGCTCATGAGTGTGGTAATCGCGGCGTTCCAGACGCTCGCGTTTGAAGCGTTTCTCCCGCGACAGACGCGAGAACCAGTAGAGCAATTCGTCGGTCGCGCCGTCCGGTTCCTGCTCCAGCAGCCAGATCATCAGGTCCGGCATCGGCAGGGCGTCTTCGCAGCGTTCGAGCATTTCCCGAACCGTGCGTGGCGCGCGCGGTGCTTCGCCTTTCCGGGTCTTGTGGGCCTTGGGGAAACGTGCCGGTTTCGGCTCGAAGCGGGCCAATGCGTAGACGTACGCTTCGACCTGACTGGCACTGCCGAGGAACGTGCTTTGCGGCCGGGTGAACATCGGCATGGCCGCTTGCGGCACTGCATCGAGGCCTTTGCGGCGGATGGCCGACAAGGCCAGTGCCGCGCCACGGGTCACCGCGTTATGCCGGCGCGCTTCTTCACGCAACGGCAGCAGCAGTTCGCGCGCGTGACGCAAAGTCAGCTGGGCGCTGGTCTGCATTTCAAGGATGCGCGCATGTGTACGCAAGAGCATGTCGTCGTCGACCAGGTGGCCAAGGCGTTGCTGCTCGGTGAGCATCTTCAGCAAGACGTTTTCGACCTTGCGCACGCCTTGTTCGAAAGCGCCGTCGGCGTTCACCAACTGAATCATCGGTTCGACGTATTCGTCCCAGGTCGCCAGCACTTCAGCGTACCGCTGACGCAGCGGGATCTGCCGGTCGCTGGTCTTGGCGCGTTCGGCGACCGCCACCAGGGCCTGCTCGTCGTTGGCGAGTTTCTTCAAAACGTCGCGTACGCGCATGTCGAGCAGGCGCAGTTGACGCGCAAGATCGTGACCGTCGCGGATGTCGAAGGCGTCCTGGATGTAACCGGCCAGGCGTTCGAGATGGCGCAGATAGGCTTCGATTTCCAGGCACAGGCCCAGACGGTGCTCGCGGCGCAGGTAGGCGAGGAAGTCGTGGATCTGCGCGTTGAGTTCGAAACGGTTCGGGCTTTTCGCCACGGGAACCAGAATGTCGAGACGGATCCACACGTCCAGCAGGCTGGTGATGTCCTGCGGCGTACTGTCGAGTTGCTGGGCGGCCAATTGCGTGCGCAGTTCGTTGAGGCTCAGTGTGCCTTGGTCGAAGTGCTCGCACAGTGGCTCCAAAAGTGCCCAGTGTTCAGCGAGGGCGCGCAAGACGCGCTTGGGTTCGATCATCGGAATGGCCGGCTGGTTGGCGAATAAAAGCCGCGATTGTACTGCATCGGGACCGGTGCGATTCACTCTCGGGACGGGCTGTCGCCATTTTTCACAGGTGGAAAGACTGTCGGTGAAGGCTATCGATCAACAGCGCGGGCGATCTTGAGCGAAGGGCGGTAGAATCAGCGCACTTTCAGTTATCCACAAGTGGCCGACCTTTGCTTATCGAGTCCCGTCGCCGTGCTTATTTGACCGCCATGCAGGTGGTCAACTGGCTGCCGCGCACCGAATTGCCCTTTGCCGCCCCTTCGCGGCCCGAGCTCCTGGTCATGCCCGAGCCGTTGGTCGTCGCGCCACTGGCACCGGCACCTGTGGCAGATGCGCCGACAGAACCTGTGATCAAACCGGCAGAACGGGTGAAAATCGACGTGCCCCGGCCATCGTTGGCCAGCACCCGCACGAACGCCAAGGTCGAAGAAGAGGTCGCGCCGGTCGTCGCAAAAGTCGCGCAGATTGCGCCACCGCGCTTCTCCCTGCAATTGTTGCGCGCCGGCCGCTGCCTGCTGCTGGTGGAGTTACCCACAGGCGAAGCGTTCCAGACCCGCGACCCCGCGTATTTGTTGCTCAAGGACATGCTTCGCGCCGCCGGGCTGCCGGACAGCCCGCAAATTGTCGGCGAGCCGGTGCGCTGGCCGCTGCTGACCCGGGGCACGATGGATCAGGGCCCGGAAGCCGCTCGCGACTTCGTCCAGGGTTTTCTGTCGGCCCGACTGGAAGATGCACCGTGCGTCTGTGTCTGGCTGATCGGCCTGCCGGCGGTGCGTTTTGCCGGTGAGGCGAATGCCGAAGCCTTCAACCGTGAACTCCAGGTCGAAGGCCTGGGTTCGGTCTGGGCCCTGCCGGGTCTGGAATTATTAATGGAAGAGCCACAGCGTAAGGCTGATGTCTGGCAAGCCATGCGTCGGCTGATGGCGCGCTGGAAAGAATCGAATGAGTGACGCTGTATCGTTTCGCCCGATGACCGAGGCGGACCTGGACGCAGTCCTGAAAATTGAATTCGCCGCGTACAGCCATCCCTGGACCCGCGGGATTTTTCTGGATGGCCTGGGCAAGTATCAGATCTGGTTGATGTTTGAAGGACACCAGCAGGTGGGGCACGGGGTGGTGCAGATCATTCTTGATGAAGCACACCTGCTGAACATCACGGTCAAACCTGAAAATCAGGGCCGTGGCCTTGGGCTGACGCTGTTGGAGCATCTGATGTCGATTGCCTACAAGGCCGAGGCGCGGGAGTGCTTCCTGGAAGTGCGCGACAGCAATCGCTCGGCGTTTCGCTTGTATGAGCGGTATGGCTTTAACGAGATTGGCCGGCGTCGGGATTATTATCCGGCGGTGGGTGGGCGCGAAGACGCCGTGGTCATGGCCTGCACCTTGGTCGATTGAAGACTTCGTAGGAGCTGCCGAAGGCTGCGATCTTTTGATCTTTCCTTGTGTGGAACATACAGATCAAAGGATCGCAGCCTTCGGCAGCTCCTACGGGGAGGACCGGTTAATCAGGTCGATCAGCGATTCCCGTCCAACGGCTGCTGCCGCGCCAATTCTTCCTCATCCAGACCATTACCCCCGCCGATGTCATCTTCATCGACAATACTCAAATCCCAATCGGTCTGGCCACCCTCACCGGCCTCTTTGGCATCGCGCGCACCGTCTTCCCGGATTAATGTTTCCGGACTCATGTCGTCATCGGTGGATTCGTGGTCATCGGTCGAAGCGCCGGTCATGCCGGCCTCACGCACACGCTCGTCAGGCATCAGGCGATCGCGTTCGTCTTCCGGCAATTCGTCACCGATCTTGGCGCTGGGTTGGTCCTCATCAAAATCCAGCTCATGCATAGAACCCATGCGGTCTTCGTTGTCATCGATGGGCTCGGGTTGCACCGCATCGAACGGACGTCGTGAATCAGTCATGGCAATTCCTCATACTGTGGGCCTTACTAGGGTGGACCCACCGAGCTCCTCAGAATTCCGCCGGAATGGAACACCGGTAAACGGCATGATCGGCAAAATGCATCTCGCGCGTGACCTCGACGGACGGTTGTCTGTCAAAGCAGCGCATCATTCTCGAGGCTTCATTGCATGAACGACTTACAAGATCTGATTGATAACAACGAGCGCTGGGCTGACGCGATCACTAAAGAAGATCCTGACTTCTTCGCCAAACTGGCGCGTCAGCAAACGCCGGAATACCTCTGGATCGGCTGCTCCGACGCCCGGGTACCGGCGAACGAAATCGTCGGCATGCTACCCGGCGACCTGTTTGTCCACCGCAACGTCGCCAACGTGGTGCTGCACACTGACCTCAACTGTCTGTCGGTGATTCAGTACGCAGTTGACGTGCTCAAGGTCAAACACATCCTCGTCACTGGCCACTACGGCTGCGGTGGCGTGCGGGCTTCGATGCAGGACCGTCAACTGGGCCTGATCGACGGCTGGTTGCGTTCGATCCGTGACCTCTATTATGAAAAACGCGAAGAACTCGCCCAGTTGCCGACCGAAGAAGAGCGGGTCGACCGCCTCTGCGAGCTCAACGTGATCCAGCAAGTGGCCAACGTCGGCCACACCAGCATTGTGCAAAACGCCTGGCACCGCGGGCAGAAACTGTCGATCCACGGCTGCATCTACGGGATCAAGGATGGTCGCTGGAAAAGCCTGAACGCAACCATCAGTGGCTTCGAGCAGTTGCCGCCGCAGTATCGTTTGCGGCCGGTCGAGAAGTTGTAAAGCGGGTCAGTCGATGCGTCGCCGATGCCAATGTCGGAGAAAACGTTCTCCGCAGGCATTCGGCGACTCGTCATAGCCGAGGATCCAGCCACGGCATTTGGCATCACGGCAACGGCACTCAAACTGCCGAAGCACCTTGTCTTCTGTCGAGGCGAGATCCATCGTCAGTCGATCGCCTTTTTTGATGTCCTGCAGCGACCATATTCGCATCTCACTCAAGTCGAGAAAGACGCTAGGGTCGCAGCAGTGTTTTATCAGACCGAGGAATAGCGGGTCGTAGACATGGATCCCCGTGGCCAGCTGACGAGTGTTCCAGCAGCGGTAAGGCAACAGGTGCCCGGAAACCCGGCAGATTCGGCTCAGGCGCGGGAATTCGCGCAGGGCCATGATCGCCGTTGCGAAGCCTTTGCCGTCGTAGAGGATTTCAAAGTCGGCTTTGGCCGGGAATCCCATGCGTATCGGCAGTTGCCTTGACGGATAGATCCCGTCGAACGGCGGGGGGATGATTTCTGGCTGGGCGTGAGCGCTCATAACAATCCATGTAGGACGAGTGCTGCGACATCCGTCAGCTGACATCCTGTCAGCCCTGCAGCACGTGGGTATGCTTCAAGCCTCTCGCAAAAAAATCCGCCGGTCTACTGTCATAAATGACAGTAGAAACAAGCGCGTTCCCGCGTAAGTCATGTCTCACGTGAGAACCGGTTCATCGTTCTACAGGGCGGGAGCCGGGGTCGCGGGCGCGGGCCCCGGTGCCTTGAGCAGTTTGAGCTGCGGCTTGATCGAGGCCGTCGCGCATTTGGCAGTGGCTTGCCCGAGCGTCAGGTGGCGGATCGAGGTGTAAAACAGCTCGCAGGTTTTTTCCGCCTGGGCCACTTGCCAGGTTTGGGTGCAACTTCTCAATTCAATGTCGGCATTACTGTCCTGTTCGCGGCCCATGGCGGCCTGCCAGCACGCGGCGCTCAAGTCCTGGCCCATGACTTTCAGGCCCGCCGCGTCTGCCTGGGCCTGGGCATCTTTGCCGGTATAGCTGGCCGGGTCGGCGGCGTACCAGATGTAGCTCGGGTGATTGGCACCCAGCACGGGCACCCTCATCCCATCGCTTGGACTGATGCTGACCAGGCCCAGCACATTCACCGTCGGCCCGTATTGCTGCTTGATCCAGTCACGCACCGGCCCGCCGAAAGCGACCATGGGCAGCGCTTCACCGCTGGCATTGCGCGTGAGTTGCTTGACCATGGCGGTCTGATAGTCCTTGAAGTAATCGTAGACACCTGCCAGATCCTTGCCGGCGTTGGAGGGTGCGGCAATCGGTGCGATATCGAGGATGGTCTGATAGCCCGGCGTCTGCTCGGCCGGGATGCCGTTGACAGTCAGCAGCGTGGCCCAACGATCGGTGGTGGCCGACTTCAGGTAGTCCTGAGCCTGGGTCAACGAGTAATCCGGCGGGAAGTGCAGCAACTCGACGCTTCTACGGTTTTCCAGGGCCATGCCCAGTGGCAGGAAAAAGTACCAGCTGTAAGCCCACTTGCCGTCGGCGTTCAGCTTGCTGGCGCCGGAATAGGCCAGATCGCCGGCTTCGAGCAGCGCCGCCAGCGGTTTTTCATAGCTTCGGGGTACGCCGATGATCTCGGCGTAGAGTTGATTGTTATCGGTTTTGACCAACACTTTCGCGTCGCTGTAACCATCACGCTGCACGCTTTGGGTCAGGTAATGCTCGACGGTCTGCTCCAGTGTCCAGTTGCGAAAGCAGATGACGTTGCAATTGTTCGGGTAGGCAAACAGTCGGCTGACGCGTTCAGTGCTGCCCAGTTTCAGGCCGATATCGGCATGGGCGGCTGCACTGAGAGTGAGTGCTGCGAGGGTGAGTGCTGCGAGTTTGAACATGCTCAGATCCTTTTCAGCGTGGTCCCGATGAGGGGAGAACGCTTCATAGTGGATCAGCGGCGCCACTCAGAAAAGTGGCAATACGCCCTTTTTTATCGCACTTACACGTTGTTCTTGCCGGGTTCGGGAGTAGAGCCGGCCCTCGACTAACTGTCTGCGAGCCGGACGGGCATTTTCGTTTACAAAAGTTTCAACGCCAGAAGCGTGCCCGCGCGCAAATACTCAACTTGCGCGATGACAGCATCTTTAACGATGGCCTCTGCGGTATCGGTCAGCTTGGCTTTTTTGGCATCAATGATGGACGTCTGCATCAACTGCATCGCGACATCCATCGCTTTTTGAAGGGCGGTCAGATTGTTGTGCAATCCAAACTCACCAACGACTGCATCCATGCGGCGGTCCGCGTCATCACGCAGATGAGTGTATTCAACGACGGAAACCCTGCCGTCCTGGTACGTTTCGTTAATCAGTTCTTCCAGCGATTTCGATAAATAAGACATGTGCAAGTTCATCCTTGGTCAGTGCTGTTTGACTTAAAAGTGTGTGTGCTTTGAGAGTCTACTGAGTGACCCAAGGGTTGGAGATAGGACCCTGCCGGGATTTATGTCAGGCGCAATCGAGCCTGTCCGTAGGACAAATCAGAGTGGAGTGATGGTCTGCTTCAAGCGGTGAGCAGTTGAAGCTCGTTTGGCGTGAGCGGATTGCACCTGCCTCCCGGCAGGTGCAATCAGTGTGTTACGGCATCACCGGCGGCGTATACGTCAGCGTCGTCCCCAACGCCCACAACAGAAACAGCACCAGCGGCGTGTGCACCAGCAGTTGTACGAACGAGAAGCCGATCAAGTCCCGAGCCTTCAGCCCCAGCACACCCAACAACGGCAGCATGTAGAACGGGTTGATCAGGTTCGGCAAGGCTTCGGCGGCGTTGTAGATCTGTACGGCCCAGCCCAAGTGGTAATTGAGGTCAGTGGCCACTTGCATCACATACGGTGCTTCGATGATCCACTTGCCGCCACCCGACGGAATGAAGAAGCCGAGGATCGCCGAGTACACGCCCATCAACAGCGCGTAGGTATCGTGGGACGCGATCTGTACGAAAAAGGTCGAGATGTGGTGCGCCAGGGTCTGCGCGTCGGTGCCTTTGACCGTGGTCATCAGCGCGGCGATCGAGCCGTATAACGGGAACTGGATCAGCACGCCGGTGGTGGTCGGCACTGCACGGGACACTGCATCCAGGAAGCTGCGCGGGCGCCAGTGCAGCAGGGCGCCGAGCATGATGAACAGAAAGTTATAGGTGTTCAGCCCGGAAATCGCACTGATCGCCGGTTTGGTCGAGAACTCGTGGAACAGCCACCCGGCCGCCAACAGCACCAGCAAAATGGTCAGCAGCGGACTGTGCTCGAGCCATTCGCCGGGGCGGGTGCGCGGTTGCAGCGGCGGCAGGTTGAAGCTCGGGTCAATGCCGCAGGCTTTGGCGTCGCGGGCCGAGTTCGGGCCGGGTGCGGTGGCGTAGGCAATGATCAGCGAGATCACGATCAGCGCCAGCAACATCACCCCGGACTGCCAGAGAAAGATGGTCTGGGTGAACGGAATCACACCGGTGATCGACAGAATCGAGGGCGGCAGGCTGGCCGGGTTGGCCTGCAATTGCGCGGCGGACGATGATAGGCCCAGGGCCCACACGGCGCCAAGGCCCAGATAGGCGGCGGCCCCGGCTGCGCGGTAATCCATTTTCAGATCGACGCGGCGGGCGAGGGCGCGCACCAGCAAGCCGCCAAACACCAACGACAGGCCCCAGTTCAACAGCGACGCGACCATGGAAATCAGCGCCACCCACGCCACAGCGGAACGGCCGTTCTTCGGGATTCGTGCCAGACGGTCGATCAGTTTCACTGCGGGCGGCGAACTGGCGACCACATAGCCGCCGATCACCACAAACGCCATCTGCATGGTGAACGGGATCAGGCTCCAGAAGCCGTCACCAAAGGCCATGGCGGCGTCGGTGGGTTTGGCGCCCATGAACAACGTTGCCACGGCGACGATGATCACCGCCAGCGCGGCAAACACCCAGGAATCGGGAAACCAGCGTTCGGCAAAACTGGAGCAGCGCAGGGCAAAGCGGGCAGAGCGGGCATCTTCGATATCAGCAGCCACGTGAGTACCTCGATTTTTATGTTTGTTGTGATGGTCAGGGCCTGTAGGAGCGAGCTTGCTCGCGATGGTGGTTAACGGTAACGCGTGTTTACTGGCTAAACGCGGCGCTCTCAAGTCCATCGCGAGCAAGCTCGCTCCTACAATTTTTGATCGGCATTGGCTGCAACGGCCTGCTAGTCAGGTGCCAACAGTAAATCAATCGGTCACGATTTGTGACGAAGTTTTAGCCATTTGGGACTTTGGTCTAACGGGTTGTCCGTGAGCGCGTTTGCGTAGACCATGGGCGCCTTGGTTTTTTGCCCATGCCAGAGTTCTTTTGATGACTGCCCATATCGATTCGCGCCCGGCACCGTTCAGCCGTTCGGACTACAAGACCCTGGGGCTCGCGGCCCTCGGCGGTGCGCTGGAAATCTACGATTTCATCATCTTCGTGTTTTTCGCCCTGACCCTCAGCCAGCTGTTTTTCCCGCCGGAAATGCCCGAGTGGCTGCGTCTGCTGCAAAGCTTCGGGATTTTCGTCACCGGTTATCTGGCACGACCGTTGGGTGGAATTCTGATGGCGCATTTCGCCGACCGGCTGGGGCGCAAGAAAGTCTTCAGCCTGAGCATTCTGATGATGGCGCTGCCATGCCTGCTGATCGGCATCATGCCGACTTACGCCCAGATCGGCTATTTCGCGCCGCTGCTATTGCTGGTCCTGCGCGTTCTACAAGGCGCGGCGGTGGGCGGTGAAGTGCCGAGCGCCTGGGTATTCGTCGCCGAGCACGCGCCGGCAGGGCATCGCGGCTACGCACTGGGTTTCCTCCAGGCCGGACTGACCTTCGGCTACCTGATCGGCGCCCTGACCGCGACTTTTCTGGCGCAAGCATTCACCCCGGCTGAAATCCTCGATTACGCGTGGCGTTACCCGTTCCTGCTGGGCGGCGTGTTTGGCGTGGTGGGTGTCTGGCTACGGCGCTGGCTCAGCGAAACCCCGGTGTTCATGGCCATGCAGGCCAAGCGTGACGACGCTGTCGAATTACCGCTGCGTACGGTTTTGCGGGAACATCGTATGGCCATGCTGCCGGCGATGATCCTCACCTGCGTGCTGACCTCTGCCGTGGTCGTCTTCGTCGTCATCACCCCGACCATGATGCAAAAAACCTTCGGCATGACCGCCAGCTACGCGTTCGCGCTGAGCGCAGTGGGCATCGTTTTCCTGAACATCGGTTGTGTGCTCGCCGGGCTGCTGGTTGATCGCATCGGCGCCTGGCGCACCGTGATGCTGTATAGCTTGCTGCTGCCGCTGGGTATCGGCGTGCTTTATACCTGCCTGATCATTGGCGGTGACTGGATCGGCCTGGCGTACGCGATTGCCGGCCTCGGCTGCGGCGTGGTCGGTGCGGTGCCGTCAGTGATGGTCAGCCTGTTCCCGGCGCGGGTTCGTGTCTCGGGGATTTCCTTCACCTACAACATTGCCTACGCCGCGTGGGCGAGTGTCACACCCTTGTTGCTGATCGGTCTGATGCCGTGGAGTCCGTGGATCTGCGTGATCTTCTGCGCCGTGATGGGCGCGGTGGGTGTAAGCAGTGCGGCGTACTTCGGTGCGCGCATGCCCTACGCAGAAAGCCGAAACGAGGCTCCCTGCACTCAATAGCTGCTGCAGGCCCGATTTAAAGACTTAACGGAGCCGTCCTACACCAATTATCGATTCGTCTGACATCACCGCTGAATAGATCCCAGCAAAGTCCTTGGTCTTGAAATAGACACAAGGAAATGTGGATGTTCAGTCCTTTCACGTCAGTCGTTTCGGCGGGTCACTCATGAACCATCCCGCCAACCTCGCGGCGGCGGCCGCCTCGAAAACCGCCATCGGCTCTCCCGGTGCCTGCCCGCTGCGCAAAACCCATGTGCAACTATTGCCGTTGCGTTATGGACTGGTGGAAAAAAACCTCGACCCCAGCGCCAAACTCAAGCTGCCCTATGCGCTGATGACCCGCCCGCTGGGCATCCGTTTACTGCGCAACGGCTGGCTGTACGTCATCGACAGCGTTACCGGTCACCTTCACGAATATCAGCTCGTCGACGGACTGGTCAGCGCCCTGCTGCACAAGGGCGCCAAGGTTGATGGCGACCGACGTACGCCCATCGAGGAGCGCCCGGCGCTCATCTTTTCAAGACGCAGCACCTTGTTTGTGGCCTTCGCCGAAGTGCCGTGGACGGCGGCGAAATGCGCGCAAGTGCTCGACAGCCGCGAGGAGCGCGAGCACTTCATGCAGCTGGTCGATCTCGGCCCGGTGAATTGCGAAACCGGGGGCGCGCACTTGCTCACGGTCGCGCAAGGCAAGCAGTGGCTGGCGGAAATTGCGACCGCTCCCGCGCAGCAAACGCAGACCGCACAGGATCGCGCCGAGCACGCCGCCGAGTCGCCGCCGGACGCGGTTTTACTGCCGACAGTGCACGTCAGCGACGCTCCCGAGTACGAACGAGAACCCTATTTATGGGAGCAGCCGCGACGCTTTCGCGACGCTCACATCGGCGAATTGCTCGGCCGGGTGCGCGGGCCTTATCAGGACGACACGCTGTTTCTGGTGGTGCAGGATGACCTCGGCGTGCTGCGCGATCTGGCCGAGTATCAAGACACGGTGGTCGGCTGGGTCGATGACTGGAGCAACGCCGACAGCAACGAACGCGATTACCTGCTGGCCTGTTACATCGAATCCCTGAGCCGGCTCAGCGCCGCAGATATCGGTAGGCTGGCCAAGGCGGACGCCAGCCCGACCGTGCAGGCCTTGTTCGCCGATCTGGAACAGTTGCCGGAACCGGACCGGGAGCAGACCCGCCAGGCGCTGCTGGATTATTTGAACAAGGGCGGCAAGGTCGAGCCGGCGGACACGCCGGCGCCGCCGGAGCTGGAGCAATTGCGCAAGGACGCGCGTGCCGAAGCGTTGAAATTCGCCAGATACCAGGGCGCCATGCCCGACTTCAGCGCTCAGGGCCGCGCCAGCGACAAGGCCGACCGCCGTTACTACACGCGTCAGCATTTCGAGGTGGCGCCGGACGATTTCGTCGAGCGTCACCTGGACACCTTGATCAAACTTGGCCAGGAGCAAGACAAACGCATCATCGATGTGCTCGAGGGCTCGAGTTTCGGCGGCAAACGCGGGGTCAACGATTTCATCGACCGCCCGGCGATGGACGCGGCGCTGGCGCAGCATCGCGACGACCTCAGCCGCTGGAACCGCAAGCTCGAGCGCATCACCGCCGACCGCACGCAGCTTGTGAGTGCCGGTCGCTTTCACCGTTCGGCCTGGTACTACGACGCGCAGGATCAACAGCAACTGCATCAGGCCTTCGCCACCGAATACGCCTGCCTCAAGGACATCTGCCGCAGCGACCACGCCAGCCAACGGCTGCTCGATTATCTGGAGCAACACCCGGAACTGACCCGGCCGCTGTTCTACACCTTGCCTTTGCGCGTGCAGCCCGAACTCATGGCGCAGTACACCACGGTGTTCAACGCCGGCCGCGGGGTGTTCAACAACCTGCCGCACTGGCTGGCCGCGCTGGAGAAAATCGAACAACCGCACCTGCCGGCACTCGACGACTTGCCCGATCTCACCCGTGTCATCGCGGACGCTGCCCAACACAGCCTCAGCCCCGCGCTGAACCTGGGCCTGAGTCGGGCGCTGGAAGGGTTCGACCTGACGGGCGAAAAAATCCCCGACCTTGACGAACTGTTCCGGCAACTGCCCAAGGCCTTGTCGGCACGCATCCTCGACGCGGCAAAAACCACCGGCGTGACCTTCACCGTCGCCAGCCCGGCGGAACACGCGGCGCTGCAAACCAACCTCAAGGAACTGCTCAGCGAACGCGACTACCTGAAAACCCTGACCCGTGAACGCAACCAGATCACCCACAACAAAAACCGCCAGGGCCACAAGACGGCACGGGCGGTGGAGTTGCAGGGCGAGATCGTGCGGGTGCGCGGAGAGTTGACGCGGCTTGAAGGGCGACTGGCCGGGGCGATCAGTCCGATTGCGGAATTGCCGGATCAATCGGTGCGGTTGTATGGCGCGACGCAGGCTCGGGCGGGGGTGACGGCGGTGTTTCCGCCGGCGCAGCAGTTGGAGGTGCGGAGTTTGCTGAAGGATATTCGGATCGGGGTGAGTTCGGTGCCGAATGGGAAGTTGATCAAAAGCGAAGGGATGGGGTTGTTGGTGTTTTTGGTGCAGGGGGTGAATTTGGTTTCGGTTTATCGGGAGATGATGAATCAAACGAAAAACCCCAAGCAACGCGCCGCCTTCTTCTCCGCATTTGCCGCTACGGGTGCAGCAGGGTTTACAGCGGCGCAAAGTCTGGCAGATACAGCGTTAAAGGCGCGAAGCACGGAACTCGTCGCGGGTCTTCAGCACCACGCACTTCAAAACGTGCATGTACAGATGGGGAAGATGCATGTTGGTTTGGGTTTCTTTACCTACATTTTTGGTTTTGCAACGTCAATGTACAGCCTCAGCGCCCAACAGCAAAAATGGCAGCAGGCGACACGTACCGGAGATAGCGCCGAACAGAGTAGTGCAGCGTTGGCCACATTGGGTGCGGGTGGTATGTCGGCTATGAATGCCTATGGCTTGGGTCATACCTTGCACGCGGGCTACACCGTATCTATAGCTAGGAACGCCGCGGCCAGAACAGCCGCTTGGGCCGCCGCGGGTACACGTCTGTCCACGGTGTTCTTTCGATTCAATCTTGCTGGCGCCATATTCACAGTGTTAGAGCTGGGCGGGACTTGGTTGTACAACCGCTACAACATCAGTGCCCATGACAAATGGCTGAAAACTACGCCCTGGAGTCTGGACACCGATAAACGCGGCAACTATACGCTGGATGAATATCAGCATTATTTGGGCTATTTGCTCAACGCCCCGTATGCACAACTAGGCCCGAACGAACATGACTCGTGGCTGAAAAACCTGCTGCTAAAAGCCAAGCCCAGCGACATACATCTGGTTCTTCCGAGGTTCAATCTCAGCGACTTTCAGCCGCCTCTCAGCGGTAAATCGACTTACCGTCTAGGCATTAGTGCCCGACGGCATTCCGTCCCCCTCCACAGTCGAGGTGTGCCACAGGAGCGTACAGACGTCATCAGCGATGAGGTATTGGCCAGCCTGCGCATCGTGCAGGCCGCGCCCGATCGGCTGGTGCTGTGTCTGCAATACCCCGTGAATTTTGACGCCGAGTTTACCCCGGCATCTGAAACGTTAGAGCTGGCGGTCTGCGTCGAGACTCTGAGCGCCAACGGGGTCTGGGAGCCACGAACCCAAGTCATTCGAATCAACCCACGCGGTGTGGGTCGTTTCCCCGTACTGCCGCTTAAATCCTCCAGCGAGCACCCACCGTTGTTGCTGGTTGAAACCCATGTACTGGAGATGGCCGACCATGCCCACCAAGAGTGATATTTCAATGTCTGACCCGGCTACCGAGCAGTCTCGCAACGCCGGAGATATCGATCCGTTTCCCAGCGGCAGGATAACTTATCTCGCGCCTTTACCCTTGCCGACAACCATGCCGCCTTATGGTCCTCATATCGGGGGGTTGAATGATGTTTACATGGATTTTGGGCTCGGATCACCCCAGGTGTTTATGTGGCAAATGACGCTAGGTGGACCATTCAGCGGCACTTTTATGCTCGCTTTTCTACCTCCACTACTAGCTGGGTTTCTCGGGGTTGTTTTCGGTTACAGCTGGGTAGAAATCCGGGACTCGTTACTCGGCGTGTATGAAGAAAGCTATGGCTACGCGCTAGTAACAGGCTTTAGCTCCCTACTCATCGGCCTAGGCGTCTGGCACCACAACCACAAAAAACGCCTCTCCATCATCCCCACCCGCTTCAACCGCCAGCGCCGCGAAGTCTGCTTCATGCCCGAAGGCGCCACCGAACCCCTCTTCGTCCCCTGGGAATCCCTCTCCGCATGGGTCATCGAAGCCCAGGGCGCCACCCAGTACGGTATCCACCGCCAATACGGCATGGGCATCGGTTTCCAGCACGGCGAAACCCTGACCAGCGTCGAATTCCCCTGCTTCGGCCTGCCCATCGCCATCAGCCACTGGGAAGCCATTCGCGGCTACATGGAATACGAAATCCACGACCTCAAATCCATCCAGGACCTGCAAGACTTGCAAGGCCCCGACGACCCGCCGGATGAAGGCCTGCATACCTTCCACAACGCCCGCGCGCGGATGCATCAGCAAATTCGCGACGGGCAGCGCAACCGGATCTCGGGATTTTTCTGGTACCTGTACCACGTCATGACGCTGTGGACGATTCCCAACCACCTGGTCGAATGGGAAGTCCGCCGCCTTCAGAAAATGGCCCCGCAGGCTATGCCCGAAGTTATGCAGCAATGGTCCGAACCGTTGCCGAAAGAGCAATGGGCGAAGCCGAGTGAAGAATTGCTGCGTATGAGCGAGCAGGTCCGCCAGCTGCACAAACGCCAGCCGCGCCGGCCGATTACCGAGGTTTTTGCTGAAGTGTTGCGACCAGGTTCGACGGAAAAACACAGTGTATGAGCATTTGCCCAACGAGCTTAGCTCCGCGCTCACTCGCAGCAACGGCGATCAAGATTGCCTGATTTTTTTGTAGGACAACCCCCAAAGCACTCTTCAGAAAATACCCCCAAGGCCGATGGTTAGGCTGCATGCCGCTTTCTATCCCTGTCCATCGGTGCTTTCCCATGTTCAACAAACGCTTGAAGCAAGAGTTGTCGGCTCTTCGCGAAGAACTCTCCAGCCTTCAGCAAGTGAAGGAAAGTCTGGAAAGCGAAATGATGGTCCTGAACCTTGAGCCCGACGGGCGGATTCAATCGGCCAACCCGAACTTCATCAGCGAGATGCGCTACAAGGGCAACGAACTGATCGGTCGGCAAATCGAAGACATCGTGCCGGCCCATGTTAAATCCGATGAGTTTCATCAGCGCTTCAAGGCTGCACTGACGCGTGGCGAGCACTTCGCGGGTACGGTGCGTCTGGTGCGTGGAGATGGCCAGGAGGCCTGGCTGCGTTCGATTGTGCAGCCGGTGCGCTCGTCGGACGGACGAATCAAGCATATTTCAATTTTTTCCAGCGACCTCACCCGTACCATCGAGGCGTCCCGTGAGCACGAGAACCTGATCGGCGCGCTGGTGCGTTCGACGGCGGTGATCGAGTTCGATCTCAACGGCAATGTGCTGACGGCCAACGACCGGTTTCTCAACGGCATGGGTTACAGCCTGGTGCAGATCAAGGGTAAACATCACCGCACTTTCTGCGAAGCACAGGAATACAACAGTGCCGAGTATCAGGATTTCTGGCGTCGCCTCAATAGCGGTGAGTTCGTGGCTGGCCGCTTCAAGCGCGTCGACAATCACGGGCGAACGGTATGGCTGGAAGCGTCATATAACCCGGTGGTGGACGCCAACAACACGCTCTACAAAGTGGTGAAGTTCGCCACGGTGATTACCGATCAGGTCAATCAGGAGCAGGCCGTCGCCGAAGCGGCCAACATTGCCTACGGTACGTCGCAGCAAACTGACCAGAGTGCCCAGCGCGGCACGGCCGTGGTGACTCAGGCAGTGAACGTGATGCGCGATCTGGCCAGGCACATGCAAACCGCCGGCGAAGGTATCGAAGCGTTGAACGAGCAATCGCTGGTGATCGGCACCATCGTCAAAACCATCAGCGGCATCGCCGAACAGACCAACCTGCTGGCGCTCAACGCGGCTATCGAAGCCGCCCGTGCCGGCGAGCAAGGCCGTGGCTTTGCGGTGGTCGCGGACGAGGTACGGCAGTTGGCTTCGCGCACCAGCCAGGCCACCGATGAAATCGTGTTGGTCGTGCGCCAGAATCAGGACATGGCCCGCAATGCGGTGGCGCTGATGACCGACGGCAAGCTCCAGGCTGAACAAGGGCTGGCGCTGGCGGCGGAGGCGGGCACGGTGATTGTCGAGATCCAGGACGGAGCGCAGAAAGTGGTGAATGCGGTGGGACAGTTTGCCAATCAACTGTCGACTTGATCCCTGAGCTTTAAAAGATCGCAGCCTGCGGCAGCTCCTACAGGAAATACACCCTCGTAGGAGCTGCCGCAGGCTGCGATCTTTTCATGCGCGTTTACCTGGCGGCTAAACCCAGATGTCATTCTCAGCCGTGCGCTCGCCACCCTTGCCGCCGGTGTTCAACACACCCCGGGGTTCGATCAGCAGGAGTTTCACCTCCTGCTCAGCGAACGGTTTGTGTTCGACGCCCTTGGACACCACATACATTTCGCCGGCGTTCACCAGCACGTGGCCATCGCGAAAATCGATGCGTAACTGACCTTCGAGCACGATGAAGGCTTCGTCGGTATTGAGGTGGTCGTGCCAGATGAAATCCCCCAGCACCTTCACCACCTTGAACTGATAGTCGTTCATTTCAGCGATGACCCGAGGTGTCCAGTGCGGGCCTATCCGGGAGATTTTGTCGGCGAAGTTCAGGCTTTCGTAGGCTTTCATGAAACGGTTCTCGTGGTCGGTCGGGAAACCACGTTAGCCACCGATCCGGCGTGTTTCTTGAACGATTGTGCGTGGCTCAGCGGCGGTGCATTTTCATCCAGCGCGCTGGCGACAGGCCGTAGGTTTTGCTGAACTGGCGGGTCATGTGGCTCTGATCGGTGAACCCGGCGATCAGCGCGGCACTGACCAGCGGCTGACCCTGCATCAGTAGCGAACGGACCAGGTCCAGGCGACGCATGGTCAGGTACCGATAAGGGCTGGTACCGAACAGTAGGCGAAAATCCCGCGACAGGCTCCAGCGATCCCTGCCGCTGTGGTGCGCCAGGCCTTCCAGGGTTACGGTGCGATCCAGTGCGCTGTGGATGTATTCACGCGCACGCTCCGCTGCCACGTAATCGAAACTGGACCGCGAGGGCGGTACTCCGCCTGCGCTGTTCAAGGCTTGCGCCAGATCGAACAGGGCGTCTTGTTCTTCCAGCGGTTCGAGGGGGCAATCAAGGCTGCGCAGCAGCACTTCGGTGGCGGCGAACAATCGTGGATCGGTTGACAGCCCGTCCTTGATGAACGGCAGCGGCTGACCGCCGAGCACCTGCTGGATCAGCGCCGGTTCGATGTACATCATCCGGTAGTGGAAACCGCTCTCCGTTCCGGCCTCGCCATCGTGGACTTCGTCCGGGTGCAACACCATCGTTGCGCCGGGCAGGCTGTGGCGCCAGCTGCCGCGGTATTGATAACTTTGCACCCCGGCCAGGGTGTGACCGATGGCGTAGGTGTCGTGGCGGTGCAAGTCGTAGCCATGACCGGCAAAAAACGCCTCAAAACGCTGTAGCCCGGCGACATCGGGGGCGCGGTGGAACCAGTCGTTGTGCGGTTGATGCCTGGCCATGGTGCTCGCTGTCCCGGACGGATGCCGAATACGTTAACCCAGTAGCCGGTCGTCTGTCTTCTGGCCGATGGATGACTCTGCTTAGTGGAAAATCGAAGGCAAATGTTGCACTGTGTTGCCCAGTCGCTAACGGCCACAAGGCGCGGGTTTACGACCGTTCGCGAAAATGGCTGGATCGTTTTTCCGGCAGTTGCTATCTGCTGTTCGGTGCGAATCTGCTGGCCAATCGTTGAGGAATTTCTGAATGAGCAAACTGCGGGTAGGGATCATTTTTGGCGGCCGTTCGGCTGAGCATGAAGTGTCGTTGCAATCGGCGAAAAAC
Organism: Pseudomonas fluorescens; assembly: GCF_902497785.1. Lineage (GTDB taxonomy): Bacteria > Pseudomonadota > Gammaproteobacteria > Pseudomonadales > Pseudomonadaceae > Aquipseudomonas > Aquipseudomonas fluorescens_BO. The sequence continues at coordinate 25,653 of NZ_CABVHK010000027.1, forward strand.
ATCGTCGACGCGCTGGATCGATCGCGCTTCGAGCCGGTGCTGATCGGTATCGACAAGCAAGGCCACTGGCACCTGAATGACCCGTCGAACTTCCTGCTGAATCAGGAAAACCCGGCGTTGATTGCCCTCAACCAGTCGAACCGTGAACTCGCCGTGGTGCCGGGCAAGGCCAGCCAGCAGTTGGTGGAAACTTCCAGTCAGGAACTGCTGGGGCATGTCGATGTGATCTTCCCGATTGTTCACGGCACGTTGGGGGAAGACGGTTGCCTGCAAGGGTTGCTGCGCATGGCAGATTTGCCGTTTGTCGGCTCCGACGTGCTCGGTTCGGCCGTGTGTATGGACAAGGACATCAGCAAGCGCCTGCTGCGTGATGCCGGGTTGGCGGTCACGCCGTTCGTGACCCTGACTCGCGCTTCGGCGAAGCGCACTGGGTTCGCCGAGGTCCAGGCCAAACTGGGTCTGCCGCTGTTCGTCAAACCGGCGAATCAGGGTTCATCGGTGGGCGTGAGCAAGGTCGCCGATGAAAACGAATACCGGGCGGCGGTCGAACTCGCCTTGGGTTTCGATGAGAAAGTGCTGGTCGAATCCGCCGTCAGCGGTCGCGAGATCGAATGCGCGGTGCTCGGCAACGAAGACGCCATCGCCAGCGGCTGTGGCGAAATCGTGGTGCGCAGCGGGTTTTATTCCTACGACAGCAAGTACATCGACGCACAGGCCGCGCAAGTGGTGGTTCCGGCTGACATCAGCACCGAAGCCAGCGAACGCATCCGAGCCCTGGCCGTCGAGGCGTTTCAAGTGCTCGGCTGCTCCGGGCTGGCGCGGGTCGATGTGTTCCTGACCGACAGCGGCGAAGTACTGATCAACGAGATCAACTCGCTGCCCGGTTTCACCCGCATCAGCATGTACCCCAAGCTGTGGCAGGCCACTGGCATGTCGTACAGCGAACTGGTCAGCCGGTTGATCGAGCTGGCACTGGAGAGGCACAAGGCGCGGCGGGATTTGAAGATTTCCCGATAGGGTGTCTGACCAGCGAAAAGGTAAAGATCAGACCTGCTTCACAGGCTTGATCAAACTCTCGGCGGGTATGCCGAACAGATCATGTAGTTTCCAGATCATGGGTAGCGTCAATGCCCGCTTGCCATTCAGCACTTCATACACCCGATTTGTCCGGCCAATGGCGGGCGCAAGGTCTGCGGCGGACAGGCCAGACTGCTCCATCCGAAATTTGATGGCATCGATCGGATTGGGCAAATCGACAGGAAATTGCTTCGATTCATAGGCTTCAATCAGCGTAATCATAATGTCGAAGTAATCACCCTCGGGGGTGCCAGGCTCTGGTTCATTGTCGAACAGCGCTGACACGCCCTTGAGGGCTGCACGGTAGTCCTCGTCGGTGTGAATCGGACGTATGTTCATGGGTTACTCCATCTCGACGGTATTAGCGTCGACTGCGTCGTACTGTTTGTGAGTGCCGACAAATTTTATGTACACGGCGCCGAAGCGATAGGCCACAGCGACGACTAACCGAAAGTCATTGCCCTTGACGTTGAATACCACTCTGCGGCTTTTGAGAATACTGACGGTCGCGAAGTGAGCTTTTATGTCCGCCGGTGATTTCCACTCGGCAATTCTGGCCTCGTCAATCCAGGCCAGGAATGGTTGTTCCGAATCCGGATACTTCTCCCAAAACCTTTTTAAATGGCTGATAGCGATGATTCTCATGGCACGATCCTAGTCCCATGATGGGACTGATGCAAGTCTGAGGAGATAGTCGGGGTGCGAGTTCAGTTCCTTTGATCAGGTCTCGCTGACAGCTTTTTTGATAGGCCGAGCGTGATAGGCGTCGGGAAATCGAACTTCAAACTCTACCTTGGAATCCTTTATTTGCGTGTAGGAAAAGGCTGTGCAATTGGGGCGATCAGGATGGGTTTTCCATAAAAAAAGGCCTACCACCCGGTAAGCCTTTCTCAAATAGGCAGTAATCAATCCCCTAACGCTTCCCCTTCACGCCGTGGATCCGCGCCACCCACCAGCGACACGTTCCCTTGCGCATCCTTGACCCGGACAATCGCTTGAGTGCCGCTGGTCATGTCGATCTCGTTCACGCTGTGCCCTTTGTCCTTCAACGCCTGAATCAGCCCAGCGCTGAACTGCCCCCGTTCCAGTTCGGTCGGGCCGTTGCGGCTGCCGAAGTTCGGGAGGCTGATGGCCGTTTGCGGGTCGAGGTTCCAGTCGAGCAGGCCGATGGTGGATTTAGCGACGTATTCGATGATCTGCGAACCGCCGGGGGAGCCGAGGGTGGCGAGGAATTCGCCGCTCTGCCGGTCGAAGATCAGAGTGGGGGCCATGGACGAGCGCGGGCGTTTGCCGGGTTCGACGCGGTTGGCGACTTTCTGCCCGTTTTCTTCGGGGATGAATGAGAAGTCGGTCATCTGGTTGTTGAGCAAAAAGCCTTGAACCATCAGGTGCGAGCCGAACGCCGATTCGACGGTGGTGGTCATCGAGACCGCACTGCCGAGGTCATCGACCGCCACCACTTGCGAGGTGGAAATGCGCAGCGGCGAGCGGTCGGGTGCGAAGGCGACCTGAATCCCCGGCGGCGTGCCGGGCCTGGCCACGCCCATGCTGCGATCACCGATCAAAGCGGCGCGGCTGGCCAGGTAGGTCGGGTCCACCAGGCCCTTGACGGGAACGGGCACGAAGTCGCTGTCGGCGACGTACTGCGCGCGGTCGGCATAGGCCAGACGCTCGGCTTCGGCGATCAGGTGCACGGCTTCAGGGGACGGTTCAACGCCCGCGGAATGGGCGCTCTTGACTGGCTTCAACGGCACGAGGTTGTAGCGCGGGTCGCGGGTTTCCAGTGCCTGCAAGGTGCCGAGGATTTGCGCCACGGCGATGCCGCCCGATGACGGTGGCGGCATGCCGCAGACCTGCCAGCGTTTGTAGTCGGTGCACAGGGGCGCGCGTTCCTTGGCGGAATAACCGTTGAGGTCGTTCAGCGACAGGCTGCCGGGGTTGGCGTGGCCCTGAACCTTGGCGACGATTTCCTCGGCGATGGGGCCTTTGTACAGCGCGTCGGCACCTTCCTTGGCGATGCGACGGAACACGGCGGCCAGTGCCGGGTTTTTCAGCTGGGTGCCGACAGCCTTCGGAGTGCCGTCGGCGTTGAGGAAATACGCCATCATGTCTGGCGAACGCTGCATCGACGAATCCGAGGCGATCAACAAGTTCAAGCGAGGCGAAATGGGGAAACCTCCCTCTGCGAGTCTGATCGCCGGTTCAAACAACTGCGCCCACGGCAGTCGCCCGTGTTTCTGATGGGCCAGTTCAAGTGCCCGCAACACGCCGGGCGTGCCCACGGAGCGACCGCCGATTTGCGCTTGGGTGAACGGCATCGGTGTGCCGTCGGCTTGCAGGAACAGTTTCTCCGTGGCGCCGGTTGGTGCCGTTTCCCGACCGTCATAGGTGCGCACTTGCTTGCCATCCCACAACACGATCAGCGCGCCACCACCGATGCCCGATGACTGCGGCTCGACCAGCGTCAACACCGCTTGCATCGCAATGGCCGCATCGATTGCCGAACCGCCCTGACGCAGCATCGCACGTCCGGCTTCGGCGGCGAGCGGATTGGCCGCTGCGGCCATGTGTTTCGAGGCGTGCCGGGCTTGCACGTCGGTGCGATAGCCCGAAGCGGCTTCCGGTGCCGTCGGCAACGTCGAAGCGGGCGGCGCGTTGCACGCGACAAGGGTTAATGCAGAGGCAATCAGCGAAAACGCTGACAGGCGAAAGCGGTTCAAGTGGAAGGCTGAAAACACGCGGTGGCACTCCGTCCGTGGGAAAGGATCAGGGGACTTTATCGGCCGACCGGGGGCGACGCAAACGGCGGGGCGCTTTTGTCCTTCATCCGTTGAAGAATTTTCTGTAGGGTCGAGGGCAACAGCCAGGCCAGAAAATCAACAAGAGGCAGACATGCACACCGACTTTCCTACCCAGCCCAGCTACAGCGCCCAACGGGAACAGTTTTTGGCGGCGGCGAACGCAGTCGGCGCGACGCTGACCGAGTACCCGCACCCGCTACGCGGGCCGTTTGGAGAACCTTTGAGCACCGACGTGGCCGTGCTCGGTGACCCCGGCGCCAAGCGTTTGCTGATCGCGCTAAGTGGCACTCACGGCGTTGAAGGCTTCTATGGCTCGGGTTGCCAGATCAAGTGGATGCAGGCGTTGGGCAAGCGCGCATTGCCAGCCGATGTCGCGGTGGTGTTCGTCCATCTGATCAATCCCTGGGGCACGGCGTGGCTGCGTCGGGTCAATGAAGACAACATCGACCTGAACCGCAATCACCTGAACTTCGAACGCCCGCTGCCTGACAACCGGGCCTACGCCGCGCTGCATGAAATCTATGCCTGCACCGAGTTGAAAGGCCCCGAGCGTGATCGCACCGATGCTCTGCTCGACGAACAGATCCGCGAACACGGATGGCCGGCGCTGATGTCGATTGTCGAGGGCGGCCAGCACAGCCATCCCGATGGTTTGTTTTATGGCGGGCGGGCGCCGAGCTGGTCGAACCGCACCCTGCACCAGATCCTTCAGAAACACGTCGCTCACGCCGAAGTCGCCATGTGCTTTGACTTGCACACCGGTGCCGGGGAATACGGCCATCCGATGTTGCTGACCATCACCGAGTCGGCCTATCCGGCACTGCCGGAGGCGCAGGCTGTGTATGGACCATGGCTTTACACACTGCAGACCGGCACTGCTACGCTGAGCGAAACCGGTGTCGCCGCAACGGCGACCGGCTACACCTCGCAGGCGCTGATCGACGCGTTGCCGCAGGTGCGGCTCATGCCCTTCGTGATCGAGTGCGGGACTTATCCGGGGGCTGGCGTTCATCGTCATTTGCGCGATGACCATTGGCTGCATCTGCACGGCAATCCCGGAGATGCAGTGGGGCGCGAAATCAAATTGAATCTGCTGGAGCAGTTCTATCCCGCCGACAGCGACTGGCAGGCGATGGTCTGGCTGCGTACCTGGCAGATCTGGGAGCGGGGGTTGTCGGCCATGGGTGCCTGACAGGCAGCTTGGTCCGACTCACGTTTTGTTGAGGCTACTCCGCCCCTTCGCCAGCAAGCCGGCTCCTACAAAAAAAATGCATAAAAAAACGGCCTACCTTTCGGTAAGCCATTTTTAGTACTTGGTGGCTACACAGGGACTTGAACCCCGGACCCCAGCATTATGAATGCTATGCTCTAACCAACTGAGCTATGTAGCCAAGTGGCGCGCATTATTCGCGGGAAACGAATATGCGTCAAGCGCTTTTTTAAAAAATTTATCTACGCTATCAACCGTTTATCAAAATCCCCCACTCAGTAGCGGCGAAGGGCAGCGCTGAAACCAGCGGCTGGCCTGTTCGTAGGCGTGGGCCAGTTGCAGGACGGCAAAGTCGGCCTGATGCCTGCCGATGATTTGCAGGCCCATCGGCAAACCGTTCGTGTTGAATCCGGCCTGCACATTGGCCACCGGACAGCCGGACAAGGTGCCTGGAATCACCACCTCCATCCAGCGGTGATAGGTGTCCATGCTCACGCCTTCAATGGACGTCGGCCACGGCTGGGTTTTATCGAACGGGAAGACCTGGGCGCTGGGCAGCAGCAAGTAGTCGAATTCCTCGAACAGCCGCGAGATCGCGCGGTACCAGTGACTGCGCACCACTGACGCAGCAAACACCTCGCTGGCGGACAGTGTCAGGCCATTTTCGATTTCCCAGCAGGCTTCCGGTTTCAGCTGTGTACGTTTTTGCGGGTCGGCGTAGATCGCGCCCAGCGAGCCGGCGACCATCCAGTGACGCAACGTGCGCCAACTGCTCCACAGTTGTTGCGGGGCGAATTCTGGCTGCACCGCTTCAACGTGACAACCGAGGCTTTCAAAGTCGGCGAAGGTTTTTTCGCAGAGCTGCAGAATGCCTTTCTCCATCGGCAGATAGCCGTTGAAATCCCCCAGCCAGCCCAGGCGAGTGCCTTTGAAATCCCGCTCCAGTGGCGCCGCGAAGGCACTGCCGGATTCGGCGATGGACAACGGCGCCCGGGCATCGGCGCCGGCCTGTACCGACAGCAACAAAGCGGCGTCGCGCACACTGCGGCCCATCGGGCCTTCATAGCCGAGCTGATCGATGAACAGGTCGGCGCTGTCATCGAAGGGCACGCGACCCTGTGACGGCCGGAAACCGAAAATGTTGTTGAACGCGGCCGGGTTGCGCAGCGAGCCCATCATGTCGCTGCCGTCCGCCACTGGCACCAGATGCATCGCCAGCGCCGCCGCCGCGCCACCGCTGCTGCCGCCGGCCGTTTTGCTCGGGTCGTAAGCGCAGGCAGTGGCGCCGAACAGCGGGTTGTAACTTTGCGAACCGAGGCCAAATTCCGGGGTATTGCTTTTGCCGATGATGATTGCGCCGGCCGCCTTGAGACGCTCGACCATGATCCCGTCGCGGTCGGGCACAAAGTCCTTGTACAGCGGCGACCCCAGCGTGGTGCGGATGCCACGGGTCAGCGACAGGTCTTTGACCGCGTGGGGCAGGCCGTGCATCCAGCCACGGTATTCGCCCCGTGCCAGCTCGGCGTCGCGGCTATCGGCCTGCGCCAGCAGATCTTCCGGCACTTGCAGGCTGATCAGCGCATTGACGCGAGGGTTGAAACGATCGATGTGGGCCAGGTAAGTCTGCATCACTTCCCGGCAGGAAACCTCGCGCAGGCGAATGCGTTCGGCGAGTTCATGGGCCTGCAGCAGGACCAGTTCGCTGATGTTATTGGAAGTCATTGCAACGCTGCCTTTCGGACGGCTGGAGGAACACCCCGTCACGCTGACGGGGCGGTAGAAATCAACGCATCAGGCTGGTCCAGAGACGGTCGGCCAGACGGATCGCGCCTTCGCCGCAGGTCTTGCTGAACACCACTTGGGTGCCCTCGGGAATGTGCAGCTCCGGGGCATCTTTCAGACTGGCATCGAGGAACGGTTCCACACCCTTGATCGGGCTTTGATGCTTGAGGAAATTCTGGGTCATCGCGGCGTTTTCAGGCTGGCTGAGGAAGGCGATGAACGCCTTGGCGTTCGCCGGGTTCTTGCTGCCGGTCGGGATCACCATGTTGTCGACCCACGCCAGCACGCCTTCTTTCGGGTAGAGGTACTTCAGGCCGGGTTTCATTTCCCGGGCGCGCATCGACGAACCGCCCCAGAACATCGACATGTCGATTTCACCCGCGGCCAGGTTCTCGCGAATCGAGCCGGCCTTGGAGCTGTAGGTTTTGACGAAAGGTTTTTGCGCCTTGAGCAAGGTCAGCACTTGCTGCATCTGCTTGGGGTCTTCGCTGCACAGCGGGATGTTCAGGTACAGGCTGGCCATGTCGATCACTTCACTGACCGAATCGAACATGTTGATCCGTCCCTGCAATTCGGCCGGCGGCGCGTAAAGCACTTTGTAGCTGTCGGCCGGGCCTTGGTAGCGTTCGCTGTTCAGCACCACGCTGGTGGTGCCCCAGATGAACGGCACGGCATACGCACCTTCCGGATCCCAGGTCGGCTTTTTCAAGTTATCCACAACGCTGGCGTAGTAGGGCTCTTTGACCGGGTCGAAGCGTTCCAGCAGTTTTTCCTGGATCAGGATCGGCACGAACTGGTGCGACGGTATCGCCACGTCATAACCCGCGCCGCCCTGTTTCAGCTTGGCCAGCAAGGTTTCGTTGGAGTCGTAGGAATCCACCGTGACTTCAATGCCGGTCTGCTTCTGGAACTTGGCGAGAATCTCCGGCGAAAAGTAGCCGCTCCAGCTGACCACATTGAGTTTTTCTGCGGCCTGAACGCTGCCGGCCAGGGTCAGTAACAACGAGGTCCCGATGCTTGCAATCAACTTGCTCATGCTATTTCCCCACAGTACGTAGAAGGTTCAGGTGTTCTTTTTGCCCAGCAGCCAGGAGAGGCTGACAAACAGCACCGAGACGCCCAGGATCAGGGTCGACACGGCGTTGACGTCGGGTGTCACGCCCATGCGCAGCAGGCCGAAGATGAAGATAGGCAAGGTAGTTGTGCCCGCCTGGGACACCATCATCGAGATCACGAAGTTATCCAGCGAGACGATGAACGCCAGCATCAGTCCGGAGAAAATCCCCGGCATCAGCAGCGGCAGGGTGACCTTGCGAAAGGTCCGCCACGGGCCGGCGTAGAGGTCGGCCGAGGCTTGTTCCAGGGACAGGTCCATGTCGTTGAGCCGCGCCCGAATAGGCAGGTAGGCAAACGGGATGCAAAACACCGTGTGGGCGATGATCAGGTTGCCGTAGCCGAGGGACAGGCCAAGGGTTGAAAACAGCGCCAGCGTGGCGACGCCGACCACGATTTCCGGCAATACCAGCGGCAGCATGATCGCGCCCATCGACAGTTGCAGGCCCTTGAATTTCGCACCTCGGGAAGTGCCGAGGGCGGCGAGGGTGGCAATGGCCGTGGCGATCATGCTGGCGCAGACGGCGATCAACAGGCTGTTGCCGGCCGCTTGGCGCAGGGCCTGATTGGCGAACGCGGCGCGGTACCAATCGAAACTGAAACCGGTCCAGACCGTCGCCGACTGGTTGGCGTTGAACGAGAACACCACCAGCACCACGATCGGCGCGTAGAGGTACAGGTAGAACAGAAAACTGAAGCCGCCGAAGCCCGGGAAATCCTGCACGCCCAAGCCGTTTCGTTTGAATAGACGCAGCATCATGCACCTCCCTTGGCGATGCGCTGGCGTTCAGCGCGCAAGGCGTAAACCGTCAGCACCAGCATCACCGCAGCCATCAGCACCAGTGACAGCGCCGCACCGAACGGCCAGTTACGCGCATCGCTGAACTGCCGGAAAATCAGGTTGCCGAGCATCATCCGCGTCCCGCCGCCCAACAGTTCCGGAGCGATCATCGCGCCCAGGCACGGCACGAATGTGAGGATCGCGCCAGCGAGAATCCCCGGTTTGGCAATCGGCAGGACCACTTTGCGCAGCGTGCGCCAGCGTCCGGCGTAGAGATCCTGGGCGGCTTCCAGCAGGCGAATGTCCATTTTTTCCAGCGTCGCGTAGATCGGCAGCACCACGAAGGGCGCGTAGGTGTAAACCAGCCCCAGCAACACCGCGCCGTCGGTGTAGAGCAATTGCAACGGTTGGTCGATGACACCGAGGCCGATCAGGCTGTTGTTGATCACCCCGGTGTTACGCAGCAACAGAATCCAGGCGTAGGTGCGGATCAACAGGTTGGCCCAGAACGGCACAGTGATCAGAAAGATCAGCAGACCGCGCCGATGCGCCGGTTGCATCGCCAGCCACACCGCCACCGGAAAGCCGATCAGCAAGGTGATGATCGTGGTTAGCCCGGCGATGCCGATGGAGCGCAAGGCGATTAGCAGATAGGAGTCGGCGAAGGCCAGGCTGTCGTCCAGTTGCCGTTCGAACAGCAACGAGGTGTAGGCGTCGCTGCTGAAGACTTTGTTGACCCCGCCGTAAGGGTTGGCTTCCATCAGCGAATAGCCGATGACGATCAGGATCGGCACCAGCAAAAACAGGCCGATGGCGATCAGCGCCGGGCTGACCCCGAGGAAGCTCTGGAAGGCCCGACGGCGCTCCAGGGTATTGGCGATCGGTAACGCGTGCATGGCAAATCCTCGGGCTCAATCGTGCAGGACGCTGGCGCTGCCGCTGTCAAACAACAGGCCGGCCTGGGTGCCCACGGCGAAGCGCAGGCTGCGGTCGACGCTGTTGGGCGTGCGCACGGTGAGGCGCGAACCGTCACTCAGGCTGACCTGGTATTGCAGATCAGTGCCGAGGTAGACCTGCGTATCGATCCGGCACGGCAGCGCGCCCTCGGTGTTGCCCGGCACCAGGTGCAGACGTTCGGGGCGAACCGACAGCGCGACGCTGGCGCCGATCCGCACGTCGCTGCAAGGCTGTGCCGGCAGCGGATGCCCGGCAGGGCCGGCGAACCAGGCCTGGCCGTCTTCAACTCGCGTGACGGTGCCTTCGATGAAGTTGGTTTCGCCGATGAAGTCCGCGACGAAGCGATTGCGCGGGCGTTCGTAAATGTCTTCCGGGCGGCCGACCTGCTGCACTTCGCCTTCGGACAACACGGCAATGCGGTCGGACATGGTCAGCGCTTCTTCCTGGTCGTGGGTGACGAAGATGAAGGTGATGCCGGTCTTGGCCTGAATGGTTTTCAGCTCTTCGCGCATGGCCTGGCGCAGCTTGAGGTCGAGGGCCGAGAGCGGCTCGTCGAGCAGCAACACTTTGGGGTGTGGCGCCAGCGCCCGGGCGAGGGCGACGCGCTGTTGCTGACCGCCGGACAGTTGCGCCGGTTTGCGTGTGGCGAAGCGCTCCATCTGCACCAGTGCGAGCATTTCGCGTACGCGCTCGGCGACCTGGGCTTTACTCATCACCTTGCCCATCGGGTGCGATTCGAGGCCGAAGGCCAGGTTCTCGGCGATGGTCATGTGCGGGAACAGTGCGTAATGCTGGAACACCGTGTTCACCGGACGCTCGAACGGCGGGCGGTCGGCGATGTTTTCGCCGTAGAGCAGAATCTCGCCCTCGGTCGGAAACTCAAACCCGGCGATCATCCGCAAGAGCGTGGTCTTGCCGCAACCTGAAGGGCCGAGGAGGGTGAAGAATTCGTTGTCGCGAATGTCCAGGTCGATGCTTTGCAGCGCCACCGGGCCGGTCTTTGGATCACCGTAGACTTTGCGCACCGAGCGGATCGACACCGCCAGTGTTTGCAGCGAATGCAGGGCATTCATGCGTTACCTCCGATTCCCCCATCGCCTGCGAATACGCTGATGTCAGCGGCACCGTCGGGCCATGGATATTATTTTTTTGGGCAGGATCGAGATGTGTTCAGGTGTTTTGAGCCAGCTGTTTTTTGTTTTGCTGTGCTTCGATTATCAGTGAGGGGTTGCGGCCGCGAAACTTCAATTTTAACATACGACCTGTTAAATAATTTAATAGCAAGAGGCGGCCCGCACCATGCCCGATCACCGTTTACCGCCGCTGAACGCCGTGCGTGCCTTCGATGCCGCCGCCCGGTTGGGCAGTTATGTCGAAGCCTCGAAAGCCCTCCACGTCACCCAGCCTGCAATCGGCCGGCACGTGAAGTTGCTGGAGGAATGGCTGGGCATTCAACTGTTCGAACGCACCTCTCGGGGCGTGACCTTGACGGCGGCGGGGGAGAAATATCACCGCAAGATTGCCGCAGCCTTGCAGCTGATGATCGAGGCGGGAAAAGAGGCTCGGCCCAAGGATGCCGAGCGCTGGCTGCGGATCATGGTGGTGCCGGGGTTTGCCAAGCGCTGGTTGATGCCGCGCATTGAAGGCATGCGTCATTTGCGTCCGGGTCTTAAGTTCGCCATCGAGCCCAACTCGACCTTCACCGATGTCGATGGCAAGCATGCCGACCTGGGAATTGTCTACGGCGTGGACGGACAATATGCTCAATCGCGCGTCAGCCTGATCCGCCCGCGCGTGTTTCCGATCTGTACGCCCGATTACCTGGCTAGCGTAGATCCCGTCGAAGTGCCTGCCGACCTGGTGAAACACCATCTGATCCACGTCGACGACGGCGAATGGTGGAACCTGTGGTTCGCCGCTCACGATCTCGATGTGCACCTCAATTCGGACATGCTCTACGTCAACAACGACCACGCGCTGTCGGTGGCCGAGAGCGGGCAGGGCATCGCACTGGCCAACGAAGTGCTGGTCCGTGAAGAATTGAAAAGCGGCACGTTGGTGCGGGTGCTGGACGCGCAAGTCAAGCTGGAAAGCTATCGCGTGTTGACGCCATCCGCCGAGCACTCGGCGGATGTGTCGTGGTTCATCCAGTGGCTGAAAACCGAACTGGAGCAGGATTTCCCGCAAGCAGTGATTGTCGACTGACTCCGGACGTTTCAGCTCAGGCGAAACCGGCCCGTGTTGTCGCTCAAGGCCTTGCTGCCCTGGCTCAAGGTGTCTGCGGCGTGGTTCACCGCTCGTGCGCCTTCGAGCAAACGTAACGCTGCCTGATCGACTTGCTGGATGTTGCCGCTGACCTCGTCGGCAGTCGTCGCTTGCTCATCGACCGCCGTGGCGATCTGCGCCAGGGTGTCGGTGACACTCTGCACGGCGCTGGCGATTTCTCCCAACCGTTCGCCAAGACCGGTGACCGCCTCTGCATCGGATTGCGCCTGACCGCAGGCGGCTTCCATCAGGCTCACAGCTTCGTTCACCGTGTTACGCAGGCTGTCGACAGTGCCGGCGATTTGCGCGGTGGAGGATTGGGTGCGCTGCGACAGGCTGCGCACTTCATCGGCCACCACCGCAAAACCACGACCTTGTTCACCGGCACGAGCGGCCTCGATCGCGGCGTTGAGCGCCAGCAGGTTGGTCTGCTCGGCGACCCCGCGAATGGTGTCGACCACCGACTGAATCTGCTGCCCTTGCTCACTGACCCGCCCCAGTGCCGCGGCGGTTTCGTTCAAGCGCTGATTGAGCTGCTTAATACTCGCCGTGGTGCGCTGGCTGTCACGGCTGCTGTCAGACGCAATGCGCTGGGTATGCTGAGCGCTGCCGGAAGCTTGTTCGCAACTTTGGGCGACCCCTTGCGAGGTGGCGGCCAATTGCGTGGCCGCCGCAGCGATCTGGCTGATCTGCAATTGCTGCGCTTCGACCTCGCCCAGCGCACCACTGGAATGATGGTTGAGCGTGCGCACCGCGTTACTCAACTGCAGAGTTTCGTGATCGACCCCCAGCAAGCTGTTACGCAGTTGCACCACCGCGACATTCAGCGCCGTGCTGATCGCCGCCAGTTCATCGCGGCCCTCGACCGGGACTTGCAGGCTCAGATTGCCGTCACGTAACGCTTCGGCCAACAGCGTGATGCCGCTGGCGCTGCGCCGGATCGAGGCCTGCAAGCAGATGAACAGGTACAACGCGGCCAGCAGCAGGCAGCCAAAGATTGTCGCCACCACAATGAACTGGCGAATGGCCGAGCCGTGGTAATAATCCAGGCGCTGATCCAGTGAGACCAGCGACTGCTGGCGCAACGAGGCGAGGTCGGTCAGCAGTGCGTCGAGACTGCGTTCGAATTCTTCAGGCTTGAGTTTGATGCTGCCGCCAAACACGCCGTCATCGAGGTTCTTTAGCTCGGTGTCGAGGTGTTTGAGGCTGTCATGGTATTGCCCGGCCCAGCTTTGCAAGGCGCTGGGCAGACGCGCTTCCAACAGGCTCGCGGTTTTGACCAACTGCTCACGCGCGTCACCAATGCGGCTGCGCAAGTCACGCAATTGCAGACGGCTTTGCAGGGTGAATTGTCCCGACACCACCGACGCCTGGCCGACACTGGCGAGGCGGCCGACGCGCTCGATCAGGTCCGGCGCGTGTTGCGTCGAAATCTGCGTCAACAAATAGGTTTCCAACCATGGAGCGAGGGTCAGGCGATTGTCCATGGCGATCTGTTCGCGCAAGGCTTGCAGGGCGCTCAAGGCATTGGTGAAACGGTCGTAACCGTCTGGCCACCAGCCAACGCTGCTCAAACTTTTCGAGTCCAGGCCATTGAGCGCGGTTTGCAGCGCTTGATAGCGGACCAGGGTTTCGCCCTCGGCACCTTCGGTTTGCAGCGTATTGCCGAGGTCACTGCTGGCCTGCGCGACGGCCGGCTGAACCGCATCGAACGCAGCCATCGCGGCGAGGGTCGCCGGTGTCGGCTGGCGATTGGTCTCGGTGGCACGCCAGCGGGCAGCGCGGTCACGCTGGGCGGCGAGCAGGTTGTCGAGCGCATCCAGCGCGAGTAGCTGCCGAACCCCGGCGCGCTCCCCGGAGATCAAGTTAAGTTTGGCGCGGTAGTCTTGCCCAATCATCAGCAGACTGCCCGCCAGTGGCAGGATAAACAGAAGAAACAACAGCTGAAATTTGCGGGCGAAGCCGAAGCGCCCCAGCAACCCGATCCCCGGTGATAAAAACGACATGCCCCATGACTCCTGTGGACACCACGCACCATTGGCGTGCGTCGAGGTCGTTGCGACCGCGACTCGTGCCCTTTTTAAAGGCCTCGAAAGTTCACCCTCGTCAGCTCTGTAGGCCAACTCTGTAGCAAAACTTCCCATTCTCGGTGCCCTTTGTAAGGGCGCCGCGTTAATGCGGATAAACAAGGCAAGATTCAGACCATGGCGTTGCGCTATCAGTCGGTGAATTTAGTTCGTTAGCTGGCTAAGGGGATGGCGCTGCTGCACTGAAAAATGGCACATTGACGCACCTGCCCCTGTGCACCCATCTGTTGTACGGAAACTCCCATGGCTATCAGCAACGCCCAGACCGGCACAGCGCCGGCGTCCGCGACTCCACAAAGCAGCCCTCTGGTCATGCGCATCATCGGCGCGGTGGCGCTGGCGCATTTGATCAACGACTTGATTCAATCGGTACTGCCGTCGATTTACCCGATGCTCAAGGCCAACTATGGCCTGACATTTACGCAGGTCGGTCTGATCACCCTGACCTTTCAGCTGACGGCCTCGCTGTTGCAGCCGTGGGTCGGTTACCACACTGATCGCCATCCCAAACCCTGGCTGCTGCCGGCCGGAACAGTGTGCACCTTGATCGGCATTTTGATGATGTCGGTGGTGGGCAGCTTTCCGATGATCCTGCTGGCGGCCGGGTTGATCGGCATCGGCTCCTCGACCTTCCACCCGGAAGCTTCGCGCGTGGCGAGACTGGCTTCGGGCGGGCGATTCGGTCTGGCGCAATCGACCTTTCAGGTCGGTGGCAACGCGGGTTCGGCCTTCGGTCCGTTGCTGGCGGCGGCGATCATCATTCCCTTTGGTCAGGGCCATGTGGCGTGGTTCGGACTGTTTGCGGTATTTGCGCTGTTCGTGCTCTACCGGATCAGCCGCTGGTACGCCAATCACCTGAACCTGTTCAAGCTCAAGCAAGGTCAGGCGGCGACGCATGGTTTGTCGAAAGGCCGAGTGACCAGTGCACTGGTGGTGCTCGGGTTGCTGGTGTTCTCCAAATATTTCTACATGGCCAGCTTCACCAGCTACTTCACCTTTTACCTGATCGAGAAATTCGACTTGTCGGTGGCGAGCTCGCAGCTGCATCTGTTCCTGTTTCTGGGCGCCGTAGCGGCGGGGACATTCTTCGGCGGCCCAATCGGCGACAAGATCGGGCGTAAGGCAGTGATCTGGTTTTCGATCCTGGGCGTGGCGCCGTTCACGCTGATCCTGCCGCACGTTGATTTGTTCTGGACCAGCATTCTCAGCGTGGTGATCGGCTTCATCCTCGCGTCGGCGTTCTCGGCGATTGTGGTCTATGCGCAGGAATTGGTGCCGGGCAACGTAGGGATGATTGCCGGGATATTCTTCGGTCTGATGTTCGGTTTCGGCGGGATTGGTGCGGCATTGCTGGGGTATCTGGCGGATGCGCATGGCATCGAATACGTGTACTACCTGTGCTCGTTCCTGCCGTTGCTGGGTGTGTTGGCGATCTTCCTGCCAAGAACCAAAAAGGCTTGAACCCCCACAGACCCTTGTGGGAGCGAGCCTGCTCGCGAAAAAGTCTTCACAGTCGACATCATTGTTGAATGTTGAGCCGCCTTCGCGAGCAGGCTCGCTCCCACATTGGGTCAGTGGTGTGGCGCAAGGTTGTTTCAGGCACAAAAAAGCCGCGTATCGAACGCGGCTTTTTTATTGGGCGGTGTGTCTTACACGTTGAAACGGAAGTGCATCACGTCGCCGTCTTTGACGATGTAATCCTTGCCTTCCAGGCGCCATTTACCGGCTTCTTTGGTGCCGGCTTCGCCCTTGTACTGGATGAAGTCGTCATAGGCGATGACTTCGGCGCGAATGAAACCTTTTTCGAAGTCAGTGTGGATCACACCAGCGGCTTGCGGTGCGGTGGCACCGACGCGGACGGTCCAGGCGCGGACTTCTTCGACGCCGGCGGTGAAGTAGGTCTGCAGGTGCAGCATTTCGTAGCCGGCGCGGATCACGCGGTTCAGGCCAGGCTCTTCGAGGCCCAGGGCTTCGAGGAACATGTCTTTCTCTTCGCCGTCATCCAGCTCGGCAATTTCCGCTTCGATCTTGTTGCAGACCGGAACCACCATCGCGCCTTCTTCTTCGGCGATGGCTTTGACGATGTCCAGCAGCGGGTTGTTTTCGAAACCGTCTTCAGCGACGTTGGCGATGTACATGACCGGCTTGGTGGTCAGCAGGTGGAAACCACGGATCACTGCTTTGTCGTCGGCACCCATGGTTTTCATCAGGGTGCGCGCAGGCTTGCCGAGGGTGAAGTGAGCGATCAACTGCTCTAGCAATGCCTTTTGAACCACCGCATCCTTGTCACCACCCTTGGCGTTACGGGCGACTTTCTGCAGTTGCTTCTCGCAGCTGTCGAGGTCGGCGAAGATCAGTTCGAGGTCGATGATTTCGATGTCGCGTTTCGGGTCGACGCTGTTGGAGACGTGAATCACGTTCTCGTCTTCGAAGCAGCGGACCACGTGGGCGATGGCATCAGTCTCGCGGATGTTGGCGAGGAACTTGTTGCCCAGGCCTTCACCTTTCGAGGCGCCCGCCACCAGGCCGGCGATGTCGACGAATTCCATGGTGGTCGGCAGGATGCGCTTTGGATTGACGATGGCCGCCAAGGCTTCCAGGCGCGGATCCGGCATCGGCACGATCCCGGTGTTCGGCTCGATGGTGCAGAAGGGGAAGTTCTCGGCCGCGATCCCGGATTTGGTCAGGGCGTTGAACAGGGTGGACTTGCCGACGTTAGGCAGGCCGACGATGCCGCAATTGAATCCCATGGTGTTTTCCCCGAGGAGTAGAGTCAGGCCTTCTGGCTGTGCAGGTTTTTCATCGCGCGGTTCCATTCCCCGGCGAGGATATCCGGCAGCACGCCGAGGGCAAAGTCGATGCTGGCATCGAGTTTTTCCTGTTCGGCGCGTGGCGCACGACCCAGGACGAAGTTTGAAACCATACTGGCAACGCCCGGGTGGCCAATGCCAAGCCGCAAGCGGTAAAAGGTATTCTGATTGCCCAGTTGCGCAATGATGTCGCGCAACCCGTTGTGACCGCCATGGCCGCCGCCCTGTTTGAGTTTGGCAACGCCCGGAGGCAGGTCGAGTTCGTCGTGCGCCACGAGGATTTCTTCAGGTTTGATGCGGAAAAAACCTGCCAGAGCTGCTACGGCCTGGCCGCTGCGGTTCATGTACGTGGTGGGTATCAGCAGACGAACATCCTGACCCTGGTGCGAATAGCGCCCGGTCAGGCCGAAATATTTGCGATCGGCCACAAGGTTCACGCCTTGTGCGTGCGCGATGCGCTCAACAAAAAGGGCCCCTGCGTTATGCCGGGTCTGTTCGTATTCAGCGCCTGGATTACCCAGGCCAACGATCAGTTTGATGGCAGTCACGATAGGGGCCCTTCCTTGGAGTGGTGGCTAACATCGCCGCGATTAGTGTGTGCGGCGAAAGTGGACGACAAGTGCTCATTTACCATTATGTAAACTCCGCGTTCTCGCCCGCTTTCTCGCTACGTTCCAGTCCGCGATGTTACCTGGTCACTCCGGCATCACAGAGTGAATTACTCTGCTGCGCCTTCTTCAGTAGCTTCTGGAGCAACACGTGGAGCGTGGACGTTGGCAACAGCCTTGTCATCGCCGTGCGCCAGAGCAACAAACTCAACGCCTTTAGGGGCTTTGAGGTCGGACAGGTGAATGATCGAACCGATTTCGGCGTTAGCCAGGTCGACTTCGATGAACTCAGGCAGGTCCTTCGGCAGGCAGGTCACTTCGATTTCCGAAACAACGTGCGAAACTTCGCCGCCTTTCTTGATCGGAGCTTCTTCACCAACAAAGTGTACAGGCACGATAGCGGTCAGTTTCTGGCCAGCTACAACGCGTACAAAGTCAGCGTGCATCACGTGGCCTTTGGCCGGGTGACGCTGCAGAGCTTTGATGATTACGTTTTGCTTGGTGCCGCCAACGTTCAGCTCGATGATGTGGCTGTAAGCCGCTTCGTTTTCGAGCAGTTTGGCAACTTCTTTAGCCAGCATGCTGATGGATTCAGGGGCTTTTTCGCCACCGTAAACTACAGCTGGAACCAGGCTTGCGAGACGACGCAGGCGGCGGCTCGCACCTTTCCCCAGGTCGGAACGCACTTCAGCATTCAGAGTAAAATCGTTCATGTTGTATCTCCAAAATAACCACATTCGCCCCAGCGTTTGCGACCAGCGCTAAAGGCGATATGGGCAAAAAAGCCCCGCCCCGACAGGAATGTCGGGGCGGGGCGCTTTTCGTCAACGAAATAGTCGAGAAGGGCAGGACCCTTATCGGAACATCGCGCTGATCGATTCTTCATTGCTGATGCGGCGAACCGCTTCGGCAACTACCGGCGCGATATCCAGTTGACGGATACGCGAGCAGGCTTGAGCAGCAGCGGACAACGGGATGGTGTTTGTCACCACCAGTTCGTCCAGCATGGAATTTTCAATGTTTTCGATCGCCCGACCGGACAGCACAGGGTGTGTGCAGTAGGCGAAAACCTTGGCAGCGCCATGCTCTTTCAAAGCCTTTGCCGCGTGGCACAAAGTGCCGGCGGTATCGACCATGTCATCGACCAGAATACAGGTACGCCCTTCGACATCACCGATGATATGCATCACTTCAGAGTGATTGGCTTTCTCACGGCGTTTGTCGATGATCCCGAGATCCACGCCCAGGGATTTGGCAACAGCACGTGCACGCACGACGCCGCCAATGTCCGGGGACACGATCATCAGGTTTTCGAAGCGCTGATCTTCAATGTCATCCACCAGAACCGGGGAGCCGTAGATGTTATCTACCGGAATATCGAAGAAACCCTGGATCTGGTCAGCATGCAGATCAACCGTGAGAACACGGTCGATGCCGACTACGGTAAGCATGTCAGCCACGACTTTCGCGCTGATAGCCACACGTGCGGAACGCGGACGGCGATCCTGACGGGCATAACCAAAGTAAGGAATTACAGCAGTGATACGAGTAGCCGAGGAGCGGCGGAAGGCATCAGCCATCACTACCAGTTCCATCAGGTTATCGTTGGTCGGAGCGCAAGTCGGCTGAATAATGAAGACATCTTTACCGCGGACGTTTTCATTGATCTCGGCAGTAATTTCGCCGTCGGAGAACTTACCGACAGAGATGTCACCGAGAGGGATATGCAGCTGACGTACGACACGCCGAGCCAGATCGGGGTTAGCATTCCCCGTAAAGACCATCATCTTGGACACGCGCAGTACCTAGAGGCTGAGGGTAACCTGGATGAGTATAGAAAATGGCAGGGGCGGCTGGATTCGAACCAACGCATGGCAGGATCAAAACCTGCTGCCTTACCGCTTGGCGACGCCCCTGTATCTGTTGCAACGAATACCCAGTATTCGGTTCCTTTAGAGCAGACTTTGCAGCTTGCGATGCAACATCGAAACGTTGCTTCCTTTTGCTACAAACCCTGTAAGGGTCTCTGTAAGAAGGGCCGAGACTTTATCAGCTTCAGCTTTGCTTGGGAAGCCCCCAAACACACAACTTCCAGTTCCGGTGAGTTTTGCTTCGGTAAATTTACCTAACAAATTCAATGCGTTACGAACATCTGGATAACGCCTTGCTACCACCGGTAAGCAGTCATTTCGACTGTTTCCCTTGGGAACGGGGCGCACTTTAATGGGAGGAGAGTTACGTGTCAACAGTGGATCTGAAAAAATTTCTGCTGTACTTACAGATACTTGCGGCACCAGCACGAGATACCACGGTTCTTCGGGGTCTACGGGGGTCAGTTTCTCGCCCACGCCCTCTGCAAAAGCGGCGTGGCCCCGTACGAAAACCGGGACGTCGGCGCCCAGCGTCAGGCCCAGCGCGGCCAGCCGATCCTCATCCCAGCCCAGTTGCCAGAGATGATTCAGGCCGAGCAACGTCGTCGCGGCGTTGGAACTGCCGCCACCGATTCCGCCGCCCATGGGCAGGATTTTTTCGATCCAGATGTCGATGCCGAGCGAAGAACCGGATTGCTCCTGAAGTTTTTTCGCCGCGCGAACAATCAAATTGCTGTCGTGAGGAACGCCATCGAATTCGGTATGCAGTTGAATCACACCGTCGTCGCGTACGGCGTAGGTGATTTCATCGCCGTAGTCGAGAAACTGAAAAATCGTCTGCAACTCGTGATAACCGTCTGCACGGCGACCGAGGATGTGCAGCATCAGATTGAGCTTGGCCGGGGAGGGCAGCGTCAGGCGTTGGGCCGTCATGTTCATTGCCCCAGTTTGCGCGGTTGCCATTCCTTGATCACCAGCGTGACGTCAAGGTCGGCGCCGTGCAGTTTGATCCGCTCGGGCAGCCAGTAGCCGTTTTGTTCGGCGTAACTCAGGTATTCGACCTGCCAGCCATCCTGGTCCAGATTGGCCAGACGACTGTGGGCATCCAGCGTCAGGCGGCTTTTGCTGTCCGGCGCCGGGAGCCCGCGGACCCACCAGGCCAAGTGCGATACCGGCAACTTCCAGCCGAGCTGTTCTTCGAGCAGCACTTCCGGGGTCGGCGCTTCAAAGCGCCCCTGGTTGGCCACTTCCAGCGAGACTTTGCCCGGGCGACCGGTCAAGCGCGCCGCACCGCGACCCAGGGGGCCGGAGAGGCGGATGTCGTAGTAATCCTGTCGTTGCAGCCAGAACAAGGTGCCGCTGCCCGAGTCTTTCGGGGCGCGGATGCCGATCTTGCCGTTGATTTGCCAGCCATCAAGACCCGTCAGCTGCTGCTTGTGATCCCGCCATTGGCCCGGGTCGCCTTGACCCTGAACCGATTCGCGGGCGCCGAAGCCCGCGCAACCGGCGAGCAGGGCGATAAAACTGAAAACGATGAAGTGGCGCAAAAACATAATCTTAAAGAGTCTCTGATCCGGTCAGGCGCTTGATGGTACCGCGCAGGATTGGGCTGTCGGGCTGTTCCTTGAGGAACTTGCTCCAGATTTGTCTGGCTTCGCGCTGCTTGCCGTTGGCCCACAGCACTTCACCCAGGTGGGCGGCGACTTCCTGATCGGGGAAGCGGTCCAGCGCCTGGCGCAGGTAACGCTCGGCTTCATCGAGATTGCCCATGCGGAAATGCACCCAGCCGAGGCTGTCGAGTACCGCCGGGTCTTCCGGATTGATCTTGTGGGCCTGTTCGATCAGGGTCTTGGCTTCGGCATAACGGGTCGTGCGGTCGGACAGGGTGTAGCCGAGGGCGTTCAGCGCCATCGCGTTGTCCGGGTCACGCTTGATGATCAGTCGCAGGTCTTTTTCCATCTGCGCCAGGTCATTGCGTTTTTCCGCCTGCATGGCGCGGGTGTACAGCAGGTTCAGATCGTCCGGGTATTGCTGCAAGGCTTTTTGCAGAACACCCCAGGCCTTGTCCCCTTGTTTATTGGCGGACAGGGTTTCGGCTTCGATCAGGTACAGCTGAATCGCGTAGTCGGGTTGTTCATCGCGCTCGCTGGCCAGTCGGCTTTGAGCTTCGGCGGTTTTGCCGTTGTTCATCAGGATATCGGCCTGACGCAATTGCGCCGGCAGAAAATCATTGCCCGGGCCGACCTGGGCGTATTCGATCAACGCACCCTGGGGATCGTTGCGCTCTTCAGCGATACGACCCAGGTTCAAATGCGCGGAGTCGACATGGCTTTCCCGCGCGATCAGGTCTTCCAGATACCCCTTGGCCTCGTCCCAGGCTTTGGCTTCGAGGCACACCAGCGCCAGCGAATAACGCAGTTCGTCGTCTTCCGGGTATTGCTGAACCAGGCTGGAGAACTCGGCTTTGGCGTCGTCCATCCGGTCCTGTTCGACCAGCATGCGCGCGTAAGTCAGGCGCAGGCGTTTGTCTTCCGGGTACTTTTTGATGCTTTTTTGCAGCAGCGGCAGGGCTTCGTCGCCACGGTCAAGGGTTTGCAGCAGGCGTGCGCGCAAGAGAATCGGAGCAATTTCGCCGTCGTCCGGTGGATTGTCTTCCAGCAGGGCCAGCGCGCCTTTGCTGTCGCCGTCCTGTTGCAGGAGCAAGGCCTTGCCGAAAA
Source organism: Pseudomonas fluorescens (assembly GCF_902497785.1). Lineage (GTDB taxonomy): Bacteria > Pseudomonadota > Gammaproteobacteria > Pseudomonadales > Pseudomonadaceae > Aquipseudomonas > Aquipseudomonas fluorescens_BO. The sequence continues at coordinate 47,732 of NZ_CABVHK010000027.1, forward strand.
TCAACTGACTGTTGTTGGGGTGACGCTGCAACAAACGGTCAAAACTTTTCATCAAGCCGTTGCGGGTTTCCTGATCGGTATCGGCCGCAGAGAGTGCGAGGAAGTCGAAATGCGTGTCGCCCTTGCCTTGCAGCACTTTCTCCATATAAACCATGGAGTCGTCATAGCGCCCGGCGCGCGCCAGTTGCACGGCAGCGGCCCGTTGCGCCTCCAGGTCGTCAGGCGCGTTTTTCGCCCAGATCAGCGCGGTATCGAGGGCAGCCTGATCGGCGCCCAGGTACTCGGCGATACGGAATGCCCGCTCGGAGATGCCCGGATCCTGAGTGTTGATGGCCTGGGTCACGTAGTTGTCCAGGGCAATGTCGAAACGATTGCGCTGGCCAGCCAGTTCGGCGCTCAACAGGCTGAAGACGGTTTCTTCGCTGAATGAGCTGTAAACCTTGGGCTTTTCAGGGGCCGGAGTGCTGTCTTCGACCGGCGGCGTACCGTCGGGTGAAACGGGGGCCATGGACTGGCAGCCGCTGAGGAAGACAAAGGCGAGGAGCAACGCGGAAGATCTATTCATATAGGAAGAGGACGACTAACCTGCGGTCGGATCATCATGACACAAGCCTTCGGCCAAACATAATGTAGGAGCGAGCTTGCTCGCGATGGTCGTTAACGATAACGCGAGCTGCCTGAATAAACGCATTAACCTCACTTTTTTCGCGAGCAAGCTCGCTCCTACAGAAAGCCTCTATAGAGGCGAGTCATTGGGACAATAGTCAGCAGTAGTTGTTCTGGCTCTGTCGAAGTAGGACAATTGTCGGCTTCTCGTCACCATCAGCGACCTTGAATGGCCTTCCTTGCACTCGGTATCAACCACAAGACTGCTTCAGTAGACGTCCGCGAGCGCGTGGCCTTTACCCCTGAGCAGCTGGTGGAGGCGTTGCAGCAGCTCTGCCGACTGACCGACAGCCGCGAAGCTGCGATCCTCTCCACCTGCAATCGCAGTGAACTCTATATAGAACAGGATCACCTTTCGGCTGACATCATCTTGCGCTGGCTGGCCGATTATCACCATTTGAGCCTCGAAGAACTGCGCGCGAGCGCGTATGTGCACGAAGATGATGCGGCAGTTCGTCACATGATGCGGGTGGCCTCCGGGCTCGATTCGCTGGTGTTGGGCGAACCGCAGATTCTCGGCCAGATGAAATCCTGTTACGCCGTGGCTCGCGAGGCCGGCACCATCGGTCCGCTGCTCGGGCGTTTGTTTCAAGCGACGTTCAATGCGGCCAAGCAGGTGCGAACCGACACCGCCATTGGTGAAAACCCGGTGTCCGTGGCGTTTGCCGCGGTCAGCCTGGCCAAGCAGATCTTCAGCGACTTGCAACGCAGCCAGGCCCTGCTGATCGGCGCCGGCGAGACCATCACCCTGGTCGCCCGCCATCTGCATGAACTCGGCGTCAAGCGCATCGTCGTCGCCAACCGCACCCTGGAACGCGCGAGCATTCTGGCCGAGCAGTTCGGCGCCCATGCCGTTTTACTCTCGGACATCCCGGCAGAACTGGTGCGCAGCGACATCGTCATCAGTTCCACCGCGAGCCAGTTGCCGATCCTCGGCAAGGGCGCCGTGGAAAGTGCCTTGAAGCTGCGCAAGCACAAGCCGATCTTCATGGTGGACATCGCCGTACCGCGCGATATCGAGCCCGAAGTCGGCGAGTTGGACGACGTTTACCTGTACAGCGTCGACGATCTCCACGAAGTGGTCGCCGAAAACCTCAAGAGCCGTCAGGGCGCTGCGCAAGCGGCCGAAGAGATGGTCTCGATCGGTGCCGAAGATTTCATGGTGCGCCTGCGCGAACTGGCGGCGGTGGATGTGCTCAAGGCCTATCGCCAGCAAAGTGAGCGCCTGCGTGACGAAGAATTGCAGAAAGCCCAGCGCATGCTGGCCAACGGCAGCAGCGCCGAAGACGTGCTGCTGCAACTGGCGCGCGGCCTGACCAACAAACTCATGCACGCCCCGAGCGTGCAGTTGAAAAAGCTCTCTGCCGAAGGTCGCCTCGATGCACTGGCCATGGCCCAGGAACTCTTTGCCCTCGGTGAGGGTTCATCGGATAGCTTTTCGGATAAGAAACCGCAATGAAAGCGTCACTGCTCAATAAGCTGGACATCCTCCAGGACCGTTTCGAGGAACTGACCGCCTTGCTTGGCGATGGCGAGGTCATTTCCGATCAGACCAAATTCCGCGCCTATTCCAAGGAATACGCGGAAGTCGAGCCGATTGTCGACACCTATAAACAGTTGCTCAAAACCCAAAGCGACCTTGAGGGTGCCCAGGCATTGCTCAAGGACAGCGACCCGGACATGCGCGAAATGGCCGTGGAAGAAGTTCGCGAAGCCAAGGAACAACTGATCGGGATCGAAGCCAGGCTGCAACGCCTGCTGCTGCCCAAGGACCCGAACGACGGGCGCAACGTGTTCCTCGAAATCCGTGCCGGCACCGGCGGCGACGAGGCGGCGATTTTTTCCGGAGACCTGTTCCGCATGTATTCGCGTTACGCCGAGCGTCGCGGCTGGCGGGTGGAAATCCTCTCGGAGAACATCGGCGAACACGGCGGCTATAAAGAAGTCATCGCCCGGGTTGAAGGCGACAGCGTTTACGGCAAGCTCAAATTCGAATCCGGCGTGCACCGCGTGCAACGGGTTCCGGCCACTGAATCCCAGGGTCGCATCCACACCTCGGCGTGCACCGTGGCGGTATTGCCCGAGCCGGACGAGCAGGAAGCGATCGAGATCAATCCCTCGGATTTGCGCATCGATACGTACAAGTCCTCCGGTGCCGGCGGCCAGCACGTCAACAAGACCGATTCGGCGATTCGCATTACGCACTTGCCGTCCGGCATCGTTGTCGAGTGCCAGGAGGAGCGTTCCCAGCACAAGAACCGCGCTCGCGCGATGTCCTGGTTGTCGGCCAAGCTCAACGACCAGCAGACCAGCGCCGCCGCCAATGCCATCGCCAGCGAGCGTAAATTGCTGGTGGGTTCGGGTGATCGCTCCGAGCGCATCCGCACGTACAACTTTGCCCAGGGCCGGGTCACCGACCACCGGGTCAACCTGACGCTGTACTCCCTCGATGAAATTCTCGCGGGCGGCGTTGATGCGGTGATCGAACCGCTGCTGGCCGAATACCAGGCCGACCAACTGGCGGCCATCGAATGACGATCATTGCCAGTTTGTTGCGCGCCGCGGATTTACCCGACTCGCCGACGGCGCGTCTGGACGCTGAATTGCTGCTGGCCGCGGCGTTGGGCAAATCCCGCAGTTTTCTGCACACCTGGCCGGAGCGCATCGTTCCCAGCGACGCGGCGCTGAAGTTCGCCGAGTTTCTGCAACGCCGTCGTGGCGGTGAACCGGTGGCGTACATTCTTGGCCAGCAAGGTTTCTGGAAGCTTGATCTGGAAGTCGCGCCGCACACGCTGATCCCGCGCCCGGACACTGAATTGCTGGTGGAAACCGCGCTGGCATTGTTGCCCGCGACTCCGGCCAGAGTTCTCGATCTCGGTACGGGCAGCGGCGCCATCGCCCTGGCCCTGGCGAGTGAGCGCCCGGCGTGGAACGTCACTGCCGTGGACCGTGTACTCGAAGCCGTAGCCCTGGCGGAACGCAATCGCCAGCGCCTGCACTTGAACAACGCCACGGTGCTGAGCAGTCACTGGTTCAGCGCCCTGGACGGTCAGCGTTTTCAACTGATCATCAGCAACCCGCCTTACATTGCCTCGACCGATCCGCATCTGGCCGAGGGCGACGTGCGTTTTGAACCGGCCAGCGCGCTGGTCGCCGGCATCGACGGGCTCGACGATCTGCGTCTGATCGTCGCCCAGGCGCCGGATTATCTGGACGCGGGCGGTTGGTTGATGCTCGAACACGGTTACGATCAAGCCGAGGCTGTGCGCAATTTGCTGCTGAGCCGCGGCTTCGAGGAAGTTCACAGCCGCACCGATCTGGGCGGCCACCAACGGATCAGCCTGGGGCGCCTGCCGTGCTGAATGATCAGGAATTGTTGCGCTACAGTCGGCAGATTCTGTTGCAGCACGTCGATATCGACGGGCAGTTGCGACTCAAGCAAAGCCGCGTATTGATCGTCGGTCTCGGCGGACTCGGTTCGCCGGTTGCGCTGTACCTCGCCGCTGCCGGCGTCGGCGAACTGCATCTGGCGGATTTCGACAGCGTCGACCTGACCAACCTGCAACGCCAGATCGTGCACGACACCGACTGCGTCGGGCTGAGCAAAGTCGATTCGGCGATCCGTCGCCTGAGCGCAATCAACCCCGAGATCACGTTAGTCGCCCATCGCACTGCGCTGGACGAAGATTCTTTGGCGGCAGCGGTTGCCGCCGTGGATCTGGTGCTCGACTGCTCGGACAATTTTTCCACCCGCGAAGCGGTGAACGCCGCGTGTGTGTTCGCCGGCAAACCCTTGGTCAGCGGCGCGGCAATTCGCCTCGAAGGGCAGTTGTCGGTGTTCGACCCGCGTCGCCCGGAGAGTCCGTGTTACCACTGTTTATATGGGCACGGCAGCGAAGCCGAGTTGACGTGCAGCGAGGCCGGCGTCATCGGTCCGCTGGTGGGCCTGGTCGGCAGTCTTCAGGCGCTGGAAGCGCTGAAACTGCTGGTTGGTTTCGGCGAGCCGCTGGTGGGCCGCTTGTTGCTGATCGACGCGTTGGGCTCGCGTTTTCGTGAGTTGCGCGTCAAGCGTGATCCCGGTTGCAGCGTCTGCGGGTCGAAACATGCGTGAAGCGCCGATTGGCGTGTTCGACTCCGGCGTCGGTGGGTTGTCGGTGCTGGCCGAGATCCAGCGTTTGCTGCCCAACGAATCCCTGTTGTACGTCGCAGACTGCGGCAATGTGCCTTACGGCGAGAAAACCCCGGAGTTCATCCGCCAGCGTTGCAGCGTGATGGCCGGATTTTTCCGGCAGCAGGGCGCCAAGGCTCTGGTGCTGGCCTGCAACACGGCGACGGTCGCCGGTGTCGCCGACTTGCGACGCGATTATCCGCAGTGGCCCATCGTCGGCATGGAGCCCGCCGTCAAACCGGCCGCGGCTGCCACGCGCAGCGGCGTGGTCGGTGTGCTCGCCACCACCGGCACCTTGCAGAGCGCCAAATTTGCCGCGTTACTGGACCGTTTCGCCACCGATGTCCGGGTGATCACTCAGCCGTGTCCGGGGCTGGTGGAGTTGATTGAAAACGGCGATCTGCACAGTTCCGCGTTGCGTGAGTTGCTGGCCAGCTATGTCGGGCCGCTGCTCGCCGCTGGCTGTGACACGATTATTCTCGGCTGCACGCATTATCCCTTCCTGAAACCGTTGCTTAAGCAGATGATCCCGGATGACATCAGCCTGATCGATACGGGGGCGGCTGTAGCGCGGCAACTTCAGCGCCTGTTGGCCGAGCGCGAGTTGCTCGCCCTCGGCCCTGTTCATGAGGCGCGATTCTGGACGAGTGCCGATCCGATTCATTTCAAGAATGTGTTGCCGGTCCTGTGGAATTCGCCCGGTAGTGTGCAAAGCTTCAGTTTGTAAAAAAAATGTGAAATAGAGGTGTTGTCGCTGAACTTCTGAATAAGCGCGGACTTCTATAGCTTTGACTGCTGAGCTGCAAAAAAAAACTTAATGAAATGATCGGAAAAGGATGTTTCTAGTGAAGAGACTATTCTGCTTGGCCGCGATTGCGGCCGCATTGACGGGGCAAAGTTTTACGGCACAGGCGGCGGGGGTGGAGTTCGGAGTCGGGGCAACCAGCGATTCCACCATGACTTACCGATTGGGCATGCAATTCGACTGGGACAAGAGCTGGCTGCAAAGTGACGTCGGTCGTCTGACCGGTTACTGGAGCGGCGCCTACACCTATTGGGAAGGCGACGAGACCTCAAGCAATCACAGCCTCTCGTTTTCGCCGGTGTTGGTTTATGAGTTTGCCGGGCAGAACGTCAAGCCGTATGTCGAGTTGGGGGTTGGCGTAGCGTTGTTTTCCAACACCGAACTTGAAAACAACAAACTGGGCGGTGCCTTTCAGTTCGAAGACCGCTTCGGGTTTGGTCTGCGTTTTGCGGGCGGGCATGAGGTCGGGATTCGTGCCACGCACTATTCCAATGCCGGGCTCAGCAGCCCGAACGACGGTGTAGAGAGTTACGCATTGCACTACACGATGCCGTTGTAAGGCTAAAAGCATCGCGGGCAAGCCCGCTCCCACAGGACTTGAGTCGATTCACAATAATGTGATCAACACAGATTCTCCCAGAGGACTTGAGTCGATTCACACTAATGTGATCGACACAAATCCTGTGGGAGCGTGGCTTGCCCGCGAATGCGTCGGATCTGACAACAGCGCTCTTATTACCGATACGCCGTGGTAATTCCCTGCCGCTCTTCAATGCATTCCGGTGCGCCCATCTCGAACTCCCGGCAGATCAGCGGGCGTTTTTCGTAGATCGTGCACATCATGCTGTTGCGATCCAGCGCGGCGCACCAGCCGTCGTCCAGGCGCAGCATGACTTCCCCACCCCAATCATCGGTATCGATAAAACGTTCGGGCACGCCCGTGTCGGTGATCAGCATGACTTCGAGCTGGCAGCAGCAAGCCGCGCAGGTCGAGCAGGTGACCGCCGGCTCGGCGATTTGCGTGTGGGGAATGGTTTTCATGGCGCGCAGTGTAAGTCAGTCGGTCACCGCTGTGTGAAAGGCCTGACGGACGCTCAGGGGGGAGCGTCGGATGCCGCCAGCCGCTGGGCCATGAAATGCAGCGTGGGAAACAGCAATGCCCAGAGTAATCCGATGCCAACAAGCGTCGGCAATTGCCCGTAAGGGAATTGCACCCCGGCCAGTTGTCCTCCGGCGTAATAGGACAAGGGACCACCTGCGGCACCCAACAGGCTGCCCAGCCACCAGGGGTTTGCTGTCCATTGCAGGCAATGACGCAACGTTGTCGCCAGTAGTGCCCATAGCAACATCAGCCATAAAGGAATCAGCGGCGCGATATCGTCGAACTCGAATACGCCCAGCCAGCGCAAGGAACTGTCGACTGTCGTGCCCAACAGGACCACGCTGAGGATCAGCCGGCCTTCATCGGCCCAGCGACTTATCCACAGCAGATGAATCACCAGAGCGCCCAGCGCCACCAGCAACCACAAACTGTTGCCGCCGATCACACAGGCAAACCAGCCGAGCTGAAACAGTGCCGCATTGGCCAGGCGTTCAAGCATCGAAACGGCCGAGCAGCGGCGCGGTGATTGCCGAAGGTTTGGCCAGCAGTAGCTGCGCGGTGCCGATGGAGCGCTCCAGGAAGCCGCCTTCGCAGTAACACAGGTAAAACTCCCACAGCCGCAGGAAATAGTCGTCGTAGCCCAATTCGCTCAAGCGCCCGTGGGCGCGGCGAAAATTCTCATGCCACAGGCGCAAGGTTCGCGCGTAGTGCAGGCCGAAATCCTCCATGTGCAGCAAGTTCATGTCAGTGTCGCGGCTGACGATTTCCAGCATCTTCTGCACGCAGGGCAGGGCGCCGCCGGGAAAGATGTAGCGTTGAATGAAATCGACACTGCCCTTGGCCTGTTCGTAGCGTTGCTCGCGAATGGTGATGGCCTGCAACAGCATCAAGCCATTGCCCTTGAGCAAATGCGCACACTGCTTGAAGTAGGTCGGCAGAAAGCGATGGCCCACGGCTTCGATCATTTCGATCGACACCAGTTTGTCGTACTGCCCGGTAAGGTCGCGATAATCCTTGAGCAGCAGCGTGACCTGATTCTGCAGGCCAAGGGCTTCGATGCGTTGCGCGGTAAACGCGAACTGCTCTTTGGACAGCGTGGTGGTCGTGACTTTGCAGCCGTAATGCTGTGCCGCGTACAACGCCATGCTGCCCCAACCCGTGCCGATTTCCAGAAGGTGATCGTCCGGTTTCAGGTCGAGCTTGCGACAGATCCGTTCGAGCTTGTTCAGCTGTGCCTGTTCCAGTGTGTCGTCGGGGCTGAGGAATTGTGCCGCTGAATACATCATCGTCGGGTCGAGAAATTGTTCGAACAGGTCGTTGCCCAGGTCGTAGTGCGCGGCGATGTTTTTCTGCGAGCCCTTGCGCGTATTGCGATTGAGCCAGTGCAGCCCTTGCACGAACGGTCGGCCAAGTTTGGCCAGTCCACCTTCCAGCGCGTCCAGTACCTCGAGGTTACTGACGAACACCCGGACCACCGCGGTCAGGTCCGGCGAAGTCCAGTAACCGTGAATGAACGCCTCGCCGGCACCGATCGAACCGTTACTCGCCACCAAACCCCATGCAGCCGCATCGAGAATGTGGATTTCGCCTGTCAGATGGCTGCCGGCGCAGCCGAAGACCTGCCGTTCGCCGTCCTCGACGACCACCAGTTGCCCGTGTTTGAGGTGCGCCAACTGGCGCAGCACGCCACGCCGTAGCAGCGATCCGGTCAGGCCGTGGGTGCTGAGCCGGTTGGCTTTGACCAGCACACTAGAGGATTTCATGGCGGCGATCCTTGGGCGGAACAGTGGCGGTACGAAAGCTGCCATCGGCAGCCTGATGAGCAACGATCGGTACGCGTTTGAGCAGCAGGCGCAGGGCTTGCCAATAAATCGCCACGCAGGTTTTTGCGGTCATCCACGGGAAGCGCCGCAAGTAACGGTGCAGGCTGGCGCGAGTGAGGGCCTCGCGTTTCAGATTGAGCGTGGCGTCGAACAGTTTCAGGTCGCCTTGCCAGTCCGCCATGTGCACCCCCAGCTTTTTCGCCGCCGGGCTGAAGCTCATTCGGTGTTCAAGATCTCGCGGCAGAAAGGGCGAGACATGAAAGGCCTTTGCCACGGCGAAATGCTGATGAAAATCGCCCAGGCATTCCGGCGCCCTGGCCGGCAATACGTAGTGATAGCGTTCGCGCCACGGCGTGTTGGTGACCTCGGCGAGAATCGCTGCCAGTTGGCCGTCCGCTTCGTAGCAGTAGAAAAAACTCACCGGGTTGAACGACAGGCCCCAACTGCGCGGCTGGGTCAGCAGACAGATCGAGCCTTGTGGCGCGTGGCCAATCGCCTGGCGAACCTGCTCGCGTACGGCGTCGCTCAGGCGCATTCCGGTGCGGGTGAAATTTTTGAGGTAATCGCTTTCGCGAAACGAAAAGGGCGCGAAACGGCTGGTGCCCGACAGCGAGGACAACCCGAGTACGGCGTCTTGTTCGGCGAGATCGAGGTACAGCAGGCCGATCCGGTAACGGAATGCATGCCGCTTCGGGGCGAACCGCCGATGGCTGATCCAGCCCCTGTAGAGTGCGCTGTTCACAGCACTTCTCCGAACGACCCGGCCACGCGCAGCGCGCTGACCACGCCGTCTTCATGAAAGCCGTTGGCCCAATAAGCACCGCAATAATAGGTGTGTTGCGCGCCGTTCAGCTCTTCCCAGCGAGCCTGCGCGGCGACCGCCGTCAGGCTGTATTGCGGATGCGCGTAGGTGAATCGGCCGAGTATCTGCGACGGGCTGATACCGGCGCTCTGGTTGAGGCTGACGCAGAACGTGGTGTCGCTCTGAATGCCCTGCAGAATGTTCATGTCGTACGTGACGGCTGCCCGCGTGTGGCCGGCGCCACCGAGGCGATAATTCCAGCTGGCCCAGGCGAGTGTGCTCGAAGGCAGCAGGCGCGTGTCGGTGTGCAGCACCACTTCGTTGTCGGCGTAGGGCAGTGCACCAAGAATCGATTGTTCAGCGTTGCTCGGATCGGCGAGCAGCTTCAGCGCCTGATCGCTGTGGCAGGCGAACACTACTTTGTCGAAGCGCTCGCTGCCGGCCGCACTGTGGACGACCACACCCTGGGCGTCGCGTTCGACCCGCTCAACCGGGCAACTGAGGCGGATGCAGTCCTTGAAGGATGCCGTCAACGGTGCGATGTACGCCTTCGAGCCGCCCTCGATCACACACCATTGCGGACGATTGCTCACCGACAGCAGGCCATGGTTCTTGAAAAACCGTACGAACAATTGCAGCGGGAAATTCAACATCTCGGCCATCGACATCGACCAGATCGCCGCGCCCATCGGCACGATGTAATGCAGGATGAAACGTTCGCCGTAGCCGCCGGCCTTGAGGTATTCATCGAGCGTGGTGTTGGCCGCGAGTCGACCTTCGGCGAGGTCAAGCTGCGCCTGTTTGTTGAAGCGCACAATGTCGCGCAGCATGCCCCAGAACCCCGGCGACAGCAGGTTGCGGCGCTGGGCAAACAGGCTGTTGAAATTATTGCCGTTGTATTCGAGCCCACTGTCCGGGTCGGTGACCGAGAAGCTCATCTGTGTCGGCTTGAAACTCACGCCGATCTGGCCCAGCAGGCGAATGAAATTCGGGTAGGTCCAGTCATTGAACACGATGAAACCGGTGTCCACCGCGTGGCGTTCGCCGTTGACGCTCACATCCACTGTGTGGGTATGACCGCCGATGCGAGCGTCGGCCTCGAACAGGGTGATCGCGTGGCTGCGATTGAGCAGGTAAGCGCTGGTCAGCCCCGAGATGCCGCTGCCGATGATGGCGATGTTCACGGCACGTCCTTGATCGGCGGGCTGCTGCGGGTCATGCGTTTGCCGATCTCGAGCTTCACCCGGTTGGGCATTTTCGACAGCGGCCATAGAGCGGCCATGAACAGCGCCGGGAAAGCAATTTCCAGTGGGCGATGTTTCAGCTTGGCGAAGATGTGCCGCGCGGCTTTACCCACCGGCCAGCTGAGCGGCATCGGGAAGTCGTTTTTCGCCGTCAGTGGTGTGTCGACAAACCCCGGGCTGACCACGGTGACTTCAATGCCTTCCGGCGCCAGGTCAATGCGCAGCGATTCGAACAGATAACGCAATCCGGCTTTCGACGCGCCATAGGCTTCGGCCCGAGGCAGCGGTATGTAAGTCACCGAACTGGCGACGCCCACCAGATGCGGCGCGGTACCTTTGCGTAGCAGGGGCAGGGCGGCTTCGATGCAATAACTGCTGGCCAGCAGATTGGTGCGCACCACGTGCTCGACAATCGACGCATCGAACTGCTGGGCGTCAACATATTCGCAAGTGCCGGCATTCAGAATGACGGTGTCCAGCGAGCCCCAGTCTTGGGCAATCTGCTCGCCGATTTCACGCACGGTCTGGCTGTTGGTCAGGTCGCCAGCGACGACCAGCACCTGTCCGGGATAGCGTTGCGACAACACTTTCAACGGCGCAACCGAGCGCGCACTGACAGCCAGGTGAGCACCGGTTTTCAGTATCTCTTCAGCCAGCGCAGCGCCAATTCCGCTGCTGGCGCCGGTCAACCAATATCGTCGTGGGGGTGTAAGGCTCATCCCATTCTCCTTTCCAACCAGGCAATCGCCCGACCCAATGTGGGTAAATGTTCGTAAGACAGAGCGCCGGCATGGAGGTTACTCATCGCCGGCCCCAACGCTCTGTCGTGATGGCAGGTTTTTAAACGCGGCCAGCGCGCGTGCGCGGCTGGTACTTAGATTGACGATTGGCGACGGATAACCTGCCACCCCGAACAGCCCGCCGAGGTTCGCCGGGTTATGCAGATCTTTCTTGTTCAGGCCCGCCAGTTCAGGCAACCAGTGCTTGATAAACACACCTTCGGTGTCGAATTTTTCGGATTGGCTCAGCGGGTTGAAAATGCGGAAGTAGGGGGCGGAGTCGGTGCCGGTGGACGAGCTCCATTGCCAGCCACCGTTGTTCGCCGCGAGATCGCCATCGATCAGATGCCGCATGAAAAAGCGTTCGCCTTCGCGCCAGTCGATCAGCAGGTTCTTGGTCAGGAACATCGCCACCACCATGCGCAAGCGGTTATGCATCCAGCCGGTTTCCAGCAGTTGGCGCATGGCCGCATCGATGATCGGCAATCCGGTGCGCGCTTGCTGCCAGGCCAGCAGTTCCTCCGGCGCGTCACGCCAGGCCAGCGCTTCGGTTTCCGGGCGGAAGGCGCGGTGGCGCGAAACGCGTGGGTAGCCCACCAGAATGTGTTTGTAAAACTCGCGCCACAGCAGCTCGTTGATCCAGGTGACCGCGCCAACCTTGCCGCTTTCGAATTCGCCCTGATTGCTTTGCAGGGCGGCATGCAGGCATTGGCGCGGGGAAATCACCCCCGCAGCGAGGTAAGCCGAAAGCTGACTGGTGCCGGGTTTGGCCGGAAAATCGCGTTCATTTTTGTAGTAGTCGATCTGGACGTCGGCAAAGGTGTCGAGACGGCGTCGGGCTTCGGCTTCACCGGCTGGCCATAAGACGCGCAGGCTTTCGCCGGGCGTTTCGAAGCCTTCGACATTTGCGGGGACTTCATCGCTGGCAATGTTCAGCGGCGCTTGAGCCATGGGCGCAGTGACGAGACTGGGCAACGAACGGTGCAGACGGTCGTAGCAGACCTTGCGGAACTGGCTGAACACCTGGAAGTACGTGCCGGTTTTGGTCAGCACGGTGCCGGGCTTGAACAGCAGTTGGTCGAGGTAGCTGTGGAAGTCGATGCCCCCGGCTTTCAGCTTGTCGGCCACCGCTTCGTCGCGGCGGCTTTCGTGAATGCCGTATTCCTCGTTGACGTGCACCGCGTCGATCTTCAATTGCTGGCAGAGGTCGAACACGACTTGCGGTGCGTCATCCCAGCGAGAAGCGGTGCGGATCAGCAAGGGAATGTTCAACTCACCGAGTTCGCGGCTTAATTGGCTCAGGTTGCGCAGCCAGAAATCCACTTTGCATGGCGCGTCGTCGTGCTCGCGCCATTGCGCAGGGCTCAGCAGATACACCGCCACCGTCGGCCCGCGAGCGGCGGCTGCCGACAGGGCGGTGTTGTCGTGTAGGCGCAAGTCGCTGCGCAGCCAGATCAATTGCATGGTGGTGTCCGCAGTGTTCATTAAATAAGCCCACGCTGAACGAGGTCCAGCTGGGCCGATAACGGGTTTTCGGCCAGGAACAGATCAGCAATTTCGGAAGTTCTTGCGGACAACTCGGCGTGGTGAATACACACCGTTGGCCCCGCAATCATTTTTGGGCAACTGACGCCATGGAAAAGTTTCGGCAGCTGCGAAAGGTTCATGGCTTTGCTGGAATACAGCAGTACGCCACGGGCTTGCAGGTGATCGACCGCCAGTGCGAGCTCGCCCGCCGGCAGCGGCCAGTCGAACACTTCCACCGGGCAATCGGCGCTGCTGATCAGCCACGCGGTGAGCCATAGTTGCGGCTCCAGCGGCACGTCCGAATGATTGATCAATAGCAGCGGCGCGGCGCGCAACTGACGGTTGTTATGGTAGATGCGCGCGCCGAATTTGCTGCGCAACCAGGAATAAAAAAAGACTCGCTCCATCTGCGCGCCGAACTGGCCTTGCCAGCGTTGTTCCAGGTCGGCCAGCAACGGCATCAGCAATTGTTCGCACAAGGTGCGCGGCGGATACAACGCAATGGCCTGGTTGACGGTGTCGTCGAGCGTGCGTTCGTTGAGCTGAGTGACCGCTTGCAGCAGTGTTTTGCGCAGCACTTGCCAATCGTTTTCCACCGCTTCGGTAAACGCTTGCGGGGTGTCGAGCAGTTGCTTGACCTGGCTGACGGCCACGCCGCGATTGAGCCAGGTCAGAATCGTCAGGATCCGCTGTACGTGCTCGGCGCTAAACAGGCGATGGCCCTTGGGCGTGCGTTGCGGCACGATCAGGCCGTAGCGCCGCTCCCAGGCGCGCAAGGTGACCGCGTTGACGCCGGTCTGCCGGGCCACTTCGCGGATCGGCAGCCAGCCTGCATCGAGCGCTTTCTTGAAGTCGTCGCCGAGGTCTTCGCTGGCACTGGTGTCGAGTGGGATTTTCATTAGATCGCGTTTCGCAGGCTGAGGTTTTCCGGGTGCGGTTGCAGGTAAACCTGTTGCGCAATGTACGGGTCCGGGTGTTGGCGGAAGTAGTGCTTAAGCAGCGTCAATGGCACCACCAGCGGCACGATGCCGTGGCGGTATTGGCCGATGACGTGCTGCACTTCCTGTTTGTCTTCAGCGCTGATGAGCTGTTTGAGGTAACCACTGAGGTGTTGCAGAACGTTTGTGTGAGTGCGGCGCGTCGCACATTTTTTCAATGCCGCCATCAGCTCGCTGAAATAGCGAGGGCCGAGTTCGGCGGGATCGGTCTGGCCCATGTTGCCCAACAGATTGCCCAGGGTTTTGTATTGCACCGGGTTATGGGCCATCAGCAGGTATTTGTAGCGCGAGTGAAATTCGGTGAGCCCGCGACGGGTCAGGCCTTCTTGCAGCAACTGCTGCCAGGCACTGTAGGCAAATACGCGGGTGAAGAAGTTTTCCCGCAGCACCGGGTCGTTGAGGCGGCCATCTTCTTCCACCGGCAAGTCGGGGTGACGCGCGCAGAACGCCTGGGCGTAAATACCACGACCACCGCCGTCAATCGGCGCACCGTTGGCGTGATAGACCTTGACCCGGTCCAGCCCGCACGAGGGTGATTTCTGCATGAAAATGTAGCCGCAGATACCGCCCAGCTCGGCGGCCATTTTCTCGGCGTAATCGGCGAGCGGACGGGTGACGTTCAGTTCGGCGTTAACCGTGCCGACGGCTTCGGGCTGATCAGCGTCGCCGACCAGGCGGATCGGCTGCCGGGGAATACCCAGGCCGATGGCGACCTCGGGGCACACCGGGACGAAATCGAAATATTCAGTGAGGGTGCGGCTGCACAGCCGCGATTCCTTATGCCCGCCGTTGAAGCGCACTTCGGCGCCCATCAGGCAGGCGCTGACAGCGATTTTCGGTTTCACGCGGGCGTGGGGCATCGGAGCACCTCGAATCAAAACCTGTACAGAGTTCAAGTTCTGTACAACATAGGTTCATCATAGATTCAAAGGTGTACAAGTCAAATTGTTTGTATAAGTTTTTTGTAGGAGCGAGCTTGTGTGGCGAGGGGATTCATCCCCGTTCGGCTGCGAAGCAGTCGTCACGCGTTTTACCTTTGAAATGCCGGGGCCGCTTCGCTGCCCAACGGGGATAAATCCCCTCACCACACAGGAATTTATTTCCAGCCTGAGTGCCAGGTGTTGCTGTCTTTCAGGGTTTGCCAGTCCAGCCGCTCACTGCGCAGGGTCAGCACTGCCTGCAACTCGACATCCAGCACCGTGCCTTCCTCGTCGCGGAACAGCTCGATCACCAGAAAATGTTTTTCGCGGTTTTGCGGGTGGGCTGCTGTCCACTTCGACAGCAGCAATTTGCTCGGGTTGATGCGATTCACTGCAGGTGTTCGTGCAGGCGGCGGGCGGCTTCCTGACCGCTGAGCCAGGCGCCTTCGACGCGGCCGGACAAGCACCAGTCGCCACAGGCGTACAGCCCCAGATCGGCATCGGCCAGCGTGCCCCATTCATGGCTGATGGCGGGGCGAGCGTAGAGCCAACGATGGGCGAGGCTGAAGGTCGGGGCGGGCATGGCACTGTGCAGCAACTCGGCAAACGCGCCGTGCAATTGCTCGATCACGGCTTCCTTGGACAGGTCGATATGTTGCCGGCTCCAGGCGCTCGTGGCGTGCAGCACCCAAGTGTCCAGCGTGTTGTCGCGCCCCGGTTTAGTGCGGTTGCGCGCCAACCAGTCGAGGGGGCTGTCCTGTACGAAGCAGCCTTCCATGGGGGTATCCAGCGGCGTATCGAAGGCCAGCGCAACGGCCCAGGTCGGGTCCATTTTGACCCCGGCAGCGGCGCCTGCGAGTTTCGGCGCGCTAGCCAGCAGGGCGGTTGCCTGAGGTGCCGGCGTGGCGACGACCACATGACTGAACGGCCCATGGGTGAAGCCTTCGGCGTCCTGCAGATGCCAGTGTTCTTCGCCGCGATAGACCTCGGTGATCCGGCAGGCGAAATGCACTTCGAGGTCGCCGAGCAAGCCTCGGGTGATGGCGCTCATGCGCGGCGTGCCGACCCACCGGGTCTGTTCGTCCGGCGACAGATTGAGTTGGCCGCCGTGGAAGGTGTAGAGCTGCGGCGTCCACTCGGCGACCCAGCCGTTGGCCTGCCAGCGCTGCACCTCCGTGACGAAGCGGCGATCGCGCGCCGTGAAATATTGCGCGCCCATGTCCAGGGCACCCGCATCGCTGCGTTTGCTCGACATGCGTCCGCCACTGCCGCGGCTTTTATCGAAAAGCTGGACGACGTGCCCGGTCTCGGAAAGCGCCTGGGCCGCTGAGAGTCCGGCGATGCCGGTGCCGATGATTGCGATAGGTACAGTCATAGGGGCCTCGTTTACCTTTCTGTACAGACTACGCCGTGGTTGAAACCTGTACAATATTGTTTTTTGGTATAACTTTTAACGTTCTCGTTCTGGCAGCTTGGCCTATTGTTAATCACAGAGCCTGCCCGATAACAAAGATCCCTGCTTATAAAAATAGACTAGTGATCAGGGTAAAACGCCACGCGAGGAAGAAGTCATGCACATATTGCTGACCGGCGGTACTGGTTTGATAGGACGTCAGCTCTGCCGACACTGGTTGAGTCAGGGTCATCGTCTGACGGTCCTGAGCCGCACGCCGGAAAAAGTCGCGAACATTTGCGGGGCCGAAGTCCGTGGCATTGCGCGGCTCGAAGACCTCGGCCAGGAACCGCTGGACGCCATTATTAACCTGGCGGGCGCGCCGATTGCTGATCGGCCGTGGACGTCGCGGCGCAAAGCCTTGCTCTGGAGCAGTCGCATCAGCCTGACTGAAACCTTGCTGGCGTGGCTGGAAAGTCGCGAGCAGAAACCGCAGGTGTTGATCTCGGGTTCCGCCATTGGCTGGTATGGCGACGGGGGCGAGCGGGAATTGACTGAAGACTCGCCACCGGTCATCGACGATTTTGCCAGCCAGTTGTGCATTGCCTGGGAAGAAACCGCGCAACGTGCCGAAGCGTTGGGCGTGCGCGTGATTTTCGTCCGGACCGGACTGGTGTTGTCCGCCGAGGGCGGCTTTTTGTCGCGCCTGTTGCTGCCGTTCAAATTCGGGCTGGGCGGGCCTTTGGGCAATGGTCGGCAGTGGATGCCGTGGATCCATATCAAGGATCAAATCGCCTTGATTGATTTTCTCCTGCATCGCGAAGACGCCAGCGGTCCTTATAATGCCTGCGCGCCCAACCCGGTGCGCAATCGCGAATTTGCCAAGACGCTGGGCAGCGTGTTGCATCGCCCGGCGTTCATGCCCATGCCGGCCCTGGCGTTGAAAGTCGGCCTGGGCGAGCTGTCATTGCTGTTGCTGGGTGGGCAGAAGGCCCAGCCGGCTCGCTTGCTGGAAGCGGGATTTACCTTCCAGTTCACTGAATTGCGCGCGGCTCTGGACGACCTGTCCAGCCGCCTCTGAAATAGGACGTTGCATGACCGATCACGCGTTGCTTCTGGTCAATCTGGGCTCACCTGCCTCCACCTCGGTGGCGGATGTGCGCAGCTACCTCAATCAGTTTCTGATGGACCCGTATGTGATCGACCTGCCATGGCCGGTGCGGCGTCTGCTGGTTTCGCTGATTCTGATCAAGCGTCCGGAGCAGTCGGCCCACGCCTATGCATCCATCTGGTGGGAGGAAGGTTCGCCGCTGGTGGTGCTCAGCCGCCGCTTGCAACAGGCGATGACCACCCAGTGGACTCACGGTCCGGTGGAGTTGGCGATGCGTTACGGCGAGCCGTCGATTGAATCGAAACTGCTGCAACTCGTCGGCCAGGGTCACAAGCGCATTACCCTCGCGCCGCTGTACCCACAGTTCGCCGACAGCACCGTGACCACGGTGATCGAGGAAGCCAGGCGGGTGGTGCGCGAGAAGAATCTCGACGTGCAGTTGTCGATTCTGCAGCCGTTCTACGATCAGCCGGAATACCTCGATGCGCTGGTGGCCAGCGCCAGGCCTTATCTGGAGCAGGATTACGATCACCTGTTGTTGAGTTTCCACGGTTTGCCGGAGCGGCATCTGACCAAGCTGGACCCGACCGGTCAGCACTGCTTCAAAAATGAAGACTGCTGCAAGAATGCTTCGCCGCAGGTGTTGGCCACGTGCTACCGCGCTCAGTGTCTGCGCACCGCTTCAGAGTTTGCCAAACGCATGGGGCTGGCGGAGGGCAAGTGGTCGGTGTCGTTCCAGTCGCGCCTGGGTCGGGCCAAGTGGATCGAACCCTATACCGAAGCTCGTCTGGATGAACTGGCCGGCATGGGCGTACGGAAAGTGTTGGTGATGTGCCCGGCATTTGTTGCCGATTGCATTGAAACGCTGGAGGAGATCGGTGATCGCGGGCTGGAGCAGTTCCGCGAAGCGGGGGGAGAGGAGTTGGTGCTGGTGCCGTGCCTCAACGATGACCCGCAGTGGGCGAAGGCGTTGAGCACGTTGTGTGAAAGGGCGCCGTTGGCCCTTTAAAAAGCTTCGCGAGCAGGCTCGCTCCCACAGGATTCTCGCAGATCCTGTGGGAGCGAGCCTGCTCGCGATAGCTATCTCACTGGCAACAAAGATCTCGAGCGTTACAACAACGGCTCATCCGCCTTTTTGTGCTTCCAGCTGTCATTCCCCGGCAGCAACAGGTTCAGCCCGATCGCCACCACCGCGCACAGCGCAATGCCTTTGAGACCGAAATCATCCGGACCGGTACCGGTGCCGACCAGCACACCGCCAATCCCGAACACCAGCGTCACCGAGACAATCACCAGATTGCGCGCTTCGCCCAGGTCGATCTTGTGGCGGATCAGCGTGTTCATGCCCACCGCCGCAATCGAGCCGAACAACAGGCACAGAATCCCGCCCATCACCGGCACTGGAATGCTCTGCAGCAGCGCGCCGAACTTGCCGACAAACGCCAGGCTGATGGCAAAGATCGCCGCCCAGGTCATGATTTTCGGGTTGTAGTTCTTGGTCAGCATCACCGCGCCCGTCACTTCGGCGTACGTGGTGTTGGGTGGACCGCCAAACAGGCCGGCAGCGGTGGTGGCGATACCGTCGCCGAGCAGCGTGCGGTGCAGGCCGGGCTTTTTCAGATAGTCGCGACCGGTCACGCTACCGACGGCAATCACGCCGCCGATGTGCTCGATGGCAGGCGCCAGGGCCACTGGAACGATGAACAGAATCGCCTGCCAATTGAACTCTGGCGCGGTGAAGTGCGGAATCGCGAACCACGGTGCCGCGGCAATCTTCGCGGTATCGACCACGCCGAAATAGAACGCCATGGCAAAACCCACCAGCACCCCGGAAATGATCGGCACCAGGCGGAAAATGCCTTTGCCGAACACCGCGACGATCAGCGTCGTCAGCAACGCCGGCATCGAAATCAGCATCGCGGTCTGGTAGTGAATCAGCTCGCTACCGTCGCCGGCCTTGCCCATCGCCATGTTGGCGGCGATTGGCGCCATGGCCAGGCCGATGGAAATGATCACCGGACCAATCACCACGGGCGGCAGCAAGCGGTCGATGAAACCGGTGCCTTTGATCTTCACGGCGAGGCCGAGGAAGGTGTAGACGAACCCGGCCGCCATCACCCCGCCCATGGTCGCCGCGAGGCCGAACTGGCCTTTGGCGAGAATGATCGGGGTGATGAAAGCGAAGCTCGACGCGAGGAACACCGGCACCTGACGCCCGGTGACGATCTGAAACAGAATCGTCCCCAGGCCGGCGGTGAACAGCGCCACGTTCGGGTCGAGGCCGGTAATCAGCGGCATCAACACCAGGGCGCCGAAGGCCACGAACAGCATCTGCGCGCCGGACAGCACCGTACGCCAGAGCGGATCGTTGAACTCTTGCTGCATGGTCACGCGTCCTTCTGCTTGGTGCCGAAGATCTTGTCACCGGCATCGCCCAGGCCAGGGATGATGTAACCGTGTTCGTTGAGTTTTTCGTCGATGGATGCGGTGTAGATGGTCACGTCCGGGTGAGCCTTCTCGACCGCGGCGATGCCTTCCGGCGCGGCCACCAGCACCATCGCGCGGATGTCGCGGCAACCGGCTTTTTTCAGCAGGTCGATGGTGGCGACCATGGAACTGCCGGTGGCCAGCATCGGGTCGATGATCATTGCCAGGCGTTCGTCGATTTCCGGAACCAGTTTTTCCAGGTAAGTGTGGGCTTGCAGCGTTTGTTCGTTGCGGGCGACGCCCACGGCGCTGACTTTGGCGCCCGGGATCAGGCTGAGTACGCCTTCGAGCATGCCGATACCGGCGCGCAGGATCGGTACTACAGTAATTTTCTTGCCGGCGATTTTCTCGACCGACACGGTGCCGCACCAACCTTCGATGTCGTAGGATTCCAGCGGCAGGTCTTTGGTCGCTTCATAGGTCAAAAGGGCACCGACTTCCTGAGCGAGCTCACGGAAATTCTTGGTGCTGATGTCTGCGCGGCGCATCAGGCCGAGTTTATGACGGATCAGCGGGTGGCGGATCTCGAGGATGGGCATGGGAAAGGCTCCGGCGGCGGGCAAAAAAACCGGCCTAGATTAATCTATCCGAGGGTGTTGTCCTATAGACATAGAGTACGTTAGTCCACAAACGCTTGATCTGGCCGGGCTTGGTGCGTACCTTTGCCCGCTTTTCATGAATCCGCCACCCCCTTGGAGAGCGCCATGTCCGCTGATCTCGAGCATATCCGTCAAATCATGCGAGAGGCTGACTGCCTGTACACCGAAGCTGAAGTCGAGGCGGCCATCGCCCGCGTCGGTGCACACATCAACGAACAACTGGCTGACAGCAATCCGGTGGTCTTCTGCGTGATGAACGGCGGCCTGATTTTCGCCGGCAAGTTGCTCACCCATTTGCACTTCCCGCTGGAAGCGTCTTACCTGCACGCCACCCGTTATCGCAACGAGACCAGCGGCGGTGACCTGTTCTGGAAAGCCAAGCCGGAAGTGTCGTTTATCGACCGTGACGTGCTGATCATCGACGACATCCTCGACGAAGGTCACACCCTCGGCGCGATCATCGATTTCTGCAAACACGCCGGCGCGCGCAAAGTGCACACCGCCGTGCTGATCGACAAGGACCACGACCGCAAGGCTCGCCCGGACCTCAAGGCCGATTTCGTTGGCCTGCCGTGTATCGACCGTTACATCTTCGGCTACGGCATGGACTACAAAGGCTACTGGCGCAACGCCAACGGAATTTTTGCCGTTAAAGGAATGTAAGCCATGAGCACGCCGTGCTTTCTTGATCAAAGGTTGTTGAGTGAGTTGGCCGAGAAGGCGGCGGCGAATCCACGTGGGCGTCAGCACCATAATTTTCATCAGATGGATGAGGCCTGTCATCGCATGGCGGTCGGTTTGCAGCCGAGTACCTACATTCCACCTCATCGGCATTTGGGGGAGAACAAGGCTGAAACCTTGTTGGTCCTCAAAGGGCGGCTCGGCGTGCTGATCTTCGATGAGTCCGGCGTGGTGGTGGCTAAAAAGGTCCTGCAGGCCGGTGGCGAATGCCTCGGCGTGGACCTGCCAACCGGGGTGTTCCATGGTCTGGTGGTACTCGAAGCCGACAGCCTGATGTTCGAGTGCAAGGCGGGTCCGTATCGCCCGGTGGGCGAGGGTGAGCTGGCGCACTGGGCACCGCGTGAAGGTGAGCCTGGTGTCGCCGAGTATCAGGCCTGGATGCGCGCGCAGTTCGACTGATGGTCAAGCAGGATCAGAAGATCGCAGCCTGCGGCAGCTCCTACACCAGATACCCTGTAGGAGCTGCCGCAGGCTGCGATCTTTTGCTTTCAAACCCATGCTAGAGTGCCCGGCCTCGTCTTCGGAGCCCGTCATGAGCCTTTTGATCCGCAGCTGCGCCGCCCTGTTGCTGACCCTCAGCCTGCCGCTGGCCGCCGCCCCGGCGCCGATGCACGCGCAGTTCCTGCCTCCGGACGACCTGACCCTGCGTGACGCCGAACCCGAGCAGCAACAACTGCTGCAGGTCACCGAGTATTCGGTGGTGGTGGGCAGCCAGCGCCAGTCCAGCCAACAGCCGATTCCCGTCACCTCGCCGTTATTGATCCGTCTCAAGGGCAAATCCTTGAACAAAGGCGCGACGATCAGCCAGGTGTTGGTTAACTTCGATGGCGAAAGTAAAAGCCTGAAAAAGCCGATCTATGACGCCAAGAGCAAGACCCTGACGCTGTTTTACCCGATGGCGCAGTACCGGGTGATCATCGACTTGCTGCGCAACGACACGGTGTATTGCCAGTTCCTCAGCTACGCCAACGGCCATGTCTGGGCGGATCTGCACACCGGGGCCGTTCGTCCGCGTTGAGCCTTGCGGCAACTGAGGGTTAAACTGCCCGCCCCGTGAAATGTCTGCGAGCTGGAGTCGGCAATGCGTAAAGATAAGAAACAAGTGATTGGTGACGAGATCGGCGATGAGCAGATCAAGTTGTTTCTCGATTTCGAACCGGTCGACGCCACTTCGCCGTCCCTGCACAAACTGATCAAGGCCTACCGTGGTTTGCGCATTGACGACTTCGAGCGCTTCCTGACGTTCTTCGTTGCGGCCGGCCTGGATTTGAACGGCAAGGATGAGCACGGCAATGACTTTGTGACCCTGATCAAGGATCAGCGCAATGCGGCCGAGTACATCGAGCTGATCGACAAGGCTCGCGGTTAAGATCAAAAGATCGCAGCCTCGCTGCGCTCGACAGCTCCTACAAATGGTTCGCTTGTACCTGTAGGAGCTGTCGAGCGCAGCGAGGCTGCGATCTTTCAAGCGGCATAAAAAAACGCCCCGCTCTCAATGAGAACGGGGCGTTTTTTATGGGGTCGAATCAAGCGAAGCTAGGTGTCTCGCTGCTTTCTTCTACCAGTTCCAGCGCGATGTTGTTCTGCGTGTTGATCTTGCGATACAGCGCAGCATCGGTTTCCAGGACCTTTTCCCGAGCCGGGAAGATTTCCGCCAGTTTGCCAGCCCATTCACCGGAAGCCTTGTTCGGGAAGCATTTTTCGATCAGCTCGAGCATGATCGAAACCGTCACCGAGGCGCCGGGCGAAGCGCCGAGCAGGGCGGCCAAAGAGCCGTCCTTCGCCGCCACCAGTTCGGTGCCGAATTGCAGGATGCCGCCCTTTTTCGGGTCTTTCTTGATGATCTGCACCCGTTGGCCGGCCACTTCCAGGCGCCAGTCTTCGGCTTTCGCTTCAGGGTAGAAGCGGCGCAGGGAATCCAGACGCTGCTCCATCGACTGCATCACTTCGCTGACCAGGTACTTGGTCAGGTCCATGTTGTTTTTCGCCACGGCGAGCATCGGCCCAATGTTGCCGGCACGAACCGACAGCGGCAGGTCCATGAAGGAACCGTGCTTGAGGAACTTGGTGGTGAAGCCGGCGTACGGCCCGAACAGCAGAGACTTCTTGCCCTCGACCACGCGGGTGTCCAGGTGCGGCACGGACATCGGAGGCGAACCCACGGCGGCCTGGCTGTAGACCTTGGCCTGGTGGTGTTTGACCACGTCCGGATTGTCGCAACGCAGCCACTGGCCGCTGATCGGGAAGCCGCCGAAGCCTTTGCTTTCTTCGATGCCCGAGGCCTGCAACAGTGGCAGTGCCGCGCCGCCCGCACCGAGGAAAACGAACTTGGCATCGACTTCACGGCTGTTGCCGCTATTGACGTCCTTGATGCTGACAGTCCAGCCGCCGTTATTGCGTTTCAGGCCGGTGACGCGCTTGCAGTACTTGACCTGGGCATCGGGTGCGCTGGTCAGGTGCTTGAGCAATTGGTTGGTCAGCGCGCCGAAGTTGACGTCGGTGCCGTTCATCACGCGGGTTGCGGCGACGACTTCGTCCGCCGGACGACCGGGCATCATCAATGGCATCCAGTCGGCCATCGTTGCCTTGTCTTCGGTGTATTCCATGTCCGAGAAAGCGTGGTGCTTGCTCAGCACATTGAAGCGTTCCTTGAGGAAGGACACGCCACCGTCGCCCTGCACGAAGCTCAGGTGCGGCACCGGGCTGATGAAGGATTTGCACGAGCCGAAGGTGCCTTTTTTGGTCAGGTATGACCAGAACTGCTTCGACACCTCGAACTGGGTGTTGATGTGCACGGCTTTTTTGATGTCGACGGTGCCGTCGGCGGCCTGCGGCGTGTAATTGAGCTCACACAGCCCGGCGTGACCGGTACCGGCGTTGTTCCACGGGTTAGAACTCTCCGCGGCACCGGAATCCATCAGCTCGACGACTTCCAGCTTGATCGCGGGGTCGAGCTCTTTGAGCAGTACGGCGAGGGTGGCACTCATGATGCCGGCCCCAACCAGTACTACGTCGACTGCTTCGTTATGCGCCATTTAACGCGTCTCCAAAATCTGCAGCACCAAATTGTCGGCATGGCTGCCCGGCGTTCCGGGGCGTGTCAGTGAAGCCCCAGGTTCCCGTGGCAGTGTTGCCATGTCCGAATCTTCGCAATTTATCGCAACTTCGACGGACGCTACCGGCCGGGTTCATGAGGTCTATGAACTCATTACAACACGCGACTGGCAATTCGACTTATGGTCGAGACATCCGTTTGTGCAACCAAATCCGTAGCGGACAGGCTTCAGGCTCCGGTGTTCGAGGAGTACTCGGTCCTGTGTCGTTGGGCTGTATCAGACGCTAATGGTGCATGTTCAGACGCAAAACTATTCATTTGCTCGCCACACTCTTGTGAAGTTGTGAAAACCCGTTTTTTTCACGCTCTTTTGAAGACGTGAACCTCAAAAAAGGGCTGTCCCTGCCTGGCACCGGGCAAACAGCTCAGTGACCGAGCGTAATGACAGCTCTGCAGATTCGCGAAAAGTGGGGTTTTTGCATGAGAAACAGCAAGCGCGCCAGCTTCACTCGATCTGTGTGGGCGGCTCTCTGTGGGCGGTGCGGGGTGCCAATACCGAAGCATTGACGATGCTGCGAGGCCCGATCAGGAGACGTCCTTATAATCGGGGGGAGATTGTATCTAAGAAACGTAGGGAAATGGGCGTGTTTAATGACTTTTATTAGGCGTTCGGTCAGGTGGCCAACAGTTGCTGCGCCCGCGCACGCGGCTGGCGCTGGCTGACACGGGCGCTGGCGGGCAATGGATGGTGCAGCCAGTTGAGGCGGATTTCATCGATTTCGACCCAGCCATCGCCCATCGGCTGGAGGCTGCACTGTTTGAACGCCTGGCAATGGCCATTGCGGTCGAGCAGGGCGAAGCTGCGATGCAACGGGCGGGGTGCGAACAGCGAGATGAGGTAGCGCATGGCGAAGTACCGTGTGGGGTGACTGCTGTGAAGGTTGCCAGTGAGCCATGACGTGCATGTGTATAGGTGGTGACATCTGTGTGACAGGAACCGGTTTGCCGAGGATTTGTCAGAGAACACAGTATTCACTGTGCGGCGCTGGTTACCCGCAGTGGCCCACCGCTATACTGCCGGCCTGTTTGTGCCTGATTCTGGAGAGAAAAGCATGTTGCAACGCCTGTTGTTCGGTTTGATCACTGTGACCACCTTGACGCTGGTCGGCTGCGCCCACAGCCCGCAACAACTGAACCCGGAACCCAAGCTGAATGCTCAGCTGGCACCTGTCGGTCGCGGTCAACCGGTTGTCGTGCGTGTGGTAGACGGTCGTCCGTCGCCGACGTTGGGCACTCGTGGTGGCCTGTACCCTGAAACCAGTGCGATCACCGTACAGGGCGCGCAGATCCTGCCGAAGTTGCAGGCTCAAGCTGAAGCCGCCGTGCGCCTGCTGGGCTTTACCCCGACGGCGAGTGCACCCAATGCGCCGCAATTGACCGTGACCCTGGCCGAGCTGAAGTATCAGTCGCCCAAAGAAGGCATGTACGTGACGGAAGCGACCATTGGCGCAACGTTCCGCTCCGATGTGCAGAACGCCAACCGTCGTTACAGCGGTCGCTACGGTGCATCCCTGGACCAGCGTTTCGGCATGGCGCCAAACCAGGAAACCAATACCAAACTGGTCAGCGATGTCTTGAGCGATGCGTTGACGCGTCTGTTCAAGGATCCGACAGTGGGTCAGGTGCTCGGCGAATAAACTCCGCCGAAATAAAAAAGCCCGGTGCCAGCAATGGCCCCGGGCTTTTTATGGCGCCGTCAATCCCTGTGGGAGCGAGCTTGCTCGCGATGACGGTCCGACATTCAACATTGATGTCGACTGAGACGCCGCCATCGCGAGCAAGCTCGGCTCCCACAGGGTTTTTCGGTGTCAGGCGGCTTGCGAGTAGAAATCCAGCACACTCACCCCCGTCAGCAAATCCGCCTCCGGCAGATCCGCATGTTGATGCCCGCCCAGCGCGCAATACACCAGCCAGTGGCGATCCTGAACATTAAAGGCAAGGCTGCCTACTAAGGCTTGTTGTTCTTCACTCTGGGCGATGAGATACAGGCGATCCTGGTTTTCGGCGTGCAACATGACCATGTCCGTGTCGGTTTCGATGGGGCGAGAGACTGGCGTATTCAGATGACGAAGCCGTGACGCAGGACAGGAATCTGCCAAATGGTGAGTTATTTGTCGTAAAGCGGCGGGCAGGCGAGGCGGCTTTCGGTAGAATCCGCGCCGCGGTCGTCGGTCCGGCGCCTGCTACACCTGTTTTGTCCGAGGTTCGTGATGTCGCTGCATCTGATGACTTTGTTCACCGCCCATCCCGCCAAATTGATCAACCTGCTGGCCTTGCTGTTCGCGTTTCCGGGCAGCTGGCTGCTGCACGCCACGCGCCGTCGTGAACAACGCGCGCAGGCGCAACTGGCATCACAACGTCAGAGTCGTCCCAGTGAAGAACCTGTGCTGGATTGGGCGACCTTGCGCATGAGCCGGTTTTTCTATCGCTTCGGTTTCGCCTGCCTGGGATTGGCGCTGCTGGTGTCGTGGATCAGCACACGCTTTTGAAACCTTGAAGCAAAAGATCGTCCGAACGCGGCCCGAGCCTTCGGCAGCTCCTACACTGGTCGCATGTAGGAGCTGCCGAAGGCTGCGATCTTTTGATCTTGCTGTAAAAACCTAAAGCGCCAACCCGGCTTTCACCCGGTACTGATTACGCACCGGCGTCGCATATTGCAGCACCATGAAGGGTCGATGCTCTTGCGGGCAGGCCTCCAGACGCTGTTGCCATTCTTCCTGAGCCTTGGCCAACTCATCGGCCGCAAACACTTCAGCCGCCTTCGGCACCTGCAATTGCGGGTCGGCGTCTTTCCACTGTGCGTAAGCCAGGTAGTGCACCGGGAACAAGCGATAGCCGCCGAGGATCTGCTTGTCCATTTCGATCGCCAATTGCTTGGTGTCTTCGAACAGCTCGCTGATCGGCGCGGCAAAGTTCACGTGGACACGGCCCTTGTAGCCAGTGATGCCTTTGGCGATGCTCACGTCGTCCTCGCCCGGCACTTTGGTGTAGCTGCCGGTAGTGGCGCGGATGTAAAGCTCGCGGGCCTTGGCCTGATCGCAGGGGTCGTATTCATAGCTGATCGACACCGGGGTGACGTTCAGCGAGCGAATGACTTCGCCAAACGGCTCGTCCTTGCGGCTCATGTGGAACATCTTGAGAATCGCCGACTCGGTGCGGTCGTCGCCGTCCTTCGCCCGGCCTTCGGCCTGAGCGATCCAGATGGACGCACAATCGTTGCGGATCGAGTGGTTGATGTAAGCCGACAGCAGATTATAGGCCGCCATCTTTTCCCGGCGACCGGTGATCGAACGGTGCACGATGAAGCTTTTGTTCAGCCGCATCAGGTCGCTGACGAAGGGTTTTTGCAGCAGGTTGTCGCCGATCGCGATGCGCGGCGTCGGCAAGCCGGCGTGGTACACGGCGTAATTGACGAAGGCCGGGTCCATCACGATGTCGCGGTGGTTGGCGATGAACAGGTAGGCGCTGCCGGACTTGAACTGCTCGACGCCGGTGTACGTCACCCCGTCCGTGGCACGTTCGATGGTGTGGTCGACGTAATACTCGACTTTGTCTTGCAGCGTGGCCACCGAATTGATGCCGGCGAACTCACGGCGCAACCGATGAGCTATAAGAGGTTTGAGCATCCAGCCGAAAGCTCCGGCGAAACGCGGGAAGCGGAAGTGGGTGAGGATATCTAGAAACGCCTTGTCGCCGAGCAACCGTGCCAGCACTGCTGGGACTTCGCTATCGTCGTAAGGTCGGATGGCATCGAATTCGCCCATCATGCTCTCTTGTTAGAAACGGCTAGGGTAAGTAAAGGTTTTGATCGAAAACCACTGGGGCACGGTCTGAAAAGTCAGCCAGACAAAAATAGCCCTGCAAATAGACCGGCGATTATACGCACAAGTCACCCGGGAGACCGTGATGCTGGAAACTGCGCACTATGAATGTCCGTATTGTGGTGAAGAGGTTGAGACGTCTGTGGATCTGTCAGGGGGTGATCAGACCTACATTGAGGATTGTCAGGTGTGTTGCAGGCCCATCACGTTTGTGTTGCAGGTTGACGGAAATGAATGGCATCTCGAAGTTTTTAGCGAAAACGAGTGAGGGGCGTCTATGCAGCGAATCTATGAGCCGGAAAACCTGATGGAAGGCGAGCTGCTGCAAAGTATGCTGGCGAGCGAGGGCGTCGAGGCCCATCTGGTGGGGCGTGATTTGCTCGGGGGCAGCGGGGAATTGCCGGTATTCGGCCTGCTGGGGTTATCGGTCGACAACGGCCAGGCCGACTACGCCCGGGAGTTGATCGACGCGTACAATGCCGCGTTGCCAATGCCTGGCGATGAGCCGGAAAGCTTTCCCGGCACGCTGGTCTGTTAGGCTGGTGGTCGTTTTATCAAGAGTCGTGTTGCCCCATGTGTGGACGTTATGCCCTGTTTCGCTGGAACCCCGCCTTCGCGGCTCTGCCCGGCTTCCCTGCCGATCAGCAGGCCCAGTGGAATATTTCTCCCAATGATTCGGTGCTGATGCTGCGCGCAGGCGCCACTGGCCAGCGTGAACTGGCCCGCGCGCGCTGGGGCCTGACGCCGCCGTGGCTGACCGACTTGTCCCGCACCCCGGCCCATGCCCGAGCCGAAACCGTGGCGGAACAACCGATGTTCCGTCAGGCCCTGCGCGAGCGCCGCTGTCTGCTGCCGGCCAATGGTTTTTACGAGTGGCGCGGCACCACCCGCAAACGCCCGTACTGGCTGACACCGGGGGAGGGCTCGGCGTTGTTCTTTGCGGCGATCTGGGAAGCCTATCCGGTGCAGGAGCAGGTGTGGCTGAGTACGGCAGTGATCACCCAACCGGCGGCCAGTCAGCGCCGACCGTTGATTCTCGATGCGGCGGGCCAGGAAGCATGGCTGGATCCCGAGACGCCGTTGCATGTGCTGCAGGGGTTGCTCGCCAGTGAACCCGCAGCATTGCGCGAACGGGTATTGGCGAATCTGGTGAATGATCCGAAGTTAAATGCGCCGGAGTGTCTGACCCCGGGTTGATCTGTTGTCTCGGCTGGCCACTTC
>NZ_CABVHK010000028.1 GCF_902497785.1 Pseudomonas fluorescens
GGGAGCAAGCTCCCTCGCCACAAAATCGTGTCAGCGTTGCTTGAGGCGGTCGATGACCACGGCCAGCAACAAGATCGAACCGCGAATCACATACTGGTAAAACGTATCGATGTTTTTCAGGTTCATCGCATTCTCGATGATCGCCAGAATCAACACCCCGGCAATCACATGCCGGATCATGCCGATCCCGCCGCTCAGCGACACCCCGCCCAGCACACACGCCGAGATCACCGTCAGCTCGAAACCCTGTCCGATCATCGGCTGACCCGAGGTCATCCGCGACGCCAGAATCACCCCGGCCAACGCCCCGATCACGCCGTGCACGGCGAAGATGATGATCTTGGTCCGGTCAACGTTGACCCCGGCCAGCAACGCCGCTTCCTGATTACCGCCGATGGCCATGGTGTTGCGCCCGTAAGTGGTGTAGTTCAGCAGCCAACCGAAAAACAGGAAGCAGACGATGGTGATCAGAATCGGCACCGGCACGCCGAACAGTTGGCCGTTACCGAAGACGAAGAACGATTCCTGCGACACGCCCACCGCTTTGCCATTGGCAAATATGTAAGCCAGACCACGAACGATCTGCATGGTCGCCAGCGTGGTGATCAACGCGTTGACCCGCAGCTTGGCAATCACGATCCCGTTGATCAGCCCGACAATCAGCCCCATCACCAGCGCCGCGCTGACGCCGAGGAATACGCTGTCGGTGTCGCGCATCACCACCGCCGCGACCACGCCGGCACAGGCAATCACCGAGCCCACCGACAGGTCGAAGTGCCCGGACGCCAGACAATACAACATGGTGCACGCGGCAATCCCGGTGGTGGAAATCGCCAGGCCGAGGCCGCGCATGTTCAGCGGCGAGAGGAAGTTGTCGATCAGCAGGGTGCACAGCACAAAGATCCCGACGGCTGCCAGCAGCATCACCCAGTCATCGAGGAAGCGCCGCAGGTCGAGCGGTTTGCGCTGGGTCGGCAAAGCGTTGTTTTGGGTTGTCATCATAGTCACCTCTCAGTTCGCCACGCTGTCAGCGCGGTGGCGCGGCAAAGCCAGTTGCAGCAGGTTGGATTCGTTGGCCTCGTCACGGGACAGTTCGCCGCGCATCGCGCCTTCGCAGAGCACCAGAATGCGGTCGGAAATACCCATGACTTCCATCAAGTCGCTGGAGACCACGATCACCGCAATGCCGCTTTCGGCGAGGTTATGGATGATCTGGTAGATCTCGGCCTTGGCGCCGATGTCGATGCCGCGAGTCGGCTCGTCGAGCAGCAGGACTTTCATCGGCATCGACAGCCAGCGACCGAGAATCGCCTTCTGTTGATTGCCGCCGGACAGGTACATGATTTTCTGCGCGGCGTTCGGCGTCTTCACTTTCAGCGCCTTGATCTGCTGGTCGGCGTTGCCCTTTTCCCACAGGCCGCGCAACAGGCAACCGAAGGTCGAATGGGCGCCGCGCGCGCTGATGTTGATGTTTTCGGCCACGCTGGAGAGCGGCATGATGCCCTCCTTCTTGCGGTCCTCGGGGCACAGCAAAATGCCGGCGGCAATCGCGTCGCGAGGTGAACGCAGTTTCAGTTCATGGCCGCGCAACTCAAGGCGTCCGGCGGTGTTGCGTTCCAGGCCGCTGAGCATGCGAAACAGCTCGGTGCGACCCGCGCCGACCAGGCCGAACAGCCCCAGAATCTCGCCTTTGTGTGCGTCGAAACTCACCGGCTCACGCAAGCCCGGCCCGAGCAAACCGGCGACCCTCAACGCCACCGCACCGCGTTTGCGCGGTCGGTAATCGTAGATGTCCTGAATATCGCGGCCGACCATGCAGGTCACCAGTTGATCGTGGGTCAGCTCGCCCATGTTGTCGAAGGTGCGCACGTAACGGCCGTCCTTGAACACCGTCACCGCGTCGCAAATGCGGAACACTTCTTCCATGCGATGGGAGACGTAGAGCACCACTTTGCCTTCGTCACGCAGGCGCCCGATGATCGCCATCAAGCGATCGATCTCCCGCGCCGACAGGCTGCTGGTCGGCTCATCGAACGCAATCACATGCGCGCCACGGGACAACGCCTTGGCGATTTCCACCAGTTGCCGCTGGCCGAGGGACAGACGCCCGACTTTTTCCTGCGGATCAATTTCGTCTGCCAGGCCTTTGAGGCAGGCCAGCGCTTGTTGGCGCAGCGCGCCGCGATTGATCAGGCCGAAACTGGCCGGCAGATGGCCGAGGAAAAGGTTCTCCGCGACACTCATTTCCGGCACCAGGTGCAACTCCTGATGAATCACCGCGACACCGCTGCCGATGCTGTCGGCGGTGGATTTGAAAGCCATCGTCCGCTCGCCGATTTGCAGGTCGCCGCTGCTTGGCGTGTAAGCACCGCCGAGGATTTTCAACAGGGTCGATTTGCCGGCGCCGTTCTCGCCCATCAGGGCATGAACCTGGCCCGGGTGCGCGACAAAACTGATGCCGTCGAGCGCCTTGACCCCGGGAAAGGTTTTACCGATCCCGTTGAAGCGCAGGCTGCCGCTGTCGTGTTGTGTCTGTACTTGCGCTCGCATAAAACCACCTCTTCAAACCGGTCAGGCAGCCCCGTCGCCAGGGCCGCCGATGAAATCAATCGCGCCTCAGTTCCACAGGCCAATCTTTTCCAGTTCCTGCTTGAAGTTCTCGCGCGTGATCAGGGTCACGTCATCCATCGCGGTGTATTTCGGTGGTTCTTTGCCGGTGGTGACCCACTCGAACATCATTTCGGCAGTCTTGTAGCCCTCGATGTGCGGGCTAGGCAGCATGGAACCGAAGAAGCCGCTGTTGGGTTTTTTCAGTTCGCCGATGGCGTCGGTGCCGTTGATGCCGATGCCGATCACATTGGCCGCGGCAAAACCGGCGCTCTCGGTGGCGCGTACGCCGCCCAACACGGTGTTGTCGTTCATGCCGCCGATGATCAGGTTTTTCGCCGCGCCCGGCAGCTTCACTAGCGCCGAGTTGGTAGCGTCCATGCTGCCCGGCACGTCGAGGGTTTTCAGCGCCGAGAACAGAATGTGGTCTTTGGGAATGCCGGCATCTTCCAGGGCTTTGACCGAGCCGTCGGTGCGCTTCTTGCCGGTGTCGAGTTCGTTGTAGGTGTTGATCACCGCGTAGGTGTCTTTCCAGTCCCAGCCGCGTTTTTTCGCTTCGGTGGCCATCGCTGCGCCCTGCTTCTGGCCAACTTCATAGGCCGCCATGCCGAGGTACGGAACGTCTTCCATGAACTTGCCGCTGGCGTCGACGAAGCGGTCATCCACGGCAATCACTTTCAAATCGTTGAGCTTGGCCTTGGCCATGATCGCCGGGCCGAGGGACACGTCCGGCGGGCAGATCACGAAGCCCTTGGCGCCATTGGCGGCCAGGCTGTCGATCGC
This sequence comes from Pseudomonas fluorescens, assembly GCF_902497785.1. Taxonomy (GTDB): domain Bacteria; phylum Pseudomonadota; class Gammaproteobacteria; order Pseudomonadales; family Pseudomonadaceae; genus Aquipseudomonas; species Aquipseudomonas fluorescens_BO. The sequence goes on from NZ_CABVHK010000028.1 coordinate 3,391, forward strand.
GGAAAGGGTTTTCTCGCCGTCCGGCACAGCGATCTTGATGATTTTGAAACCCTTGTCTTTAGCGGCTTTTTCCGCGAAAGCCCATTCGGTCTGGAACCAGGGCTCTTCAGCCTGCTTGACCAGAAAACCGATCTTCACTTCCTCGGCGGCCAGCAAGGTGCTGCTGAGGCTGACCGCAGTGACCGCCAGAGCGGCACAGCACAGGGAACGGATCCCACGACGACGATTCATAAGCTGACTCCTTGTTATTTTTTTTGAGCGTTATTTTGAAAGCCGGTGTAGCAAATAGTCATATCGTATGATGATTGGTTTTCAAGCGTAGTTGCTCCTTACCTTTACGCTTTGTTTAGTCTTGGCCGATCACTGGAATGCAGATGCCTTTTTCCACGCACGACAAAAACCGGGCATCTGTCGATGTCCGGTCAAAAGACTTTTTGAATAATTGCTGCATCACTTCACCTGTTTTGTTTTTTTAAGTGTGAGTGCGTGTCACTGATGGCGCCGACTATAAACCCGACCGCCAAATAATCTCAATATATAATTTTACATCCCATATTTCGGGATTTAGCCGGAAAATCTCGTACAGGGTTTTCCTGGTACATCGACCTGAACGGATAACAATGCGCCATCCAGCGGATGGTTGAGCGGGCTTGCGGCGCTGGTGATGTAGAGGGTTTTCAGGTCCGGGCCGCCGAACACGCAACTGGTCGGACGGCTGACCGGCAATTCGATGATGCGATCAACGTGACCGTCCGGCGTCAGCCTCAGCAGGCAACTGCCGTCCCAGCGCGCGTTCCAGAGGTAACCCTCGGCATCCATCGCCGAGCCATCCGGACCACCGCGTTCATGGGGACCGAACCAGACTTGCGCGGGCTCGAGCTTGCCGTCGGTGCGGATGAAGTGCCGGTAGATCGTTTCGTCGAGGCTGTCGGCGAAATACAGCGTGGTGCCGTCATCACTCCACAGCAACGTATTGGGAATGCCGAGCCCCCGCAGCAACGGTGTGATCCGGGCATCGCGATCAATTCGGAACAAACCGCCGGAGCGCCGCTCGATCGGCAAGTCTTCAGCGTTTTCGCCGATGTTGTTTTGCATCGTGCCGAGCCACAGCCGTCCTTGCGCGTCGCAACGGGCTTCGTTGGCGCGGTTGCCGGGCTGCGGGTCGGCGACGCAGAACAGCGTCAGCCTTGGTTCAAGCCCGGGCGAGTGCAGATCCAGCCGATAGACTCCACTGCTCAACGTCACCAGCGCATCGCCGCTTTCGCAGGGGATGAAGGCCGATACGTGCTCGGGCATCTGCCAGATCTGCACGTTGTCGCCGACCAGACGCAGCGCTTGCTGGCCGGCGATATCCACCCAATAGAGCGCCTGCGTCGGTACATCCCAGAACGGGCTTTCACCGAGGTGTGCCCGGTGCTGGGTCACTGCGGTCCACTCCATGTAACCTCCTTTCTTGTTGCTTTTATGTGGGAGCGAGCCTGCTCGCGATGGACGTCAACGGTAACGCGTGCCCACTGCATAAACGTTGCCTTGAAGTTTTTCGCGAGCAAGCTCGCTCCTACAAGGGCTGTTGATTGTCAGCCGGTTTTTTTGGCGGCCATGACTTTCGGGTAGAAGCGTTTGATGGCCAGGTCAGCGTTGTCGATCAGGGTCATGCAGGCCCACACGCCCCGCGCGGCATCGCGGGCAGCGATGGCGTCGGCCATGTCTTTGTGGATCGGCAGAGTGCGACGTAATTCGTCCGGGTCGGCGGCGGAGACTTCGAACGACACCGCGAGCAACGCGCCGAGGGCCGGGACCATTTGTTCGATGAATTGATTGTGGCTGGCCGCAAGGATGCACTCGTGAAAGAACTGGTCAGCGCGGTTGTAATCGACGCCGCTGCCCACGGCGCGCTCCAGCGCGTTATAGGCCTGGAGCACCGCTTGCACTTGTTCGCCGGTTGCCCGTTCACAAGCCCAGCGTACGGCCATCGGCTCGATCGTGCGACGCAGGTCGAGCAGGTCGTCAACGAAGTTTTCCGGCAAGCCACTGCGCGACAGCCAGCCGACGACTTGCGGATCGAAAAGGTTCCAGCGTCGTACCGGCAACACCCGCGTGCCAACCTTGGGCCCGACTTCGAGCATGCCTTTGGCGACCAGGGTTTTGATGGCTTCGCGGATGACCGTGCGACTGACACCCAACTGCTCGCCCAGGTCGGCTTCGACCTTGAGCGTTTCGCCGGGCTTTACGTGGCCGGCAGCGATCCAGCAACCCAGCCAATCGACCGTCGATGAGTGAAAACTGCTGGACATGGGCACCTCGAAGCTGGGACGGCACGAAGCCGTTCGCAATGGGAGCCTACGCTAATCATCATACGATTGAGTGTCAATTTGAATTTTAAGAGGAGTGCGGTAAACACCTGTGGGAGCGAGCCTGCTCGCGAAGGCGTTGGCCTGTCCAACAGGTAGTTGTCAGTTGTACCGCCTTCGCGAGCAGGCTCGCTCCCACAGGGTTATGTGCTAGGGCTCGAGGCCGATGGGGAAGAATACGCCGCCGCTCCACACGCCCAGCCAGCGCTGCCCATCAATCTCGCGGGTCACGGCCAGCTCCACCAACTGGTAGAAAACATTGCGATGGATCAGTGCTTCGAGATTGGTGCGCACATGCACGTAAGGCGCAGGCTCTTGCGACACCGGATCAATGACTACGCGAATGGGGTGTTGCGTACCCGCGTCCGCGGTTTCATCAACGTTGGTGGTGAAGCGCAAAACCTGAGCCTCTCCCTCGCCTTCTACATCAACGGCAATCGCCACGAACGGCGCATCGTCGACCTTGATCCCGACTTTTTCCACCGGAGTGATGAGGAAGTAATCATCGCCGTCGCGGCGAATGATGGTGGAGAACAATTTGACCATCGGCTTGCGCCCGATCGGCGTGCCCAGGTAATACCAGGTGCCATCGCGGGCGATGCGCATGTCGATGTCGCCGCAGAAGTCGGGGTTCCACAAGTGGACCGGTGGCAAGCCTTTGGTCTTGGGGATTTGCCCCAACAGGTCGTTGGCTTTTTGCGGGCCACTCATGGTGTTCTCCTTTGGATTACTGGTCGCTGAGCCCCAACAGGCTGCGCGCATACTGCTCAAGCGGCGGGCCCATCAGGTCTTCTGGCTTTTCGTCGTGGAATGTCAGTAAACCGCCACGACTCTTGATACGCGCAGTATCAATCAAATACTGGGTGCTGGTCTCGATCAACATGAGTTGAATCACGCCAGTGTCGATACCGAGGCGATCCACATACTCCTGATCAAGCCATTCGTCCGAGTTGCCAATTCGGTCGTCTGACTTGGCGAAACGGGTGTAAAGCAAATAATGCGCGCCGGCGGCACGGGCTTCGCCCATGGCCTGATCGAGCCCCTCGGGCGCCCGCGCCCGGCGAACCATCGGAAAGTATTCGATAAAGCCATCGAAAGCGACTTCGGCAATTACGTTAGGTCGCGGATACACCGTGCTACCCGGCGGCGCGAAGGCGCCTTGGGCAATATAGACGAACGAATCCGGCTGAATGCGCAGGTTGTTCGCGCGGCGGCTATCGCTGTGGTCGAGCAGACCCGCGTCGCTCATGTGGTAGCGGGTTCCTTCAGCCAGATCGCTGACATTCATGCAGCCACCAAGCGCCAAAATGGCCAGCAGCAAAACCAGGCTACGCATCCTACCCTCCAGAGGCCGGTGACGGAAAACCGGCGAATGGCCATTGGATGCAGCTTCCGCGCCAGCTCATGCTCATCGTTGACTGGTAGATCGCAATCGCGAGCAGGCCCGCTCCCACAAGGTCGGTATAGACCCTGTGGGAGCGAGCCTGCTCGCGAAGAGGGCGGATCAGCCGCCGATGATTTTCATGACGGTGGCGCCACCAGAAAACGCCACTTCCTGCTTGTCACCCAGCGCCTTCATCAATAGCCGCTGCAAGGCAGGCAATGCCTGATGGCGCGGCTTGTCCAGCAGATCGCCGACATAGTGACGGTTACTCGACGACAGACAGCCATGCAACCAGCCCGTCGACGACAACCGCAGCCGCGAGCAGGTCCGGCAAAACGGCACGCTTTCATTGGCGATCACGCCGAAGTGACCCAGGCCCGGAATCTCGTAGCGAACCGCCGTGGCATCCACGGGCGCATCGGCCTGGAGGTATTCGTATTGATCGCCGATCAGGCTCAACAACTGTTGCAGGCTGACAAACTGTTGCAGGAACGCATTGGAGTCGCTGGCCAGATGGCCCATGCGCATCAGCTCGATGAAGCGCAACTCGTAACCGCGTTCCAGGCAGTAATCGAGCAGCGGCATCACCTGATCGAGGTTCTGCCCGCGCAACGGCACCATGTTGACCTTGATCTTGATGCCCGCCGCGCTGGCCTGATCCATACCGTCGAGCACCGTCGCCAGATCACCGCCGCGCGCAATGCTACGGAACGCTCTGGCATCCAGGGTATCGAGGGAAACGTTGATGCGACGAATGCCGGCGTCCACCAGCAGCGGCAGTTTTTTCGCCAGCAACTGACCATTGGTGGTCAGGCTGATGTCTTGCAGGCCCATTTGCCCGACGGCGGTCATGAACGCTTCAAGCTTGGGGCTGACCAGCGGCTCACCGCCAGTAATGCGCAATCGCTCGATACCGGCGGCTTCGATCAGATACGCCACACCACGCGCCATGGCTTCAGCTGACAGCTCATCCTGCGCAGCGACCAGCCGCTTGCCGTTGGGCACGCAATAGGTACACGCGTAATTGCAGGCGGAGGTCAGGCTGATACGCAGATTGCGAAAACGCCTGCCTTGACGGTCAACGATCATGATCACTCCGGCACAAGGGAATCGGACAACGCAAAACTTGACTCACAAATCAAGTTTTAGCAAGTCCTATGCCTGAGTATATTCCTGAGGTTCTGCGCCATATAGCGAAATCATGGCGCAATAAGGCAACTGAATGACTCAGGTGCCAGGGGGAATGTCGGTATCGCGCTTGCGCTTGTTGCCCATGCGCACGCCGATATCCATCAGAAACTGGAAGAAGCCTTCCTGGTCTTCCAGAACGTTGCTCCAGAAGGGCGAGTGATACAGCGCGACGGCGCCGTGCACCAGCGCCCAGGATGCGCAGTAGTGGAAGTAAGGTGGCACGTCTTCGAGTTTGCCTTCGCTGATGCGGCCCTTGATCAGCAGGGTCAGGCGTTCGAAATTCGAAGCACGGATCTTGTGCAGCTCCTCGACCATCTCCGGCACCTGATTGCCCTTGACCACCTTTTCTTCGAGGCGATCGAACAAGCGATAACGCTGCGGATCGCGCATGCGGAATTCGAAGTAGGCCCGGGACAACGCTTCCTTGTCCTTGTCGACATCGGCCGAATGCAACAGCTCGTTCAAATCACGCTCGTAATCGAGCATCAGGCGCAGGTAAATCTCCGCCTTGGACTTGAAGTGCTTGTAGATCGTGCCTTTGCCGATACCGACGGCATCAGCAATCATCTCGACGGTGACACTGTCTTCACCCTGGTCGAGGAACAGCTTGAGCGCGGTATCGAGAATTTCCTGCTCGCGGCGACGAAATTCACGGACCTTACGAGGTTCTTTATGCATAAGAAAAGGTCTGTTGGGGTCAAAATTCGAAGCCGCGTATTATGCCTAACTTGCGCCAAAATGCACGGATCATCCGAGCATATCTGTGTTTCTTGACGATTTCTCGCAGCGTTCGTATTTAATGAGAACGCTTCCGAAGCGGCCGTATTCCAAAATTGTTTAAAAACTGAGGTCGGTAAACTGGACTCGGCGCAATACTGATCAATACTTCAACTGTCGGCGGGGCATCTCCCCCAAGTGCCGCGACGATATTGGTACCAACGGACCGCGTACCATTGTTTTACTCCTAATGGTCTTAACCCGGATTCCCCCCCCAGAACCCGGGTTTTTTTTGCCTGCGATTTAGCGGCATCACCCACGTAGGCGCCGTCGAAGGCTGCGATCTATTCCAGCGTTATGCCGGTGCCCTGACATGCGCCAACGGAAACAGTCGCTTGAAATTCTCGGTGGTCTGCTCGGCAAATCGCTCATAGGACTCGCCACGCAACATCGCCAGAAACTCTGCCACTTCCCGCACATACTGCGGCAGGTTCGGCTTGCCGCGATGCGGGATGGGCGCCAGGTAAGGAGAGTCGGTTTCCACCAGCAAGCGATCAGCCGGCACTTTACTGGCCACGTCGCGCAGCGCATCGGCATTGCGAAACGTGACAATCCCGGACAGGGAAATGTAATAGCCCATGTCCAGCGCCGCTTTCGCCATGTCCCAGTCTTCAGTGAAGCAATGCAGTACGCCCGCCTGGGGCAGCGCAGCGTCGCGCAACAGGTTCAGCGTGTCGGCCCGGGCGCCGCGAGTGTGAATGATCACCGGTTTACCAGTTTGCTGCGCGGCTTGCAGGTGCAGGCGAAACGATTGCTGCTGCAGTTCCGCCGCTTCAGGCTCGTAGTGATAATCCAGGCCGGTTTCACCGATCGCCACGACGCGTGGGTGATTGAGCTCCTGCAACAGCCAGTCCAGCGCCGGCGCGGCACCCGGCTGCACGTCCAGCGGATGCACGCCCACCGAACAGTCGACATCGTCGTAGCGTTCGGCCAGGGCTTTGACGTCGGCCGCGTTATCGACGCTGACGCCGATACACAGAAAGTGCCCTACCCCGCGCTGACGGGCCGCATCGAGTGCGGCGTCCAGGGAGCCGTCGTGGGCGGCGAGGTCGAGGCGATCAAGGTGGCAATGGGAATCTACGAGCATAAAAGGGCTGCAACTTACATCGTATGAGTGGGACGGTCGGACTTCAGGGCTCCGGCCAGATGAGTTTCGATTCGACTGCGCGCGGTAGTGTCGCCGTCGTTGAATTGCACGCCGACACCGGCAGCACGGTTGCCCTGCCCGCCTTTCGGGGTAATCCAGGCGACCTTGCCGGCGACCGGGATCTTCTCCGGTTCATCCATCAGGTTCAGCAGCATGAATACCTCATCGCCCAACTTGTAGCTCTTGTTGGTCGGGATAAACAGGCCACCGTTCTTGATGAATGGCATGTAGGCCGCGTAAAGCACCGACTTGTCCTTGATGGTCAGGGCCAAAATACCGTTGCGCGGCCCCTGATTGACGGCTTCATTCATGCTGACCTCCACTGCTGACGTTCAGAGTCTAGTCACTTCTGGGCAGGCAAAGACGCCCATTGCACCAGCAATGCTTCCAGTAACAGCACCCGATTGAGGTTGGCTTTGCTCATGACTTTCTGGCGCTGGGCGAGGATCCAGTCCTGAATAGTCAGGACTTTGTCCTGAGCGCTTTTCTGCGCCAGGTACTGAATCACTTTGCGCATGTCGGCCAGCCCCAGGCCTTCTTCGTCTTGAGTGAGCTGATAACGCAGGATCAGGCTCGACCAATCGCAGAACCAGTCGAACAGCAACAACAGCGGTATTGCATTCCAGCCTTCGGCGAGTTGCGTCGGCGATTGCTGCTGCTTGAGCAACTTTTTCACGCCTTCGACCACCAGCGCCCGTTGTTCACGCACGCCCTGATTCTGCAAGTTGACGGCGGCCAGCGGCGAACCGGCGGCCAGTGTCAGCAGTTCGACGCGCTCCTCCTCGGAACAGTCCGGCAGCGCCTTTGCCAGCCACGCAAGGCTCATCGCCTCGCTCGGAAGCGGGCAAGCCTGCTGCACACAGCGGCTCTTGATGGTCGGCAACAGACGGCTGGTCTGGTGACTGACCAGCAACAAAACCGTGTCGCCAGACGGCTCTTCAAGGCTTTTAAGCAAGGCGTTGGCGGCGTTGACGTTCATCGACTCGACCGGCTCGATCAACACCACCTTGCGTCCGCCCATCTGCGCGGTCTGCACCACGAAGCTGACCAGATCGCGCACTTGGTCAACCTTGATGGCCTTGTCGGCTTCTTCCGGTTCCAGAATGTAGTTGTCGGGGTGGCTACCGGCTTTCAGCAACAGGCAGGATTTGCATTCGCCACAGGCATTCTGGGCGGTCGGACGCTGGCAGAGCAAACTGGCCATCAACCGTTCGGCCAGCGCACGCTTGCCGATCCCGGCCGGACCATGCAGCAGATAGGCATGCGCGTGTTGCTTGCGGCCGGCCAACTGCTGCCAGAGACTGTCCTGCCACGGATAGGCTTCAGCCACGGGTCAGCTCCAGCAAGCGCGGAAGCAAGGCGTCCAGGGATTGCTGAACCTGCGGCAACGGTTGGGCAGCATCAACCAACACATAGCGCGCGGGATCGGCTTCAGCGCGCTTGAGGAACGCAGAGCGCACCGCATCGAAAAACGTCCGGCCTTCCAGCTCGAAGCGATCCAGACGACCGCGAGCGCTGGCGCGGGCCAGGCCCACTTCTACCGGCAAATCGAAAATCAGCGTCAGGTCCGGGCGCAGATCGCCCTGGACGAATGTTTCCAGGGCCGCGATGCGTTCAAGCGACAAGCCGCGACCGCCGCCCTGATAGGCGTAGGTGGAATCGGTAAAACGATCACACAGCACCACGGCACCACGGGCCAGCGCCGGGCGGATCACGCCGGCCAGGTGCTGGGCACGGGCGGCGAAGACCAGCAGCAATTCGGTGTCGGGGTCCATGACTTCATCGATCGGCGCCAGCAACACCTCGCGGATCCGCTCGGCCAACGGCGTGCCGCCCGGCTCGCGGGTCAGCACCACTTCGATACCGGCGGCGCGCAGGCGCTCGGCCAGGTATTCGCGGTTGGTGCTCTTGCCCGCGCCTTCGGGGCCTTCCAGGGTAATAAACAAGCCAGTCACAGGCAGTCCTTAGTCAGAATCATTGCGGGCTTTGCGGCGCGGCGGCGTCCGGTTCGGTTGCAGGCGCGGCATCGGGCTCGCTGGCAGGTTCTTCAGTCGGTGGTTGCACCGGTTCTGCCGGCGTCACTGGCGGCAGCGCCTCGGGAGCGGTGTCGGGCGAAGCCGCCGGGATGGGCGCCGGATCGTCTGTCGTCTCCGGCGCGCTCCCCGGCGCCGGGCTGGAGCGATAATCAGCGCGGCGCTTGAGCTGGAATTCGCGCACCGCGTTGTTGTGGGCATCCAGATCAGCGGAGAACACATGGCTGCCATCGCCGCGTGCTACAAAATACAAACTGTTGCCGGCCACCGGATTCAACGCCGCATGAATGGCTTCGCGCCCCACCATCGAGATCGGCGTCGGCGGCAGGCCGGGGATCATGTAGGTGTTGTAAGGGGTCGCTTCTTTGAGATGGGCACGGGTCAACTTACCGTTGTAACGGTCACCCAGACCATAGATGACGGTCGGATCAGTCTGCAACAGCATGCCTATTTCCATGCGTCGCACGAACACGCCGGCAATCTGTCCACGCTCTTGCGGCACGCCGGTTTCCTTTTCCACCAGCGAGGCCATGATCAGCGCCTGATAGGGTTCGGTGTAGGGCACGTCCGCCGCGCGCTGTCCCCACTCTTTGGCGAGCACTTCATCGAGCCGATCGTAAGCTTTTTTGAGCAGCTCGACGTCGGTCATGCCACGCACGAAACGGTACGTGTCGGGGAAGAATCGTCCTTCTGGAAAAATCCCGCTGTGGCCGAGCTTGTCCATCACCTGGCTGTCGCTCAAGCCGTCCAGCGTCTGCTCAAGTTTTTCATCCTTGGCCAGGGCCTCGCGGACCTGATGGAAATTCCAGCCTTCGACCAGCGTCAGGCTGTACTGAACCATTTCCCCGCGTTTCCACACGTCAATCAGGTTCTCCACCGTCATGCCGGGCTGCAGGCGGTACTCGCCTTTGTGCAACGGTTGTCCGGCCAGGTTGAAGCGCCAATACACACGTAGCCAGAAAGCGTCCTTGATGATGCCATCGGCTTCCATGCGATAGAACGTGCGGGTTGGTGTCGTGCCTTTGGGCACGTCCAGCAGCTCTTCTTGTGTAATGTTCAGCGGTTGTTCCAGCGCCGAATGGATTTTCCAGGCGGAAGCGCCCAGACACAGCCCTGCCAGAACCAGTCCGGTTTCCAGCAGCAGCAAGAATTTACGTCTCACGTATCAAGCATCCAGTAGCGCGCGGGCAATGGTTTGGAGTTTACGGGTGAGCGGCCCAACCGGCCAGCTCAGTGCTGCATAGGCGCGCACCGGCCAAACGCCATACACGCTGTTGCAGACAAAGACTTCGTCAGCCCATTGCAGCTGTTCGAGGGTGATGTCGGTGATTTGCGTGGGGATCCCCAACGACTCGGCTTGAAACAATAATTCCGCACGCATCACGCCGGCAACCCCGCAACGCTTCAGATCGGCAGTGATCAACGCGCCATCACGGATCAGGAACAGATTGCTGAATACACCTTCAATGACGCGTCCGGCCTGGTCGAGCATCAAGCCTTCGGCATGCTCGGTGTCTTGCCATTCGGAACGGGCGATCACTTGCTCAAGACGGTTCAAATGTTTGAGCCCGGCGAGCAAGGGTTGTCGGGAAAGTCGTGTGGTGCACGGAAACAGGCGCACGCCTTGCTCTGCATGGGCAGCGGGATAAGCCGCCGGCGGATTTCCTTGCAGAATGCGACGGGCCTGGGCCGAGGGATCGGGCGCATAACCGCGCAGGCTGTCGCCGCGGGTGAGGATGAGTTTGAGCACGCCCTCCCCCAGTGCTGCGGCATAGGCCAACATTTCGCTGCGGATCAGTTCGTGGTCGGCAGCGATTGCCAGGCGCGAGCAGCCTTGCGCCAGACGCGCGAGGTGCCGCTCCAGCAACAGTGGCTGGCCCCCGCGCACGGCAATGGTCTCGAACAGACCATCACCGTAAGCCAGGCCGCGATCTTTCAGCGACAGAGCGTCAGCCGGCTGACCGTCGACCCAGCTGTCCATCAGTCAGCGAACCGGCGGAACACCAGCGAGCCGTTGGTACCGCCAAACCCGAAGGAGTTCGACAGCACCACATCGATGTCCATGTTGCGCGCAGTGTGCGGGACGAAGTCGAGGTCGCAACCTTCGTCCGGCTCATCGAGGTTGATGGTGGGCGGTGCGACCTGACTGTTGATTGCCAGCACGCTGAAGATCGCTTCGACCGCGCCCGCCGCACCCAACAGGTGACCGGTCATGGATTTGGTCGAACTGACCGCCAGCTTGTAGGCGTGATCGCCAAACACCGACTTGATTGCACAGGCTTCAGCCAAGTCACCGGCCGACGTCGAAGTGCCGTGGGCATTGATGTACTGAACCTGATCGCTGTTGATCTTCGCATCGCGCAGGGCATTGGTGATGCAACGTGCCGCGCCTGCGCCATCCGCCGGAGGCGACGTCATGTGGAACGCATCGCCACTGGTACCGAAACCGATCAGCTCGGCATAGATGGTCGCGCCGCGAGCCTTGGCGTGCTCCAGCTCTTCCAGAACCAGTGCACCGGCGCCATCGGACAGGACAAAGCCATCACGGCCCTTGTCCCAAGGACGGCTGGCGCGGGTCGGCTCGTCGTTGCGGGTCGACAGTGCGCGGGAGGCACCGAAGCCGCCCATGCCCAGACCGCAGGCCGCCATCTCGGCGCCGCCGGCAATCATCACGTCGGCTTCGTCGTACATGATGTTGCGTGCAGCCATGCCGATGCAGTGCGTACCGGTGGTACACGCTGTGGCGATGGCGTAGTTGGGTCCCTGTGCACCCAGGTGGATCGACAGGAAACCGGAAATCATATTGATGATCGAGCCAGGCACGAAAAACGGAGAGATCCGTCGTGGGCCGGAATCATGCAGCGTACGGCTGGTTTCTTCGATATTGGTCAGACCGCCAATGCCCGAACCCATGGCCACGCCGATGCGCTCGCGGTTGGCGTCAGTGACTTCCAGACCGGCGTTGCGAACTGCCTGAAAACCTGCAGCCAGACCGTATTGAATGAACAGGTCAAGCTTGCGAGCTTCCTTGACCGACAGGTATTCCTCGACATTGAAGCCCTTTACCGAGCCGCCAAAACGGGTGGAATAGGCAGAAAGGTCGGTGTGTTCGATCAGACCAATGCCACTGCGGCCAGCCAGAATGCCCTGCCAACTGCTCGGCACATCCGTGCCCAGTGGCGACAACATACCCATACCGGTGACTACGACGCGTCTACGCGACACAGCACTCTCCTTTTTCAAATGACGACTTTGCATCAGGCCTAAAGAAAAAACCGCACGCCATGAGGCAGTGCGGTTTTTCCATGACAGCAAGCAACGATTACAAGCTATTAAGCCTGGTGGTTAGTAACGTAATCGATTGCAGCTTGTACAGTAGTGATCTTCTCAGCTTCTTCGTCAGGGATTTCGGTCTCGAATTCCTCTTCCAGAGCCATCACCAGCTCAACGGTGTCAAGGGAGTCGGCACCCAGGTCTTCAACGAAGGAAGCGGAGTTAATCACTTCTTCTTCTTTAACGCCCAGTTGCTCGGCAACGATTTTCTTGACGCGCTCTTCGATGGTGCTCATACCTTGTTTTCACTCCTAATGGACAAATTCAGGCAGCTGGCCAGTGGGTAAGTGTATAGAAAGCCTTTTCGGTTTTTCAACTGAAAGCTTCACTCCTCAAACCCTGCGACCCACTGCCTATAAATAGATTGCAGCTTTATAACGGATTTTAGACAGCTCGTATGACATTTTTTTGAAGCAATCCGTCACATTTAACTCATGTACATCCCGCCGTTCACCGGGATTGTAGCCCCAGTAACGTAAGCCGCACCGTCGGATGCAAGAAAAGCGACCACAGACGCGATCTCTTGTGCTTGCCCCAGACGGCCCAGCGGAATTTGCGTCTGCAAGGCTTCACGCTGTGCCTCGGGCAATTCGCGGGTCATATCGGTGTCGATGAACCCTGGGGCCACCGAGTTTACCGTAATCGAACGCGAACCGACTTCACGCGCCAGTGCGCGACTGAAACCTTCCAGACCGGCCTTGGCGGCAGCGTAGTTTACTTGGCCTGCGTTGCCCATGGCACCCACAACCGAGCCAATACTGATAATTCGTCCCCAACGGGCTTTGGTCATACCGCGCAGAACGCCCTTGGACAAGCGGAACAGACTGTTCAGGTTGGTATCGACGACGTCATGCCATTCGTCATCTTTCATGCGCATCATCAGGTTATCGCGGGTGATACCGGCATTGTTGACCAGGATCGCCGGCGCACCGAACTGTTCCTGGATGCTCGCCAACACCGCAGCAACGGATTCGTCGCTGGTGACATTGAGTTCCAGGCCAGTGCCTTGAATACCGTTTTCTTTCAGGGTGGCGGCGATACGCTCGGCACCCGAGGCGGATGTCGCGGTGCCCACAACGATGGCACCCTGACGACCCAGTTCCAGGGCGATAGCCTGGCCGATACCGCGGCTCGCGCCGGTGACCAGTGCAACTTTACCTTGCAGACTCATGCAAGCTTCTCCTGATTCAGGCCAATGCTGCGCGGGCGGCAGCGAAGGCGTCTGGGGTATTGAGGTTGGATGTCGACACGCCTTCGGCGCAGCGTTTGTTCAGACCTGCCAGCACTTTGCCAGGGCCGCATTCGACCAGCTGAGTCGCGCCCTTGGCGGCCAGCGCCTGGACCGATTCGACCCAGCGTACAGGCTTGTAGAGCTGCTCAAGCAGATCGCGCTTGAGGGTTTCAAGATCCGCGGGCACAGCAGCGCTGACGTTCTGCACCACAGGAATCTGCGGCGCCTGCCAGTTGATCGCCGCGATCGACTCGGCGAAACGCTCGGCCGCCGGGCGCATCAGTTCGCAATGAGACGGCACGCTGACCGGCAACGGCATGGCGCGCTTGGCACCACGGGCCTTGCAACCTTCGATGGCGCGTTCGACCGCAGCCTTGGCACCGGCGATGACCACCTGGCCTGGCGAGTTGAAATTCACCGCGCTGACCACTTCGCCTTGCGCTGCTTCAGCACAGGCTGCCAGTACGTCAGCGTCGTCCAGACCGAGGATGGCAGCCATGCCACCCTGCCCGGCCGGAACGGCTTCCTGCATCAACTGACCGCGGCGCTCTACCAGCTTCACCGCGTCGCCCAGACTCAGGCTGCCCGCCGCGACCAGCGCGCTGTATTCGCCCAGGCTGTGACCGGCGACGTAGGCCGGACGCGCACCGCCTTCTGCCAACCACAGACGCCACAAGGCGATCGAGGCGGTCAGTATCGCCGGCTGGGTTTTATCGGTTTGATTGAGCAGCTCTTCCGGCCCCTGCTGGGTCAGTGCCCACAGGTCGTAGCCGAGAGCGTCGGAGGCTTCTTTGAATGTTTCGAGGACCACTGGATGTTGCGCGCCCAACTCGGCCAGCATGCCGAGGGACTGCGAACCCTGTCCTGGAAAGACGAATGCGAGGGAAGCAGACATGTAAACAAGCCCCTAATGATCTTGTCGTCGGAGAATTGACGTCCCGCCAGGGGGACGCAAGAAACTGACAGTTTGGATGGCCAATTGAACTGAGCGGTCACATTTAAGCATTGTCCGACGAAAATGCCTAAAGCAACAAATCCTCCAGACGACCGTGAATCCGTTCCGGGAGGTTTTCCTGGATCTCGATCAGGGCACGCGAGATCGCACTCTGAAACCCTTCGACCCCTGCCGAACCGTGGCTTTTCACCACGATCCCCTGCAATCCCAGGAAGCTGGCGCCGTTATGCCGAGCGGGCGCGAGGTCCGCTTGCAGGCGCCTCATCAGCGGCAAGGCCATGGCGCCGACCATTTTTGTCGCAAGGTTTTTCCTGAACAGGGCTTCGATGCGAGCTGAAATCATGGTCGCCAGCCCTTCACTGGACTTGAGCAGGATATTGCCGACAAAACCGTCGCACACCACCACATCTGCCTCGCCACGGTACACACCGTCACCTTCGACAAACCCGATGTAGTTGATGCCGCGAGCACTCTGCAACAGCGTTGCCGCCAATTTGACCTGCTGATTGCCCTTGATGTCTTCGGTGCCGATGTTCAGCAACGCGACACGCGGGCGGACGATGCCCAGGGTTTGCGCCGCCACCGAGCCCATCACCGCAAATTGCAGCAGGTGCTCGGCACTGCAATCGACGTTGGCACCCAGATCGAGCAACTGGCAATAGCCCGTCTGCGTCGGAATCGCCGCGACCATGGCCGGACGGTCAATGCCCGGCAAGGTCTTGAGCACGAATCTCGACAACGCCATCAACGCGCCGGTATTGCCGGCACTGACACAGGCTTGAACCTTGCCGTCACGCAGCAACTCCAGCGCCACCCGCATCGACGAGTCCGGCTTGCCGCGCAAGGCCTGGGCAGGCTTTTCGTCCATGGTGATGACTTCGCAGGCCGGTGTAATCGACAGGCGCGAGCGATCCACAGCCGATTGGCCAGCGATCAATTCTTCAAGAAGGGAGGGTTGACCGACAAGGGTCAGGTGCAGCGAGGGCGTAGCATTCAGGCAAGCGATGCTGGCCTGGACAATGCTGCGGGGACCGAAGTCCCCGCCCATTGCGTCAATCGCGATGACTTGAGCAGACAAGTGATTACTCGTCAGCGCCCTTGTCGATCACTTTACGGCCACGGTATACGCCTTCTGGCGATACGTGGTGACGCAGGTGAATTTCACCGGTGGTTTTTTCTACAGACAGAGTGCTCGCCGTCAGGGCGTCGTGCGAACGACGCATGTCACGGGCAGAGCGGGATTTTTTGTTCTGCTGAACAGCCATAATTGATTAACTCCTAAACGTTTGGGTCACGCTTTAACTGCGCCAATACACTGAACGGGTTGGACCGCGTTACCTCGTCCTCGCTCGGTTCGGGCTCATCGAGACCCGCCGGCTGCTGGCATTCTTCCGGATGATGAGCAGGCACAATGGGCAAGGCGAGCAGAAGCTCCTCCTCGATCAGTGACTGCAGATCCAATGGATCTTCGCCCAGTTCCAGCACGTCATAACCTTTCGGCAACGACTGGGTATTCGCACCCTCCTTCACCACAGCATAACTGCACCCGCTGTGGATCGGCAGGGTGACCAGCTCAAGACAACGCTGGCAAACCATTTTGACTTCGGTGTCGATAAAGCTGTGGATGACCACAGATTTACGTTCATCTCGTTCAAAAACGAATTTAGCCTGCACCGTACCGACAGTGTCGGAAAGCGGGTCGCAGAGTCTCTTCAAATCGGCCAGCAGCAGTTCACCTTGTAGGGTGGTGCCACGGTCAGCCAATTTGCGCGGGTCAACGTGAGGTGGAATCGGGTCATTCAACATAGGCGCAGCATTATAGGGATGCACCCGGCCATGTCAAAGGAAATTCAGCCCTGTCCGTCACTTGCAAGCCTCGCTAGAATTCGCCCCTGTCTTCTGGAGATGCGCATGCTGCCTTTATTACTTGCTTCAAGCTCGGTTTATCGCCGGGATTTGCTGGCCCGCTTGCAGCTACCGTTCATCTGCAGCTCGCCGGACATCGATGAAAGTCATCGACCGGGAGAGCCTGCCATCGAACTGGTAAAGCGTCTCGCCAAAGAAAAAGCCCAGGCCCTCGCCGGCAGCCACCCCGCGCATCTGATCATCGGCTCCGACCAGGTCGCCGTGCTCGGCGAGCGAATTATCGGCAAACCCCACACCTTCGAGAAGGCTCGTGAGCAGCTGCTCGCGTCCAGCGGCGCCAGCGTGACCTTCCTCACCGGCCTCGCCGTCCTCAACAGCCAGACCGGGCAATGCCAGGTCGACTGCGTGCCATTCACGGTGCACATGCGCACACTCGACACCGCGCGCATCGAACGCTACCTGCGCGCTGAGCAGCCCTACGATTGCGCAGGCAGCTTCAAGGCCGAAGGTTTGGGCGTGAGCCTGTTTCAAAGCACCGAAGGCCCTGACGCCACCAGCCTGATCGGCCTGCCATTGATTCGCCTGATCGATATGCTGCTGGCCGAAGGCGTGCAAATCCCCTGAAAGCAAAAGATCGCAGCCTTCGGCAGCTCCTACATGGATTTAGCGTCCGCCCGTAGGAGCTGCCGAAGGCTGCGATCTTCTAACGCAACCAGAGGGTTATCGCAACGAAGGACCGCGGAAACCCATCCACATCGCCAACTGCTCAGCCACGCTGGCGCCGAGCTTCTTCGAGAAGCGATCAAACGGCGATTCCTGGACGGTGAAGTCCACCAGTTCTTTCTCGCCGATCACGTCGCGCGCCACTGAACTGGCATTGCCCAAACCATCGATCAAACCCAGCGGCAGCGCCTGCTCGCCCGACCAGACCAGACCGGAGAACAGCTCAGGATGTTCTTTGTCCTTGAGTCGATCGCCACGGCCTTTCTTGACACTGGCGATGAACTGCTGGTGCGTCGTATCCAGCACGCCCTGCCAGAACTGAGTCTCTTCCGGCTTCTGTGGCTGGAACGGATCAAGAAACGATTTGTGCTCGCCAGACGTGTAGGTTCGGCGCTCGACACCGAGCTTCTCCATGGTGCCGACAAACCCGTAACCCGCCGCCGTCACACCAATAGAGCCGACCAGACTGGCCTTGTCGGCGTAGATCTGATCCGCCGCACTGGCGATGTAATAAGCACCGGAAGCGCCCAGATCGGAGATCACCGCGTAGACCTTGGTGTCCGGATGCAGGCCGCGCAAGCGACGGATCTCGTCATAGACATAACCCGACTGCACCGGACTGCCGCCAGGGCTGTTGATGCGCAGGATGACGCCCTTGACCTTCTCGTCCTCGAAAGCCGCACGCAGGCTGCCGACGAGGTTGTCTGCGCTGGCCGGCTCCTTGTCGGCAATCACACCGGTCACGTCGATCAACGCGGTGTAGTTGCCGCTGCGGCTGGCGGCTTTTTCCATGTCCATCAGGGGCGTGAACAGCACCAGCGCGCCAATCAGATAAACAAAGGTCAGCAACTTGAAGAAAATCCCCCAGCGCCGCGACCGGCGCTGCTCCTGCACACTGGCCAGCAGGGTTTTTTCCAGCAGCTTCCAGCTCTTCTCGTCACCGCTCTCTGCGCTCGCCTTCGCGGGTGCTTTCCATTCGTCGGTCATGCCATCTACCCCAGCAAAAATCTATTAAGCCCGCTGACTTAGCCAGGCATGCAATTCTGAAAAACGATCAATGGCCAGCGCCGGCTCAAACACTTTCAGCGCGTCGATCGATTGCGCGCCATAGCTGACCGCCACCGAATCCATGCCGGCGTTGCGCGCCATCTGCAGGTCGAAGGACGAGTCGCCAACCATCAACGCTTGCTCCGGGCGAACCTCGCAATGGGCGAGGATCTGCTCCAGCATCAGCGGATGAGGCTTGCTGGCGGTTTCGTCGGCGGCACGGGTGATGTCGAAATAATCTTCCCAACCATGGGCTTTCAGCACCCGATCGAGCCCGCGACGCGCCTTACCGGTGGCCACCGCCAAGTGATAACCCTCGGCGCGAAACGCGGACATCGACTCGACGACACCTTCGAACAACGGCGAAGGCACCGCTTCCGCCGCGATGTAGTGATCGGCGTAGTGCTGACGGAAAGCGCTCAATTCGTTGTCGCCGATTTCCGGATACAACGTACGAATCGCCTCCGGCAGCCCCAACCCGATAATGCCCTTGACCGCAAAATCATCGCGCAACTGAAAGCCGGAACGCTCGGAGGCGACGTGCATCGCTTCGACAATCCGACCAATGGAGTCAGCCAGTGTGCCGTCCCAATCGAAAATCAGCAGCTTGTAATCAGAGGGGTGCACTCAGGCGCTCCACGGTTTTGGCCCACATATCGTCGACTGGCGCCTGCAACTTCAGCTCGCCACCATCCGGCAGCGGCACGGTCAGCATGTAAGCATGCAGAAATAGACGCTTGCCGCCCAGGTCGCGGATTTCCTTGCTGAAACCTTCGTCGCCGTACTTGGTGTCGCCAGCGATGCAATGCCCGGCGTGCAGGGTATGAACGCGGATCTGGTGAGTCCGGCCGGTGATCGGCTTGGCTTCGATCAGGGTGGCAAAGTCGCCGAAGCGGCGCAGCACCTTGAACACGGTCACGGACTCCTTGCCCTCCTCCTCGTCAACCTCGACCATGCGCTCGCCGGAGCGCAGATTGCTCTTGCCGAGCGACGCACGCACCTGCTTGATCGAGGACGCCCAGTTGCCGCGGACCAGCGCCATGTAGCGCTTATCGACGCCGTCGCCACGCAATGCCGTGTGCAAGTGACGCAGCATGCTGCGCTTCTTGGCGATCATCAACAGGCCGGAGGTATCACGGTCGAGACGGTGAACCAGCTCGAGCTCCTTGCAATCGGGACGCAACTGACGAAAGGCTTCGATCACGCCGAAGGTCAAGCCGCTGCCGCCGTGAACTGCGATGCCGCAAGGCTTGTTGATCACGATCAGCGCTTTGTCTTCGAACACAATCGACGCTTCGAGGCGCTGAAGCAGGCCTTGAGCCAAGGGCACAGGCTCGTCGCGCTCGGGCACGCGAACCGGCGGCACGCGCACGATATCACCCGCCTGCAGCTTGTATTCGGGCTTGATCCGACCTTTGTTAACCCGCACTTCGCCCTTGCGCAAAATGCGGTAAATCAAAGTCTTGGGCACGCCTTTGAGCCGAGCGAGAAGGAAGTTATCAATTCGTTGGCCGGCATATTCCGGCGAGACCTCAAGCAGTTGTACGCTTGGGGTCGAGGGGGCAGTAGTCGTCATGGCGCGGATGATATCAATTTTTTATGGAATTGAAGCACTTAATCATTACTGCTATAGTCGCGAACGTCGCCAAAAGCGGCCTGGACAGCGGACCAACGGTCAAAAACCGGCCCTGACCAATGCAATTCACCAGGACGCGAGGCCGTCCTACGGGGCTTTCGCTACGTAACGGTGGAGTTTGCAGGTGTAACGAGCGCAGGTGACATAAGGCCTGAATCACGCCGCAAAGCAGAGTTTTCACTCACTTGGCGAGCCAATATTCACGGCCAGTTCACAAAGTGCAGTCAGCTGCGAATGACCCCGAGCGAACGCTTCGGAAACACCGCCTAAATTAGCCATGATGCGTGACCTCCCCTTTCGGAGCTCACGGTAAATGCCAACCCGCTGCGGATTCTGCGCGCGGCAGCACCCGAATTATCAGGGATACGTGTAGGGTGGAGATGCACAACCGCTGGACTGTGTAGCACTAGGCTTTATCAAGACGCTTCATCTCGTCCACAGCCGCCGGTTGATTCCTCCTCCTGACTGAGTGCTTAAGTAGCCACAGCAAGCAGGACGCGTACGTCGCGACGAAGGCCCACATTGGCCGGACTTCGCTGGACACGGGAATGGCCAACCACTCCCGACGCACCTGACACCGACCGTGAGAAGTCGTGTGTGCCGAACGCCGTTTCCGGCAGCCCGGAAACCGACGGTACTACATGAAAAGAATGCTGAT
Organism: Pseudomonas fluorescens; assembly: GCF_902497785.1. Taxonomy (GTDB): domain Bacteria; phylum Pseudomonadota; class Gammaproteobacteria; order Pseudomonadales; family Pseudomonadaceae; genus Aquipseudomonas; species Aquipseudomonas fluorescens_BO. Next base: position 23,723 of record NZ_CABVHK010000028.1, read on the forward strand.
TAACGCAACTCAACCCGAAGAGTTGCGTGTTGCACTGGTAGATGGCCAACGCCTCTACGACCTGGACATCGAATCCGGTGCACGCGAGCAGAAGAAGGCCAACATCTATAAAGGCCGGATTACTCGCATCGAACCAAGCCTTGAGGCTGCCTTTGTCGATTTCGGCTCCGAGCGCCACGGCTTCCTGCCCCTCAAAGAAATCTCCCGCGAATACTTCAAAAAAGCCCCCGAAGGCCGCGTCAACATCAAAGACGTCCTGAGCGAAGGCCAGGAAGTCATCGTTCAGGTTGAAAAAGAAGAACGTGGCAACAAGGGCGCTGCCCTGACCACCTTCATCAGCCTGGCCGGTCGTTACCTGGTGCTGATGCCGAACAACCCGCGTGCCGGCGGTATCTCCCGTCGCATCGAAGGTGAAGAGCGCAACGAACTGCGTGAAGCCCTGAACGGTCTGGTTGCCCCGGCCGACATGGGTCTGATCGTGCGCACGGCCGGCCTGGGCCGCAGCAGCGAAGAAATGCAGTGGGACCTCGATTACCTGCTGCAACTCTGGACCGCCATCAAAGAAGCCTCGCTGGATCGCTCCGCGCCGTTCCTGATCTATCAGGAAAGCAACGTGATCATCCGCGCCATCCGCGATTACCTGCGCCAGGACATCGGCGAAGTACTGATCGACAGCGTTGAAGCCCAGGACGAAGCCCTGACTTTCATCCGCCAGGTGATGCCGCAGTACGCCAGCAAGATCAAGCTGTACGAAGACAGCGTGCCGCTGTTCAACCGTTTCCAGATCGAAAGCCAGATCGAGACCGCTTTCCAGCGCGTCGTCGAACTGCCTTCCGGCGGCTCCATCGTCATCGATCCGACCGAAGCCCTGGTGTCCATCGACATCAACTCGGCGCGCGCCACCAAAGGCAGCGACATCGAAGAAACCGCCCTGCAGACCAACCTTGAAGCCGCCGAAGAAATCGCCCGTCAGTTGCGCTTGCGCGACATCGGCGGCCTGATCGTCATCGACTTCATCGACATGACCCCTGCCAAGAACCAGCGCGCCGTGGAAGAGAAAGTCCGCGAATGCCTGGAAGCCGACCGCGCTCGCGTGCAAGTCGGTCGCATCTCGCGCTTCGGCCTGCTGGAAATGTCCCGTCAGCGCCTGCGTCCGTCGCTGGGCGAAAGCAGCGGCATCGTTTGCCCGCGCTGCAACGGCACCGGCATCATCCGTGATGTTGAATCGCTGTCGCTGGCGATCCTGCGCCTGATCGAAGAAGAAGCCCTGAAAGACCGCACCGCCGAAGTTCGCGCCCAAGTGCCGATTCCGGTCGCAGCGTTCCTGCTCAACGAAAAACGCAACTCGATCACCAAGATCGAACTGCGCACCCGTGCGCGCATTGTCATCCTGCCGAACGATCACCTCGAAACGCCGCATTTCGAAGTTCAGCGTCTGCGCGACGACAGCCCGGAAGCCAGCATCAACCAGTCCAGCTACGAAATCGCAGCCGCCGCTGCCGAAGTCGAAGAAGTCCAGCCAGCCGCTGCGACCCGCACCCTGGTTCGCCAGGAAGCCGCGGTCAAGACCGCTCCGGCCCGCGCCAATGCTCCGGTCCCGACCGAAGTGGTTGCCGCACCGGTTGCCGCTCCGGCCGTTGTGCCAGAGCCAAGCCTGTTCAAAGGCCTGGTGAAGTCGCTGGTCGGCCTGTTTGCGACCAAGGAAGAGCCTGTTGCCCCGGCTGCGGTTGAAAAACCAGCCGCCACCGAACGCCCTGCGCGCAATGAAGAGCGTCGCAACGGTCGTCAGCAGAGCCGCAACCGTAACGGTCGCCGCGATGAAGAGCGCAAGCCTCGCGAGGAACGTGCACCGCGTGAAGAACGCGCACCCCGCGAGCCACGCGAAGCCCGTGAAGAAACCCCGGCCGTCGCTCGCGAAGAACGTGCCCCACGTGAAGAGCGTGCACCACGCGCCCCGCGTGAAGAACGTGCACCGCGCGCGCCTCGTGAAGATCGCAAGCCTCGTGGCGAGCGTGAAGAACGTGTGCGTGAACTGCGCGAACCGCTGGACGCAACCGCTCCGGCCGCCGCCGCTGCCGCTGCCGCTGTCACTGCTGAAGAGCGTCCGGCTCGCCAGCCACGCGAAGAACGCGCTCCACGCCCACCGCGTGAAGAACGTCAACCGCGTGCCGAGCAAGCGGCTGCCGCCGTTGCCGAAGAAGAGCTGACGGGCAACGAAGAGCAATTGCAGGAAGACGGTCAGGACGGCGCCGAAGGCGATCGCCCACGTCGCCGCTCCCGTGGCCAGCGTCGTCGCAGCAACCGTCGCGAGCGTCAACGCGATGCCAATGGCAACGTGATCGAAGGTTCGGAAGAATCGGATTCGGCCGAAGGTAACGAAGGTGCTGAAGGCATCGAAACCCCAAGCACGGCCGATCTGGCCGCCGGCCTGGCTGTCACCGCAGCCGTTGCCAGCACCGTGATCAGCGCGCCGGCCGAAGCACAGGCCAACGAGCAAGCCGAACGCGCCACTGCCGCCACTCTGGAAACTGCTCCAGTGGAAGCGCCGGTGGTTGAAGCAACCACGCCTGTAGAAGCGACCTCTGCTCCGGAAATCGAAGTGGCACCGTTCCAAGCAGCACAGCCTCAGGCTGAAGCTGCCGCTGAACCGGCCTTCGTTGCTGAAGCACCTGCAGTGATTGCAGAGCCAGCGGCTGAAACCGTTGCCGAAACAGTCACCGAAACTGTTCGTGAAGTTCGCGAAGAGCAAACTACGTTCAATTGGGTGGCCGAGCCAACGGTTGTCGAAACGCCAGCGCCAGCGCCAGTCGCTGAAGCAGCGTTCGTCGAGCCAGTGGTGGTTGCTGCCGAACCAGAGCCTGCTCCGGTGGTTGAAGCCCCTGTGGTAGCCGAAGTGGCTGCGCCAGTGGTTGAAGCTGCCCCCGTCAGCGCCCTGACCGAAAATGGCCGTGCGCCGAATGACCCGCGCGAAGTGCGTCGTCGCAAGCGTGAAGAAGAGCGCCTGCAGAAGGAAGCCGAACTGGCAGCCGCTGCGGCTCCGGTTGAAGCGGTTGTCGCCGCCGAGCCTGCGCCGGTTGTTGCTGAAGTGATTGAGGCGGCGCCTGCTGCCTCGGTCATCGAAGAAGCACCTCGCTCCGTTCAGGACGCAGTAGAGCAACACGAACAAGCCCTGGAAAAAGAGCACGAGCCTAAACCTCTCGTCTGATTCCATCGGCCACTAAAAAGCCCCGCCTGGTGATCCAGGCGGGGCTTTTTTATGCCTGCGAACATCACGAGGCCCCTTGTGGGAGCGAGCTTGCTCGCGATGACGGTTTAACCTTCGAAATGGACTCACGCTGATCCACTGCTATCGCGAGCAAGCTCGCTCCCACAGGGGTTGGGTCATGGCTACTTGAAGAGTAACTTCTCAGGTGTATCTACATCCCACAACACCCCGGCATCATCCACAGCCACCTCGACCACCCTGCCCTGCGCAAACAACGGCCTGGCGCCATGATCACCGGACAACGCCATCAGCCCCGGTCCGAAGTGGCGACCGAAGCCTACCGGATGCCCATACTCCCCCCGATGCACGGGCACACTGACAGCATCATCTGCAATCCCGACCAGCACCCGCTCAAAGCTCGACGGCAAAATAAACGGCATATCCCCCAACACGACCAGCCAACCACCGAGCTGCGGACACGCCGCCACGCCTGCGGCAATGCTGTCACCCATGCCCGTCGATTCAACCAGTACGATGTCAAAACCATACGCCTGAGCCATGCGCGCCACCTGCGGGCGATCTTCGGTGGTCACCAGTACGCGCTTCGTCAGGGTTGCCGGCACGCTGACCAGTACCTGCTCGATGACCGAGCGCACAGCGCCGTCACGCCCCGTGCAGTCCGCCAACAACTTGTCTTTGTCGGCACCGGCCACCTGTCGAAACCGACTGCCCTGCCCCGCCGCTAATACGATGACGCCGATGTGCTCGCTCATACCTGCTCCTGCAACGGCTTCTTCTGTTTCAGCTCGACGCCGTTTTTGATCGCGACAATTTCGGCCAGCAGCGACAGGGCGATTTCCGCCGGAGAATGGCTGCCGATGTGCAAACCGATCGGGCCGTGCAGGCGCGCGATGGCGGCTTCTGACAAGCCTAGCTGAGCCAGGTTGTCCCGGCGCTTCAGGCTGTTGACCCGCGAACCCAGCGCACCGACATAAAACGCCCTGGAGTCCAGCGCCGTGAGCAGCGCCATGTCATCCAGGCGCGGGTCGTGGGTCAGCGCGACGATGGCCGTGCGTTCGTCAGTCTGAATGTTCAGCACCGCTTCGTCCGGCATGCCGGAGACAAAACGCCCGTGCTGCTCTTCCCAGCCGTAGACGAACTCGGTGCGCGGATCGCAGATCAGCACTTCGAAATCCAGCAACCGGGCCATCTCCGCCACATAACGGGACAGCTGCCCGGCGCCGATCAGCAACAACCGCCAGCGCGGGCCGTAAATCGCGCGCAGCGTGTGGCCGTCGAAGCTCAGCACATCACTCTTGGTCGCTGACTGCAACGTCACCTCGCCAGTGGCGATATCCAGCGACCGAGCCGTGATTTCATGGGCCTCGCAACGCGTCAGCAAATCGGCGACCCAGGTCGGGTCACCGATGCGCTCTTCGGTCAGACGCAATGTGCCGCCGCACGGCAAGCCGAAACGTGCGGCCTCTTCGCGGGTGACGCCGTAGGTGATTAACTGCACCGGCGGCCCATCGTCCGGAATACGGCCGTCATGCAGCCGCGCAATCAAATCATCCTCGACACACCCGCCAGACACCGAACCGATCACCACCCCGTCTTCGCGCAAGGCCAGCATGGCGCCAGGTGCCCGGGGCGCGGTGCCCCAGGTCTGGACCACGCTGTACAACATCACTCGCTGACCGGCGCGGCGCCATTCGAGCACGCTACGCAAGACGTTCAGATCGACGCTGTCCATCAGGCCTCAGCCTTCTGCCAGCCCTGCAACTGATAGCGAACCGGCAGGTTGCGGATGCGTTTGCCAGTCGCGGCGAAGATCGCATTGCACAGCGCCGGCGCAATCGGCGGCACGCCCGGCTCCCCGACGCCGCCCAACGGCACATTGCCCGGCGGAGTGACGAGATGCACGGCGACTTCCTTCGGTGCCAGGGACATGCGCGCCACTTCGTACATGTGGAAGTTGTCCTGCTGAACCTTGCCGTCCTTGAAGCTGATCTCGCCCAGCACCGCGTTGCCCAGGCCCATGACGCAGGCGCCTTCGAACTGCGAGCGAATCCGCTCGGGGTTGATCTGCGGACCGCAATCCACGGCGATGTCGGCCTTGTGCACGATCAAGGTGCCGTCATCTTTGACTTCGACCTCAATCACCGCCGCCACATAGGTCACGAAGCTGTAATGCACCGCCAGACCCAACCCGCGACCTTTCGGCAACTCACGCCCCCAACCGGCGGCTTTCGCGGCGGTTTCCAGTACCGTGCGCATGCGCCCGGTGTCGATCGGATAACGCTCGGGGGATTCGCCGTAGTTCCACTCTTCACTCAAGGTGCGCGGGTCGATCTGACGATCGGGGCCGAGCAGTTTGATCTGGTACTTCAGTGGATCCTGTTTGGCCTGGTGCGCCAGTTCATCGACAAAGCTCTGGATCGCAAAACCGTGAGGAATATTCGACACCGAGCGAAACCAGCCGACCCGCGTGTGGATCGCCGCTTCCGGGTTTTCCAGGCGCACATTGGGAATCGCGTAAGCCATGTTGGTGAAACCCATGCCCAACTCGAACGCCGCTTCGTGGTTCATGCCCGGTGCAAACAGTGCGGAGATGCTCGGCGCCACGGTGCGGTGCAGCCAACCCGACGGCAGGCCGTCCTTGCCGAGACTGGCCTTGAGGTACTCGGCCGATACAGTGTGGAAATATGAACAATGGATATCGTCTTCACGGGTCCATTGCACCCGCACGGCCTTGCCGGGAAATTCCCTGGCGAGAATGGCCGCTTCAATGATGAAGTCCGGCTTGGATTTGCGGCCGAAACCGCCGCCCAGCAGGGTGACGTGGATGGTGACGTTATCGAACGGAATGCCAAGGCGTTCGCCGATCCGCTTGCGGGTGACTTGCGGTGCCTGGCTCGGGGCCCAGGCTTCGCACACGCCATCCTTGAAACGCGCGATGGCGACCATCGGCTCCATCGGCGCCTGCGCCAGGTGCGGCAGGTAATAGGAGGCTTCGAGTTTGCTGTCGGCACCGCTCATGGCTGCGTCGATATCACCGGTGTTGCGCACCACTTTGCCCGGCTTGAGCGACGAAGCTTCGAGCTCCTTGCGGTAGGCTATCGAGTCGTAACTGGTGTTGGGGCCGTCGTCCCACTCGATCTTCAGGGCCTCACGGCCCTTGATCGCGGCCCAGGTATTGCTGGCCACCACGGCCACGCCGCCCAGCGGTTGAAACTCCGATGGCAGCGGACGACCTTCGATCTGGATGACTTTGATCACGCCCGGGACTTTCAGCGCAGCGCTGTCGTCCAGTGATTTGACCTTGCCGCCGTACACCGCCGGGCGCGCGATGGTGGCGTAGAGCATTCCGTCGACATGCACATCGGCACCGTAGAGGGCGCGACCGTTGACGATGTCGGCACCGTCGATGGCTTTAGTGCCTTCCTTGCCGATGTAGCGGAACTCCGACTGTTCCTTGAGCCGCAGACTGTCGCGTGCCGGCACCGCCAGCGCGCTCGCAGCGGCGGCCAGCGCGCCGTAACCGAGCTCGCGGCCGGTGGGTTTATGGATGATTTTGTGCAATTGCGCATGACACTCGCCGACCGGGACTTTCCACTGCTCGGCGGCGGCTTGCTCAAGCATGGTTCGCGCGGCGGCACCGCAGCGGCGCATCGGCTCATACCAATGGCGCATGCTGCGCGAACCGTCGGTGTCCTGATTGCCAAAACGCACTTCGTCGCCCGGCGCCTGCTGTACTTTTACCAGCGCCCAATCGGCATCCAGTTCATCGGCTACCACCATGCTCAGGCTGGTGCGAACGCCCTGGCCCATTTCCGAGCGGTTGCACACCACCGTCACGCTGCCATCGGCGGCAATGCTGACGTAGACCTTTGGATCATCGATCCAGCCGTTGGGCATGCCGTCGGCGCCAAATTTCTTCTCGGCCTCGGCAGCGAAAGCGTCCTGCCAGCCCCAGCTCGCGGCGAGCACCAGCGCACTGGTGGCACCGACGCCTTTGAGGAAACCGCGACGGCTGAGATTGCTCAGCGCGAAATCATTCGGTAAAGGGCTCATGCCTTGGCCTCCTTCAGGTGAGTGGAGGCCTGACGGATAGCAGTCTTGATCCGGTTGTAAGTGCCGCAACGGCAGATATTGCCGACCATCGCCTCTTCGATCTGCTCATCGCTGGGGTTCGGGTTGATCTTGAGCAGCGCCGTCGCCGACATGATCTGCCCGCCCTGGCAGAAACCGCACTGCGCCACTGCGGTATCCAGCCACGCCTGCTGAACGACTTGCCCGACCGGGTCGGCGTGAAGGTTGTCGATGGTGCTGACGTTCTGGCCGATCACCGAGCCGATCGGCGTGATGCAGCTGCGCGCCGGGGAGCCGTCGATATGAATGGTGCAAGCGCCGCACAGGCCCATGCCACAGCCGAATTTGGTGCCGTTGTAACCGGCCACGTCGCGGATAGCCCAGAGCAGCGGCATGTCCTCGGTGACATCGAGTTGATGGTCTTGACCGTTGAGTTTCAGGGTAATCATGGGCACGCCCGCATATGGGTACTGGATTATGGGGTCGAGCAATCTGCCGCCAGAGACTGGCGGTTGGCATCACGCAGATCGGCTCAGGCTAATGAGGCTCTCTTATGCGGACGGGGACGTCTGCATCGGGCCTTTGGTGGAGCAAATGCTTGCATCGTTAGGGGGCTAAGTTAACCCAGCATTAACAAAAAAGCCCTGCACAATCGAAGTTGTACAGGGCTTTGAAATCAATCCTGAAAGCTTGGCTCAGTACCGATTCGGCTCCATTTCCAGGTCGACATGGAAACGTTCTGCGATGTCTTTCTGGATGCGCTGCGCAAGGTGCAGTAATTGCAGGCCGGTTGCGCTGCCGTAATTGACCAGCACCAGCGCCTGCAATGCATGCACGCCGGCATCGGCGTCGCGAAAACCTTTCCAGCCTGCCCGCTCGATCAGCCAGCCCGCCGCCAGCTTCATCTGCCCGTCGGGTTGCGCGTAAGCCACCAGGTCCGGGTATTGACCTTTGAGCCGGGCGACCAACGCCGCCGACACCAGCGGATTCTTGAAGAAGCTGCCGGCATTGCCGAGCACCGCCGGGTCCGGGAGCTTCTCGTTGCGGATGCTGCAAATCGCCTGACTGACATCGCTGGCGGTCGGCTGCTCGATACCCTGCTCGCTCAGGCGCTGACGCACCGGGCCGTACTCCAGATGCAAATGCGCAGCGCGGTTCAGCGCGAAACGCACCCGCAGGATCAGCCAGCGCCCCGGTTCCTGTTTGAACAGGCTGTCGCGGTAGGCGAAGTTGCATTCGGCCAGGCTGAAGTCGCGCAGTTCGCCGGTCTGGCGATCCAGCGCGGTCAGGCCAGCGAACACGTCCTTGATTTCCACTCCATAGGCGCCGATGTTCTGCATCGGTGCCGCGCCGACGGTGCCGGGGATCAGGCTGAGGTTCTCCAGCCCCGACAGCCCCTGCGCCAGCGTGTGTTGCACGAAGGGGTGCCAAGGCTCGCCGGCCTCGGCTTCGATGACAACCTGGTTGCCGTCATCGCTGAGAATGCGAATGCCGCGCGTGGCCATGCGCAGCACCAGCGACTGGATGTCGGCGGTCAGCAGCAGATTGCTGCCACCGCCAATCACCAGCAACGGCACGGCATGTTGCGCCGCATACGCCAGCGCTTCACGCACATCGGCATCGCTGTGGGCCTCGGCGAACAAACGGGCCTGAACATCGACACCAAAACTGTTGTAAGGCTTGAGCGAAACGCCAGTCAGCACCTGCAAACTCATAACCGGCCCTTCAGTTCGATCACTAGCAGGTCGGCGGCTCGCTCGATCAGGTCCAGCACGTATTCAAACCCCTGATCGCTGTCGTGGTACGGATCCGGCACATCATCGATGTCCGACTCATAGCGACGCAGGAACAGGTCCAGCTCAGCCTTGCCCCTGACGGGTTGCAAAGCCTTGAGGTTGCGCAGGTTGTTGCTGTCCATCGCGAGGATCAAATCGTAGGTGGCGAAATCGGCGCGGGTCACTTGCTGGGCGCGCTGGGCGGACAGGTCGTAACCGCGCAGCCTGGCCGCGGCCTGGCTGCGCTCGTCTGGAGGCCCGCCAACGTGCCAGTCACCGGTGCCGGCGGAGGCGACCTCGACCTGATCGGCCAGCCCCGCTTCACGCAATTTATGCCGCAGCACGCCTTCGGCCGTCGGTGAACGGCAGATGTTGCCCAGGCACACGAACAAAACCCGCATCAGGCCTCCAGCAGGCGACGAACGCGCTCAAGATCTTCGACGGTGTCGACACCGGGAGGCGGTGCAATCAATGCATCGGCCACGTGAATCCGCACGCCGTGCCACAAGGCACGCAGCTGTTCCAGGGATTCAGTGTTTTCCAGCCAGCACGGGCCCCAGCTGACAAAGTCATGGAGGAACCCGGCGCGGTAGGCATAGATGCCGATGTGACGACGATACGGCACGCCTTGGGGCAGCTCTTCGCGATTTTTCGCGAACGCGTCCCGGGCCCACGGCAACGTCGCGCGACTGAACGTCAGCGCCAGGCCGTTGAGGTCGCTGACCACTTTGACGACATTGGGGTTGAACAGGGTTTCGACGTCTTCGATCGGCTCGGCCAGTGTCGCCATGCGCGCTTCGGCGTGGGCCGCGAGGTTGGCGGCGACCTGATCGATCACGCTCGGCGGGATCAGCGGTTCGTCGCCCTGGACATTGACCACGATGGCGTCGGGCGCCAGGCCCAGTTTCGCCGCGACTTCAGCCAAGCGATCGGTGCCGGAATTGTGGTCTTCGCGGGTCAGCACCACTTCAGCGCCAAACCCGTTGCACGCCTCGACAATGCGCGCATCGTCCGTGGCGACCACCACGCGTTCGGCGCTGCTCTTACTCGCCTGTTCCCAGACGTGCTGAATCATCGGTTTGCCGGCGATCAGCAGCAACGGCTTGCCCGGCAAACGGGTGGAGGCGTAACGCGATGGAATGACAACAGTAAAGGCGGAGGTCATTTATCCAGACGCTCGTCGGTGGTCAGGGTGCGGGCTTCGGATTCGAGCATCACCGGGATGCCGTCGCGAATCGGGTAAGCGAGACCTGCGCCCTTGCTGATCAGCTCGGTTTTGTCGGCGCTGAGTTTGAGCGGGCCTTTGCAGACCGGGCAAGCAAGGATGTCGAGCAATTTAGTGTCCATGAGCATTCCCTGGATAAAAACGGTTTAAGGCAAAAGACGAGCCGGCAGCAGGCGCATCAGCTGCGTATCGAACCAGGCCACGAAGGCCGGCGATGGCGCAGCATCGACCGTCAGGTACCACCAATCGGCGGCGGCAAAGGCACGGCACTTCACCGCGTCCTTTTCAGTCATCACCAACGGCAATGACGGTGTGAAATTCAAGGCCTGCACGCTGTATTCGGCGTGGTCGGCAAACGCATGCGGGACTGGCCGCCAGTGTAGCGTTTCGAGGGTTGTGAAGAAACGCTGCGGATTGCCGATCCCGGCCACTGCATGCACCGCCTGACCGGCAGGAAAATGGTCGAGGGGACGCCGTTCGCCGCTGTGCAGATTAACCAGTTCGGTGGGTTGCAGCTGGAAGGCAAAACCGTCGGCGCGATCCTCCGCGGCGCCGTTGTAGAGCACCGCATCGACGCTTTGCAGGCGCTCGACGGGTTCGCGCAACGGTCCGGCAGGCAAGCAACGCTGGTTGCCCAGACCTCGGGCAGCATCGATCAACACCAGCTCCAGATCTCGGGCCAGACGGTAATGCTGCATGCCGTCATCGGACAGGATCAGGTCCAGCGGTTCGCTCGCCAGCAGCGCTTTGACGGCGTTACTGCGATCCGGATCGATCATCAACGGCACGCCGGTGCGCTGAACAATCAGCAACGGCTCGTCGCCGGCGACGTCGGCGGTTTGATCGGCCTCGACGCGCCACGGCAATTGCGGCGGTTTGGCGCCATAGCCACGGCTGACCACACCGACGCGCAACCCGCTGCGCTGGCAGTGCTGGATCATCCACAGAATCAGCGGCGTCTTGCCGGTGCCACCCACGGTGATGTTGCCGACGACGATCAACGGCACCGGCGGCTGATAGATCTCGCCCTCGCCCGCCAGAAAACGTTTGCGCTTTTTCATGACCACGCGCCGATACAGCCACTCCAGCGGCTGCAACAGTTTCAGGGCCGGATGACCCTGGTACCACGCGGCAAGCAACCGTTCGGACATGGCCATCAGGGCGCGGGCGGCGCCGCTTCGACGGTGGTCATGCGCAGGTGGCTGAATCCGAGTTTGCCGGCGGCATCCATGGCGATAATGACCGACTGATGCTGAGTCTTGCCGTCGGCGCTGATGGACAGCGGCAGGTTGGTGTCGCCATTGGACTCTTTCTGCAGCGCATCCATCAGAGTCGTCAGGTCGTTCTTCGGCAAGACCTTGTCATTCACCGAGAACGCACCTTCTGCATTGATAGCAACGTCGAGATGTTTGACCTGCTGGTCTTCGGCGGGCGAACCACTGACCGCTTCCGGCAGCTCGACACGCAACTGGGTTTCACGGGTGAAAGTAGTGGTGACGACGAAAAACAGCAGCAGGATAAACACCACGTCGATCAGCGACGCGAGGTTGATGTCTACCGTTTCCCGCGGTTTTCGGCGGAATTTCACGCTTTTTTGCCCTCAGCCAGGTCCACGTCACGATCACCCTGAACGACCTCGACCAGTTTGATCGCTTCCTGCTCCATGCCCACTACCAGCTCATCGATTCGACGTTGCAGGAAACGGTGGAAGAAGACTGCCGGGATACCGACCATCAGACCCGCGGCCGTGGTAATCAGCGCCTTGGAAATACCACCCGCGAGCACGGCGGCGTTGGTGCCGATGCCGTTGCCCATAAATGCACTGAAAATATCGATCATGCCCAGCACAGTGCCCAGCAGACCGAGCAACGGCGCCATGGCGGCGATAGTGCCGAGGGCATTGATATAGCGTTCGAGCTCGTGAATAACCCGTGCAGCGGCTTCCTCGATGCACTCTTTCATGATCTCGCGACCATGCTTGGAATTGGCCAGGCCCGCCGCCAAAATCTCGCCCAGCGGCGAGTTGGCGCGCAATTCCTTGAGTTTTTCTTTATTGAGCTGTTTGTCCTTGATCCATACCCAGACCTGCCCGAGCAAATGCTCCGGGGTCACACGGCTGGCACGCAGGGTCCACAGGCGCTCGGCGACGATCGCCATGGCCGCGATGGAACTCAGAATGATCGGCAGCATCATCCAGCCGCCGGATTTGACCAATTCCCACACAGTGACAGCCCCCTCGAAAAAGTGCGCCACTCTAACATAGGGGGTCGGCGCACCGAAGACCGTGATGTCGCATCCGGTCGGGCTTTAATAACCCGCGGTTATGGCGGGGCCCGCCAGAACCGCCGTTCCTGACGCATCGTCCAGGGCAGCTGGAAGCGCCCGAGGTGCAGACGAATGGCGCCTTGTTCGACGCTGTCATAGATCGCCATGCCGCGCTTTCGATAGCGCGCCACGACGGTTGGGTGCGGGTGACCGAATGAATTGCCGTTGCCGCGCGAGATCAGCACCGCTTTGGGTTGCAGCACGGCGAGCAGTGCTGCCGAGGACGAACTGCGGCTGCCATGGTGCGGCGCCTGCAACCAATCGGTGGGCACGGCCAGCGGACTGTCGAGCAATTCTCGTTCGGCGGCGGTGTCGATATCCCCGGTCAGCAGGATTCGTTCGCCATTGGCTTCGACCTGCAGTACACAGGATTTCTGATTGCTGTCTGCCGCCGAAGACCATTGCCAGAGCTGGAACCGCACGCCGTCCCAACTCCATTGCTGGCCGCTATTGCAGGGCTCGGCGTGCAACGCATCGGGCAGTGCCTCAGGATCGCCGCTGAGGACTCGCGACACCGGCAACCCATTGGCCACCGCACGCGCGCCGCCGGCGTGGTCGGCGTCGGCATGGCTGATCAGCATCAAGTCGAGTTCGTCCACACCCAGTTTGCGCAGGGCTGGCAAGACCACGCGCTCGCCGAGATCGAAGTCGCCGAAGCGCGGCCCGGTGTCGTAGAGCAGCGTGTGATGGCGGGTTCGCACCAGAATCGCCAGGCCTTGGCCGACATCCAGTTGCAGGATTTCAGCGATACCTTCCGGCAGTAATGGCCGGGGCGGGAAAACCAGCACCAGCAACAGCGGCCACCCCAACGGCCGCAGCGGTATGCCGCGAGGCATCAACAGGAAAAACGCACCAAGGGCGCCCAATGCCCATGTCCACACTGGAATCGCCACGGGCACCCAAGCGGGCAACTGACCGGCCATCAACGCCAGGCCTTTGAACAGCCAATCGATCAAGCCGCCCGCCAGCCACAGCAACCCTTCACCGACATAGGGTAGCGGCAACAGCAACGTCCCCAACAAGGCCGGCGGCAGCACCACCAGACTGACCCAAGGCACCGCCAGCAGATTGGCCACCGGACCGCTGATGCTGATCGGCAACCCCAGCACCAGCAGCAACGGCCCCAGCCCGATTGCGATCAGCCATTGCGCACGGGTCCAGGTTTGCCACCAGCGCCAGGCGCCCAACCGGCCACCAAAGGTGAAAATCAACACCGCCACCGCCGCAAAGGACAACCAGAAACCCGGCTGCAGACTCGCCAGCGGATCCAGCAGCAGCACCGCGTTGAGCGCCAGCAACAATGGCCACCAGGCGCCGAGGTGGCGAAAGCGCAGACGCCACAACAGCACCAGACCGATCATCACGCAGGCGCGCCGTACCGGCACATCGAACCCCGCCAACAACCCATAGCCGAGTGCCGCAGCGAATGCCAGCCCGCACGCCCATGGCAGCCACGGCAAGCGATTCGGCCACAGACCATAGCGAGCAAGCCCGGCAATCAGCAGATACAACACCCCGGCAAGCAAGCCGACGTGCTGCCCGGAAATCACCAATAAATGCACGGTGCCGGTGTCTTGCAAGACCTGCCAATCCTCACGACTGAGCCCGGCGCCATCGCCCAGAACCAGCGCGGCCAGGGCACCGTTGCGCCCTTGCGCGTCCACCGTTTGCAAGCGTTGACGGATGCCGTCGCGCCAGGCCCACCGGGCTTCGCTGAGTCGCTGGCCGTCCTTGATGGTCCCGGTGGCTCCGATGCGTTGCGCCAGCAACCAGGCGTCGTAATCAAAGGCATGGGGATTGAGCAGCCCGGCGGGACGCTTCAATTTCACCGCCAGCCGCCAGCGTTCACCGCTGTTGACCGGCGGCCCGTCATACCAGGCCAGGCGCATCAGCGTCGGCACTTTCGCCTGTCTCGACCGCGCATCCGCGAATTCGAAACGAACAACCCCGTCATTGTTCTGGGGCAATCCCGTGACCCGCCCTTCAATCCAGCGGGTTTCGCCATCAAGGTTCGCCGTCAGGCGATCATCCAGCACCCACTGCGCATTCGCGCCGGCCCAACTGAGGCCGAACAGGAAAAATGCCAATGGGTAAGGCCGAAACGGCAACACCATCAAACCCGCGAGCGGTAGCAGCACCCATAACCAGACCGGCGGTAAAACCGGCAAAAGACGCAAGGCCAACAAGCCCAGCGCCAGCGCCATCATCCCTGTGCGCATACGCCCATCCTTGAGAGTCCCCTCTCTAGGCTTAGCCGGCTTATCGCACGAGCACGGTTATTAATTGTCACAAAGTCTGAATGGGAGACTCATAGAATCCAGACATACTTGCCGCCTTAACCGACCGAGAAGCCTTATGCCCCGGCGCTTATTCAAACGCTACATGCCAGATCCGACCAGCATCAGGGAACATAAATCCTTACGCTTTCTCGGCACCCTGCTGCATGACCCGAACCTCTGGCACCTCAACCGACACTCGGTTGCACGGGCCATGGCGGTGGGTTTGTTCGCGGCATTTTTGCCGATTCCGTTGCAGATGCTGGTGGCTGCCGTTCTTGCGATTATCGTGCGAGGGAACATGCCGATTGCGGTCAGCCTGGTCTGGCTGACCAATCCGATCACCATGCCTGCAGTGTTTTTCTGTACGTATCAGACCGGCGCCTGGTTGATGGATGTTCCGGCTCGTCATCTGCCTGATGAATTGACCTGGGAATGGATCAGCGGCGAATTGTCCACGCTGTGGCAGCCGTTTTTGCTGGGCTCGGTGGTGGTGGGGGTGGTGTTGGGTGCCCTCGCCTATTGCCTGGTGATGATGTATTGGCGGTGGTGGGTAAGTCGGCAGTGGTCGCGGCGGAAGAAAAAGCGGAGGGAGTGACCGGATTTTGATCTGACGTGCTTCGCTGGATTGATCAAGCACATCCTCGTGGATGGAACCAATCCCCTGTGGGAGCGAGCCTGCTCGCGAAAAACGCCCAGCCGCAGCGTTGATCCAGATAACGCGGGTTATCGTTCACGCCCATCGCGAGCAGGCTCGCTCCCACAGGAAATGCGCAGGACCGGAGGAAGCCTAAGTCCGCATCCCCCGCCCACTCACCAACAATCGGGCGCACCCGACATACAACACAACCGTCGCCACCAGCATGAACGTAATCGCCACACTGATCCGGATATCCGAAACCCCGAGAATCCCGTACCGAAACGCATTGACCATATGCAACACCGGGTTGGCCAAGGAAACGGTCTGCCAAAACGGCGGCAACAGCGAGATCGAGTAGAACACCCCCCCCAGGTAAGTCAGCGGCGTCAGCACAAACGTCGGAATAATCGAAATATCATCAAAGTTGCGCGCAAACACCGCGTTGATGAATCCCAACAAAGAAAAAATCGTCGCCGTCAGCACCACCACCAGAATGGTCACACCCAAGTGATGCACCTGCAACTGGGTGAAGAACAGCGACAGCAGCGTCACGATCACCCCGACCATCAACCCGCGCAGCACGCCGCCCAAGGTGTAGCCGATCAGAATCGTGTGCGGCGACACCGGCGATACCATCAATTCCTCAATGGAGCGCTGGAACTTGCTGCCGAAGAAACTCGACACCACGTTGCCATAGGAGTTGGTGATCACCGACATCATGATCAGCCCCGGCACGATGTACTCCATATAGGTGAAGCCACCCATGTCACCGATCTGCCGGCCGATCAGGTTACCGAAAATCACGAAGTACAAAACCATGGTGATTGCCGGCGGCAGCAGGGTCTGCGGCCAGATCCGGGTGAAGCGCTTGACCTCACGGTAGACGATGGTATTGAGCGCGACGAGGTTGGGTTGCAGCTCGGAACTCATACCGCCACCTTCGACAGATTTTTCTCCACCAGGGACACGAACAACTCCTCGAGGCGATTGGTTTTATTGCGCAGGCTCAGCACTTCGATGTTCTGCTGCGCCAGCTGGGTGAACAGCGCGGTGATGCCCATGGCCTTGTCGACCTGGACTTCAAGCGTATGGCCATCGAGCAGCTTGGTCGGGTAACCGAGCAACTGTGGCGCGGCGCTCAGGGTGTTTTTGATGTCGAGCAGGAACGTCTCCACATGCAACTGGCCCAGCAGTTGTTTCATGCTGGTGTTCTCGACGATGGTGCCGTGGTCGATGATGCCGATGTTGCGGCACAGTTGCTCAGCCTCCTCCAGATAATGCGTGGTGAGGATGATCGTGATGCCTTTCTGGTTGAGCTCGGTCAGGAACGTCCACATCGAACGACGCAGCTCGATATCGACCCCCGCCGTCGGTTCGTCGAGGATCAGCAGGCGCGGTTCGTGAACCAGCGCACGGGCGATCATCAGCCGACGCTTCATGCCGCCGGACAGCGAACGTGACGGTGTATCGCGCTTGTCCCACAGGCCAAGCTGGGTCAAATACTGCTCGGCGCGTTCCTTGGCGATTTTCGGCGGGATGCCGTAATAACCGGCCTGGGTCACAACGATGTCGAAGGTTTTTTCGAACTGGTTGAAATTGAATTCCTGCGGCACCACGCCGATGGAGCGCTTGAGCTGCGCAGGATTCTTGTCCAGGTCGTGACCGAAGATGTTCACGGTGCCACTGGTCTTGTTCACCAGGGTCGAGAGGATGCCGATGGTTGTGGATTTGCCGGCGCCGTTCGGGCCGAGCAAGGCAAAAAAGTCACCTTCGGCGACATCCAGATCGATACCACTCAGGGCCTGGAAACCGTTGCCGTAGGTTTTGGTTAGCTGCCGGATGGACAGAGCGGAACTCATATCGGATTTACGCACCAAGAAGGGGAAGAAAGGAATAAATAAGGGCGGGCGGTGATCAACACAACCGCGGCGCATAAGCGCAATGGTGCTTGTCACCGCCACACAAGTACAGTCAAGTGTGTCGATAGTAAGTATTAAGTCAACGCAGTCATGACGGCTTTGCGGTACGCCGGACGCTGTTTCAGGCGGGCATACCAGGCCTCCAGCCGGGGCTGCGGTGCGCGTTCGATGGGCATCTCGAACCAGGCATAAATGAAACTTCCGAGGGGAATGTCGCCCATGCCGATTTCATCGCCCGACAGGTACGGTTGAGTCCCCAGCGCCTGATCGGCCATCGCCAGCAGGCCGTCGCACTCTTTGATTGCGGCGTTGATGGCGGGCCAGTCCTGCTTGTCCTCCGGGGTACGCAACACGCCCCAGAACACTGTGCGAAACGGACCGGCGAAATTGGCAGTGGTCCAGTCCATCCATTTATCGGCCGTGGCGCGCGCCTTCAAGTCCGAGGGATACCAGGCGCTGTCGCTTGCATGGAGGGCCATCAGGTAACGGACGATGGCGTTGGATTCCCACAGCACGAAACCGTCGTCCTCGATGACTGGCACGCGGCCATTGGGGTTCATCGCGCGGTACTCAGGCGTGTCGACGACACCGAACGCGCCGCCCGCATCGATCGCTTCATAGGCCAGGCCCAACTCCTCGGCGGCCCATAAAGGCTTTCTGACATTCGACGAATTTTTCCGACCCCAGATCTTCAGCATGACCGCCTCTTTATGGTTATGGATAAATGCGCAGGCAGCATACGCCGGATCAGGCGCGACTCAAATCGCTCTGCATATCACCCAACAGGGACGGCAGATGTTCGCTGAACAGATGCGGGTAGCACTTTTCCAGGTGCTCGAAAAAGAACGCTTCCGGCACGTCGGTGAACTGGCCGTGATCGATCAGGTATTCCATCAACTGCTCGCCGTCGCGATTGAAGGGATGAAATACGCTGTCGTTGATCCCGTCGAATTCCAGCGCTGCAACGTTGAATAATTCGCAGAGTTTCTGGTTGAACGCCGGCGTGGCCTTGACCCAGCGATTGTTCAGGTACAGTTCGGTATAACCATGCATGGCAAACACGTCACTCTTGAGCAGTTCCAGCAAACGCGGGGTGGATAAATGATTGCGCACATCCGCCAGGCCGATCCGCGCGGGAATCGCGCAATGCCGGGCCGCACCGGCCAGCAACGTGGCTTTGGGCACGCAGTAACTTTCCCCGGCGGCCAGTGCATAACTGCCACGCAAGGTGTCTGGGTCGCGGCTGAAGGTGTAAGGGTTGTAACGCACGGCCTCGCGCACCGCGTAATAGAGATTGATCGCCTGCTCGAGCGGGTCGCGACTGTTGCCCCGGTGTTTTTCGGCGAACTCCACCACTGAAGGGTGGTCACTATCGATGAAGCGGCCGGGACTCAGGTACTCGTGCATGAGAACAATCTCCTTGGGAAGCCCCGAGTCTAGCGACAGGTTCAGCACAGAGATAACGACGTTTCGGCCAAACATGGACGCTTTGCCGCCCGTTCAACGAACGATTTGCGCCACCCGGTGCCAACCGGTCCTACAAAACTCATCGAAGGTTTCCCACGATTTCAATCCCATCGCTCTGACCACCCTGTTTCGCGGATGACGTCTAAGCTCTGAAGGTTGTTTTTGCCCTTGTTTCACGGAGGATTAAATATGCTGCTGTTGTGGATACTGGTTCTGGTTGTCGGGATTGCGTATTTAGCCCACCGTCGTATCACCCCGCTGCCGGCCCTGTGCATCGTTGCCGTTTACGTGGTGGCGATGGGCGCTTTCAGCCACGCGCCGGGCTGGTTGCTGCTGATTCTCTGGGTGCTGATCGCGGCCGTCGCGGCGCCCTTGTTGCTGCCCGACCTGCGCCGTAAATACTTCAGCGCGCCACTGTTCAGCTGGTTCCAGAAAACCCTGCCACCGATGTCGGAAACCGAACGCGATGCCATCGACGCCGGCACGGTGTGGTGGGACGGCGAACTGTTCAGCGGCCGTCCGGACTGGGAGAAACTGCTGTCCTACCCGAAAGCTCAATTGACTGAAGAAGAACAGGCGTTCATCGACGGCCCGACCGACGAACTGTGCGCGATGGTCAGCGACTGGCAGATCGGCCAGGACATGGACCTGCCTGCCGAAGCCTGGACCCACATCAAGGAAAACGGCTTCTTCGCCCTGATCATTCCCAAGGAATTTGGCGGCAAGGGTTTTTCTGCCTACGCCCACTCCCAGGTAGCGATGAAACTGGCGACCCGCAGCGGCGACCTCGCCTCCACTGTGATGGTCCCCAACTCCCTCGGCCCCGCCGAGTTGTTGCTGCATTACGGCACCGATGAACAACGCAATCACTACCTGCCACGACTGGCGCGTGGCGATGACATCCCGTGCTTCGCCTTGACCGGCCCACTGGCCGGCTCCGACGCGGGCGCGATGCCCGACACCGGGGTGATCTGCAAAGGTGAGTGGGAAGGCAAGGAAACCCTCGGCCTGCGCCTGAACTGGGAAAAACGCTACATCACCCTCGGCCCGGTCGCCACCCTCCTCGGCCTGGCGTTCAAGGCGTACGACCCGGATCACTTGTTGGGCGACGAAGTCGATTTGGGCATCAGCCTCGCCTTGATCCCGACGGATACCGCCGGGGTTGAAATCGGCCGTCGTCACCTGCCGTTGGGCGCTGCCTTCATGAACGGTCCGAACTCTGGCAAGGACGTGTTCATTCCGCTGGATTTCCTTATCGGCGGCCAGAACATGCTCGGCAAAGGCTGGATGATGCTGATGAATTGCCTGTCGGTCGGACGTTCGATTTCGTTGCCGGCGGTGGGTACCGGCGCGGCGAAATTCACCAGTCTGGTGACCGGCCAGTACGCGCAGATTCGTGAACAATTCAACGTCCCGCTGTCAGCCTTTGAAGGTATTCAGGAAGCCATGGCGCGCATCGGCGGCAACGCCTGGATGATGGACGCGGCGCGGATGCTCACCGCCAACGCCGTGGATCTGGGCGAGAAACCGTCGGTACTGTCGGCGATTCTCAAGTATCACCTCACCGAGCGCGGCCGCGAATGCATCAGTCACGCCATGGATGTGCATGGCGGCAAGGCGATCATCATGGGGCCGAAGAATTATCTCGGTCGCAGCTGGAATGGCGCGCCGATTTTCATCACCGTCGAAGGCGCGAACATCCTCTCGCGCAACCTGATGATTTTTGGCCAGGGCGCGATTCGCTGCCATCCCTTTGTCTTGAAAGAAATGGCCCTCGCCGGTCGCGAAGACAAGGATCAGGCGCTGATCGAATTCGATGGCCTGCTGCTTAAACACATTGGTTTTGCTGTGAGCAATGCCGCCAGCACGCTGGTGCTGAACCTGGGTTTCGGTTCGTTCGAACACGCGCCAGGCAACAAGCTCAGCCAGGGCTACTTCCGTGCGCTCAACCGTCAGGCGGCCGCGTTCGCGCTGCTGGCTGACCTGAGCATGATGTTGCTGGGCGGCGAACTGAAACGTCGTGAACGCCTGTCAGCGCGTCTGGGAGATGTGCTCAGCAACATGTACCTCGCCTCCGCCGCACTCAAGCGTTACCACGACCTCGACTCACCGGACCACATGGCGCCGCTGTTCACTTGGGCCATGGAAGAAAGCCTGGGTCAGTCGGAGCGTGCGCTGGATGAACTGCTGAGCAATTTCCCGAACAAAGTGCTGGGTTGCCTGTTGCGGGTGATCGTGTTCCCGTTCGGGCGCCGTCACAAAGGGCCTTCGGACAAACTCGGTGCCGAAGTCGCTGCGGTGATCGGGCGCGCCAAGGGCGATCCGACCCTCGAAGAATTGCTCGGCGGTTGCTTCCGTCCGCAGTCGGCCGATGACGCCGTCGGCGCCCTGCAACACGCTTGCAACTTGCTGAACGAGGCGCAGCCCCTGCAGAAAAAACTGCATGTGGCGCTCAAAAGCGGTCAGGTCAAACCGGTGGCCGGGGAAAACGTCATTGATGCCGCGCTTGAGGCCGGCGTGTTGCAGCCGGTGGAAGCGCAAAACCTGCGTGACGCCGAAGTGGCGCGGCGCACAGTGATTGATGTCGATGATTTCGACAAAGAACAACTGGCGCTGGCGCCGGGAAAAGTCCGCTGATCCCGCTGGTGATATAAAAAAGGGCGCAGGAGCTTTATACTCCCGCGCCCGTTTTGCTCTTGAGGACTTATCTCGTGTCCAACGTCGTTGCCGATCATCTCGTCTTGCTGGACCACTTGCGCAGCATCCTGGTCGCCGTGGGTGAGGCCGAACAGGTTCCCGAAGAAAGTCATGCCTTGTTTCTGGAGCGCTTCGACGAATTGCGTGCGTTGCTGCCGGTCGATCCGATCGAAAGCCAATACCTGGGCCAGGACATCCTGTGCCAGGTGATTACCCGTTATCCGCAAATCGCCCACCTGGTTCCGCGCGACCTGCTGTGGTACTTCGCCGGTGACTGCCTGCATTACATGCCCGATGATGAAATCGACTTGTATCAGGCGCTGGAAGAACGTCGTTTCGAAGCTGAACAGAATGACGAACCGTTCGACTGGAATCAGGAAAAACAGCTGCTGGCGATGTCGAACGACGAGAGCAAGCACTGATCCACTGATCAGAAATACAGAAGGCCCGCATGGTTGAACATGCGGGCCTTTTTAATAATCACAAAGATCAAAAGATCGCAGCCTTCGGCAGCTCCTACATTGGGAATTGCGTTAAACCCTGTAGGAGCTGCCGAAGGCTGCGATCCTTTGATCCTTCAAAGTAACCCCTCACTCTCGGGCAACTCGTACTCCGCCGCAACCTTCCCGGGCTTGCCCGGTTTACTCAGCGTCGGCTCCTTCTCCAGACACTCCACCAGATAATCAATCAGCACCCGCAGCTTCGGCGGCATGTACCGCGTCGGCGAATGCAGCAACCACGCGCCACCGTGGTATGACGCCAGAAACGTCCAGTCTGGCAGCACCTGCACAATCAACCCCTGCTCCAGCGCATAGCGCGCCGTGAAGTACGGCAAACTGCCGATCCCGATGTGCTGCAACACCGCGCCCAACCGCACACCCGTATGGTTGGCGGCATAGCGCCCACGTACACCGACGGTGACCGCCTTGGTACCTTTCTTGAATTTCCAGCGCGCGTCACTCGGGGTTTCGCCCAGGTAGATGCAGCTGTGGTTGAGCAAGTCATGGGGATGAGTCGGCGTGCCGTGTTCGGCCAGGTACTGCGGCGTGGCGCAGAGCAAATGGTCGATGGTCAGCAGTTGCCGTCCGACCAGCCCGGCAGGTGGTCGATCGGTAATTCGAATCGCCAGATCAACATTATCGTCGATCAAATCCACCTGCCGGTCTTCGAGCAACAGCTCCACATCGACCTTGGGATAACGCCGCAGAAATTCCGGCATATGCGGGTGAATCACGAAGCGTCCTACCGCTTTGGGCACGCTGACGCGCACCAGCCCTTCGGCTTCATCGGTGAACTGGCCACTGATTTCCATGACCGATTTGGCCGCGCTGACCATCTCCCGGCAGCGTTTGAAAACCTCCTCGCCGCCGTCGCTCAACCTCAGCTTGCGCGTGGTGCGCTGAAGCAAGCGAGTGGCAAGCGCCTTCTCCAGACGTGAAATGCTGCGACTGACCGCCGAGGGTGAAGCGCCCAACTGACGAGCCGCTTCGGAGAAGCTGCCGGTCTCGACAACCTTGACGAATATCGCCATTTCACCCAGCAGCGGCAGTGGAAGATTTATGCTCACAGCGCAACAGTCCTTTGATGTTTGACCGGATTATCACGCAATTCCTCGCTTCATATAATAAAAAACAAAATCTTTAACGAGGACATGGAATATGACGCTCCGCCTCTTTTTCCATAGTGATGACCTCAAGGCCAACGTGGAAGTACTGGATTGCACACCCCACGAGAACGAATTCGCCGTGGTGCTGCGCGCCACCCTGTTTCACCCTCAGGGCGGCGGCCAGCCCTTCGATACCGGCTGGATGGGTGACAGCCAGGTGCTTCGCGTGGTTCAGGATCCGGACCGGATCATTCATTTCGTCGACCGTCCGGTAGACCTCGGCATGACCCGGATTCTGGTCGATGAACAACGTCGTCAGTTCAATACGCGAATGCATTCCGCTGGCCATCTGATCGGCCATTTCGTCCAGGCCATGGGCTGGATGCCGATCAAGGCGCATCACTGGCCGGGCGAAGGGCGGGTGCAATTCAAACCGGCGGAATCGGCGCAGGAGGTTGATGCCGCAACCCTTCAGTCCGGCATCGATCAATGGATCGCCCAAGACATGCCACGGCTGACATCGTTGCGCGAAGGTGCCCGGGAAATAGGTTTCGGTGAACTGCCCGCCTACGGTTGCGGCGGCACTCATGTGCGCAGTCTGAAGGATTTGGGCAGCGTCACGATCGCTTCGGTTTCGCAGAAAAAAGGCACGCTGTCCGTCCACTACAGCGTGGATTGAGCATTTGGCGATGCTGGCTTCGCCTGACGTCGGAAGAGCCGGCATACGCAAGTTCCGTTGACTGTCCAACAGATGGATCTGAACCATGATGCTTGACGTCGAGCGTCTCGATGAGACGTGCATAAAAAAACTGGCCAACGACGAAGTCCTCGCCCTACGCGTCAGAGGCTTCCTGCCTGCGCCGTTGGCGATCCAGATCGGCGACAGGATTCTCGCCCCCGGTTTCGAAGGCTATATCAACGCCCCAAGCATCGGTCGCATTGGCATGGCGTTCTATGAAGCGGAAAACCAGCCGCTGCTGATCGAGGACTACTTCGAACGCGCGACCCGCAACATTGCGGAACTGCGCAACCGTTGCGCGCCCTACTCGTCCCCGGTCGACACCCTGCGTTGCATGCTCGATGAGTCCTGGCCGGCGGGTGCGCACCTGGAAAACCTCTACGGTCGCAAGATGTATGTCGGGCTGTCCCGGGTGGTGAAGCCCGGGGTGTGTTTCCTGGCGCACCACGACATTTTCGCCAAGGACGCTCCGGACAGTTTCCAGGCCCGCAGTCTCGACGCGCAGTTCGCCTGCAACGTCTACCTGAACATGCCCGCCGAGGGCGGCGCGTTGCAGATGTGGGATCACGACATTTCACCGGACCAGTTCGACGAAATGCGTGGCGACAGTTACGGCATCGATCCGGCATTGCTCGGCACTCCAGTCCTTGAAGTCCGTCCCGAACCCGGCGACTTCATCATGTTCAATTCGCGCCGCATGCATTCGGTGACACCGGGCGTGGCCGACCCGCGTTTGAGCCTTTCATTCTTTGTCGGCTATCGCGGCAATGCTTCACCCCTTACGTTCTGGAGTTGAGATGCAGTTTTCGAATTACATGGGCGAGTTCCTGGCGCTGGCAACGATTCACTTTCTCGCCGTAGTGGCCCCCGGACCGGACTTCGCCGTCACCATTCGCCAGAGCGTGCGCTTCGGTCGATGGGTTGGAATCTGCACGGCGCTGGGCATCGGCGCCGGCATTTCCGTACACGTGCTCTACACCCTGCTCGGCGTCGGCGCGCTGATGCACGCCACACCCTGGTTGCTGACGGTGGCCAAGGTCGTGGGTGGCGCTTACATTCTGTACCTCGGCGTCAGCCTGATGCGTAGCCAACCCAAATCGGCGCTGGAGGGAGAAAACGGTCGAGGCGAACCGGTGGTCGAACAGACCCGGCTAAAAGCGTTCACCACCGGTTTTTTGACCAACGCCACCAACCCCAAGGCCACGCTGTTTTTCCTGGCGATCTTCACCACACTGATCAGCGCCACGACGCCGCTCAGCATTCAGGCGCTTTACGGGGTCTGGATGTGTTTCGTCAATGCGCTGTGGTTTGTCATCGTCGCGCTGTTCTTCTCCAGCAGCCGGGTTCGCGTGCTGTTCATGCGCATGGGGCATTGGTTCGAACGGACGATGGGGGTGGTTCTGATTCTGTTCGCGGGGCGCCTGATCCTGTCGATGTAACACCGCCCCTGCAAAAAGGCCCGCTCAGTCTGACTGGCGGGCCAATTTTTCGGAATCCGATAAAAATCACGCAAACAAAAACGCCGCTCAATGAGCGGCGTTTTTGTGAATTTGGAGCGGGAAACGAGACTCGAACTCGCGACCCCGACCTTGGCAAGGTCGTGCTCTACCAACTGAGCTATTCCCGCAAATGGCGTCCCCTAGGGGACTCGAACCCCTGTTACCGCCGTGAAAGGGCGGTGTCCTAGGCCACTAGACGAAGGGGACACGCTGCCCGGAACACATGGTGTGTGTTTCGGTGCCCAGACCCGCATCCGAAGACTTGGTTCTGGTTTCACTCAGCGCCGCCCGAAAGCAACGCTGTTTAAAACTGGAGCGGGAAACGAGACTCGAACTCGCGACCCCGACCTTGGCAAGGTCGTGCTCTACCAACTGAGCTATTCCCGCAATATGGCGTCCCCTAGGGGACTCGAACCCCTGTTACCGCCGTGAAAGGGCGGTGTCCTAGGCCACTAGACGAAGGGGACACACGTACAACATTCACTCCCTACCGCGTTTCGCTGTGTGCTTTACGCTGTAAGTGGCGCGCATTCTATGGATGGATTGAAGGGTCGTCAACCCCCAGATATAAATTTATTTAAATCAATGACTTCGCCCCGCTTTTGGCAGTGATCACGCCATTTTGCCAGCTCACTGTTTGACGCCTATATTCTGGCACCCGCCAAGACGTTATAGTCCACCCGTGTCTTGAATGATGGCAATGTGCACATCACGCGCCATCACTTATATAAGTACCGTCGCGGTCGATACAGGTAAAGGCCCGCTCGATTCAACCCGTCGAGCGGCCCTATGCGCCCCCATGCCAAGCCACTACACTCGCTCGCGAATCCCATAAAGAGGTCTTACCGGTGACACCACTCATGATCACCCTGCTAGTTGTAGCCGGGATCGCACTATTGATCGCCATTGGGTACATGAACCATGTGGTGGAAAACAACAAACTGGAAAAGGCCCGCACCAAGGTCGAGCTCAACGACCGCCTGCGGCGCTGCGGCGAAATCACCGAGACCTTTCCTGGCCAGCTGATGACCCCGGCGCTCAAGCTGCTGTTGACCCGCCTGGAGCTGAACGTCTGCCAGCGCCTGTTGAACCTGGAAAAATCCAGCGCCAACCTCAAGGCGCGAATCGTCGAACTGAACGCCCTTGTCGCCCAGGGCGAATCGATTCCGGTGAATAATCCGCCGGCACCGATCCAGACCGAAGCGAAAGCCAAGGACGTACGCTTCCTGCTCGAAGCCCTGCATGGCCAGATCACCCGTGCGGCACAGGACGGTTTCCTGCCGACCAACGAAGCCAAACGCTGGATCCGCGAAGTTCGCCACATCCTGGTCTTGCTGCACATCGAGTTTTTCAACAACCTCGGCCAGCATTCCCTGCAACAGAACCAGCCTGGCCAGGCGCGCCTGGCGTTCGAACGCGGCGTGCAATACCTGCGCAAACAGCAGGAACCGCAGGTCTACGCCGAACAGCTCGAGTACCTGGAAAAACTCCTCGCTCGCGCCAACGCGCAAGTCATGGACGACATCGCTCCGGTTGAAGGCGAAGTGAATCAATTGACCGCAGGCCTGAAAGACGTCGAGGCAGATGCGGACTGGAAGAAGAAAGTGATTTACGACTGATTGGAAATCAGAGAGAAGAAACCACCTGAACAGGTGGTTTTTTTTGTGCTGAATTTGCTGCCCAAGTCATGACAGGAGGAACAATTCGGCTGTCAGTCCGCCTTCGCGAGCGGGCTCGCTCCCACAATGAAACCGTGCAAGCCCACCCACTCTCCATAAGCTTCAAAGCCTGAAATGCCCCACCATTCCCTTCAATTCAACCCCCAACTGCGCCAGCTCGATACTCGACGCCGCGTTCCCTTGCATCGCCAGCGAGGACTGATCTGCACTTGCGCGAATACTGGTCACACTGCGATTGATCTCCTCGGCCACGGAACTCTGCTCCTCGGCAGCCGCCGCAATCTGCTGGTTCATCTGCTGAATCAACGACACCGCTGCGGCAATACTGCCCAAGGCACTTTCGGTCTGCAGTGCATCACTGACCGCCAGCTTCACCAACTCGCCACTGTTCCGAATCTGCTGGACCGATGACTGCGTCGCCGACCGTAACGCGCTGACCAGTCGCTCGATTTCCTCAGTCGATTGCTGAGTCCGCCTCGCCAGTGCGCGCACTTCATCGGCCACCACCGCAAAGCCCCTGCCCTGCTCTCCAGCCCGCGCCGCCTCGATGGCCGCGTTAAGCGCCAATAGATTGGTCTGTTCGGCCACACTCTTGATGACGCTCAGCACCGTGCCGATGTTCTGAATTTCCGCACTCAGACTTTCGATGCTGGAACTCGCCGATGACGCCGACTCCGCAAGCTGCTCGATGCGCGCCATGCTCTGACGCACCACCGCCTGGCCACTTTCGACTTTGCCGTCTGCGGTTTGCGCGGCCTGCGCAGCCTCTTCCGCATTGCGCGCCACATCGTGCACGGTGGCGGTCATCTGATTCATGGCCGTAGCGACCTGCTCGGTTTCTTCCTTCTGACTGCTGACTTCAAGGTTGGTCTGCTCGGTCACCGCCGAGAGCGACTGCGCAGAACTCGCCAACTGCTCGATACCCGACTGCAAACCGCTGACAATGCTGCTGAGCCCCGCGCCCATCTGCTGCATGGCCTGCATCAACTGGCCGATTTCATCTCGACGGGTCACTTCAACCTTCGCACTCAAATCACCTGCGGCGATCTGCTGAGCAACACGAATGACACTGCGCAGCGGCCCCACGATCAACCGGGTAATCACCCACGCGGCGATCAAGCCGACGAGCAGGGCCAATGCCGACGAACCGATGATCAGCAGCGAATTCTTCTTCAACTCGGCCTGCATGGACTGGTCTTCGGCGACGTAAGCCTGATCCACCCGCTCCATCACCTGTGCGGCGCGCTGATGCAGTTGTTGGTAAACCGTCTTTTCCTGCGCCAGCAGGCCGGTGTATTCGGCAAGTTTTTCACTGAAGCCGCCAATGTGCCCGACCACCTCATTAAGGACAGTCAGGTAGCCCTCATCCTTGACCGTGGTTTTCAGCTGCCCGGCCTGAGTCAACGCCTGATCGGCCTGTTCGATCTTGCCCTGACCGGCGCTGTCGTCACCCTTGCGGCTCAGGTCGAGGCGCACACGTGCTTCGTTCATGGCTTGCAACATCAGCCGTGACACCTGGCTGACCTGACTGGCCTGTTCGATGAACTGGCCACCGTCCTTGCCTTCGGATTCTTTCAAGGTATAGGCGCCATCATCCGCCAGCCCGGCCTGCAAGACGTCGAGGTTATTGGCCACGCTAGACACCGACCAACTGGCCATTTCCAGCGCCAGATCCTTGGCCTGGCTCAGCGAGACAAACTCGTCAAACGCTTTGCGGTAAGCGCCCAGCGACGCCTCGACGTCATTCATCACCGAAAGGCTATCCGGCGATTGCGCCTTGATCCGGTTCGCAACGACGACGAGGCCATCGACCCCCTCGTGCAGCGCAGTGACGATTTTCGGATTGCCGTGCAAGGCATACTCCTGCTCGAGGAGTCGCACCTTGAGCAGGCCACTGTTGAGCGACGACATCTGTTTGAGCCCATCGAAGCGATGGCTGATGGTTTGCAGGGACCACACGCCGATGGCCGCCACCAGCGCTGTCAACAGCAGCACCAGCACAAACCCGACACCCAGTTTTGTTGCCATACCGAGGTTGGCAAAACGTCCTTGCACGGCCGAAATCATTGCACTTAGTCCCCTGACATAGTCTGTTGACGCAGATTCGCAACGCGCCTGTGCCAGCACAAGTCTCTGGCGTCGGAATAATGGCAAAAAGCTACGCCAACGTCGTTTTCAGAACGATTGAGGTCGATCCGCAGCGGTGGCCTGAAAGAACGCCCGGGCTCGCGGATCACAGGCACAGGCCACATTGATCCGCTGCCAGTCACTGGCCTCGCTGGCGGGACTGAATGCCGTCGCGCAAGACAGCAGGACACCGAAGTAATGAGCCTGGGTCCGCACATAGGCGGAGTCGGACTTGCGCGATCGCGCCCAGATGAACAGTCCACCGACGGGCTTGCCGAAGACCTCCCAGCCAGCATCTTCCAGCACCTGCAACGCGGCCTCTCGGTCACTGTTCAAACGCTGACGCAGCCGCACTACCAGCTTGCGATAAGCACCGCTCGCCAGCAGGCGGGCCAGCACCGACTCGCAAAACCCTGAAGCGCCCATGCTGCTGATCATCTTCACCTCCCCCAGTCGCGAGATGACGTCAGTGCCGGCCACTACGAATCCGACCCGTAACGAACTGCTGAGGGTTTTGGAGAAACTGCCGACATAGATTACGTTTTCGTCGACATCCAGAGCGGCGAGCCGTGCCCCGGGGCCACTGTGCAAATCCGCGTAGACGTCGTCCTCGATCACCCGCACGCCGTGGGTTTTTGCCAACTGCAATATCCGCTGAGCCACCACTGGCGTCAGGCTGCAGCCGGTCGGGTTGTGATAGAAGCTATTGCAGAACAGCGCTCGTGGCCTGTGCTTCAGCAGCAACGCTTCCAGCACTACGATGTCAGGCCCGCGCGGCGTGCGCGGCACTTCGATCATGGTGACACCCTGCAATCGTAACAACTCGAACAGCATGGAATAACCGGGGCTTTCGACGACTACGCAATCTCCCGGTTTGAGCAACGTGCGCACGATCAGGTCGAGTGCCTGGCTGGCCCCCGCCGTTGTCATGATGCGATGTTCACCCACGTTGATGTCCAGCTGTTGCAAGCGCTTGCGGATTTGTTGACGCAATGCAGGCAGGCCCAGCGGTGTGCTGTAGTTGAACAGAGCCGCCATGTCGGTACGACTGACTTCCCGGATGGCGTAACTCAAATCATCGGTTTCATGCCAGCTTTCAGGCAGCCCGCCACCCCCCAGTTTCAGCTCACCCAAGGCACTGCCCCGTGTCACTTGCGTGCCTTCGAGCCAGGGTGAATCCCGTTGCCCTTGAGTAGCGGATGCCGGGGCGGCGACAAAAAAACCCGCACCATGACGCGCACCCAGAACGCCTTGCGCCACCAGTCGCTCGCACGCTTCCACGACGCAGGACTGACTGAGTAAATTGATTCGCGCAATTTGCCGGGTGGAAGGCAAACGCGTCCCCGGCGAAACTTCGCACTGACGCAGCCAGCAGGCTAGCGCGTCAACGACTTGCTGTACGACGGGCACCAGGGCCTGTCGGTCGATTCTCAATTCCATGAGCAAGCAAACTCCTGTTCGTTTGACCGGAACAGTTAATCACAGGCTTGCTGGATGGGTTGTGCGACAACGCCGTCAAAACTTGTGGTTCTAACGGCTTGAAACACATTGGCCGGGCGGCCTAAAAATGCGGGCGGGGTTGGGGGTTGAGTACATATCCGTTTTCTTCGCTGATTTGATCGCGCTCATATTCCGGGCAGATGCTC
>NZ_CABVHK010000029.1 GCF_902497785.1 Pseudomonas fluorescens
CCGGTCGCGAACCGCAGCAGCGTACCCGCCACACCGCCGAGAGAAACCGCAACGATCAATGGAAGCACTATTTTCTCCGCTGCCGGGGGCTGAGACGGTCGAGTTGCGCGAGGTGATTGAGCTTCTCGCCGATCTTCAATTCGAGTCCCCGCGGCACCGGCTGATAGAACGGCTGCGGCTCAAGCTCGTCGGGGAAGTAATCCTCACCGGCGGCGTAGGCATCCGGTTCGTCGTGGGCGTAGCGATATTCGTCGCCATAACCCAGCTGTTTCATCAGCTTGGTCGGCGCGTTGCGCAGGTGCAGCGGCACTTCCAGCGAACCGTGTTCAGTGGCGCTGCGCAGCGCGGCTTTGAAGCCCATGTACACCGCGTTGCTTTTCGGCGCGCAAGCCAGGTAAGTGATGGCCTGGGCCACCGCCAATTCGCCCTCCGGACTGCCGAGCCGTTCCTGCACTTCCCACGCCGCCAGGCACAGGCTCAGCGCGCGCGGATCGGCGTTGCCAATGTCTTCGCTGGCCATACGCACCACGCGCCGGGCGAGGTACAGCGGGTCGCAGCCGCCATCGATCATCCGCGCGAACCAGTACAACGCGCCGTCGGGGTTGGAGCCGCGCACCGATTTATGCAGCGCGGAAATCTGGTCGTAGAACGCTTCGCCGCCCTTGTCGAACCGCCGACGGGTATCACCAAGCAGACTTTGCAATAGATCGACGCCGATCTCACTGTTGTCTTCGGCGAGGTCCGAGGCATTTTCCAGCAGGTTGAGCAGGCGTCGGCCATCGCCATCGGCGGCGGACAACAGCATCTGGAAACCTTCATCGCTGAGGGTCAGCTGCCGTTTGCCCAGGCCACGCTCTTCGGTGAGCGCGCGGTGCACCAACTTGCGCAGGGCCGCTTCGTCGAGGCTTTTCAGCACATAGACACGCGCCCGGGAGAGCAAGGCGTTGTTGAGTTCGAACGAAGGGTTTTCGGTGGTCGCGCCAATGAAAATCAGCGTGCCGTCTTCAACGTAGGGTAGAAACGCATCCTGCTGCGACTTGTTGAAGCGATGCACTTCATCGACGAACAGGATGGTGCGTTTGCCGTACTGGCCGGCCTGTTGCTTGGCGATTTCCACCGCCTGACGGATTTCCTTGACGCCGGCCAAGACCGCCGAGACAGTTTCAAAGTGCGCATCCGAGACTTCCGCCAGCAGCCGCGCGAGGGTGGTTTTACCCACGCCCGGCGGGCCCCAGAAAATCATCGAGTGCAGGGCACCCTGCTCCAGCGCTTCACGCAAGGGCTTGCCGCGAGCGAGCAGGTGTTCCTGACCGACGTACTCATCCAGATTGGCCGCACGCAAACGCGCGGCCAGAGGCTGAGCTATCGGGGCACTGCGAAACAGGTCCATCACGTCGCGTTAAAACCTCGGGTTAATACCAACTCTCTCAGGCCTGCTGGAAACCTGTGGTGAGGGGATTTATCCCCGTTCGGCTGCGCAGCAGTCGCTAAACCAACGCATGCTGTATTCCTGATATACCGCACCAGCAGATCTTGGGGCCGCTCCGCGGCCCAACGGGGATAAATCCCCTCGCCACAAAAGCGCGCTCCAACCGGTTAGTTTATTCCTGGATCACATCGGCACCCTTGGGGATGTCGAACTTGAATTTGGAGGCCGGGATCGGCTCGTTGGCCTTCACGCCGGTGAACAGGATATTGGTGCGCTGACCGACGCTGTCGATCAGTTGCATGTCATTGACCAGACCATTGCGGAACGACAGGCGCAGGCTGTCGAACAGGGTGTCTTTGGTTTTCGGCTTCAAGGTGAAGTCGATCACGCCACCGGCTTCCTTGGCGCTGATGTCGAAGCTCTGGCTGATCTTCGACACGTCACCGGACAACAACAGGGCCGGGGTTTGGGTCAGTCGCTGATCCAGGGTCTTGATGGTGACTTGCTCCAGATCCGGGTCCCACAGGGACACTTTCTTGCCATCGGAGACCATCAGTTGCTCTTGCGGCGCATCGGTGTGCCAGTAGAACAGGCCAGGACGCTGCAAGGACATTTGCCCGGCGGTCTCCTGCAACTGCGTGCCGCTGCCATCGAGAGTCAACTGGGAGAAACGTGCGGTCAGGGTCTGGGATTTTTCCAGCAGTTGGGTCAGACGCGCCACGTCCTTGTCATCGGCGTGGGCCGAGAGCGTGGTCAAAGCCAGTACCGGCAGCAACAGCATGCGGATAAGACGCATGGGAGTCCTCATAATTCGTGGGAGTGCGGGCGGCGCATCACTGCGCCGTCCTTTTAATTCAAAATCAGTCGCGTACCGGGCCCGGGGCCAGAACTTCACGCGAACCGTTGGTGTTCATGGACGTCACGACCCCGGCCATTTCCATGGCTTCGATCATGCGGGCGGCGCGGTTGTAGCCGATTTTCAGCTTGCGCTGCACTGCCGAGATGGACGCGCGACGGCTTTCCAGCACGAACTGCACCGCTTCGTCGTAGAGCGCATCGGTTTCGGCATCGTCATCACCGCCACCGCCGCCATTTTCAAAGCCGCTGCCCGCCTCTTCGACGCCAGCCAGGATGTCATCGTTGTATTCCGGCGCACCGCGCAGTTTCCAGGCTTCAACGACCCGATGAACCTCGTCATCGGAGACGAACGCACCGTGAACCCGGATCGGCAGACTGGTGCCCGGCGGCATGTAGAGCATGTCACCGTGGCCCAGCAGTTGCTCGGCGCCACCCTGATCGATGATGGTCCGCGAATCGATTTTGCTCGACACCTGGAACGCCATCCGCGTCGGAATGTTGGCCTTGATCAGACCGGTGATCACATCAACCGACGGACGCTGGGTCGCGAGGATCAAGTGGATACCGGCCGCACGAGCCTTCTGCGCAATACGGGCGATCAGTTCTTCAACCTTCTTGCCGACGATCATCATCATGTCGGCGAATTCGTCGACGACCACAACGATGGTCGGCAGCTTGGTCAACAGCGGCGCTTCGTCATGAATGCTTTCGCGCTTGTACAGCGGGTCGGTCAGCGGCGTGCCGGCGTCCTGCGCTTCCTTGACCTTGGCGTTGAAGCCGGACAGGTTGCGCACGCCCATCTTCGCCATCAGTTTGTAGCGACGCTCCATCTCCGCCACGCTCCAGCGCAGGGCGTTGGCCGCGTCCTTCATGTCGGTCACGACCGGGCACAGCAGGTGCGGAATGCCTTCGTAGATCGACAGCTCAAGCATTTTCGGGTCGATCATGATCAGCTTGGCGTCTTCAGGGCCGGACTTGAACAGGATCGACAGGATCATCGCGTTCACACCCACCGACTTACCGGAACCGGTCGTACCGGCCACCAGCAAGTGAGGCATTTTCGCCAGGTCGGTGATGACCGGCTTGCCGCCGATGTCATGACCCAGGGCCAGGGTAACCGGCGATTTGAAGTTGTCATACTCGGGAGTCGACAGCACTTCGGAGAAGCGCACGATCTGCCGGTCTTCGTTGGGAATCTCGATACCGACGGTGGTCTTGCCCGGAATCACTTCCACCACCCGCACGCTGGTCACGGCCAGGGAACGCGCCAGGTCTTTCGCCAGGTTGGAGATGCGGCTGACTTTGACACCGGCGGCTGGCTGGATTTCGTAACGGGTAATCACCGGGCCCGGGTGAATCGAATCCACCGAGACCTCGACCCCGAATTCCTTGAGTTTGATTTCCAGCAAGTGGCCGACGGCTGCCAGCGACTCCGGGGAATAGTTGAGTTGTTTCTTTTCAGCCGGATCGAGAATCGAGATCGGCGGCAAGGTGCCTTCGACGGCGCTGTCAACGAACAACGGCGCCTGCTTCTCTTTTTCCACGCGCTTGCTCGGCGCGGCGGGTTTTGGCGGCGCCGGAGCAATCACCGGCGGCACCTGCTTCTCGCGGTCTGACATGTGCTTGCTCAGGGCTTGCTCGCGTTCGATCAGGCGTTCCTTGACCTTGGCTTGCTCGCGCTTGTCGGTGACGGTCGGCGCCACCACGTCATGCACCCGATCATCGACTTCACGCAGTTGCGCAACCAGCTGTTTGCGCTCGACACGGGCGGCCCACCAGCGATTGGCCGCGCCCTGGAACAGTTCCAGCAGGTCGAGGGTGATCTTGCCGGTGACGTCCATCACCTTGAACCACGAAAGGTCGGTGAAAACCGTCAGGCCGAACAGGAACAGCGCAATGAACAGCAACGTGCTGCCCTGAATGTTCAGCGCATTGCGGGCCAGGTCGCCAAGGCTTTCGCCCAACGCACCGCCCGCACCGGCCGGCAGACCGGTAGCGGCGTGGAAATGGATATGCGCGAGTGCCGCGCCTGACAGCACCAAAAACACCAGACCGATCAGGCGCCAGGAAAACAGCCAACCGCTCCACTGCCACGGTTCGTGGCGTTGACGGAAAATCTGCCAGGCCTTGATCGCCAGCAGCAGCGGGAAGATGTAGGCGAAGTAGCCCAGCACCATGAACAGGATGTCAGCGCTGTAGGAACCGGCCGGCCCGCCGAAGTTCTGCACGTCATCGATCTTGCTGTTATGGCTCCAGCCCGGATCATCCTTGCCGTAGGTAAGCAAGGCCATCATGAGGAACAGGCACAGGGCGCCAATGGCGATCAATGCACCTTCCTTGAGCCGGTAGTGCAAATGCTGGCGCCAGAGTGGAACGACGGCTGGTTTAGGTGCTGCGGTGGATTTCTTCAAAACGCTTCTTTTCCTGCGCCCATGGCGCGTCCATCTGCTGAATGACTATAAAAAACTGCCCAATCCAGGCAGGTAAAAAAGTTAACAGGCGCAACTGAGACTACTTTTAACACTGCACTGCGGATTTTATAAACACGGTGCGCACTGATTATTCCAGTGACCGGCACGCATTGTACGGGTTTGCTCACACGATGCCATGCTGGCAAACCTTGGATCAGCATAGTCAACGGCCTGCGAACTGTATTCAATTTGAGCACGCATTCTCTTTTGTGACAAAGGCTTATGAGGTGTTTTATGAGCGAATCCAAGCATTGCCGCCTGATCATTCTGGGTTCCGGCCCTGCCGGTTACAGTGCCGCCGTCTATGCCGCCCGCGCCAACCTCAAACCCGTGGTCATCACCGGCATACAGGCAGGTGGCCAGCTCACCACCACCGTCGAAGTCGACAACTGGCCCGGCGACGTCGAAGGCCTGACCGGCCCGGCACTGATGGAACGCATGCAAAAACACGCCGAGCGCTTTGACACAGAGATCGTTTACGACCACATCCATACCGCCAAGTTGCAACAACGCCCGTTCGAACTGAGCGGCGATGGCGGCACTTACACCTGCGATGCATTGATTATTGCCACCGGCGCCTCCGCGCAATACCTGGGCCTGCCTTCGGAGGAGACGTTTGCCGGCAAAGGGGTGTCGGCTTGCGCGACATGCGACGGATTCTTTTACCGAAATCAGGTCGTCGCGGTCGTGGGTGGCGGGAATACCGCTGTTGAAGAAGCTTTGTATCTGTCCAACATCGCCAAGGAAGTTCACCTGATTCATCGTCGCGACAAGTTGCGCTCGGAAAAAATCCTTCAGGACAAACTGTTCGAGAAAGCTGCCAACGGCAATATCCGCCTGCACTGGAACCAGCACCTCGATGAAGTTCTGGGCGATGCCAGTGGTGTGACCGGCGCCCGCCTGCGGGACAGTCATACTGGTGAAACCCGGGAACTGGCACTGGCCGGCGTGTTCATCGCCATCGGCCACAAGCCCAACACTGACCTGTTTGCAGGCCAGCTGAAAATGCGCGACGGCTATCTGCTGGTCAAAGGCGGCAGCGACGGCGACGCCACGTCCACCGAAATCCCCGGCGTGTTCGCTGCCGGTGACGTGGCCGATCACGTTTATCGCCAGGCCGTCACTTCTGCGGGTGCCGGCTGCATGGCCGCACTGGATGCGGAAAAATACCTCGACGACATTCCGACCGTTTGACGGCAAACTTCACAGTGGGCGCAACGGCCCACCACTGCCCTCCCCTTCTGTAAGCGGACGCCATGCTGACTTGGTTACAACGCAACACCCTGACCTTCCCGCCGCTGGAAAAAGCCATGCGCGATCCCAACGGACTGTTGGCTGCGGGTGGCGATCTGTCCGCAGACCGGCTGATCCAGGCTTATCGCCACGGTTGCTTTCCGTGGTTTTCGGACGGCCAGCCCATTCTCTGGTGGTCGCCGGATCCGCGTACCGTTCTGTTTCCCGACGAACTGCATGTCTCGCGCAGCCTGAACAAGTTGCTGCGCCAGCAACGCTATCAAGTGACCTTCGATCAGGACTTTGCCGCGGTCATTGGCGCGTGCGCCGCGCCCCGGGACTACGCCGATGGCACCTGGATCACCGAAGCGATGCAAAATGCCTACCTCGATCTGCACCAGCGCGGTTACGCGCATTCGGTGGAAGTCTGGGACAATGGCGTGCTGGTCGGCGGCCTCTATGGCCTGGCGATGGGCCAGCTGTTTTTCGGTGAGTCGATGTTCAGCCGCGCCGACAATGCGTCGAAATATGGCTTTGCCACCTTGGTCAAACATCTGAAAGATTCGGGATTCGTGCTGATCGACTGCCAGATGCCCACTGACCATTTGCACAGCCTCGGCGCCCGGGCCATTCCCCGCCGCGAGTTTGCCCGCTACCTTGCGCAGCATCTGGATCAGCCCAGCCGTGCCAGCTGGGTTTGCTGAGCGACTTTGACTCGCGTGGCTTACACTTAATCAAAAGCTTATACCGAGGGTTGATCATGACCGAGTTGGCGCGTTTGAAGTTTTATGCCACTCAGCCCCACTCTTGCAGTTATCTGCCTGAGGAGCAGGCCACGACCCTGTTCCTCGATCCTAGCCAGCCCATGGATGTGCATGTCTATGCAGACCTGTCTGAAATGGGTTTTCGTCGCAGCGGCGATCATCTCTACCGGCCCCATTGCCAGAATTGCAATGCGTGCGTACCGGCGCGCATTCCTGTGGGGCAATTCGTGCCCAACCGTCAGCAGAAACGTATCTTCAAGCGCAATCTTGATGTGCAAGTGCGTCCGGCCAAACCCCAATTCAGCGAAGAGTACTTCGACCTGTATCAGCGCTACATTGAACAGCGGCATGCCGATGGCGACATGTACCCGCCGAGCCGTGATCAGTTTTCGACCTTCCTGGTGCGTGACTTGCCGTTTTCTCGTTTTTACGAATTTCGCCTCGACGGCCAGCTGCTGGCGGTGGCCGTCACCGACTTGCTGCCGAACGGTCTGTCGGCGGTCTACACCTTCTACGAACCCTCTGAAGAGCGCCGCAGCCTGGGGCGTTACGCGATTCTCTGGCAAATCGCCGAGGCCCAGCGCCTGGGGCTGGAGGCGGTGTACCTCGGTTACTGGATCAAAAACTGCAAAAAGATGAGCTACAAAACTCAATATCGCCCGATTGAACTGCTGATTAATCAGCGCTGGGTGATCCTGAACTAGAACCCCTTGGCTTAAACCCCATTTTTCGGGCACAATGCACGCCGCTTTTGCCTGGCGCAGTTGCACCGGGCCATTCATTGGACACCGAGGGCTTTACTGCATGTCGAAAGAAGACAGCTTCGAAATGGAAGGCACTGTCGTCGACACCCTGCCCAACACCATGTTTCGCGTGGAGTTGGAAAATGGGCACGTCGTAACCGCGCATATTTCCGGCAAGATGCGCAAGAACTACATTCGTATTCTTACCGGTGACAAAGTGCGCGTCGAGCTGACGCCCTATGACTTGAGCAAAGGGCGCATCACTTACCGCGCTCGCTAATCAGGTCAATACAAAACGCCCGGTTTATGCCGGGCGTTTTTGTTTGCCTGCGATTTAACGACCACCCCGTAGGCGCTGCCGAAGGCTGCGATCTTTTGATCTTTTTTT
Source organism: Pseudomonas fluorescens (assembly GCF_902497785.1). Taxonomy (GTDB): domain Bacteria; phylum Pseudomonadota; class Gammaproteobacteria; order Pseudomonadales; family Pseudomonadaceae; genus Aquipseudomonas; species Aquipseudomonas fluorescens_BO. The sequence goes on from NZ_CABVHK010000029.1 coordinate 7,887, forward strand.
TGTGAATCAAGATCAAAAGATCGCAGCCTTCGGCAGCTCCTACCGGGGATCGACACGAGTCTGACAGACAGCAAAAAGGCGCCTTTCGGCGCCTTTTGCTTTGTTGCGGTTTAACGTCAGGCCATTTCCGCCGTGGTTTCGAACTCAAAGGTCAACTCGCCATCCTTGAGATCGATATGCACCACACCACCATGATCAGCCAATTCACCAAAGAGAATCTCTTCCGCCAGCGGACGTTTGATCTTGTCCTGAATCAAACGCGCCATCGGCCGAGCGCCCATTGCCGTGTCATAACCACCCGCCGCCAACCAGCTGCGGGCCGCATCCGTCACTTCCAGCTGCACACGCTTGTCTTCCAGTTGCGCCTGAAGCTCGGTAAGGAACTTGTCCACCACGCTTTTGATGACCTCATGGCTGAGGCGACCAAACTGGATAATGGTGTCCAGACGGTTACGGAACTCCGGTGTGAAGCTCTTCTTGATCACTTCCATCGCATCGGACGAATGGTCCTGATGGGTGAAACCGATCGACGCACGCGCTGCGGTTTCGGCACCGGCGTTGGTCGTCATAATGACGATCACGTTACGGAAATCCGCCTTGCGCCCGTTGTTATCGGTCAGCGTACCGTGGTCCATGACCTGCAACAGCAGGTTGAAGACTTCCGGATGCGCCTTCTCGATTTCATCGAGCAACAGCACGCAGTGAGGCTGCTTGGTGATGGCTTCGGTCAACAGACCGCCCTGGTCGAAACCGACATAGCCAGGAGGCGCACCGATCAGACGCGAGACGGTGTGACGCTCCATGTACTCGGACATGTCGAAACGCACCAGCTCAATGCCCAACGCTTTCGCCAGCTGACGCGCCGCCTCGGTTTTACCAACGCCGGTCGGACCGGCGAACAGGAACGAGCCGACAGGTTTGTCAGGTGACTTGAGGCCGGCACGGGACAGTTTGATCGCGGTCGACAACGAATCGATCGCGGCATCCTGGCCAAACACCGTCAACTTCAGATCACGCTCGAGGTTGCGCAGCAGTTCCTTATCGGAGCTGGTGACGTGTTTCGGCGGAATCCGCGCGATTTTCGCGACGATGTCCTCGACCTGAGGCACTTCGATGCGTTTCACACGCTTCTCGATCGGTTGCAGGCGTTGATAGGCACCCGCCTCGTCGATCACGTCAATGGCCTTGTCCGGCATGTGCCGGTCATTGATGTAGCGCGACGCCAGTTCAGCAGCGGCGCGCAACGCCTCATCGCTGTACTCGATGTTGTGGTGCGCTTCGAAGCGCCCTTTCAAGCCGCGCAGGATACCGATGGTGTCTTCCACCGAAGGCTCCGACACATCGACCTTCTGGAAGCGCCGCGCCAGGGCACGGTCTTTCTCGAAGATCCCGCGGAATTCCTGGAACGTGGTCGAACCGATGCAGCGGATATCACCCGACGACAGCAGTGGTTTGAGCAGGTTCGAGGCATCCATGACGCCACCGGACGCAGCACCCGCACCGATAATGGTGTGGATTTCGTCGATGAACAGGATCGCCTGAGGACGTTTTTTCAGCTCATTGAGCAACGCTTTGAAGCGCTTCTCGAAATCGCCACGGTATTTGGTCCCGGCCAGCAAGGCGCCCAGATCGAGGGAATACACCACGCTGTTGGCCAGCAGATCCGGCACCTGGTTGTCGACTATGCGCTTGGCCAGGCCTTCGGCAATCGCGGTTTTACCCACGCCCGCCTCGCCCACCAGCAACGGATTGTTTTTGCGCCGACGCGCGAGAATCTGCGCTACACGCTCGACTTCGAGCTCACGGCCGACCAACGGATCGATCCGACCCTGACGCGCGAGTTCGTTGAGGTTGCTGGCATAAGCATCCAGAGGATTGCCTGAAGATGAAGACTCACCGCCCTCGTCGTCCTGCATATCTTGCTCACCTTCAGAGTGATCGCCGTGCCCCGGTACTTTGGAGATACCGTGAGCGATGTAGTTGACGACATCGATGCGCGCAACGCTCTGCTGTTTCAGCAGGAACACTGCCTGACTCTCTTGCTCACTGAAGATCGCAACCAGCACGTTGGCGCCGGTTACTTCGCGTTTGCCCGAGCTCTGTACGTGAAAGACAGCACGCTGCAGAACACGCTGGAACCCCAGGGTTGGCTGGGTCTCGCGATCCTCGTCATGCACGGGAATCAACGGCGTGGTGGAGTCGATGAACTCCTGCAGATCATGCTTGAGTTTGTCGAGGTTTGCGCCGCAGGCACGCAAAACGGTGGCGGCAGCCTCATTATCCAATAGGGCCAGCAGGAGGTGTTCGACGGTCATGAACTCATGACGCTTCGAACGGGCCTCCTTGAAGGCAAGATTGAGGGTGACTTCGAGCTCGCGGTTTAACATAGCTTCACCTCATACCCAAGTGGTCGGCGATTAACCGTCCTTCTCGATTTCACAGAGTAGCGGATGCTGGCTTTCCCTGGCGTACTGGTTGACCTGCATGGCCTTGGTCTCGGCAATGTCGCGGGTAAACACTCCACATACTGCCCGTCCTTCTGTGTGGACGGCCAGCATGACCTTGGTCGCCAGCTCGCGATTCAGGTTAAAAAACACCTCGAGCACTTCGACGACGAAATCCATCGGTGTGTAGTCATCGTTAAACAAAACCACCTTGTACATCGGCGGTGCCTGTAAAGCAGGCTTCGCTTCCTGAACAGCAATGCCTGCGGAATCGTCGTCTTGTTCCTCCGGGTGGTCCTTCTGGAGAGTCGGGCGATCCTGATTGAATGTTAGTCGAATCTGGCTGATTGCATGCATGGAAAGAAAGGTTCGTCAGTTGTGCGAATACAGTAGTGGGGACGGTCGTGAACGATTTCAACTCCGAGTGCCGGGTCAACTTGACTATCGGCAAAACGGTGTTACAACCAATAGAGCCCACAGTGGGTAAAAAAGGTCCGCGGAGTCAATCTTATTTAAAGGATCTGACTGCGGATGTACTGGATGATACTCCAGTGATGGAGTCTGTTGCAGAGGGATATGGGTATGTCAGGCGTCAAGAACACAGAGCCGGTCAAAGGCACTGTAAAAGGCAAGGTCAAATGGTTCAACAATGCCAAGGGTTATGGCTTCATCAACAGGGAAGGTGATAGCGAAGACCTGTTCGCCCATTATTCGGCCATCAATATGGACGGTTACAAGACCCTGAAAGCCGGCCAGGCGGTCGTGTTTGACATCATTCAGGGCCCCAAAGGCTTGCACGCCGTCAACATCGGCGCACCCGAGGACGCTCAGACTTCCCCCGCGCCTGCCACGCAGCAGACCGTTACGGCGTAAACCGGTACGCGTCATCCAGTCATAAAAAAACCGCCCGACTCCATCATTTGAGTCGGGCGGTTTTTGTCGTGCATCGACTCGCTTACATGTGCGAGATCAGTGCATCACCAAACGCCGAAGAAGACAGCAGTTTCGCGCCTTCCATCAGACGTTCGAAGTCATAGGTCACGGTCTTGGCGGAAATCGCGCCGTTGGTGCCCTTGATGATCAGGTCGGCCGCTTCGGTCCAGCCCATGTGGCGCAGCATCATTTCGGCGGACAGGATAAGCGAACCCGGGTTGACCTGGTCCTTGCCGGCGTACTTCGGCGCAGTACCGTGGGTCGCTTCAAACATGGCAATGGTGTCGGACAGGTTGGCACCCGGCGCGATACCGATACCGCCCACTTCCGCCGCGAGGGCGTCGGAGAGGTAGTCGCCATTGAGGTTCAGGGTCGCGATCACATCGTACTCGGCCGGGCGCAGCAGGATCTGCTGGAGCATGGCGTCGGCGATGGCATCCTTGACGATGACATTCTTGCCGGTTTTCGGGTTCTTGAACTGCATCCACGGCCCGCCGTCGAGCAGGGTCGCGCCGAATTCTTCAGCCGCCACTTCGTAGGCCCATTCCTTGAAGGCACCTTCGGTGAACTTCATGATGTTGCCTTTGTGCACGATGGTCAGCGAGTCGCGGTCGTTGTCGACGACGTACTGCAATGCCTTGCGCGCCAGACGCTTGGTGCCCTGCAGGGAAACCGGCTTGACGCCGATGCCGCAGTTTTCGTCGAAACGGATCTTGGTGACGCCCATTTCTTCTTTGAGGAACTTGATGACCTTGGTCGCTTCCGGCGAACCGGCTTTCCATTCGATACCGGCATAAATGTCTTCCGAGTTTTCGCGGAAGATCGTCATGTCGACGTCGCCTGGTTTCTTGACCGGGCTAGGCACGCCTTCGAACCAGCGCACCGGGCGCAAGCACACATAAAGGTCCAGTTGCTGACGCAGTGCCACGTTCAGGGAACGGATGCCGCCGCCGACCGGCGTGGTCAGAGGGCCTTTGATGGAAACCACGTAATCCTTGACCGCGTCCAGGGTTTCCTGAGGTAGCCAGGTGTCCTGATCGTAAACCTGAGTCGCTTTCTCCCCGGCGTAGACTTCCATCCAGGAAATTTTGCGCTCGCCGCCGTAAGCCTTCTTAACAGCAGCATCGACAACCTTGATCATGACCGGGCTGATATCAACGCCAATACCATCGCCTTCGATAAAGGGGATGATCGGGTTGTTAGGAACATTGAGAGAATGGTCCGCGTTGACGGTGATTTTGTCGCCGACGGCTGGAACCTGAATCTTCTTGTATCCCATGCTGAACTCCATTGTTTGGATTGAACATCTGGCTTCGTCCGAGCGTACCCCAGTTAAATCGGCGCGCAAACCCTATGTTCCATCCATCTGCCGCAAAGCTGCGCAGTTCGCAACGTACAAGCCTGAAAGCAAAGGGAAAAGCGCCAAACTCAAGCACCTGTGACGACTCTACGCCCCGCACTCCCCTGCGACCTTTAGACCAATGGACGAGTTTCGTTGCGTATGAACCATCGGCAGATTGCCAGCTACCTATGTATAATGCCGCCCGCTGACCACAGAGTCACGACGGCCGACCTCTCTACGACGAGGCTCAGGACCCGAAAAGCAGGACTGTTACCGCAGTCCACCCGCTTGACGCTCGACTGATGCACCCAACATCACCGCGCACAAATCTCGACATTCGGCTCATGGATGACTTTGAACGAACGCGCTTACCCGGCGCCCCTCGAGTTTCTGCGCACGCTTTAGCAAAGAAGAGAGAGTTAATCCGAATATGCCCACCCGCTCGAAGATCATCTATACCTTCACCGACGAAGCCCCAGCCCTCGCCACCTATTCACTGTTGCCTATCGTAGAAGCGTTCACCGCTTCGGCTGATATCGCCGTGGAAACCCGCGATATCTCTCTTGCAGGGCGCATCCTGGCCAGCTTCCCCGAGCAATTGGGTGACAAAGCCGTAGCCGACCACCTCGCCGAACTGGGCGACCTGGCCGTTACGCCTGAAGCCAACATCATCAAGCTGCCGAACATCAGTGCTTCGGTTCCGCAACTGCAGGCCGCGATCAAAGAGCTGCAAGCCCAGGGCTTCGCACTGCCGGACTACCCGGAAACCGTGACCAGCGACGCCGACAAAGAAACCAAGTCGCGTTACGACAAGATCAAGGGCAGTGCCGTGAACCCGGTTCTGCGCGAAGGCAACTCCGATCGTCGTGCACCGCTGTCGGTCAAGAACTACGCACGCAAGCACCCGCACAAAATGGGCGCTTGGGCTACGGACTCCAAGTCCCACGTCGCGCACATGAGCACCGGTGATTTCTACGGCAGCGAAAAAGCTGCCCTGATCGACGCTGCTGACGCCGTCAAGATCGAACTGATCGCTCAGGACGGCACCACCACCGTCCTTAAAGAAAAAACCACCGTGCAAGCCGGTGAGATCCTCGATTGCGCGGTCATGAGCAAAAACGCGCTGCGCAGTTTCATCGCTGCCGAGATCGAAGACGCCAAAGCCAAGGGCGTGTTGCTGTCGGTTCACCTGAAAGCCACCATGATGAAGGTCTCCGACCCGATCATGTTCGGCCAGATCGTTGCCGAGTTCTACAAAGATGCGCTGGCCAAGCATGCAGACGTGCTGGCACAGATCGGCTTCAACCTGAACAACGGCATCGGCGACCTGTACGCTCGCATCAAGGCCCTGCCGGCTGAACAGCAGGCGCAGATCGAAGCGGACATCCAGGCGGTTTACGCCGTCCGTCCGTCGTTGGCCATGGTCAACTCCGACAAGGGCATCACCAACCTGCACGTGCCGAGCGACGTCATCGTCGACGCCTCGATGCCTGCGATGATCCGTGACTCCGGCAAGATGTGGGGCACTGACGGTCAACTGCACGACACCAAGGCTGTGATCCCGGATCGTTGCTACGCCACCATCTACCAGGCGGTGATCGAAGACTGCAAGAAACATGGCGCCTTCGACCCAACCACCATGGGCAGCGTGCCAAACGTTGGCCTGATGGCGAAAAAAGCCGAAGAGTACGGCTCGCACGACAAGACATTCCAGATCAAGGCCAACGGCGTTGTTCGCGTGACCGACAGCAAAGGCAGCCTGCTGCTGGAGCAACCGGTAGAAGCCGGCGACATCTTCCGCATGTGCCAGACCAAAGACGCGCCGATCCAGGACTGGGTGAAACTGGCCGTCAACCGTGCTCGTGCCAGCGCAACTCCGGCGATTTTCTGGCTGGACCCAATGCGCGCTCACGACGGTGTTGTGATCGAGAAAGTTCAGGCTTACCTGAAGGATCACGACACCTCCGGCCTCGACATCCGCATCATGTCGCCCGTCGACGCGATGGCCTTCACCCTGGGCCGTACCCGCGAAGGCAAGGACACCATCTCGGTGACCGGCAACGTACTGCGCGACTACCTGACTGACCTGTTCCCGATCATGGAACTGGGCACCAGCGCCAAGATGCTGTCGATCGTGCCGCTAATGAACGGCGGCGGTCTGTTCGAAACCGGCGCTGGCGGTTCGGCACCCAAGCACGTTCAGCAACTGCTGGAAGAAAACTTCCTGCGCTGGGATTCCCTGGGCGAGTTCCTCGCACTGGCGGCCTCCCTTGAGCACCTGGGCGTGACTTACAACAACCCCAAGGCGCTGGTGCTGGCCAAGACCCTGGATCAGGCCACCGGCCAGTTCCTCGACAACAACAAGTCGCCATCGCGCAAAGTCGGCAACATCGACAACCGCGGCAGCCACTTCTACCTGGCGCTGTACTGGGCTCAAGCCCTGGCCGCCCAGACTGAAGACGCTGCACTGCAAGCGCAGTTCGGCGCGCTGGCAAAAACCCTGACCGAGAACGAGGCAACCATCGTTGCCGAGCTCAACGCCGTTCAGGGCAAGCCAGTCGACATCGGCGGTTACTACCACGCCAATGCCGAGTTGATCAGCAAAGCCATGCGCCCGAGCAACACCTTCAACGCGGCGATTGCTGCGCTGGTTTAAGGGTGTAAGGATGCAAAAAAGCCCCGGCCTAGTGCCGGGGTTTTTGTTTGTGGCGCACATTTCAATGTGAACACCGAACCCCTGTGGGAGCGAGCTTGCTCGCGATGACGGTTTATCATTCAACATTGATATTGACTGACCTGCCGCTATCGCGAGCAAGCTCGCTCCCACAGGGGTTCGGCGCTCAACATTAGATTTTCCACAAAACTGACATCGAGGAACCTTCATGGACTGGAAACCCCACATCACCGTCGCCACCATCGTCGAGGACAACGGCCGTTTCCTGATGGTCGAAGAACTCAAGGGCGGACGGACGGTACTCAACCAGCCCGCCGGTCACCTCGACCCGGACGAAACCCTGATCGAAGCCGCCGTACGCGAAACCCTTGAGGAAACCGGCTGGGACGTCGAAGCGACCGGCGTGGTGGGCATCTACCTCTACACCGCACCCAGCAACGGCGTGACGTACCAAAGGGTTTGCTTCATCGCCAAAGCGCTCAAGCACCACCCCGACTATCAACTCGACGACGGCATCGTCGGCGCTAAATGGCTGACGCGTGACGAACTACTGGCACAGCGCGCAAACTGGCGCAGTGAGCTGATCATCCGCTGTATCGATGATTATCTGGACGGCAAACACTTCGGTCTCGAACTGATCCGCCCTTCTCTTTAGCCTTGTGGGCTGCGGCCTGCTAGAATCGCGTCCTTTTTCAAGACACTCATTGAATCCCTATGCGTGATCCAGCCCCTTCTGACACACAAAAGAAGCGCGTCATTGTCGGCATGTCCGGCGGCGTGGACTCTTCCGTTTCCGCCCTCCTGCTGATCGAGCAGGGTTACGAGGTGGAAGGCCTGTTCATGAAGAACTGGGAAGAAGACGATGGAACGGAATACTGCACCGCCATGGACGACCTGGCGGATGCCCAGGCCGTGTGCGACAAGATTGGCATCAAGCTGCACACCGCCAACTTCGCCGCCGAGTACTGGGACAACGTGTTCGAGCACTTCCTGGCCGAATACAAGGCCGGTCGCACGCCGAACCCGGACATCCTCTGCAACCGCGAGATCAAGTTCAAGGCGTTCCTCGACTACGCCATGGTGCTTGGTGCCGACCTGATCGCCACCGGCCACTACGTGCGCCGTCGCGACGTCGATGGTCGCACCGAACTGCTCAAGGGCCTGGACCCGAACAAGGATCAGAGCTACTTCCTGCACGCCGTCGGCGGTGAACAGATCGCCAAGACCCTGTTCCCGGTCGGCGAGCTGGAAAAACCGCAAGTGCGCGCGATTGCCGAAAAATACGAACTCGCCACCGCGAAGAAAAAAGACTCCACCGGGATCTGTTTTATCGGCGAGCGCCGCTTCAGCGACTTCCTCAAGCAATACCTGCCGGCCCAGCCTGGCGAAATCAAGACCACCGAAGGTGAAGTGATCGGCCGTCACCACGGCTTGATGTACCACACCATCGGCCAGCGTCAGGGCCTGGGCATCGGCGGCTTGAAAGATGCCGGCGACGAACCGTGGTACGTGCTGATCAAGGACCTGGAGCACAACGAGCTGATCGTTGGCCAGGGCAATGACCATCCTTACCTGTTCTCCCGCGCCCTGCTCGCCTCGGACATCTATTGGGTGAACCCGATCGACCTGAACGAGCCGCGCAAGCTGACTGCCAAAGTGCGTTATCGCCAAAGCGACCAGCCGTGCACGCTGGAGAAAACCGCCAGCGGCTACCGCGCCACCTTCGACGACCCGCAACGCGCGGTGACTCCGGGCCAGTCCGTGGTGTTCTATGACGGTGAAATCTGCCTCGGCGGCGGCGTCATCGAAGTCGCAGAACCGTGGACCAGCAAAGGCCAACAGGCATGAGCCCGACTCAGGAGCAACTGACGGCGCTGGGCGGCGTGTTTCTCGCCGCCGTTCTGGTCGACAAGATCGCCAAGACCGGCCAGACCACAGAAGCCGGGCTGACCTGCATGCTCGGCAGCCTGCTGATTCGCGACCCCAAGGACACGCTCGAAGTCTATGGCGGTGACGACATCAACCTGCGCGAAGGCTACCGCGCGCTGGTCGGCGCCCTCGAGCGCGACCCGAGCACGCTGCAACGCGAGCCTCTGCGGTATGCCCTGGCGATGCTGGGGCTGGAACGTCAACTGGCCAAGCGCGACGATATGCTCGAGGTGATCGGCAAGCGCCTGCCGCAGATCCAGTCACAGGTCGAACACTTCGGCCCGGCCCACGAAAACGTGATCGCCGCGTGCGGGGCGTTGTACCAGGACACGTTGAGCACCTTGCGCCAACGGATTCAGGTGCACGGCGACATGCGCAACCTGCAGCAACCGAGCAACGCCTCGAAGATCCGCGCGCTGTTGCTCGCAGGAATTCGTTCGGCACGCCTGTGGCGGCAGTTGGGCGGTCATCGCTGGCAGTTGGTGGTCAGCCGGCGCAAGTTGCTCAAAGAGCTTTACCCGCTGATGCGCAGCAGCTGAACCGCGCCCCCGAGAACGTTTTGTAGTCTGTAACGCGTAATACGCTGGTCAGTTGGCAACGGACCGGCGGATTTTTTCATGTATGATACGCGCCCCATTTCGTTGCCCGACTGTCCGAGAACACCCCATGCAGCTTTCTTCGCTCACTGCGGTTTCCCCTGTTGACGGCCGCTACGCCGGCAAAACCCAGGCCCTGCGCCCAATTTTCAGCGAATACGGCCTGATCCGTGCTCGCGTTCTGGTTGAAGTGCGCTGGCTCCAGCGCCTGGCCGCTCACCCTGCCATCAGCGAAGTGCCGGCGTTCTCCGCCGAAGCCAACGCTGTATTGAACACCCTGGCGGACAACTTTGCTCTGGAGCACGCCGAGCGTGTCAAAGAGATCGAGCGCACCACCAACCACGACGTCAAAGCCATCGAATACCTGCTCAAAGAGCAAGCGGCCAAGCTGCCGGAACTGGCCGCTGTCAGCGAATTCATCCACTTTGCCTGCACCAGCGAGGACATCAACAACCTGTCCCACGCACTGATGCTGCGCGAAGGCCGTGATGAAGTGATGCTGCCACTGATGCGCCAGACTGCCGAAGCCATCCGCGAACTGGCGATCCGTTTCGCCGACGTGCCAATGCTCTCGCGCACCCACGGTCAACCGGCCTCGCCGACCACCCTGGGCAAAGAACTGGCGAACGTGGTTTACCGTCTGGAGCGTCAAATCGCCCAGGTCGCTGCCGTTCCGCTGCTGGGCAAGATCAACGGTGCTGTCGGTAACTACAACGCTCACCTGTCGGCCTACCCTGAGATCGATTGGGAAGAAAACGCCCGCGCCTTCATCGAAGACGAGCTGGGCCTGGGTTTCAACCCGTACACCACGCAGATCGAACCGCACGACTACATTGCCGAGCTGTTCGACGCGATTGCGCGCTTCAACACCATCCTGATCGACTTCGACCGCGACATCTGGGGCTACATCTCCCTGGGTTATTTCAAGCAGCGCACCATCGCTGGCGAAATCGGTTCGTCGACCATGCCGCACAAGGTCAACCCGATCGACTTCGAAAACTCCGAAGGCAACCTGGGCATCGCCAATGCGCTGTTCCAGCACCTCGCGAGCAAGCTGCCGATCTCCCGCTGGCAGCGTGACCTGACCGACTCCACCGTGCTGCGTAACCTCGGTGTCGGCTTTGCCCACAGCGTGATCGCGTACGAAGCCAGCCTCAAAGGCATCAGCAAGCTTGAGCTGAATGCGCAGAAAATTGCCGCTGACCTCGACGCTTGCTGGGAAGTCCTGGCCGAGCCGATCCAGACCGTGATGCGTCGCTACAACATTGAAAACCCGTACGAGAAACTGAAAGAGTTGACCCGTGGCAAGGGCATCAGCCCTGAAGCACTGCAAACTTTCATCGACGGCCTGGACATGCCTGCCGCTGCCAAGGCCGAGCTGAAACTGCTCACCCCGGCGAACTACATCGGCAACGCTGTAGACCAAGCTCGACGCATCTGATCGACCGCTGTACCCGTTTGAGACGCCCGGCAGCGCCGGGCGTTTTTATTCCCGTCTGAAAAGTACTTTTTTTCAATAGGTTACACATGAATCCTGACATTCCTCTTCAACTTCTGGGCGGCATCACGGCGCGCGAATTCCTGCGTGACTACTGGCAGAAAAAACCGCTGCTGATCCGTCAGGCGATTCCTGACTTCGAAAGCCCGATCGACGCCGACGAACTGGCCGGCCTGGCGCTGGAAGAAGAAGTTGAATCGCGCCTGATCATCGAGCACGGCGAGCGCCCTTGGGAACTGCGTCGCGGCCCGTTCGCCGAAGACGAATTCAGCAAGTTGCCGGAACGCGAGTGGACCCTGCTGGTGCAGGCAGTGGACCAGTTCGTACCGGAAGTCAGCGAACTGCTGGAGCACTTCCGTTTCCTGCCGAGCTGGCGCGTCGACGACGTGATGATCAGCTTCGCCGCCCCGGGTGGCAGCGTCGGTCCGCACTTCGATAACTACGATGTGTTCCTGTTGCAGGGTCACGGCAAGCGCAACTGGAAAATCGGCCAGATGTGCGACTCCGACAGCAAGTTGCTGCAACACGCGGACCTGCGCATCCTCGCTGATTTCGAAGCCACCGAGGAGTGGGTTCTGGAACCGGGCGACATGCTTTACCTGCCGCCGCGCCTTGCCCACTGCGGTGTGGCCGTGGATGACTGCATGACCTACTCGGTCGGTTTCCGCGCACCGAGCGCCGCTGAAGTGCTGACTCACTTCACCGACTTCCTCAGCCAGTTCCTGCCGGACGAAGAGCGTTACACCGACGCCGACGCCCTGCCTGCGGTCGACCCGCATCAGATCCAGCATGACGCCCTTGATCGCTTGAAAAGCCTGCTGGCCGAGCACATGAGCGATGAGCGCCTGCTGTTGACCTGGTTCGGCCAATACATGACTGAACCGCGTTACCCGGAACTGGTGGCCGGCCCGGAAGACATCGAGGAAGAAGACTTGCTCGCCAGCCTCGAGCAAGGCGCCGTACTAATTCGCAACCCGAGTGCGCGCCTGGCCTGGTCCGAAGTCGATGACGACCTGCTGCTGTTCGCCAGCGGCCAAAGCCGTTACCTGCCGGGCAAGCTGCGCGAGCTGCTGAAAATGATTTGTGCCGCTGATGCGCTGCACGTCGACAACCTCGGCGCCTGGCTGAGCGACGAAGACGGTCGCGGCCTGCTGTGCGAACTGGTCAAGCAAGGAAGCCTGGGGTTTGCCGATGAATAAAATTCACGTACGTGTCGCAGACTGGCAAAAGGACAACGCCGAGATCCGGCGCATTCGTGAGACGGTGTTCATCGCCGAGCAATCCGTTCCGCCCGAACTGGAGTGGGATGCTGATGACGCAACAGCGGTGCATTTCCTCGCCTTCGAAGGTGACTTCCCGATTGGCACTGCCCGCCTGTTGCCCGACGGGCATATTGGCCGGGTGTCGGTGCTGAAGGACTGGCGCGGCTTGAAGGTCGGCGATGCGCTGATGCAAGCGGTGATCGGTGAAGCCGAGAAGCGCGGACTGCAGCAACAGATGCTCAGCGCCCAGGTTCAGGCCACGGCGTTCTATGAGCGTCTGGGCTTCAGCCTGGTCAGTGAGGAATTCCTCGAAGCCGGGATTCCTCATGTGGACATGGTGCGTCACTCGGCCTGACCCCTTGTGGCGAGGGAGCTTGCTCCCGCTAGGTCGCGAAGCGGCCTCAAAATCATGAGGACTGCTGCGCAGCCCAGCGGGAGCAAGCTCCCTCGCCACAAAAGCCTTGGAAGAACACCCCAAAACGCCCCGCCATCGACCGATGCCGGGGCGTTTTGCTGTCTACGATTCAACTTGCCCCACGCCAGGCCGACAAACTGGCAAACTCAAGACCTGTAGGAGCGAGCTTGCTCGCGATGGTCGTCAACGATAACGCTGGAAGCCTGACACCCCACGGCCTCCTCACGCCCATCGCGAGCAAGCTCGCTCCTACGCAAACACTACAAGGCCGGAGATAACGGATATGTCCCTACGCACCCTGCTCACCACGCTGCTCCTGACCTGCAGTTTTCCGGTCATGGCCGCGACCGAGATCGTGCCGTTGAACTACCACACCAGCGCCGACATGCTGCCGATGGCGCAGGATTTCATCGGCAAGGAAGGCCAGGTCAGCGCCTACGGTAATCAATTGATCGTCAATGCCGATCAGCGCAAGATCGACGAACTTAAAGCCCTGATCGGCCAACTCGACACTCAGCCCAAGCGCCTGTTGATTACCGTCGACACCAACGAAAACAACGTCCAGGGCGACCAAGGCTATTCGGTGAACGGCGCCAGACCCGGCCAGACCCGAATCATCAATCGCAGCACCGACAGCCGCGATGGCGGCATTCAACAAGTGCAGACCAGTGAAGGCGCGCCGGCACTGATCCAGGTGGGCCAGAGCGTGCCGCTCACCAGCACGCAGACCGATTCCTATGGCGATCTGCGCAGCCAGACCGAATATCGCAACGTCACCCAGGGTTTCTATGTCACCGCCAGCGTCACCGGTGAAATCGTTCACCTGTCGATCAGTACCAACCGTGACCGTATGAGCCAGGAACGTCCCGATGTAGTGAACGTGCAAAGCACCGACACAACCGTCACCGGTCGCCTCGGCGAATGGATCACCCTGGCCGGTGTGAACCGCCAGACTCAGGCCGACAAACAGGGCCTGACCCGCAGCTACTCGACTCAGGGCCGGGATGACATGACCTTGCGGGTGAAAGTCGATACTTTGGACTAAACCACCGAAAACTGACTGCCAAGTCGTATTAGACCAAAGATGTAGTGCTTGAAAAAAAGCACTACAAAACGTTTGACGATCGAAAAAAGCGAAGGCATGATGGCCTCGCTCCCGCTAATCAGGGGCCCTGGCAAGGGCCTTCGAGGCGATGCTCGCATCTACCCCGCGAGCCGCTTCGTGTCTGTACCGCCCACAAGGTGTGTTTGACGAGGTTGCCGACTGGAACGAAGTTGTCCCGAGGGACGGAAGCGTATTTAGGTAACCCGGCATCACACTGAAGTTCGTATAGAGGCCCACGACGCCCGAATTCGCTCGCCAGTTCGCCCTTACCTGCTCACTTCCCCTCGAGCCCATCGTTCATCCCGTCGCCATCCCCGCCGAATTCGACTTGACCGCCTAAGCTTCTGGTCGGCGAGCGCATGAATTTTCCACCGCAGAACAACTTTCCGTAAAAGACGCGACGAGGTTTATCTCCATGGCACTGACACGCGAACAGCAAATTGCAGCCCTCGAAAAAGACTGGGCTGAAAACCCACGCTGGAAAGGCGTGACCCGCGCTTACTCCGCTGCTGACGTCGTCCGCCTGCGTGGCTCGGTTCAACCTGAGCACACCTTCGCAAAACTCGGCGCCGAGAAGCTGTGGAACCTGGTGACCCAGGGTGCCAAGCCGTCTTTCCGTCCAGATAAAGATTTCGTCAACTGCATGGGCGCCCTGACCGGCGGCCAGGCTGTACAACAAGTCAAAGCCGGTATCCAGGCGATCTACCTGTCGGGCTGGCAGGTTGCTGCGGACAACAACTCCGCCGAATCGATGTACCCGGACCAGTCGCTGTACCCGGTGGACTCGGTTCCAACCGTGGTCAAGCGCATCAACAACTCGTTCCGTCGTGCTGACCAGATCCAGTGGAAAGCCGGCAAAGGCCCGGGCGACGAAGGTTACATCGACTACTTCGCTCCAATCGTGGCTGACGCCGAAGCCGGTTTCGGCGGCGTTCTGAACGCTTACGAGCTGATGAAGAGCATGATCGAAGCAGGCGCCGCCGGCGTTCACTTCGAAGACCAGCTGGCTTCCGTGAAAAAATGCGGCCACATGGGCGGCAAGGTACTGGTTCCTACCCAGGAAGCCGTACAAAAGCTGACCGCTGCCCGCCTGGCGGCTGACGTTGCCGGCACGCCGACCATCATTCTGGCGCGTACCGACGCTAACGCGGCTGACCTGCTGACTTCCGACTGCGACCCGTACGACCAGCCATTCGTGACTGGCGAACGTACCCAGGAAGGCTTCTACAAAGTGCGCGCCGGTCTCGACCAGGCCATCGCTCGCGGCCTGGCTTACGCGCCGTACGCCGACCTGATCTGGTGCGAAACCGCCAAGCCGGATCTGGACGAGGCTCGTCGCTTCGCTGAAGCGATCAAAAAGGAATACCCGGACCAACTGCTGTCGTACAACTGCTCGCCTTCCTTCAACTGGAAGAAAAACCTGGACGACGCGACCATCGCCAAGTTCCAGCGCGAACTGTCCGCCATGGGTTACAAGCACCAGTTCATCACCCTGGCCGGCATTCACAACATGTGGCACAGCATGTTCAACCTGGCGCACGACTACGCCCGCAACGACATGACTGCCTACGTGAAACTGCAAGAGCAAGAGTTCGCCGACGCTTCCAAGGGTTACACCTTCGTGGCTCACCAGCAGGAAGTGGGCACCGGCTACTTCGACGACATGACCACTGTGATTCAAGGTGGCTCGTCTTCGGTCACCGCCCTGACCGGTTCGACTGAAGAAGAACAGTTCCACTGATCTGCTTCGCCTGAACGATCGGCCGTTGCGGACCGAATAAAAAGCTTACCGCAACGCCGCACATCTGACGCCCCGACTGGTTCGGGGCGTTTTTTTTTGCCCGTTATTTACCAACGCCCCCTTTGTAGGAGCTGCCGAGTGAAACGAGGCTGCGATCTTTTGACGCTGTCATGTTGAAGAAAGATCAAAAGATCGCAGCCTCGTTTCACTCGGCAGCTCCTACGAGAGAATCAGTGGCAACCTGAGGGAAAACCTTGATCCCGAGCAATTCTTCAATCAGGAAAACAAGGTAAAACGACCCCGCTCGCTACTTGTGATTACGCCTATGTAAGACAACTTCCAACCCACTCACCCGTTAAATAGTTTAAAAACCACGCCAAACAATATTGATTATCATTTGGCCGGATTTATAACCGTTACAATCCCCACAAAACATATTTGATGAAAAGCCGGCTAATGCCCGCAACGCATGGGCCGCCGGGCTGTGGAGGTGCGTTATGTCCTTATTCCTTCAAATAATTTCGCTACAGGAATTTTACTTGCACGGTGTTGTGCCATAAAATCAGCGGGATTGATTGCTGCGACATATCGTCACTGCGTTGTTTCTTTTTCAAGCTCAGAGACCTTTGCTCTCTGTTAAGGATTACCAGCATGCCCGAAGCGACAGGACTCATGGCCCACAACTGGGGCTTTGCCATTTTCCTTCTGGGCGTCGTCGGCCTCTGCGCCTTCATGCTTGGCGTTTCCAGCCTCCTTGGGTCAAAAGCCTGGGGCCGCAGCAAAAACGAACCGTTCGAGTCCGGCATGCTACCTACAGGTGGCGCCCGCTTGCGGCTCTCAGCCAAATTCTATCTGGTCGCGATGCTCTTCGTGATCTTCGATATCGAAGCCCTCTTTCTCTTTGCCTGGTCTGTGTCCGTCCGCGAAAGCGGCTGGACCGGATTCGTCGAAGCTCTCGTTTTCATAGCAATTCTGTTGGCAGGTCTTGTCTACCTGTTCCGAGTGGGCGCCCTTGACTGGGCTCCGGAAGCTCGTCGCAAGCGGCAGGCGAAGCTGAAACAATGAGGCTTTGGCAATGCAATACAATCTCACCAGGATCGACCCCGATGCTCCTAACGAGCAGTATCCGATTGGCGAGCGGGAAACCGTTTCCGATCCGTTAGAAGATCAAGTCCACAAAAACATCTTCATGGGCAAGCTCGAAGACGTGCTTAACGGCACGATCAACTGGGGGCGCAAGAACTCCCTGTGGCCGTATAACTTCGGTCTTTCGTGCTGCTACGTGGAAATGACCACCGCCTTCACGGCGCCCCACGACATCGCGCGCTTTGGCGCCGAGGTTATCCGGGCATCGCCGCGTCAGGCGGATTTCATGGTTATCGCCGGTACCTGCTTCATCAAGATGGCGCCGATCATTCAGCGTCTCTACGAGCAAATGCTCGAACCTAAATGGGTTATCTCCATGGGTTCGTGCGCCAACTCCGGTGGCATGTACGACATCTACTCCGTCGTTCAAGGGGTGGACAAGTTCCTGCCCGTGGACGTCTACGTGCCTGGCTGCCCGCCCCGTCCCGAAGCTTTTCTGCAAGGCTTGATGCTTTTGCAGGAATCGATTGGACAGGAGCGTCGTCCGCTTTCCTGGGTCGTCGGCGATCAAGGCGTGTACCGCGCCGAGATGCCTTCGCAAAAGGAACAGCGCCGCGAACAGCGAATCGCAGTCACCAACCTGCGCAGCCCCGACGAAGTCTGATCCAGATCTGCTTCTTTTATAGAACGAGACACTGGCTTCATTCTTTACGTTGACCGAAAGCGATAAATAACCATGACTACAGGCAGTGCTCTGTACATCCCGCCTTATAAGGCAGACGACCAGGATGTGGTCGTCGAACTGAATAACCGTTTTGGCCCCGAGGCGTTCACCGCCCAGCCTACCCGCACCGGCATGCCGGTGCTTTGGGTTGCCCGCGCCAAACTCGTCGAAGTCCTGACCTTCCTGCGCAACCTGCCCAAGCCGTACGTCATGCTTTATGACCTGCACGGCGTGGACGAGCGTCTGCGCACCAAGCGTCAAGGGCTGCCAAGCGGCGCCGACTTCACCGTGTTCTATCACTTGATGTCGATCGAGCGTAATAGTGACGTGATGATCAAGGTCGCCTTGTCCGAGAGCGACCTCAGCGTGCCGACCGTGACCGGTCTGTGGCCGAACGCCAACTGGTACGAGCGCGAAGTGTGGGACATGTACGGCATCGATTTTGCCGGTCACCCGCACCTGACCCGCATCATGATGCCGCCGACCTGGGAAGGTCACCCGCTGCGCAAGGACTTCCCGGCCCGTGCCACCGAGTTCGATCCGTTCACCCTGACCCTTGCCAAGCAACAGCTTGAGGAAGAAGCCGCGCGCTTCAAGCCTGAAGACTGGGGCATGAAGCGTTCCGGGGCGAACGAGGACTACATGTTCCTCAACCTCGGTCCCAACCACCCTTCCGCGCACGGTGCGTTCCGCATCATTCTGCAGCTGGACGGTGAAGAGATCGTCGATTGCGTGCCGGACGTCGGTTACCACCACCGTGGTGCCGAGAAGATGGCCGAGCGTCAGTCCTGGCACAGTTTCATTCCGTACACCGACCGTATCGACTACCTCGGCGGCGTGATGAACAACCTGCCGTACGTGCTCTCGGTCGAGAAGCTGGCCGGCATCAAGGTGCCCGAGAAGGTCGACGTCATCCGCATCATGATGGCCGAGTTCTTCCGGATCACCAGCCACCTGCTGTTCCTCGGGACATACATCCAGGACGTCGGTGCCATGACCCCGGTGTTCTTCACCTTCACCGACCGCCAGAAGGCGTACACGGTGATCGAAGCCATCACCGGTTTCCGTCTGCACCCGGCCTGGTACCGCATCGGCGGCGTCGCGCACGACCTGCCACGCGGCTGGGAAAAACTGGTGAAAGACTTCGTCGAGTGGATGCCAAAGCGTCTGGACGAATACCAGAAAGCCGCCCTCGACAACAGCATCCTCAAAGGCCGGACCATCGGCGTCGCCGCCTACAACACCAAAGAAGCCTTCGAATGGGGCGTCACCGGTGCCGGCCTGCGTTCGACCGGTTGCGATTTCGACTTGCGTAAGGCGCGTCCGTACTCCGGCTACGAGAACTTCGAATTCGAAGTGCCGCTGGCGGCCAATGGCGATGCCTACGACCGTTGCATCGTGCGCGTCGAAGAAATGCGCCAGAGCATCAAGATCATCGACCAGTGCATGCGCAACATGCCGGAAGGCCCGTACAAGGCGGATCACCCGCTGACCACGCCGCCGCCGAAAGAACGCACGCTGCAACACATCGAGACCCTGATCACGCACTTCCTGCAAGTTTCGTGGGGCCCGGTCATGCCGGCCAACGAATCCTTCCAGATGATCGAAGCGACCAAGGGCATCAACAGTTATTACCTGACGAGCGATGGCGGCACCATGAGCTACCGCACCCGGATTCGCACCCCAAGCTTCCCGCACCTGCAGCAGATCCCTTCGGTGATCAAAGGCAGCATGGTCGCGGACTTGATTGCGTACCTGGGTAGTATCGATTTCGTTATGGCCGACGTGGACCGCTAAGCATGAACAGCACGCTTATCCAGACAGACCGTTTCACCCTCAGTGAAACCGAGCGCTCGGCCATCGAGCACGAGCTGCATCACTACGAAGACCCGCGCGCGGCGTCGATCGAAGCCCTGAAGATCGTCCAGAAGGAACGTGGCTGGGTGCCTGACGGCGCGCTCTACGCCATCGGCGAGATCCTCGGCATTCCGGCGAGCGACGTTGAAGGGGTGGCGACGTTCTACAGCCAGATCTTCCGTCAGCCAGTCGGTCGCCACATCATTCGCGTCTGCGACAGCATGGTCTGCTACATCGGCGGCCATGAATCGGTGGTCAGCGAAATCCAGAGCAATCTGGGCATCGGCCTGGGTCAGACCACCGCCGACGGTCGTTTCACCCTGCTGCCGGTCTGCTGCCTCGGCAACTGCGACAAGGCGCCGGCGTTGATGATCGACGACGACACTTTCGGTGATGTGCAGCCTGTCGGCGTTGCCAAATTGCTCGAGGGCTACGTATGACCCTGACTTCCTTCGGTCCTGCCAACCGCATCAAGCGTGTCGCAGAGACTCACCCGCTGACCTGGCGTCTGCGTGACGACGGCGAGGCTGTGTGGCTCGACGAGTACCAGGCCAAGAACGGTTACGCCGCTGCGCGCAAGGCTTTCGCCGACATGGCCCAGGACGACATCGTCCAGACCGTGAAAGATGCCGGCCTCAAGGGTCGCGGCGGTGCAGGCTTCCCCACGGGCGTGAAGTGGGGCCTGATGCCCAAAGACGAATCCATCAACATCCGCTACCTGCTGTGCAACGCGGACGAGATGGAGCCGAACACCTGGAAAGACCGCATGCTGATGGAGCAACTGCCCCATCTGCTGATCGAAGGCATGCTGATCAGTGCCCGCGCGCTGAAAACCTACCGTGGCTACATCTTCCTGCGGGGCGAGTACACCACCGCCGCCAAGCACCTCAACCGTGCCGTGGAAGAAGCCAAGGCCGCAGGCCTGCTGGGTAAAAACATTCTGGGCAGCGGCTTCGATTTCGAGCTGTTCGTCCACACCGGCGCCGGGCGTTACATCTGCGGTGAAGAAACCGCACTGATCAACTCCCTCGAAGGCCGCCGCGCCAACCCGCGCTCCAAGCCGCCCTTCCCCGCCGCCGTGGGCGTGTGGGGCAAGCCGACGTGTGTGAACAACGTTGAAACCCTGTGCAACGTCCCGGCGATCATTGCCGACGGCGTGGACTGGTACAAATCGTTGGCCCGTGAAGGCAGCGAAGACATGGGCACCAAGCTCATGGGCTTCTCCGGCAAGGTCAAGAACCCGGGCCTGTGGGAACTGCCGTTCGGCGTCACCGGTCGCGAGTTGTTCGAAGACTACGCCGGCGGCATGCGCGACGGCTTCAAGCTCAAGGCCTGGCAGCCAGGTGGCGCCGGCACCGGTTTCCTGTTGCCGGAACACCTTGACGCACAAATGTACGCCGGCGGCATCGCCAAGGTGGGCACCCGGATGGGTACCGGCCTGGCCATGGCGGTGGACGACAGCGTCAACATGGTGTCGCTGCTGCGCAACATGGAAGAGTTCTTCTCCCGTGAGTCGTGCGGTTTCTGCACCCCGTGCCGTGACGGTCTGCCGTGGAGCGTCAAGCTGCTGCGTGCAATCGAAAACGGTGAAGGGCAGGCCGGCGACATCGAGACCCTGCTGGGTCTGGTCGGTTTCCTCGGCCCGGGCAAGACCTTCTGTGCTCACGCACCGGGCGCCGTGGAGCCGTTGGGCAGCGCAATCAAATACTTCCGCCACGAGTTCGAAGCCGGCATCGCGCCCACCAGCGCTACCGTCCCGCCTCTGGCGAGGCCGATCGTAGTCGGCGCTTAAACGCTTAAAAAGGCGAAGGGTCCGTGCCCTTCGCCTTTCGTTCGATGACGCCTTTCATGGGCTGTTTTGATTCGCACGAAAACAAGATTCCATTAGCCACGCCCGCTGACACCGGGCCAACGAAGAACTTTGAACCATGGCCACTATCCACGTAGACGGCAAAGAGCTCGAAGTCGATGGGGCAGACAACCTGTTACAGGCATGTCTGTCGCTAGGCCTCGATATTCCGTATTTCTGCTGGCACCCAGCCCTAGGCAGCGTTGGTGCTTGCCGCCAGTGCGCGGTCAAGCAGTACACCGACGAGAACGACAAGCGTGGTCGGATCGTCATGTCGTGCATG
This sequence comes from Pseudomonas fluorescens, assembly GCF_902497785.1. Lineage (GTDB taxonomy): Bacteria > Pseudomonadota > Gammaproteobacteria > Pseudomonadales > Pseudomonadaceae > Aquipseudomonas > Aquipseudomonas fluorescens_BO. Next base: position 29,625 of record NZ_CABVHK010000029.1, read on the forward strand.
ACGCCTGCCACCGATGGCAGCTGGATTTCCATCGACGACGAAGAAGCGAAAGTGTTTCGCGCCAGCGTCGTTGAATGGCTGATGACCAACCACCCTCACGACTGCCCGGTCTGTGAAGAAGGCGGTCACTGCCACCTGCAAGACATGACCGTGATGACCGGCCACAACGAGCGCCGTTATCGCTTCACCAAGCGCACTCACCAGAACCAGCAACTGGGCCCGTTCATTTCCCACGAAATGAACCGCTGCATCGCTTGCTACCGCTGCGTGCGCTTCTATAAGGACTACGCCGGCGGCACCGACCTCGGTGTGTTCGGTGCCCACGACAACGTGTACTTTGGTCGCGTTGAAGACGGCACCCTGGAAAGCGAGTTCTCCGGCAACCTCACCGAGGTCTGCCCGACCGGTGTGTTCACCGACAAGACTCACTCCGAGCGCTACAACCGCAAGTGGGACATGCAGTTCTCGCCGAGCATCTGCCATGGCTGCTCCAGCGGTTGCAACATCTCCCCGGGCGAGCGCTACGGTGAACTGCGCCGGATCGAAAACCGCTTCAACGGTTCGGTCAACCAGTACTTCCTGTGCGACCGCGGCCGTTTCGGCTACGGCTACGTCAACCGCGAAGATCGCCCGCGTCAGCCATTGCTGGCCAACGGCGCCAAGCTGAGCCTCGACGAAGCGCTGGACAAAGCCGCTGACCTGCTGCGCGGTCGCAACATCGTCGGTATCGGTTCGCCCCGCGCCAGCCTCGAAAGCAACTACGCGTTGCGCGAGCTGGTCGGTGCCGAGCACTTCTACAGCGGTATCGAAGCTGCCGAGCTGGAACGCATTCGTCTGGTCATGCAAGTGCTGAAAGACAGCCCGCTGCCGATCCCGAACATGCGCGACATCGAAGACCATGATGCGATCTTCGTTCTCGGCGAAGACCTGACCCAGACAGCCGCCCGTATGGCGCTGTCCCTGCGTCAATCGGTCAAGGGCAAAGCCGAAGACATGGCCGACGCGATGCGCGTTCAGCCGTGGCTCGACGCAGCAGTGAAGAACATCGGCCAGAACGCGCTGAACCCGCTGTTCATCGCCAGCCTGGCTGAAACCAAGCTCGACGACATCGCCGAAGAATGCGTGCACGCTGCGCCAGACGACCTGGCCCGCATCGGTTTCGCCGTGGCTCACGCCCTCGACGCCAGCGCTCCAGCGGTTGAAGGCTTGGATTCCGAAGCCCTCGACCTGGCCCAGCGCATTGCCGACGCCCTGCTCGCGGCCAAGCGTCCGTTGATCATTGCCGGCACCTCGTTGGGTTCCAAGGCGCTGATCGAAGCCGCCGCGAACATCGCCAAGGCCCTGAAGCTGCGCGAGAAGAACGGTTCCATCAGCCTGATCGTGCCAGAGGCGAACAGCCTCGGCCTGGCCATGCTCGGTGGTGACTCGGTCGACGCCGCGCTGCAAGCGGTGATCGACGGTAAGGCCGATGCCATCGTCGTGCTGGAAAACGATCTGTACACCCGCACCGACAAAGCCAAGGTCGATGCCGCACTGAACGCCGCGAAAGCAGTGATCGTCGCGGACCACCAGAAAACCGCCACCAGCGATCGTGCGCACCTGGTGCTGCCCGCCGCGAGCTTCGCCGAAGGCGACGGTACTTTGGTCAGCCAGGAAGGTCGCGCCCAGCGCTTCTTCCAGGTGTTCGATCCGAAGTACATGGACGCCAGTATCCTGGTTCACGAAGGCTGGCGCTGGCTGCATGCCCTGCGCGCAACCTTGCTGAACCAGCCGATCGACTGGACCCAACTGGACCACGTCACCGCTGCCGTTGCTTCGAGCACGCCGCAACTGGCGCGCATCGTCGATGCCGCACCGTCCGCCGCGTTCCGCATCAAGGGCATGAAACTGGCTCGCGAACCGCTGCGTTACTCCGGTCGGACCGCCATGCGCGCCGACATCAGCGTGCACGAACCGCGTACGCCGCAAGACAACGACACCGCGTTCAACTTCTCGATGGAAGGTTACTCGGGCTCGGTCGAACCGCGTCAGCAAGTGCCGTTCGCCTGGTCCCCGGGCTGGAACTCGCCGCAAGCCTGGAACAAGTTCCAGGACGAAGTCGGTGGTCACATCCGCGCTGGCGACCCGGGCACCCGCCTGATCGAAAGCACCGGTGATGCGCTGAGCTGGTTCGCCGCTGTCCCGCGTGCGTTCAACCCGGCGCCGGGCACCTGGCAGGTGGTGCCGTTCTTCCACTTGCTCGGCAGCGAAGAAAACTCGTCGAAAGCCGCGCCGGTTCAGGAACGTATTCCGGCCGCCTATGTTGCTTTGGCGAAATCCGAAGCCGATCGCCTGGGTGTCAACGACGGTGCCCTGCTCAGCCTGAACGTCGCGGGCCAGACCTTGCGTCTGCCGCTGCGCATCAACGAAGAGCTGGGTGCCGGTCTGGTGGCATTGCCGGCCGGTATCGCCGGCATTCCGCCAGCGATCTTCGGCAAATCCGTTGACGGTCTGCAGGAGGCAGCTCAATGACCTGGTTCACGCCTGAAGTGATTGACGTGATCATCGCGGTCCTCAAGGCCATCGTGATTCTGCTCGCCGTGGTGGTGTGCGGCGCGCTGCTCAGCTGGGTCGAGCGCCGTTTGCTCGCCCTCTGGCAGGACCGTTACGGTCCGAACCGCGTCGGCCCGTTCGGCGCGTTCCAGATCGCGGCCGACATGATCAAGATGTTCTTCAAGGAAGACTGGACCCCGCCGTTCGCCGACAAGATGATCTTCACCCTGGCACCGGTAGTCGCCATGAGCGCCCTGCTGATTGCCTTCGCGATCATCCCGATCACCCCGACCTGGGGCGTGGCGGACATCAACATCGGCATCCTGTTCTTCTTCGCCATGGCCGGCCTGTCGGTCTACGCGGTGTTGTTCGCCGGCTGGTCGAGCAATAACAAGTTCGCCCTGCTGGGCAGCTTGCGGGCCTCGGCGCAAACCGTGTCGTACGAAGTGTTCATGGGCCTGTCGCTGATGGGCATCGTGATCCAGGTCGGCTCGTTCAACATGCGCGACATCGTTGAATACCAAGCGCAGAACCTGTGGTTCATCATTCCGCAGATCTTCGGTTTCCTGACCTTCTTCATTGCCGGCGTCGCCGTGACTCACCGTCACCCGTTCGACCAGCCGGAAGCGGAGCAGGAACTGGCCGACGGTTACCACATTGAATACGCCGGCATGAAATGGGGCATGTTCTTCGTCGGCGAGTACATCGGCATCGTGTTGATTTCGGCGCTGCTGGTGACCTTGTTCTTCGGTGGCTGGCACGGTCCGTTCGGCATTCTGCCGCAGATCCCGTTCATCTGGTTCGCGCTGAAAACCGCGTTCTTCATCATGATCTTCATCCTGTTGCGCGCCTCGATTCCGCGCCCACGGTATGACCAAGTGATGGATTTCAGCTGGAAGTTCTGCCTGCCGCTGACCCTCGTCAACATGCTGGTGACCGCTGCGATCGTGTTGCTCAACACGCCCGCCGTCGCGGCTCAGTGAGGATAGAGAATCATGAAGTACATTTTTGACATCGTGCATGGCTTCTTCACCCAGCTTCGCAGCCTGGTGATGATCTTCGGCCATGCCTTCCGCAAGCGCGACACGCTGCAGTACCCGGAAGAAGCCGTGTACCTGCCGCCGCGCTACCGTGGCCGTATCGTCCTGACCCGTGACCCGGATGGCGAAGAGCGTTGCGTTGCCTGCAACCTGTGCGCCGTGGCCTGCCCGGTCGGTTGCATCTCGCTGCAGAAAGCTGAAACCGAAGACGGTCGCTGGTACCCGGACTTCTTCCGCATCAACTTCTCGCGCTGCATTTTCTGCGGCCTCTGCGAGGAAGCCTGCCCGACCACCGCGATCCAGCTGACACCGGATTTCGAAATGGCCGAGTTCAAACGTCAGGACCTGGTGTACGAGAAAGAAGATCTGCTGATCTCCGGCCCCGGCAAAAACCCTGATTACAACTTCTATCGTGTTGCAGGTATGGCGATTGCCGGGAAGCCCAAAGGCTCCGCGCAGAATGAAGCCGAACCGATCAACGTGAAGAGCTTGCTGCCTTAAGGAAGAAAGATGGAATTCGCTTTCTATTTCGCATCGGGTATCGCTGTCGTGGCCACGCTTCGCGTGATCACTCACACCAACCCTGTGCACGCCCTGCTCTACCTGATTATTTCGCTGATCGCCGTGGCCATGACGTTTTTCGCCCTCGGCGCACCGTTTGCCGGTGTCCTGGAAGTGATCGCCTACGCTGGCGCCATCATGGTGCTGTTCGTGTTCGTGGTGATGATGCTGAACCTTGGCCCGGCCTCGGTTCAGCAAGAGCGCGTGTGGCTCAAGCCCGGTATCTGGCTGGGTCCGGTGATTCTCGGCACCTTGCTGCTGGTCGAGTTGCTGTACGTGCTGTTCTCGCACCAGAGCGGCCAGGCCATCGGCCACACCACCGTAGACGCCAAGGCCGTGGGCATCAGCCTGTTCGGTCCGTATCTGCTGGTGGTCGAACTCGCCTCGATGTTGCTGCTCGCCGCAGCCGTCACGGCGTTCCACCTGGGCCGCAACGAAGCCAAGGAGCAATGACGATGCCTGCTATCCCTTTGGAGCATGGTCTGGCGGTCGCCGGCATCCTGTTCTGTCTCGGTCTGGTCGGCCTGATGGTCCGCCGCAACATTCTCTTCGTGCTGATGAGCCTGGAGGTCATGATGAATGCCTCCGCGTTGGCGTTCATCGTCGCCGGTAGCCGCTGGGGTCAGCCGGATGGACAAGTCATGTTCATCCTGGTGATCAGCCTCGCGGCCGCCGAGGCCAGTATTGGCCTGGCGATTCTGTTGCAGCTGTATCGCCGCTTCCACACTCTCGATATCGACGCTGCCAGCGAGATGCGCGGATGAATCTTCTCTATCTGACTTTCGTATTCCCCCTCATAGGTTTCCTGCTGCTGTCGTTCTCACGAGGACGCTTCTCGGAAAACCTGTCGGCGCTGATTGGCGTCGGTTCCATCGGCCTGTCTGCCATCGTCACGGCTTATGTGATCTGGCAATTCAACGTTGCCCCGCCGGAAGGCGGCGCCTACGTCCAGGTGCTGTGGCGCTGGATGGCGGTGGAAGGCTTCACGCCGAACTTCGCGCTGTATCTGGACGGCCTGGCCGTGACGATGCTTGGTGTGGTCGTCGGCGTCGGCTTCCTGATCCACCTGTTCGCGTCCTGGTACATGCGCGGTGAAGCCGGTTACTCGCGCTTCTTCGCCTACACCAACCTGTTTATCGCCAGCATGCTGTTCCTGGTGCTGGGCGATAACCTGTTGTTCCTGTACTTCGGCTGGGAAGGCGTGGGCCTGTGCTCGTACCTGTTGATCGGTTTCTACTACAGCAACCGCAACAACGGAAACGCGGCACTCAAAGCCTTCATCGTCACCCGCATCGGCGACGTGTTCATGGCCATCGGCCTGTTCATTTTGTTCGCCCAACTGGGCACGCTGAACATCCAGGAACTGCTGGTGCTGGCACCGCAGAAATTCCAGGCCGGCGACTTCTGGATGGTGCTCGCCACCCTGATGTTGCTGGGCGGCGCTGTCGGTAAATCGGCGCAACTGCCGCTGCAAACCTGGCTGGCAGATGCGATGGCCGGTCCTACCCCGGTGTCGGCACTGATCCACGCCGCAACCATGGTGACCGCGGGCGTCTACCTGATCGCCCGTACCCACGGTCTGTTTGCGTTGGCGCCGGACATCCTGCAGCTGGTCGGCATTGTCGGCGGCGTGACCCTGGTGCTGGCCGGTTTTGCCGCACTGGTGCAGACCGACATCAAACGTATCCTCGCCTACTCGACCATGAGCCAGATCGGCTACATGTTCCTGGCGCTGGGCGTTGGTGCATGGGACGGCGCGATCTTCCACTTGATGACCCACGCCTTCTTCAAGGCGCTGCTGTTCCTCGCGTCCGGTGCGGTGATCGTTGCCTGCCACCACGAGCAGAACATCTTCAAGATGGGCGGCCTGTGGAAGAAACTGCCACTGGCCTACGCCAGCTTCATCGTCGGCGGCGCGGCGTTGTCTGCCCTGCCACTGGTGACCGCCGGTTTCTACTCCAAGGACGAAATCCTCTGGGAAGCGTTTGCCAGCGGTAACCACGGTCTGCTCTACGCAGGTCTGGTCGGCGCGTTCATGACGTCGCTGTACACCTTCCGCCTGATCTTCATCGCGTTCCACGGTGAAGCGAAGACCGAAGCGCACGCCGGTCACGGCATCGCCCACTGGCTGCCGTTGTCGGTGCTGATCGTACTGTCGACTTTCGTCGGCGCGATGATCGTTCCGCCGCTGCACGGTGTGTTGCCGCAAAGCGTCGGGCATGCCGGCGGCGAAGCCAAGCACAGTCTGGAAATCGCTTCGGGCGCTATCGCCCTGGCCGGTATCCTGCTGGCCGCGCTGCTGTTCCTCGGCAAGCGTCGTTTCGTCACTGCTATCGCCAACAGCGGCATCGGCCGCTTCCTTTCGGCCTGGTGGTTCGCTGCCTGGGGCTTCGACTGGATCTACGACAAACTGTTCGTCAAGCCATACCTTGCGATCAGCCACGTACTGCGCAGAGATCCGCTGGACCAGACCATCGGCCTGATCCCGCGTATGGCCAAAGGCGGCCACACCGCCCTGAGCCGTACCGAAACCGGTCAACTGCGTTGGTATGCGGCCTCGATGGCAGCCGGCTCCGTGCTGGTCATCGGCGCCATCGTGCTGGTAGCGGTCTGAATATGAACCTTGCGAACTTGCGAAAGGAATTGAGCCCGTCATGATTCTGCCTTGGCTAATCCTGATCCCCTTCATCGGCGGCCTGCTGTGCTGGATGGGTGAGCGCTTCGGCGCCACCCTGCCCCGCTGGATTGCGCTGTTGACCATGACCCTGGAACTCGCACTCGGCCTCTGGCTGTGGGCCCACGGTGACTATTCATTTGCTCCGGCACCTGGCGCCGATCCGACCTGGGCGCTTGAGTTCAAGCACATCTGGATCGAGCGCTTCGGCATCAGCGTGCACCTGGCCCTCGACGGCCTGTCGCTGTTGATGATCCTGCTGACCGGTCTGCTGGGTATCCTCTCGGTACTCTGCTCGTGGAAAGAGATCCAGCGTCACGTTGGCTTCTTCCACTTGAACCTGATGTGGATCCTGGGCGGTGTCGTCGGCGTGTTCCTCGCCCTCGACCTGTTCATGTTCTTCTTCTTCTGGGAAATGATGCTGGTGCCGATGTACTTCCTCATCGCGCTCTGGGGTCACAGTTCTTCGGACGGCAAGAAAACCCGGATCTACGCAGCGACCAAGTTCTTCATCTTCACTCAGGCGTCCGGCCTGATCATGTTGGTGGCGATCCTCGGTCTGGTGCTGGTCAACTTCAACAGCACCGGCGTGATCACGTTCAACTACGCCGACCTGCTGAAGACCAAGATGTCGCTCACCACCGAGTACATCCTGATGCTCGGCTTCTTCATCGCCTTCGCGGTGAAGCTGCCGGTCGTGCCGTTCCACTCGTGGTTGCCTGACGCTCACGCCCAGGCGCCAACCGCGGGCTCGGTCGACCTGGCCGGTATCTTGTTGAAGACGGCGGCTTACGGCCTGCTGCGATTCGCCCTGCCGCTGTTCCCGAATGCCTCGGCCGAGTTCGCGCCGATCGCCATGACCCTCGGTCTGATCGGGATTTTCTACGGCGCGTTCCTGGCCTTCGCACAAACCGACATCAAGCGTCTGATTGCCTTCTCGTCCGTTTCCCACATGGGCTTCGTACTGATCGGCATCTACTCCGGCAGCCAACTGGCGCTGCAGGGCGCAGTGATGCAAATGCTCGCGCACGGCGTTTCGGCGGCCGCACTCTTTATCTTGAGTGGTCAGTTGTATGAGCGCACTCACACCCGCGACATGCGTCAGATGGGTGGCCTGTGGTCGAAGATCGCTTACCTGCCGGCCATCAGCCTGTTCTTCGCCGCCGCGTCGCTGGGCTTGCCGGGCACTGGCAACTTTGTCGGTGAGTTCCTGATTCTGATCGGCACGTTCACCGCTGCACCGTGGATCACGGCAATTGCCACCTCCGGTCTGGTGTTCGGTTCGGTGTACTCGCTGATCATGATTCACCGTGCCTACTTCGGCCCGTCGAAATCGGACGCGGTGCTGCACGGTATGGATGCTCGCGAACTGATCATGGTGGTCGGTCTGGCGGCACTGCTGATTTACCTCGGCGTGTACCCGCAACCGTTCCTCGACACCTCTGCCGCGACGATGCATGGCGTGCAGCAGTGGCTCGGCACCGCCTTCACTCAACTCGCTTCGGCCCGGTAAGAGCGCTATGGAATTCACGACTCAACACTTTATCGCGCTAGCGCCGTTGTTGATCACCAGCGCCACGATCATCGTGGTGATGCTGGCGATTGCCTGGCGCCGCAACCACTCGCAGACCTTCCTGATTTCCGTGGCAGGTCTGAACCTGGCATTGCTGTCGATCCTGCCCGCCTTGAAGGTCGCGCCTCTGGCCGTGACCCCGCTGCTGCAAATCGATAGCTTCGCCTGCTTGTACATGGCGCTGATCCTGGTCGCCACCCTGGCTTGTGTGACCCTCGCCCACGCCTACCTCGGCGATGGCGGTTCGGGTTACCCCGGCAACCGCGAAGAACTGTACCTGCTGATCCTGATGGCCGCCGCCGGTGGCCTGGTTCTGGTCAGCGCGCAGCACCTGGCCGGCTTGTTCATCGGTCTGGAACTGCTGTCGGTGCCGGTCTACGGTCTGGTGGCGTATGCCTTCTTCAACAAGCGTTCGCTGGAAGCCGGCATCAAGTACATGGTGCTGTCGGCTGCCGGTTCGGCGTTCCTGTTGTTCGGCATGGCGCTGCTGTATGCCGATTCCGGCAGCCTGAGCTTCGTCGGCATCGGTCAGGCCCTCGCGGCCACCGGCCTGCCAAGCTCGCTGGCGCAGATGGGCCTGGGCATGATGCTCATCGGCCTGGCGTTCAAGCTGTCGCTGGTACCGTTCCACCTCTGGACCCCGGACGTTTACGAAGGGGCTCCGGCACCGGTTGCCGCATTCCTGGCGACCGCGTCCAAAGTCGCGGTGTTCGCGGTGATGGTGCGTCTGTTCCAGATCTCGCCAGCGGCGAGCAGTGGTGTCCTGAGCGACGTGCTGACCATCATCGCCATCGCTTCGATCCTGTTCGGTAACCTGCTGGCCCTGACCCAAAGCAACCTCAAGCGTCTGCTGGGTTACTCGTCCATCGCCCACTTCGGCTACCTGCTGATCGCCCTGGTGGCGAGCAAAGGCCTGGCCGTGGAAGCCATCGGCGTGTACCTGGTCACCTACGTGGTCACCAGCCTCGGCGCGTTCGGCGTGATTACCCTGATGTCCTCGCCGTACAACGGCCGTGACGCCGACGCCCTGTACGAATACCGTGGCCTGTTCTGGCGCCGTCCGTACCTGACCGCCGTGCTGACCGTGATGATGCTGTCCCTGGCTGGCATCCCGCTGACCGCAGGCTTCATCGGCAAGTTCTACATCATTGCGACCGGCGTAGAGTCGCAGCAATGGTGGCTGGTCGGTTCCCTGGTACTGGGCAGCGCCATCGGCGTCTTCTACTACCTGCGCGTGATGGTCACTTTGTACCTGATCGAACCGAACCTGCGTCGCCACGACGCCCAGTTGCACTGGGAACAAAAAGCGGGCGGCGTCATGCTGCTGGCCATCGCCGGACTGGCGTTCTTCCTGGGTCTGTATCCGCAACCGTTGCTGGTGCTGGTTCAACAGGCTGTGTTGGCGGGTTGATCGCTTAGCGATACTCGGTGGAAAACAGAAACGGCACCTTCGGGTGCCGTTTTTGCGTTTGGGGTTTCAAGATCAAAAGATCGTCCACTAGAAATCGATAGCCAGAGATGGCCTCTTCGCGGGCAAGCCCGCTCCC
>NZ_CABVHK010000030.1 GCF_902497785.1 Pseudomonas fluorescens
GCTGGCGAAGCCTGCGATCTTTTGATCTACCGGTGCGTGGCAATCCAGATCAATAACCCCGCCTGAAACACCGAAAACGCCACCAGGCAGGTGATGGTGAAGCGTAAGCCGGCGTCTTCACGCTTGTACTTGCTGACCTTTTCTTCGTGCTTCTTCAGCTTCACTTCCTGCTCGGCCAGATTCTGCTCAGCCTGCTGCAGCATTTGCGCGGCCTCGAGAATTTCCACCTGTTGCAATTTCTCGGTGTTCCATTCCGCCAACAGGTCGCCGACCGTGACCGCCTTGACGCTGCCCTTGAGATGCTGGGCGTCGGCGTATGCCACTTCAAAACCATGCGCCTTCAGAAAGTGATCGCGGCGCAGGCGCGTGCTTTCGTTCAGCGCATCCTTGTTGTTCAGGTCGGTGCCGTCGACGGTGTAACCCGGCCAGCGTTTTTTCGCCCAGCCAATGCCCTGAGCCGCCATATACCGCCCGATACCCCGGTTCATCGGCTCGATCTGTAAACCGCTGTCAGGTCCGAAACGCACGCGTTTGGTGATGTGATCGACCCACACGTCCAGGTGATTCTGTTCCTTGCGCACCCGCTGGCCCGGCAGTGAAAGGCTCATGCGCATCAGACTGCGCTGCTTGTCGTTACGTTCGGCATAACCGAATTCGACAAAGCGCAGTGGCCGCGCACCAGTGTTGCGGTCGGTCTGCAACGGCGCCAGACGGAGCATCTTGTGATGCTCGACGTGGACGTCCGCCCACGGCAGCTCGACCACTGGCGGTGCGTCTTGTTCAGCGGTGGTGTCGGGTGAAGTCGGGGTATCAATCATAACGGCGCGGTCCTGTCAGGCTCTGCTTGCCGCCAGTCTTGGCGCTGGCGACAAAGGCTTATCGGCCAAACAGCGCTTAACTGGAGCGAAGTCCGTCAATAAACCGCAGAATTCGCGATCCGAGCTCGGCCGCCAGGGGCAGTTGCGGATCTTTATAGGAGGCCAATTGCCGTTTGACGTCGTTGGGCACGATGCGCATGACGTGGTTCATACCGTCGATCAAGGCCAGTTCGGCATCGGGTTTGGCAGCCTTGAGCAGCCTGGCGTCATCGACACCCACCTGAATGTCGTTGCTGCCCTGGATGATCAGCGCCGGCATGTGCAATTTGGCGAAGGCTGCCGCCGGGTCCTGGCGGAACAGCGAAATCAGGTACGGCTGCACGCTCGGGCGAAAAATCACCTGAAGTTGCGGCGGCACGTTGTCGTCGGTGCGACCGGCCTTGAGAGTGTCGAGCAATTCATTACTGCGCAGCAACAGCGGGGGCGGCAGGCGGTTGCTCAATTGTTGGCGCAGCACCTGATCGATAGGCCGGGCGCTGCCGGACATGGAAATCACCGCCGCCGCATCGACGCTCGGCGCCGCGAGGCTGGCGATCAACGCGCCTTCGCTGTGCCCCAGCAGAATCAATTTGCCGAAACGCGGATCGGTGTTGAGCTTGCGCCCCCAGGCTTCGGCGTCAGCCACGTAGGCTTCCACTGACAGATTGCGTTCGTCCGGGGTCGCCGCCAGGCTCGCCGCCACGCCGCGCTTGTCGTAGCGCACGCTGGCGATGTTGTGTTTGGCCAGGACCCAGGCCAGGCGCTTGAGGCTGTCGTTGCGGCCGCCGTCGGGGTTGTTGCCGTCACGATCGGTAGGACCGGAGCCGGAAATGATCAGGACCACCGGCACCGGAGTGTCGGATTTGGGCAGCAACAGCGAGCCGAAAAGCTCCCCGGTGCCGGTATCCAGTGTGATCGGGCGTTGCAGGACGGTGGCCTGCACAAAACCGGTAAACAAAGTAAGACTCAAGGCTAAAACTCGCAGCATCATCACGCCATCATTCGCAAAGGTGCCGGTTGGACTCGCGGGCACCCATAAGGTTCGAGGATGAACTACTTGGGTAGCCTGCGTATACTGGCGCGCATTACGTATTCAGGTTCATTTCACGGAGCGTCCTGCATGTCCGGCAATACCTACGGCAAGCTGTTCACTGTCACCACCGCGGGCGAGAGCCATGGTCCGGCGTTGGTCGCCATTGTCGACGGCTGCCCGCCGGGGCTGGAGATTTCCCTGGAAGATTTGCAGCGCGACCTCGATCGCCGCAAACCCGGCACCAGCCGCCACACCACGCAACGCCAGGAAGCCGACGAAGTCGAAATCCTCTCCGGCGTGTTCGAGGGGCGCACCACCGGCTGCTCCATCGGCCTGTTGATCCGCAACACCGACCAGAAGTCCAAGGACTACTCGGCGATCAAGGACTTGTTCCGCCCGGCCCACGCCGACTACACCTACCACCACAAATACGGCGAGCGCGATTACCGCGGCGGCGGTCGCAGCTCGGCGCGGGAAACCGCCATGCGCGTGGCGGCCGGGGCGATTGCGAAAAAATACCTGGCGACCCAGGGCATTGTCATTCGCGGTTACATGAGCCAGCTCGGCCCCATCGAAATCCCGTTCAAAACCTGGGATTCGGTGGAAGACAACGCCTTCTTCAGCCCTGACCCGGACAAAGTGCCGGAGCTGGAAGCCTATATGGATCAGCTGCGCCGCGACCAGGATTCGGTCGGCGCGAAGATCACCGTTGTTGCTGAAGGCGTGATGCCCGGCCTCGGCGAGCCGATCTTCGACCGCCTCGATGCGGAACTCGCTCATGCGCTGATGAGCATCAACGCGGTCAAGGGCGTGGAAATTGGCGCCGGTTTCGCCAGCGTCGCCCAGCGCGGCACCGAGCACCGCGACGAGATGACCCCGGAAGGCTTCCTCAGCAACAACGCCGGCGGCATTCTTGGCGGCATCTCGTCGGGCCAGCCGATTGTCGCGCACCTCGCGTTGAAGCCGACGTCCAGCATCACCACGCCGGGCCGTTCCATCGACCTCCACGGCAATCCCGTGGAGGTGGTCACCAAGGGTCGCCACGACCCGTGCGTCGGCATCCGCGCCACACCGATTGCCGAGGCGATGATGGCTATCGTATTGATGGATCACCTGCTGCGTCACCGTGGGCAGAACGCCGACGTGCGTGTGAGCACGCCGGTGCTGGGTCAGCTTTAATGGCTGAACTCTCGGTCGCTGCGGTCTGATGACTGTGGCGGCGATTCCGTACTGGCGGCTCTCCAGTTTCTACCTGTTTTATTTCGCCTTGCTCGGTTCGACAGCGCCGTTTCTGGCGCTGTACTTCGATCACCTGGGATTTTCCGCGGCGCGCATTGGCGAACTGGTGGCGATCCCGATGCTGATGCGTTGTGTGGCGCCGAACATCTGGGGCTGGCTCGGTGATTACACCGGTCAGCGCCTGGCCATCGTGCGCTTCGGCGCTGTCTGCACGCTGCTGACGTTTTCGCTGATCTTCGTCAGCCAAAGCTACGCCTGGCTGGCGATGGTCATGGCCTTGCACGCGTTTTTCTGGCACGCGGTGTTGCCGCAGTTTGAAGTCATCACCCTCGCGCACTTGAAGGGCCAGACCCAGCGCTACAGCCAGATTCGTCTGTGGGGTTCCATCGGTTTCATCATCACCGTGGTCGCGCTCGGGCGTTTGTTCGAATGGCTCAGCCTCGACATCTACCCGGTGGCGCTGTTGCTGATCATGGCCGGAATAGTCGTCAGCAGCCTGTGGGTGCCGAATGCCCAACCGGTGCAGGGCGAACGTCTGGCCGGCGACGGTTTTCTCAAGCAGTTGCGCAGCCCCGGCGTGTTGGCGTTCTACGGTTGCGTGGCGTTGATGCAGGTGAGTCACGGTCCGTATTACACCTTTCTGACCTTGCACCTTGAACGACTGGGTTACAGCCGTGGGTTGATCGGTCTGCTATGGGCGCTTGGCGTGGTGGCCGAAGTCCTGATGTTTTTGGCGATGAGCAAGATCCTTGCGCGCTTTTCCGTGCGCCGGGTGCTGCTGGCGAGTTTTTTGCTGGCGGCGCTGCGCTGGTTGTTGCTGGGTTCGTTCGCCGAATTTGTCTGGGTGCTGCTGTTTGCCCAAGTGCTGCACGCGGCAACATTCGGCAGTTTTCACGCGGCTGCCATCCAGTTCGTGCAACGTAGTTTCGGCGCACGCCAGCAAGGGCAGGGCCAGGCGTTGTACGCCGCGATGGCGGGCACCGGCGGCGCACTCGGCGCGTTGTATTCCGGCTATAGCTGGAACGCCCTCGGCGCCACGTTCACCTTTAGTATTGCCAGTCTGGCAGCCTTCGCCGCTGCCGTTATCATTGCCACACGTATGCAAGAGGACCGGCCATGAGCCTTACCCGTGAACACCTCGCCCAGGAAATCATCGACGCCGGGCGTTTTCTCTATGGCCGCGGCTGGTCGCCGGCCACCAGCAGCAATTATTCGACCCGTCTGTCGCCGACCGAGGCCTTGCTGACAGTGTCCGGCAAGCACAAAGGCCAGTTGGGCCTCGACGATGTGCTGGCTACCGACTTGTCAGGCAACAGCCTGGAACCGGGCAAGAAACCTTCCGCCGAAACCCTGTTGCACACCCAGCTCTACAGCTGGCGCCCGGAAATCGGCGCGGTGTTGCACACCCATTCGGTGAACGCCACGGTGCTGTCGCGCCTGACGCCAGAAGACTTTATCGAATTTGAAGACTACGAACTGCAAAAAGCCTTCAGCGGTGTTTCGACCCACGAATCTCGGGTGCGCGTGCCGATTTTCGACAACGATCAGGACATTGCGCGCCTCGCCGCCAAGGTGCAGCCTTGGCTGCAAGCGCATCCTGATTGCGTCGGCTATTTGATCCGCGGCCACGGCCTCTACACCTGGGGCGCCCGCATGAGCGATGCGCTGCGGCAGATCGAGGCCTTTGAATTTTTGTTCGAGTGCGAATTGAAGATGCGCTCGATCCTACATCGTTAAGGAGTTGCCCTGATGAGCAGCCTGTCTGTCTACCACGTCTCAAGCCCTGACATTCCGAACAAGGTGCTGACCCATTTCGAAGACATCGCCTCGACCCTGGCCGAGCAGGGCGTGCGCTTCGACCGCTGGCAAGCGGCGGCGAAAATCCAGCCGGGCGCCAGCCAGGAAGAAGTGATTGCGGCCTACCAGGAACAGATCGACAGGTTGATGACCGAACGCGGTTACATCACCGTCGATGTGATCAGCCTGAACAGCGATCACCCGCAAAAAGCCGAGTTGCGTGCCAAGTTCCTCGACGAACACCGTCACGGCGAAGACGAAGTCCGGTTTTTCGTCGCCGGTCGTGGCTTGTTCACCCTGCACATCGACGATTACGTCTACGCCGTGCTGTGCGAGAAAAACGACCTGATCTCGGTGCCGGCCGGTACGCCGCACTGGTTCGACATGGGCGAGCATCCGCATTTCGTTGCGATTCGCCTGTTCAACAACCCGGAAGGCTGGGTGGCCAATTTTACCGGCGAAGACATCGCCAGCCGCTTCCCGCGTTTAGAGGACTGAGACGATGCCGATCAAAGCGATTCTCACCGACATCGAAGGCACCACCAGCGCGGTGAGTTTTGTCTTCGACGTGCTGTTTCCGTATGCCGCCAAACACCTTCCGGACTTCGTTCGCCAGCACGCCGCGCGCGCCGATGTGGCCGAGCAACTGGACGCCGTGCGCCGGGACGCCAATGAACCGGGCGTCGACGTCGAGCGGGTGGTCGAAATCCTCCTGGGCTGGATTGCCGAAGACCGTAAAGCCACGCCGCTCAAAGCGTTGCAAGGCATGGTCTGGGCGCAGGGCTATCAGGCCGGGCAGTTGAAAGGCCATGTTTATCCAGATGCCGTTGAAGCGCTGAAGCGCTGGCGTCAGGAGGGCTATCAACTGTTTGTTTACTCGTCGGGTTCGATCCAGGCGCAGAAACTGATCTTCGGCTGCTCGGAGGCGGGGGATTTGTCGCCACTGTTCAACGGCTATTTCGACACCACGTCGGGGCCCAAGCGCGAAGCGCAGTCTTACCAGCGCATCGCCCAATCGATTGGCGTGGAGGCGGGGCAGATTGTGTTTTTGTCGGACATCGTCGAAGAGCTGGACGCGGCGCGTACCGCCGGGATGGCAACGTGCGGCTTGGCGCGAGAGGGCGGTGAACTGGCGGGGCATGTGACCGTCGACAGCTTCGCGCGAATCAACCCGTCCACGTTCTAAACGTAAATACACATCCCCCCTGTGGGAGCGAGCCTGTGGTGAGGGGATTTATCCCCGTTCGGCTGCGAAGCAGTCGTAAACCGTTGACCGAGGCTTACAGGTCAGGGGGCCGCTTCGCGACCCAACGGGGATAAATCCCCTCACCACAAGCTCGCTCCCACAGGGGAATGTTGTCGTTTCAGAAACAACTCAGGCCGTGAAGCGGAAGCGCTCACGGCCTGTTTGTTTACAGCGTTAAAACGGTTTACGCCGAATGATAAGTCGGCAAGGCAAACCGCTGCTGGCTTTGCAGCATGGAAATCTGCGGGAGTTCGCTGGCCTGTTCGGCCAGGTCACGGCGAATCGCGCTGATTACCCACGACAGCTGATCGCCGGCGTGCAGTTGCTGGTAAGAGATCGAGCGTTTGAACACCCGGCCTTCATTACTGCGCAGCGTAAGCAGGATGCCACCATCCGGACGCGGTTGGGTGGTGACGTCGAAGTTCGAGAACAGGGAGGTAAATTTTTCTTGGATCAGGCTCATGTTTATCAGCTCCGTAAGCTCTTGAATGGCAAGCATGCAGAGGTAGTTGCAGTGATTGTGCCAGCACCTGATTAATTTAAATTCGTTATAAATCAATTAGTTAATTTTCTTTAGCTTTTTTGCTTTCGTGCAATCTGCATGAATGGCCATCGTGCATCCTGCATTTTGCGAGGTTGGCGATAATTGCAGTGAACGAATCAATCGCTCAGGGTTCGCGGTTTCGCAGCCCCGGGCCGCGGATACAAATCATTTCAAAAACCGCGTGTACAGCGTCAGAAGCGTTCACGTATTTTCAGGCTCAATCACCGTCGCCCGACAATAAAAAAATCGCACGGGAGCACCCATGAGCCGCACGCCGAACGACACGATTACCTGGGGCATGATGCTCCGCAAGCTGCCTTCGATTGCCAAAGCCATCCCCCGGGTGGTGAAGGGCATGAAGGCCGCCAACGTCAAGGACCCGACCCAACCGTGTGGCCTGGGCTGGAGTTTCGAGCAAGCGACGCTGCGCAATCCCGATGGCCCGGCCCTGCTGCAGGGCTCGGTGTCCTTGACGTACTCGGAGGTCAACCAGTGGGCCAATCGCATGGCCCATCACCTGATCGCTCAAGGTATCGGCAAGGGCGACGTGGTGGCGGTTTTCATCGATAACCGTCCAGAGCTGCTGGTGACGATCCTGGCAGTGGCCAAGGTCGGCGCGATCAGCGCCTTGCTCAATACCTCGCAAACCCGCGACACCCTGGCCCACAGCCTGAACCTGGTGGCGCCCGCCGCGATCATAGTTGGTGAAGAGCTGGTCCCGGCGTTTTCGGCGGTGCGCGAACGGGTGTCGATCGACGCAGCACGCACCTGGTTTGTGGCTGATCAAGACACGTATAACCATCCGGGCATTGCGCCCGACGGCTTCCTCAACCTGATGACCGCTTGCCTCGACAGCGCCAGTGACAACCCGCTCAGCAGTCAGCAGGTGTTTCTCGACGACCCGTGCTTCTACATCTACACCTCGGGCACCACCGGGCTGCCCAAGGCCGGTGTGTTCAAGCACGGTCGCTGGATGCGCAGCTCGGCGAGCTTCGGTTTGATCGCGCTGGATATGCGTCCCGAAGACATCGTCTATTGCACCTTGCCGCTGTATCACGCCACCGGGTTGTGCGTGTGCTGGGGCTCGGCCATCAGCGGCGCCTCGGGGTTTGCCATCCGGCGCAAATTCAGTGCCAGTCAGTTCTGGAGCGACGTGCGCCATTACCGCGCGACCACCCTGGGTTACGTCGGCGAATTATGTCGTTACCTGGTCGATCAACCGCCCAGCGCCGAGGACAGCCGGCATGGCGTGACGAAGATGATCGGCAACGGCTTGCGCCCCGGCGCCTGGCGCGAATTCAAGACGCGTTTTGGCGTGGACCACATCTGTGAGCTGTACGCCGCGAGCGACGGCAACATCGGTTTCACCAACGTGCTCAACTTCGACAACACCGTGGGTTTTTCCCTGATGTCATGGGAGTTGGCGGCATACGACCACGACAGCGGCGCGCCGACGCGCGAACCCGACGGTTTCATGCGCAAAGTGGCCAAGGGCGAGCAGGGCCTGCTGCTGGCGAAGATCGACGACAAGGCACCGCTGGACGGTTATACCGATCCGCAGAAGACCGAAAAAGTGGTGCTTCACGATGTGTTCGAGAAGGGCGATCGTTACTTCAACACCGGTGATCTGCTGCGCAATATCGGTTTTGGCCACGCGCAATTCGTTGATCGCCTCGGCGACACTTACCGCTGGAAGGGCGAAAACGTCTCGACCACCGAAGTCGAGAACATCCTCCTGCAACATCCGAACATTTCCGAAGCCGTGGCGTATGGCGTGGAAGTGCGCAACACCAACGGACGGGCGGGAATGGCGGCGATCACCCCGGCCGAATCCCTGGCGACCCTGGATTTCACCGAGTTGCTGGCTTTCGCCCGCGAGCGCATGCCGGCTTACGCGGTGCCATTGTTTTTGCGGGTGAAAGTGAAAATGGAAACCACCGGCACCTTCAAATACCAGAAGACCCGGCTCAAGGACGAAGCGTTCGACCCTGATAAAGCCGGGGACGATCCGATCTACGCCTGGTTGCCGGGGACCGAGACCTACGTGCAGGTCACTGAGCAGTTGTTGACCGAGATTCACGGTGGCACGTATCGCTATTGACGGTGGCTATGGCGGTCCTTGAGAAAAAAGAAGTGACAGCGTCGGGGCCGCTCGGGAAAACTGTCGGCTTTTGCGAATAACTGTCAGTGGAGTTTCCAATGTCCGACCAAAGCCGCCAGATGACCCCGGAAGAAGCCGCCGAATTTGCCGAACAGGTGTTCAACAAGGCGCGTGAGGGCGATGCGGCCATGATGGCTGCGCTGCTGAGCAAAGGCCTGCCGCCGAACCTGCGCAACCACAAAGGCGACACCTTGCTGATGCTCGCCGCTTACCACGGCCATGTGGAAACGGTGAAAGTGCTGCTGGAGCACAAGGCTGATCCGGAAATCCGCAACGACAACGGCCAGAGCCCGATTGCCGGCGCGGCGTTCAAGGGCGATATCGCGGTGGTCAAGGCGTTGGTAGAGGGAGGCGCGCTGGTTGAGGGCGCATCGTTCGACGGCCGCACGGCGTTGATGATGGCGGCGATGTTCAACCGCGTTGAAATTGTCGATTACCTGATCAGCAAAGGCGCAGATCCGAAGGCCAAGGACGCCAACGGCGTGACGGCGCTGGATGCGGCCAAGACACTGGGCGCGGTGGATACCACGGCGCAGCTTGAGAAATTGCTCGGCTGATGGGGGAGATCCTGAGGCGTATAAATCCTGTGGCGAGGGGATTTATCCCCGTTGGGTGGCGCAGCCACCCCATTTCAGTCATCTATTTTTCTCAGGAAGACCGTGTTCACCGGATTGACGACTGCTTCGCAGCCGAACGGGGATAAATCCCCTCGCCACAGGTAATCCCTGTCACCAAACTTCGGTCGGCTTGAATCAGGCAGGTGTCAATACACCCAAACCTCAACCCGCCTATTCTTGATCCGTCCCTCATCCGCGCTGTTGGCCGCTACCGGCATCTCGGCGCCGAAGCCGCGGATCTCGCGCAATACCACGCCGCTTTTCACCAGCTCCCGCCGCACCGCCATCGCCCGCAGTTTCGACAGCAGATCGGCCCGCGCCGGGTCGCTCTTGGCATCGCCAAATCCCACCAGCGTTACCTGCCGATCAGTTTTTTCGTTGTGCTGCAGGTAATCCAGAACCCGCGTCAGATCCTGTCGCGCCTTGTTGTCCAGCGTCGCGCTGCCTTCTTCAAAGCGGAAATTCACGGTCAGGCGCTGGGCGTGGCGGCTGAGCGCCTGGTAACCCTCGGGCATCAACGCATTTGGCGTGACGGCCATGGCCTGCACGGTCTGTGCGACAAACCCGTTGGCCGCGACAATCGCCTGGCCCTTGCTGCTTTGCGCGAAAGCCACCAATGCTTGCGCCCAAGGATTTTTACCGTTGGGCGGCAGGTAAAAGAACAGTCGCCGGGACAACGGATAATCTTCGGTGGCAATCAGGCTGTTAAGCGGCAACATCGCCTGGGAATGCCCGTCGACGATTGCCACGGCTTTGGCCTGACGCACGTAGGGCAGGCCGATGAAGCCGATGCCTTGTGGGTCCCGGCTGACCGCGTCCGACAATTGCTCGCTGGATTCGAAGCGTTTTGCTGCGCTGTTCAGAGTTTTCCCACGACGGCTCAAGACCACTTCCTTGAACGTGTCGTAGGTGCCTGACTGGTCATCCCGCGCATACAGATGAATCGCTCCGCCGCTGCCGCCGAGTTCTTCCCAGGTCTTTGCTTCGCCACTGAAAATGCGCGCCAGTTGCTCGGTGTCGAGTTCAGTCAGCGGATTGTCCGGATGGACAATGATGGCCAGACCATCAATCGCGATGACCTGTTCGGCGCCGGGGCTCTTCAGATCGCCGAGGGCCTGGAGGGTCGCCAGTTCACTGTCCTTGATCGGGCGCGAGGACGCGGCAAGGTCGGCCGTCGCAGTGTTCAGTGCGGTGAAACCGGTGCTCGAACCGTGAGCCGCCACTTCCACCTCGACCCGCCGACCCTGAGCAGTTTCGCCGACCACGCGCAGTTCGTTGGCAGTGTCCGGGGCTTCGCTGTGCACCTTGAGCAAGCCCTGTTCGCGCATCAAGCCTTCGACCAATGCCGGGCCCAATGCCGCGCCGATGGTGTTGGACCCCTAGATACGCAGCACCGGGCCCTGTTCGGGTGTGGGCAAGTTACCGGCCGATGCGGTGACGGGCAGCCCAGCGCACAGCATCCACAGGAGAAAAACGCGCAGGGTCATGCCGGCACCTTGTAGGAAAAGAAAGTGCCGGGAGATTAAGTCAGTAAGGTTTCCGAAAGATGACAGATCAAAAGATCGCAGCCTGCGGCAGCTCCTACGGGAGGCAACTTTCGATGTAGGAGCTGCCGCAGGCTGCGATCTTTTGCTCTTAGCTCAACTCAAGCCAGATCGGCGCATGATCCGAGGGTTTTTCCATCCCGCGCAGTTCGTAGTCCACGCCGGCATCCTTCACTCGCGGCAACAGCCCGTGGGAGGCCATGATCACGTCAATCCGCAGCCCGCGCTTGGGCTCGTCTTCAAACCCGCGGCTACGATAGTCGAACCAGCTGAAACGGTCGGCGACGTCCGGATTCAGGTGCCGGAAGCTGTCCACCAGACCCCAGTTCTTCAAGCGCGCCATCCACTCGCGTTCTTCCGGCAGGAAGCTGCATTTGCCGGTTTTCAGCCAGCGCTTCATGTTGTCCGGGCCGATACCGATGTCGCAGTCTTCCGGGGAAATGTTCACGTCACCCATCACCACCAGCGGCTGGTCGTTGCTGAACTGGCTCTCCAGCAGTTGCTGCAGGTCGCCGTAGAAACGTTGTTTGGCCGGGAATTTGGTCGGGTGGTCGCGGCTTTCGCCCTGGGGGAAATAGCCGTTCATGATGGTCACCGGCACGCCATTGGCATCGGCGAACGTGCCCCAGATGAAGCGGCGCTGAGCGTCTTCTTCATCGGTGGCAAAACCTTTGTGCAACGCCAGCGGTTCCTGGCGCGAGAGCAGGGCGACGCCGTAATGACCCTTTTGCCCATGAAAATACACGTGATAACCCAGCGCCTGGACTTCGGCCAGCGGGAACTGGTCGTCGTGGACTTTGGTTTCCTGCAGGCCGATCACGTCGGGTTGATGCTTTTCAATCAGCGCCGCCAGCTGATGGGGGCGAGCGCGCAGCCCGTTGATGTTGAAGGAGACGATCTTCATGGTCGGCAGGTCCTGGCAAAAGGGCGATGCTAGCTGACCTGTGGGATTGGGGCTAGGGTGGGTGAGGGGATTTGCTGTGTTCTGACAGATATCTACTAGTAGTGCCGGACTCTTCGCGGGCAAGCCCGCTCCCACAGGGTCCGTGTCGTACACAAAATCTGTGAACACCACCAAACCTGTGGGAGCGGGCTTGCCCGCGATTTGGCCAGTTCAGTCGCTAAAGATCCTGACTTTGGTCTATACCTGTCTGGGGAACTGTGAAGCCCTCCAGCCGTTCGTACCAATAAGAGCGCAGCCACCCGAGCCGCGCCGGGGAGATCTACCGCTATGCCCGAAACATCCACCGCCATCGCCGATATCCACATGCTCGACCGCGGCTATTCCCGCGAAGCTCGCTCGCTGTTGTACCAGGCCTACCGCCACGAGCCGACCTTCGGTTATCTGTTCGAAGCCGAACGCCCGGGTTATGAGCAGCGGGTCCGTGCCACGGTGCGCGAACTGGTCAAACAACACTTTCTTCAGGACCTGCCGGCCATTGGCCTGTTGGTCAACGACCGCTTGATCGGCATCGCGCTGATCGCGCCGCCACAAAGACGCCTGGGCATCACTGAAAGCTGGGCCTGGCGCCTGCGCATGGTGCTGAGTACCGGTTTTCGCTGCACCCGCCGTTACCTCGAATACCATGATGCGGTGATGGCGTGCGTGCCGTCCGACTCGGTGCACCTGCTGCCGTTGCTGGGGATTCATCCGCAATTTCAGGGCAAGCATTTCGGCGAGCAACTGCTGCAAGCGGTGCACAACTGGTGCGCTGTCGATGAGCACTCCGAGGGCGTCGTGCTCGACACCGGTAATCCGCGTTATCTGGAGTTCTATAAGCGTCAGGGCTACGAAGAAATCGGCGAGGTCGCCGTAGGACCGATTCGCGAGCACGTGTTTTTCCACGCCAATCCGCAAGTGCTGCAAACCGCGTCGGCTTGATCGGGTAGAACTTTCGCGCAAACCGAGGCTCTATCACGCTCCCACGCTCGTGATAGCATCCGCGCCTATGAAGTTTCCAGGAAGAATTACCAGCGGCGTGCTGATGCTGATCACCAGCTGCGCGGCGCTGGCCCAAAGTGAATTGGATGTGCGGATCAAACCGTCCAACGACGAACT
The DNA here is from genome assembly GCF_902497785.1 of Pseudomonas fluorescens. Taxonomy (GTDB): domain Bacteria; phylum Pseudomonadota; class Gammaproteobacteria; order Pseudomonadales; family Pseudomonadaceae; genus Aquipseudomonas; species Aquipseudomonas fluorescens_BO. Next base: position 13,098 of record NZ_CABVHK010000030.1, read on the forward strand.
GAAGGCCAATATAGAAGGCTATATCGGCAGCCTCGGCGATCGTGACGAAGAAGCCTTGCTGCGCTTCAGTCGCGGCGCCGAAGAGCAGGCGCGCAAGGCCGCCCAGGCCCTGGGCTATTACCAGCCGCAAATCGACACGGACGTAAAGGGCGGCAACAAGCCGCGCCTCATTATGAACATCGATCCCGGCGAGCCTGTGCACCTGCGCAACGTCACTGTGCGCGTCGACGGCCCCGCGGCTTCACTCAAATCCTTTCGTGTGCCCAAGAGCAACGCGCTGAAAACCGGCGCGGTGCTCAATCATGGCGTCTACGAAGATGCCAAGCGGCTGATCCAGAATCAGGCCTCACGCTACGGTTATTTCAGCGGCCATTTCAGCCGCCAGAAACTGGCGGTCGACCCGCGCGCGGGTGTCGCCGACATTGAACTGGTCTACGACAGCGGCCCGCGCTATTCGATGGGTAAAGTCAGTTTTGAAGGCGATACGCCGTTCGACGAAGACTTGCTGCAACGCATGGTGCCATTCAAGGCCGGCACGCCCTACGACTCCGAACTGATCGCCGAACTGAATCAAAACCTGCAATCGAGCGGTTATTTCGAAGGCGTGCGCGTCGACGCCGCACCCACGGCATCGAAAAACGATGTGATCCCGGTGGACGTCAAACTCGAAACCCGCAAACCCCGGACCATGGGCCTTGGCCTGGGCTACTCCACCGACGTCGGTCCACGGGTCAAGGCCAACTGGACCCGGCACTGGGTCAACCCGCAGGGTCACAGCTATGGCTGGGAAACCGAAATCTCGGCGCCCCGGCAGAACGTCGGGCTGTTTTACGACATTCCGCTGGACCCGCCGCTGACCGACAAACTGCGCTTTGCCGGCGGTTATCAAAGCGAAGAAATCGCCGACGACGACAGCCTCAGCAAGCTGCTGACCGTCGGCCCCGAGTGGCACAGCAAGTTGCCCAGCGGCTGGCAGCGGGTGGTGTCGCTGAAATGGCAGCGGGAAGAATATCGCCTCGGCGACGATTCCGGGCTCAGCACGTTGCTGATGCCCGGCGTCAGTTACTCCTACCTGAAAAGCGACAACCGCATCGATCCGCACAACGGTTATCGCCTGCAATTTGAAACCAAAGTGGCCAAGGAAGGTTTGGGCTCCGACACCAACCTGCTGTACGGCACGGCGCTGGTGAAAGGCTTGACCACCGTGTTCGACAAACACCGCTTCCTCGGCCGGGTGCAAGTGGGCGGCAGCGCCACCAATGGCTACAAATCGGTGCCGCCGTCCCTGCGTTTCTTCGCCGGTGGTGATCAGAGCGTGCGCGGTTACGACTACCAGAGCCTGTCCCCGGAAAACTCCGACGGCGACCGCATCGGTGGTCGCTACATGATTGCCGGCAGTGTCGAGTATCAGTATTCCGTCGCCGAGAAATGGCGCGTAGCGACCTTCATCGACCAGGGCAATTCCTTCAACACACTCGAACTGCCGAACCTCAAGACCGGCGTCGGTATTGGCGTGCGCTGGGTGTCGCCGGTGGGGCCGATTCGCCTCGACCTGGCCCACGCGATGGACGACGACGGCGGCATTCGACTGCACTTTTCCATGGGGCCTGAGCTGTGAAGCGTGGTTTGAAAATAACGCTGCTGGCGGTGTTGGCGTTGCTGTTGCTAATCGTTGTGGCGGTGACGACAGTGCTGGGCACGGCGACCGGCAGCCGCTGGGCGCTCGGTTTCGTGCCGGGCCTGACCGTCGAGAATTTTCAGGGCCGCCTGGGCGGGCAGTGGAGCGCCGACCATTTGGTCTGGAAGCAAGACAGCAGCCGTGTCGAACTGAGCAAAGCGATTTTCGCTTGGTCGCCGTTGTGCCTGACGCGCATGACCCTGTGCATCGAGCAATTGAAAGCGGATCAGGTCAGCCTGCAATTTCCACCCGGCACCGAGGAAGACAGCGGCGGACCGATTACGCTGCCCGACCTGAATTTGCCGTTGGCAATCGAACTGGGCGACGTGCAGGTCGGCAGTCTGTTGTTCAACGGCAGCGAAGAACTCAAGGGCCTGCAACTGGCGGCGCACTGGACTGCACAGGGTTTGCAGATCGATTCCGTGCACTTGCAACGCGACGACCTGAGCCTGAACCTCTCTGGGCTGCTGCAACCCAGCGGTCACTGGCCGCTGAAAGCCGAGGGCAAGCTGACCCTCCCGGCCCCCGCGCCGTGGACGCTGGCGCTGAAGATCGACGGCGACCTGCTGAAAACCCTGAACCTCAACGCCGACAGCAGCGGATACCTGAACGGTAAACTGACCGGCGAGTTGCAGCCATTGGCGGAAAACTTGCCGGCCAAGGTGCGCATCACCGCTGACGGTTTCAAGCCCAGCGCCGATTTGCCGGACACGCTGCAACTCAATCAGCTGGAGCTGACCGGCGATGGCGACCTGAAAAACGGTTATCAGCTAAACGGCCACGCCACGCTGCCCGCTGAACAAGGCCCGGTTGCGCTAGTGTTGCAGGGCAAAGTCGACGCCAGCGGCGCACAGATTGCCGCGCTTGACCTGACCGCCAACGACAAACAAAACCTCAAGCTCACCGGCAACCTCGACTGGAGCAAAGGCTTCAGCGCCCAGGCGAAGATCGATTGGCTGGACTTCCCCTGGCACCGGCTCTACCCACTGATCGATGAACCGGAAGTGGCCCTGCGCAGTTTCAACGGTGAAGTCTCCTACACCGATGGAAAATACCTCGGCCATTTCAAGGCAGCACTGGATGGCCCGGCCGGGGCCTTCAGTCTGACCAGCCCGTTTGCCGGTGACCTGACGACAATCTACCTGCAGCAAATCCAGCTCGAAGCCGGGCAAGGCAAAGCCCAAGGGCATCTGAACCTGCAATTTGCCGATGGCATCGCTTGGGACACCGCGCTGGATCTGTCGGCGATCAACCCGGCGTACTGGGTCGCGGAATTGCCCGGCACACTGGCCGGACCGCTGCGCAGCAAAGGCGAGCTGAAAAATGAAAAACTCAGCCTGAACGCGGACCTCGACCTGAAAGGCAAACTGCGCGGGCAGCCGGCGGTGCTGCAAGCCAAGGCCGATGGCGCCGGCGAGCAGTGGAACCTCAACGCGTTGCAAATCCGTCTGGGCGACAACAGCATCACCGGCAAGGGCAGCCTGCAGCAGAAACTCGTCGGCCAGATCGACATCAAACTGCCGCGCCTGGCCCAGCTCTGGCCGCAATTGCGCGGTCAGATCACTGGCCGCGTCGATGTCGCTGGTTCGCTCAAGGCGCCGCAAGGCAAACTCGGGTTGCAAGGCACGCAACTGGCGTTCGAGGACAATCGCCTGCAAAGCCTCAACCTCGATGCCACCCTCGACAGTGCGCAACGGGCGAAAATCGATCTCAAGGGCAGCGGCATCCAGGCCGGCGACACGTCGCTGGGCACCCTGACGGCCAGCGGCCAGGGCGATATCAAAAAGCAGAAACTGAGCCTCGATCTGCAAGGGCCGAAGCTGAAACTCGCGCTCGGTTTTGACGGCGCGCTGGATAAAGGCAACTGGCGCGGGCGGCTGGCCAGCGGCGCTATCCAGGCCGGTGGTCAGGACTGGAAGCTGCAAGGCCCGGCGAAACTCGAACGGCTGGCGGACGGTAAAATCAACTTCGGCGCCCATTGCTGGTTGTCCGGCCCGGCCAGCCTGTGCGGTGAAGACCAGCGCCTGATGCCGGAGCCGAAGCTGCGTTATCACCTCAAGCAATTCCCGATCGACAGCCTGGCGCAGTGGTTGCCGAAGGATTTCGCCTGGAACGGGCGGCTCAACGCCGACCTGCAACTGGACCTGCCGGCCAGCGGGCCGAACGGTCAGATCAGCGTCGATGCCAGCGGCGGCACCTTGCGCATGAAGGAGAAGGACCAGTGGCTGGACTTCCCGTACCAGATCCTGAAACTCACCAGCAAACTCACGCCCAAGCGCATCGACACCGACCTTAATTTCGTCGGCGGCAAACTCGGCGAATTGAATGTGCAGGCGCAGATCAACCCGTTGCCGGCCAATAAACCGCTGAGCGGCTCTTTTCGCTTGAGCGGCCTGGACCTGTCGGTGGCGCGACCCTTTGTGCCGATGGTCGAGAAACTCACCGGCCGCTTGAATGGCAGCGGCACGCTGTCCGGTGGGCTGATGGCGCCGTTGGTCAACGGCAATCTGCTGCTCAGCGACGGCGAAGTCTCCGGGCCTGAGCTGCCGATGGAGTTGCGCGACTTGCAACTGCGAGCGGTGATCGCCGGCGAAACCGTGCAATTGGACGGCGGCTGGAAAAGCGGCAAGACCGGGCAGGGCAGCCTGAGCGGCAACATTGCCTGGGGCCAGGCGCTGGTGGTGGATCTGGCGCTCAAAGGCTCGCAGTTGCCGGTCTCGGTCGAACCCTATGCCAAGCTCGAAGTGGCGCCGGACCTGAAGATTTCAATGAAGGGTGATGAGCTGGCCATCGCCGGGAAAGTGGCGGTGCCGAGGGGCGAAATCATCGTGCGCGAATTGCCGCCGTCGACGGTCAAGGTCTCCGGTGACACGGTGATCATCGGCCAGCAGACCGAAGAGGGCAAACCGCCGCTGGCGATGAAAATGGACATCGATGTAGCGGTCGGCGCGGACAAACTGAGCTTTGCCGGGTTCGGCCTGACCGCCAACCTGCAAGGGAATGTGCACATCGGCGACAACATGGACACCCGCGGCGAGCTCTGGCTCAACGACGGTCGCTACCGTGCCTACGGCCAGCGGCTGACGGTGCGCCGCGCGCGCCTGTTGTTCGCCGGCCCGCTCGATCAGCCGTATCTGGACATTGAAGCGATTCGCCAGACCGACGACGTCATCGCCGGCATTCGCCTGACCGGCAGTGCCGAACAGCCGACCACGAAGATCTTTTCCGAACCGGCGATGAGCCAGGAACAGGCCTTGTCCTATCTGGTGCTCGGGCGTCCGCTGAGCACCACCGGTGAAGACAACAACATGCTGGCTCAGGCCGCACTGGGGTTGGGATTGATGGGCAGCTCCGGGGTGACCGGCAAACTGGCCAACGACCTCGGCATTGAGGATTTCCAGCTCGACACCGAAGGCAGCGGCGACGCCACCAGCGTGGTTGCCAGTGGCAACATCACGGAAAAACTCAGCCTGCGTTATGGCGTCGGCGTGTTCGAACCGGCCAACACCATTGCCTTGCGCTACAAGCTGAGCAAGAAGGTCTACCTCGAAGCGGCGGGGGGCGTGGCGAGTTCGCTGGATATCTTTTACAAGCGGGATTTCTAAACCCGTTGCTCCCAAACACCGAGTCGCCGCAATCGCGGGCAAGCCCGCTCCCACAGGGTCCGTGTCGTACACAAATTCTGTGAACACCACCAAACCTGTGGGAGCGGGCTTGCCCGCGATGACGTCGGTGTGCGCGCCGCAATCTCGACCCCGCTTATCAGCTAAATACAAAGCAACCTAACTATTACGTTGACATTCGCTGCCTAGGCAGTAACATCTCGTCACATATTCTCTGCCTAGGCAGCTAATCGGTGGACAGATGAAACATTTCACTCCGGACGGCTTCAAGAATTGCCACCTCGGGCTCTTGCTCGGGCGTGCGGCGTTGCTCAAGGACCGGATCATCGACACGCACATGGAACCCCACGGCATTACCGCCGCGCAGTTCAAAGTGCTGATCATCATGGCCCAGTTCGGCGTCGATACTCCGGCCGAGCTGTGCCGGCACCTGTCCCTCGACAGTGGTTCGATGACCCGCATGCTCGATCGTCTGGAACAGAAAGGTTTCCTCGCCCGTCAGCGCAGCGACGCAGACCGTCGCCAGGTGCAGCTTGTGTTAACCGAGCAGGGCCAGCAGTTGGCTGACCGCTTGCCGGAGATCGGCGCTAATGCGATGAACGAACTGGCCGGCGCGATCACCGCGCAAGAGCTGGACACCCTAGAACAGATCCTGAAGAAAATATTGGTAGCCGCCGGTGACTCGATCACGCTGCTGCGGGTAGGTGAAAAATGAGCGGTAGAACCTTGCGTGCCGGCCTCAGCCTGCTGCTGGCGGCCATGACCCTGGCCGGTTGCGCCAGCTACAGCGGCCTGACCACCGAAGGCAAAAGCCTCGATGCGCAGACGCTCAAGGCCGGGCAATCCCTCAGCGGTGTGACCCTGTCGCCCGCGGCCTGGCCCAAAAGCGACTGGTGGAAAAGCCTCGGCGACCCGCAGCTCGACGGCCTGATCCGCGAAGCCTTGCGCGACAGCCCCGACATGCAGATCGCCGACGCCCGCGCCCATCAGGCCAGCGCCGCCGCCTACGCCGCCGATGCCGCGCGCATGCCGACCCTCGATGCCAGCGCCGGCGTCAGCCGTTCGCGCCTGGCCCGCGATCAAGACCCGAGGGGCGAGGGCGATGCGTACTCGACCGTGCGCAACATCAGCGCCACTTTCAATTACAACTTCGATCTGTGGGGCGGTCAGCGTGCCGCCTGGGAAGCGGCGTTGGGCCAAGCCCGCGCAGCCGAAGTCGATCAACAGGCCGCGCAGTTGACGCTGGCCGCCGATGTCGCCCGCGCTTACAGCGATCTGGGTCAGGCGCACATCATCCATGACCTTGCCAGCGAAGACCTCAAACGTACCCGGCAAATGCTCGACCTGAGCCAGCGTCGCCTGAGTTCGGGAATCGACAGCGAGTACCAGTTCCAGCAAACCGAAAGTCTGGAGGCCAGCTCCGAAGCCAGCCTGATCGACGCCGAAAAACGCCTGCAAAGCGCGAAAATCGCCTTGGCGGTGTTGCTCGGGAAAGGCCCGGATCGCGGCAACGAGATTGCCCGGCCGAAAATCCTCCAGGCCAGCGCTGTCGCCTTGCCGTCGGTGCTGCCCGCCGAGTTGCTCGGTCGCCGTCCCGATCTGGTGGCTGCACGCTGGCGCGTCGAAGCAGCCAGCAAGGACATCGACGCCGGCAAGACTCAGTTCTATCCCAACCTCAACCTGAGCGCGGCGGCCGGTGCCGAATCGTTGCTGGGTGACGCGATGTTCGGTTCGGCCAGTCGTTTCTTCAATATCGCGCCGACGATCTCGGTGCCGATTTTCGACGGCGGCCGCCTGCGCGCCGACCTCGATGCCCGCGACGCCGATTACGACCTCGCGGTGGCGCAGTACAACAGAAGCCTGGTGCGAGCCCTCGGTGATGTCAGCGACACCATCAACCAGTTACGCGATATCGGCCGGCAGATCGGCGCGCAGCAGCACGCCACCGACATTGCCCAGAATTCCTACGACACGGTGGTCCAGCGTTACGGTTCCGGCATCGGTAACTACCTGGACGTGCTCAGCATCGAGCAGCAATTGCTCCAGGCCCAGCGTCAGCTGGCCAACCTGAATGCCGAGCAGATCGACCTGTCGATCCAACTGATGCAAGCGCTGGGCGGCGGTTTTCAGGGCGAAACCCTGACCGCGGCCAACGCAACCCCAGCCACGCAGCACAACTAATTCAAGGTAATGGTCATGGCCACTGCAGAAAACACCCAAGCCCCTGACAACAGTCCAGACACCAGCAACCCGCGCAAACGCAAAGTCATGCTGGTGGTGCTGGCGATTGTGGTGATCCTCGCCGGTCTCGCCGTGTGGGGTTATCACGAACTTTACGGACGCTGGACCGAAAGCACCGACGACGCCTACGTGAACGGCAACGTGGTGGCAATCACCCCGCTGGTCACCGGCACCGTGGTCAGCATCGGCGCCGACGATGGCGATCTGGTTCACGAAGGTCAGGTGCTGGTCAACTTCGACCCGAACGACGCCGAAGTCGGTCTGCAAAGTGCCCAGGCCAATCTGGCGCGCACCGTGCGTCAGGTGCGCGGCTTGTACAGCAACGTCGACGGCATGAAAGCCCAGGTCAATGCCCAGCAAGCCGAAGTGCAAAAGGCTCAGGACAATTTCAGTCGGCGCAAAAGCCTCGCAGCAGGCGGGGCGATTTCCCAGGAAGAACTGTCGCACGCTCGCGATGACCTGACCTCGGCGCAAAACGCTCTGGCTAACGCGAAGCAGCAACTGAAAACCACCAGCGCTTTGGTCGATGACACCGTGGTGTCTTCGCACCCGGACGTGATGTCGGCGGCCGCGCAATTGCGTCAGGCCTACTTGAACAACTCGCGCAGCACCTTGATTGCTCCGGTCACCGGCTACGTCGCCAAGCGTTCCGTACAATTGGGCCAACGGGTCCAGCCAGGCACCGCGCTGATGGCGGTGATTCCGCTGGATCAACTGTGGATCGACGCCAACTTCAAGGAAACCCAGCTGCGCGACATGCGCATCGGTCAGCCGGTGGACATCGAAGCCGACTTGTACGGCAGCGACGTGAAGTTCAGCGGCACCATCGACAGCCTCGGCGCCGGCACCGGCAGCGCGTTTGCCCTGTTGCCGGCGCAGAACGCCACCGGTAACTGGATCAAGATCGTGCAGCGGGTGCCGGTGCGGATTCACATCAACGCCGAAGAGCTGGCCAAACATCCGTTGCGCGTGGGGCTGTCGACTCAGGTCGATGTGAACCTGCACGACCAGAGCGGCCCGGTGCTGGCGCAACAGCCGCCGCAGAAGGCTTCGTTCAGCACCACCGTCTACGACCGTCAATTGGCCGAGGCCGACGCGATGATCGCGCAGTTGATCCACGACAACAGCGCTGCGGCCAGCAAAACCGTGCAGCGCTGACACCGATCCTGTGTGGCGAGGGGATTTATCCCCGTTCGGCTGCGAAGCAGTCGCAAAGCTTTTGGGGGCCGCTTCGCGACCCAACGGGGATAAATCCCCTCGCCACACAAGGTCAGCTGCGTCTGTAACAGGCCCGGCGTCATTCAGGTTTCAAAGGATTCGCGATGAGCAATAACGCGTCGTTCACCCCGCCCAGCCTGCTGCTCAGTACCATCGGCCTGTCGCTGGCGACTTTCATGCAAGTGCTCGATACCACCATTGCCAACGTGGCGCTGCCGACGATTTCCGGCAACCTTGGCGTGAGTTCGGAGCAGGGCACTTGGGTGATTACCTCGTTTGCGGTGAGCAATGCGATTGCGCTGCCGCTGACCGGTTGGCTCAGCCGGCGCTTCGGTGAGGTGAAACTGTTTCTGTGGGCGACCATTCTGTTTGTGATCGCCTCGTTTCTCTGCGGTATTTCCACCTCGATGCCGGAACTGATCGGCTTTCGGGTCCTGCAAGGCCTGGTCGCGGGGCCGTTGTACCCGATGACCCAGACGCTGCTGATCGCGGTTTATCCGCCCGCCAGGCGCGGCATGGCCCTGGCGTTGCTGGCAATGGTCACGGTGGTGGCGCCGATTGCCGGGCCGATCCTCGGCGGCTGGATTACCGACAGCTATAGCTGGCCGTGGATCTTCTTCATCAACGTGCCGATCGGGATTTTCGCGGTGATGGTGGTGCGTTCGCAATTGAAGAAGCGGCCGGTGGTGACCAGTTATCAGCCGATGGATTACGTCGGCCTGATCACGCTGATCATTGGTGTCGGCGCATTGCAGGTGATCCTCGACAAGGGCAATGACCTGGATTGGTTCGAGTCGAACTTCATCCTCATCGGCGCGGCGATTTCGGTGATTGCGCTGGCGGTGTTCGTGATCTGGGAAATGACCGACAAGCACCCGGTGGTCAATCTGCGGCTATTCGCTCATCGCAACTTTCGCATCGGCACGATTGTGCTGGTGCTGGGTTACGCCGGGTTCTTCGGGATCAATCTGATCCTGCCGCAATGGCTGCAAACCCAGATGGGCTACACCGCGACATGGGCCGGGTTGGCGGTAGCGCCGATCGGGATTCTGCCGGTGTTGATGTCGCCGTTTGTCGGCAAGTACGCGCATAAATTCGACCTGCGGTTGCTGGCCGGTCTGGCCTTCCTGGCGATTGGCTTGAGCTGCTTCATGCGCGCCGGGTTTACCAGCGAAGTGGACTTCCAGCACATCGCCCTGGTGCAGCTGTTCATGGGCATTGGCGTGGCGCTGTTCTTCATGCCGACCTTGAGCATCCTGATGTCGGACCTGCCACCGAGCCAGATCGCCGACGGCGCCGGCCTCGCGACTTTCCTGCGGACCCTGGGCGGCAGTTTTGCGGCGTCGCTGACCACGTGGATCTGGATTCGCCGGGCGGATCAGCATCACGCGTACATGAGCGAAAGCATCAGCACCTACGAACCAGCAACCCGCGAGGCGCTGAATGCTTTGGGCGGGCCAAGCAACCCGGCGTACGCGCAGCTCGATCATGTGCTGACCAGTCAGGCGTACATGCTCTCCACCGTGGATTACTTCACGCTGCTGGGGTGGGCGTTCATGGGGTTGATCGTGATTGTCTGGCTGGCGAAACCGCCGTTTGCGGCGAAGGCGGGGCCAGCGGCCAGCGGTCATTAAGCCACACATAGAACCCTGTGGGAGCGGGCTTGCCCGCGATGACGGTGCATCATTCAACGACGATGTCGAATGTGATTGCGCTATCGCGGGCAAGCCCGCTCCCACAGGTTCTTTGGTTCAGCAGTCAGGTCGCGGGGGCTGCGAGTTGCGGCGGCGGGGTGAAGTCAAACGGCGCCAACGCATACCCGCTCTCATCCACCTGCAACGCCCAGCCCTGACGATCCCAATCCCCCAGCACAATGCGCCGGGCCGCTTGCTCGCCACTCTGCAACTTGTGGATCGCCGGACGATGGGTATGGCCATGGATCAGGGTTTTCACGCCATAGGCCTGCATCACTCGGGGCACTTCTTCGGGGGTGACATCGACAATGTCATTGGCCTTCATCCGCGTCTGCGCGCGGCTTTCGCTGCGCAGTTTGCGCGCCAGTTTATGCCGGGTGCCCAAGGGCAGATGGCGCAGGATGAACAGGGTGATCGGGTTGCGCAGGTAGCGACGCAGCTTCATATACGCCACGTCGCGGGTGCAGAGGCTGTCGCCGTGCATCAACAGCACCGGCTCACCGTAGAACTGCACGACACTCGGGTCCTTCAGCAGGGTGCAGCCGGCCTGTTTGCAGAAGGCCTGGCCGAGCATGAAGTCGCGATTGCCGTGCATCAGAAAGATCGCCGTGCCGCTGTCGCTGAGGTCGCGCAGGGCCTGGCAGATGGAACGCTGAAAGGGCGTCATGGCATCGTCGCCAATCCACGCCTCGAAAAAGTCGCCGAGGATGTACAACGCACTCGCCGAGCGGGCGCGCCCGGCGAGTAAATCCAGAAACGCCCGGGTAATGTCCGGGCGCTCCTCTTCCAGATGCAAATCTGAAATCAGCAGTATCACTCAATGATCTCGGCTTTCTCGATGATCACGTCGTCTGCCGGTACGTCCTGGTGGCCGGATTTCATGGTGGTGGAAACGCCTTTGATCTTGTCGACAACGTCGGTGCCGGCAACGACTTTGGCGAATACCGCGTAGCCCCAGCCCTGAGTGGTCTTGGCGCTGTGGTTGAGGAAGCTGTTGTCAGCGACGTTGATGAAGAACTGCGCGGAGGCCGAATGCGGCTCCATGGTGCGGGCCATGGCGACGGTGTACTTCTCGTTCGGCAGGCCGTTGTCGGCTTCGTTCTGGATGCTTGGGCGCTTGTCTTTCTTTTCTTTCATGCCTGGCTCGAAACCGCCGCCCTGGATCATGAAGTTGCCGATAACGCGGTGGAAAACAGTGTTTTCGTAGTGACCGGCTTTGACGTATTCGATGAAGTTGGCAACGGTCAGCGGTGCCTTTTCAGCGTTCAGTTCCAGGACGATGTCGCCATGGTTTGTAGTCAGTTTGACTTGGGTCATGATCATTACTCTTTCAATGAATTCGTGGGTTTCAGGGCGTTATCGCCCCCAACCGGTCCGGCCTTCAATGGCCAAGGTGCGCAGTTTAGCGCGACAGACGCGAATTTCGAGGCTGTTTTTGATCGGCATCCGATTAAATGCAGCCGTTTTCGGGCCTGCTCTGTCAGCGACTTGACGGCATCGGCTATGATAGCGGCTTTGTTTTGTCAGGCTGTCTTCCGGCCGCGCACTTGTACGTTCAAGGATCCTATGAGCAAGCCCACTGTCGACCCTACCTCGAATTCCAAGACCGGCCCTGCCGTGCCGGTCAATTTCCTGCGCCCGATCATCCAGGCGGACCTGGACTCGGGTAAGCACACGCAGATCGTCACCCGTTTCCCGCCTGAACCCAACGGTTACCTGCACATCGGTCACGCCAAGTCGATCTGTGTGAACTTCGGTCTGGCCGAGGAATTTGGCGGCGTCACCCACCTGCGTTTCGACGACACCAACCCGGCCAAGGAAGACCAGGAATACATCGACGCGATCGAAAGCGACGTCAAATGGCTGGGCTTCGAATGGTCCGGCGAAGTGCGCTACGCCTCGCAATATTTCGACCAGCTGCACGACTGGGCCGTCGAACTGATCAAGGCCGGCAAAGCCTACGTCGATGACCTGAGCCCGGAGCAAGCCAAGGAATACCGTGGCAGCCTGACAGAACCGGGCAAGAACAGCCCGTTCCGTGATCGCTCCGTCGAAGAAAACCTCGACTGGTTTGCGCGCATGAAGGCTGGCGAGTTCCAGGACGGCGCACGTGTGCTGCGGGCGAAGATCGACATGGCCTCGCCGAACATGAACCTGCGCGACCCGATCATGTACCGCATCCGTCACGCCCATCACCACCAGACCGGCGACAAGTGGTGCATCTACCCGAACTACGACTTCACCCACGGTCAGTCGGACGCCATCGAAGGCATCACCCACTCGATCTGCACCCTGGAATTCGAAAGCCACCGTCCACTGTACGAGTGGTTCCTCGACAACCTGCCGGTGCCCGCGAACCCGCGCCAGTACGAGTTCAGCCGCCTGAACCTGAACTACACCATCACCAGCAAGCGCAAGCTCAAGCAGCTGGTCGATGAAAAACACGTTCATGGCTGGGACGACCCGCGCATGTCCACGCTGTCCGGCTTCCGCCGCCGTGGCTATACGCCGAAATCGATCCGCAACTTCTGCGACATGATCGGCACCAACCGCTCCGACGGTGTGGTTGACTTCGGCATGCTCGAATTCAGCATCCGCGACGACCTCGACCACAGCGCCCCGCGCGCCATGTGCGTGCTGCGTCCGCTGAAAGTCGTGATCACCAACTACCCGGAAGGCCAGGTCGAAAACCTCGAACTGCCGTGCCACCCGAAAGAAGACATGGGCGTGCGCGTTCTGCCGTTCGCCCGTGAAATCTACATCGACCGTGAAGACTTCATGGAAGAGCCGCCAAAAGGCTACAAGCGCCTGGAACCGAACGGCGAAGTGCGTTTGCGCGGCAGCTACGTGATCCGTGCCGACGAAGCGATCAAGGACGCCGATGGCAACATCGTCGAACTGCGTTGCTCGTACGATCCGGAAACCCTCGGCAAGAACCCTGAAGGCCGCAAGGTCAAAGGTGTGGTGCACTGGGTGCCGGCCGCGGCCAGCGTCGAGTGCGAAGTGCGTCTCTACGATCGCCTGTTCCGCTCGGCCAACCCTGAGAAGGCCGAAGACAGCGCCAGTTTCCTGGACAACATCAACCCTGACTCGCTGCAAGTGCTCACCGGTTGTCGTGCTGAACCCTCGCTGGGCAATGCACAGCCGGAAGACCGTTTCCAGTTCGAGCGCGAAGGCTACTTCTGCGCGGATATCAAGGACTCGAAGCCCGGCCATCCGGTGTTCAACCGTACCGTGACCTTGCGTGATTCGTGGGGCCAGTGATTCAAGGAACCTCAAAAGTGCTTTCGATCTACAACACGCTCACCAAGAGCAAAGAAGTCTTCAAGCCGCTGGATGGCAACAATGTGCGCATGTACGTCTGCGGGATGACCGTCTACGACTACTGCCACATTGGCCACGGCCGCAGCATGGTTGCGTTCGACCTGGTGACCCGCTGGTTGCGGTTCAGCGGTTACAACCTGACCTACGTGCGCAACATCACCGACATTGAAGACAAGATCATCAATCGGGCCAAGGAGAACGGCGAGCCGTTCGACGTGCTGACCGAGCGCATGATCACGGCGATGCACGAGGACGAGGCGCGCCTCAATATCCTCAAGCCGGACATGGAACCGCGCGCCACCGATCACATTGCGGGCATGCAGAGCATGATCCAGACGCTGATCGACAAGGGTTACGCCTACGCCCCGGGCAATGGCGACGTGTATTACCGCGTCGCCAAATTCATGGGCTACGGCAAGCTGTCGCGCAAGAAGATCGAAGACCTGCGCATCGGCGCGCGGATCGAAGTCGACGAGTCGAAACAGGACCCGCTGGACTTCGTGCTGTGGAAAGGCGCCAAGCCGGGTGAACCGAGCTGGCCTTCGCCGTGGGGTGACGGGCGTCCGGGCTGGCACATCGAGTGCTCGGTGATGTCGACCTGCTGCCTGGGCGAAACCTTCGATATTCATGGCGGCGGCAGCGACCTCGAGTTCCCGCACCACGAAAACGAAATCGCCCAGAGCGAAGCGGCCACCGGCAAGACCTACGCCAACGCGTGGATGCATTGCGGGATGATTCGCATCAATGGCGAGAAGATGTCCAAGTCCTTGAACAACTTCTTCACCATTCGCGATGTACTGGAAAAGTATCACCCGGAAGTCGTGCGTTACCTGCTGGTGTCGAGCCATTACCGCAGCGCGATCAACTATTCGGAAGACAACCTCAAGGACGCCAAAGGCGCACTCGAGCGTTTCTACCATGCGTTGAAAGGCCTGCCGAGCGTGGCGCCGGCCGGTGGCGAAGCGTTTGTCGAGCGCTTCACTCAGGTGATGAACGACGACTTCGGCACGCCGGAAGCTTGCGCTGTGCTATTCGAGATGGTGCGCGAGATCAACCGTCTGCGGGAGAGCGATCTGGATGCAGCGGCCGGTTTGGCGGCGCGTTTGAAGGAATTGGCGAGCGTGCTGGGCGTGTTGCAGCTTGAGGCGGATGACTTCTTGCAGGCCGGCGCGGAAGGGCGGGTTGATGCGGCTGAAGTCGATGCGCTGATTGCCGCGCGTCTGGCGGCTCGTGCGGGTAAAGACTGGGCAGAATCGGACCGTATCCGCGACCAGCTCACCGCCATGGGCGTGGTGCTGGAAGACGGCAAGGGCGGCACGACCTGGCGTCTGGCTGACTGATCGGTTCGAACGCTGAAAAACAAAACCCGCCTTGTGCGGGTTTTTTTTGAGATCAAAAGATCGCAGCCTTCGGCAGCTCCTACAGGGCATACCCCATCCGAAGGTAGGAGCTGCCGAAGGCTGCGATCTTTTGACCTAACCCTCCGACTGACGCAACCGCTTGTAAAGGGTATTACGGCTAACCCCAAGCCTGCGCGCCAGATGCGAAATATTCCCCCCGGCCGCCTGCAACTGCCGATTCAAATCCTCGGCATCATTCAAGTCCACCCCCAGGGTTTGCGGCGTATCCACCGGCTCCATCTCCAGATCGACAAAAAAATCATCCGGCAAATGCTCCGGCCGCACAGGCTGTTCCTCGGCCATCGCCAGTGCCACCTGCATTACGCTGCTGACCTGACGCAAATTCCCCGGCCACGGATGACGGCTGAATAACTCCATTACTTCGCGACTCAGCCCGGCCCATTGAGTCGGTTCACGATGTTGCTCCCACAAGCGCTTGAACAGCGCCTGCTTGTCGCTGCGCTCTCTTAATGGTGGCAACTCCAGGGTCAGCCCGCCGATGCGGTAATAAAGGTCTTCGCGAAACCGCCCCAGTTGAACCTGCTCGCGCAACGAGCGGTTGGTCGCCGAAATAATCCGGATGTCCACCGGGTACAGCTCGCTGCTGCCCACCGGTTGTACGCAACGTTCCTGCAACACCCTCAACAGCCGCGCTTGAGTCGGCAAGGGCATGTCACCGATTTCATCCAGGAACAGGGTGCCTTTGTCCGCCTTGCGAATCAGCCCGATGCTGCCTTTCTGATTGGCCCCGGTAAAGGCGCCTTTCTCGTAGCCAAACAGCTCGGACTCCACCAGTTCGGCGGGGATCGCTGCACAGTTGACGGCAATGAACGGTTGTTTGCTGCGAGAGCTGGCCTGGTGCAGGGCTTTGACGAACACTTCCTTGCCGACCCCGGTTTCGCCGTGGATCAACAGCGGGATGTCTTTTTCCAATAAGCGCTCTGCCTGGCGTACGGCTTTTTCCACGCGGGCATCGCCGAAGTGCAGGGTGGTGAGGCTGATCGCGGCGGGTTCGACTGCGCTGGGCGGTGCAAACAACCGCGCCTGGATCGGCGCCTGCTTCGGCCGCTTCATCAGGCACTGAAAGCGGTTGCGCCCCGAGGCTTGAAGGGAGAATGGCAGGCCATCGGGCTGGTTCAGCAGCTCCAGCAGCGACACCTTGAACAGGCTCTCGACACTCACCCGCGACAAGCTGATGCCCAGCAAATTATCGGCCCGGCGGTTGGCCGACAGCACCTGGCCGCTCTCATCGAAAATCAACAACCCGGCCCATTGGCTGTCGAGGTTGTTCAACCCGGTGTTGAACGTCAGTTGAAAATGCTGGCCATGGAACAGGTTGAGGATCAGCCGGTTTTCCACGGTCTGGCTCATCATCTTGACCATGCCGAGGGTATGCGACGGCGGCAGGTAGCTGTCACTGGACACGTCCAGCACCGCGATGACCTTGCGTTCGGCATCGAAAATCGGCGCGGCGGAACCGGTCATGAAGCGATTGGCCTTGAGGAAATGTTCGTCGTGCTCGATGTGTACCGCCTGCTCGCAGGCCAGTGCGGTGCCGATTGCATTGGTGCCGCTGCAACGCTCCATCCAGCTCGCGCCGGCGCTGAAACCACGGGCCAGGCGCGGTTCGATGAAGCGCTGGGTGCCCCAGGACGTCAGCACCTGGCCCTGATTGTCGGCGAGCATGATCAGGCAATTGGAGTTGCTGAGGATGTTTTCGTAGTAAGGCAAGACTTCCTGATGGGTGGTCTGCACCAGTGAGTGCTGGCTATCCAACAACTGCGCGATGTCTGCTGGCGGTAGCTGGTCGAACGCCGGGGCGCTCTGGTGATCAAGACCGAACGCACGGCAACGGGACCAGGAGTCCTGGATGATGGCGTCGTGGGAGAGCGGCGAGGCGGGTACGGCCATGGCAGTCGATCTCTGAATAAGCTTTTATTGTTTTTATGAGCACTTCACTTTTGCACGGAGTACCTGGGTAGGAGCTGCCGAAGGCTGCGATCTTTTGATCTTGATTTTGCATCAAGACTGCCGGACTGAAGATCAAGAGATCGCAGCCTTGGGCAGCTCCTACGGGGCCGTAAACAGTCCGTAGAGTGTTGTTCACTATTGTTCATTGTCAACGGGCGAATTGTTAAATTGTTCAACCGCGGTTGTTCATTTCTGTTCAGCAACGAACGCCGTTCAGCCGCAGTTTTCAGGATTTCCAAGCGGGATCAACAGCTTGCGATTTCTGGCATGAAACTAGCTCTATTGCTCCGGTCGCTTGACTCCAAAAATAAAAAAGGCCGAGCCATGTCATTAACCCTGGAGCACGTCAGCCGCACCGTCGAGGGCCAGACCTGGATCGACGATGCATGCCTGAGTTTCGAACCCGGATCTTTCAATGTTTTGCTCGGCCGTACGCTGTCCGGCAAAACCAGCCTCATGCGCCTGATGGCCGGTCTGGACAAGCCCGACAGCGGCCGCATCCTGATGAACGGCGTCGACGTCACCCAGCGCCCGGTGCGTTTGCGCAACGTGTCGATGGTCTATCAACAGTTCATCAATTACCCGACCATGACCGTGTTCGAAAACATCGCGTCGCCATTGCGTCAGGGCGGGGCGTCCAACGAGCTGATCCAGAGCAAAGTGCTGGAAACCGCGAAGATGCTGCGCATCGAAAAGTTTCTTCAGCGCTATCCGCTGGAACTCTCCGGCGGCCAGCAACAGCGCACGGCGATGGCCCGCGCCTTGGTCAAGGACGCCGAACTGATCCTGTTCGACGAGCCGCTGGTCAACCTCGACTACAAGTTGCGCGAAGAGCTGCGCCAGGAAATGCGCGAACTGTTCAAGGCCCGGCACACCATTGCCATCTACGCCACCACCGAACCCAACGAAGCGCTCGCGCTCGGGGGCACCACGACCATTCTTCACGAAGGCCGGGTGATCCAGAGTGGCAAGTCGGCCGAGGTCTATCACCAGCCACAAACCGTGCTCGCTGCCGAGCTGTTTTCCGAACCACCGATCAACCTGATGCCCGGACGGATTGCCGGCAACGAAGTCAGCTTCGCCAACTTCGTGCACTTTCCGTTGAACGTCGATCTGCGCCCGGTGGGCGAGGGCGAGTTCCGTTTCGGCGTGCGCCCGAGCCATATCTCGCTGGTGCCGAGCAATGACGACGATCTCGAACTGGCGGTGACCGTCGAAGTCGCGGAGATCAGCGGTTCGGAAACCTTCCTGCACGTGCGCAATGAGCATTTCCTGCTGGTGCTGCACTTGCCGGGTGTTCACGAATACGACGTCGATGCGCCGATTCGCATCTACATCCCGACCCATAAACTGTTTGTGTTCGATGCGCAGGGGCGGCTGGTCCAGGCGCCCGGCCGACGTATCGCGAGGGTTGCCTGATGGCCGAAATCCGTTTGCAGAACCTCGCCCACAGTTACACGCGCACGCCGAGCGGTCCCGAGGATTACGCGATCCGCGAGATGGACCATGTCTGGGAGCAGGGCGGTGCCTACGCTTTGCTCGGGCCTTCGGGTTGCGGTAAATCGACCTTGCTCAACATCATTTCCGGTCTGCTCAGCCCGTCCCAGGGGCATGTCCTGTTCGACGGCAAAGCCGTCAACGACCTGACCCCGGAGAAACGCAACATCGCTCAGGTTTTCCAGTTTCCGGTGGTCTACGACACCATGACGGTGTTCGACAACCTGGCCTTTCCGCTGCGCAATCAAGGCATGGCCGAGGCGAGAATTCACAGCAAGGTGCAGGAAATTGCCGAAGTCCTCGACCTCCAGGCGCTGCTGAGCAAAAAGGCGCGCAACCTCACCGCCGATGAAAAACAGAAGGTCTCGATGGGCCGCGGGCTTGTGCGCGATGACGTGTCGGCGATTCTGTTCGATGAGCCGCTGACCGTGATCGACCCGCACTTGAAGTGGAAATTGCGGCGCAAGCTCAAGCAGATCCACGAGCAGTTCAACATCACCATGGTCTACGTCACCCACGATCAACTCGAGGCATCGACGTTTGCCGACAAGATCGCAGTGATGTATGGCGGGCAGATCGTCCAGTTCGGCACGCCAAGGGAATTGTTCGAGAGGCCGAGCCACACCTTTGTCGGCTATTTCATCGGCAGCCCGGGGATGAACCTGATCGAGGTGCAGCCGCGAGCGGGCGGAGTCGGATTCGCGTCGACGCTTTTGCCATTGTCTGACGCACAACAGCAACGCATCGCCGAATCCGAATGGAAAACCCTGAAGGTCGGTATCCGCCCGGAGTTCGTGCACGTGTGGGACGAGCCGTTTGACGACGCGATGCAGGCACAAGTCGTACACGTCGAAGACCTCGGCACCTACAAAATCATGACCCTGAACCTCGACGGCGCGCCGTTGAAAGTGCGCCTGGCCGAAGACAAGCCGGTGCCGGAAGGCACGGCGTACATCAGTTTTCCGGCGCAGTGGTTGATGGTCTATGCCGACGATTATTTGCTGCAGGCGCAAGCCAATAATGGGGTGCAGCCATGAACAAGGTGCAGAACAACAAGGCGTGGTGGCTGGTGTTGCCGGTGTTTTTGCTGGTGGCGTTCAGTGCGGTGATCCCGATGATGACCGTGGTCAACTATTCGGTGCAGGACATTTTCGACCAGTCCAGCCGCTACTTCGTCGGCGCCGACTGGTACAAGCAAGTGTTGCTCGACCCACGGCTGCATGACTCGCTGCTGCGCCAGTTCATCTACTCCGGCTGTGTGTTGCTGATCGAAATCCCGCTGGGTATCGCCATTGCCCTGACCATGCCGACCAAGGGCCGCTGGTCGTCGTTAGTGCTGATCATTCTGGCAATTCCGTTGCTGATTCCGTGGAACGTGGTCGGCACCATCTGGCAGATTTTCGGCCGGGCCGACATTGGCCTGCTCGGTTCTAGCCTTAACGCGATGGGCATCAACTATAACTATGCGGCCAACACCATGGACGCCTGGGTCACGGTGCTGGTGATGGACGTGTGGCACTGGACTTCGTTGGTGGCGCTGTTGTGTTTCTCCGGGTTGCGGGCGATTCCGGATGTGTACTACCAGGCCGCGCGGATTGATCGGGCGTCGGCCTGGGCGGTGTTCCGGCACATCCAGTTGCCCAAGCTCAAGAGCGTGCTGCTGATCGCGGTGATGCTGCGCTTCATGGACAGTTTCATGATCTACACCGAGCCGTTTGTGCTCACGGGCGGCGGGCCGGGGAATGCCACGACTTTCCTCAGTCAGACCCTGACGCAAATGGCCATCGGACAGTTCGACCTCGGCCCGGCGGCGGCTTTCTCGCTGGTGTACTTCCTGATCATCCTGTTGGTGTCCTGGCTGTTCTACACCGCCATGACTCACTCTGACGCCAACCGCTGAGGTCTGCCATGAGCAAGAGAAAGCTGATTCCATTGCTGATCTACATCCTGTTCCTGCTGGTGCCGATCTACTGGCTGCTGAACATGTCCTTCAAGAGCAACACCGAAATCCTCAGCGGCCTGACCCTGTTTCCGCAGGATTTCACCTTCGCCAACTACAAGGTGATCTTCACCGACCCGGCCTGGTACACCGGTTACCTGAACTCGCTGTATTACGTGAGCCTGAACACGGTGATCTCCCTGAGCGTGGCGTTGCCGGCGGCCTATGCGTTCTCGCGTTATCGCTTCCTTGGTGACAAGCACCTGTTCTTCTGGCTGCTGACCAACCGCATGGCGCCGCCGGCGGTGTTTCTGCTGCCGTTTTTCCAGCTGTATTCCTCGATCGGGTTGTTCGACACCCACATCGCTGTGGCGCTGGCGCATTGCCTGTTCAACGTGCCGTTGGCGGTGTGGATTCTTGAGGGCTTCATGTCTGGCGTGCCGAAGGAAATCGACGAAACCGCCTACATTGATGGCTACAGTTTTCCCAAGTTCTTCGTGAAGATTTTCGTGCCGCTGATCGGTTCGGGGATCGGGGTTACGGCGTTTTTCTGCTTCATGTTCTCCTGGGTCGAATTGCTGCTGGCGCGGACGTTGACCTCGGTGAACGCCAAGCCGATTGCGGCGGTGATGACCCGCACGGTTTCGGCTTCCGGGATCGATTGGGGCGTGCTGGCGGCGGCGGGGGTGTTGACTATCCTGCCCGGCATGCTGGTGATCTGGTTTGTTCGCAACCACGTGGCCAAGGGCTTTGCCCTCGGCCGGGTTTGAGGAGCTGATGATGGAATGGATGAGCTGGACGGTCCCCACTGCGGCGTTTTTCATCGTCATTGGCCTGATTCTGCTGGGCATGACGACCTGGGAGCTGCGGTCGCCGAGCGTTCTTCGGCGGGGTTTGTTGCCGATTGCCACCACCCGTGGCGATCGGCTGTTTATCGGTCTTCTCGGCAGCGCCTACCTGCATTTGCTGGTGATCGGCGCCACCGACTGGAGCATCTGGGTAGCGTCCGCGTTGTCCCTGGTGTGGCTGTTGGCTGTGATGCGTTGGGGCTAGTCGAATCGCTCGGCAATGTTGCTCCGAAACCCATAAAGGAGGTCTCTATGTTCGACAAAAACAATAAGCTGCGACATAGCATTTCACTGGCGACCATGCTGGCACTCAGCGGTTTGAGCGCTTCGGCCTGGGCCGATGCCTATGAAGACGCCGCGAAGAAATGGATTGGCAGCGAGTTCAAGCCGTCCACGCTGACGGCGGAACAGCAGCTGGAAGAGCTGAAATGGTTTATCAAGGCCGCCGAGCCGTTTCGCGGGATGAACATCAAGGTGGTCTCGGAAACCATCGCCACCCACGAATACGAGTCCAAGGTGCTGGCCAAGGCGTTCAGCGAAATCACCGGGATCAAGCTGACCCACGACCTGCTGCAGGAAGGCGACGTGGTGGAAAAGCTGCAGACCGTGATGCAGTCGGACAAGAGCATTTACGACGGCTGGGTCAACGACTCGGACCTGATCGGTACGCACTTTCGTTACGGCAAGACTGAATCGATCACCGACCTGATGGCCAACGAGGGCAAGAACTTCACCTCGCCGACCCTGGACATCAAGGACTTCATCGGCATCTCCTTCACCACCGCCCCGGACGGCAAGATCTACCAACTGCCGGACCAGCAGTTCGCCAACCTGTACTGGTTCCGCGCCGACTGGTTCGAACGGCCGGAGCTGAAGGCCAAGTTCAAGGAAAAATACGGTTACGAGTTGGGTGTACCGGTGAACTGGTCGGCCTATGAAGACATTGCCAAGTTCTTCAGTGAAGACGTCAAGGAAATCGACGGCAAGCGTATCTATGGGCACATGGACTACGGCAAGAAAGACCCGTCCCTGGGCTGGCGCTTCACCGATGCCTGGTTCTCCATGGCCGGTGGCGGCGACAAGGGCATTCCCAACGGTTTACCGGTGGACGAGTGGGGTATCCGCGTCGAGGACTGCCATCCGGTCGGTTCCAGCGTGACCCGTGGTGGCGACACCAACGGCCCGGCGGCGGTGTTTGCCACCACCAAATACGTCGAGTGGATGAAAAAGTACGCGCCACCGGAAGCGGCGGGCATGACCTTCTCCGAATCCGGCCCGGTGCCGTCTCAGGGCAACATTGCCCAGCAGATCTTCTGGTACACCGCATTCACTGCCGACATGACCAAACCGGGTCTGGCGGTGATGAACGCCGATGGCACGCCGAAATGGCGCATGGCGCCATCACCACGCGGACCGTACTGGGAGGAGGGCATGAAGCTGGGGTATCAGGACGTGGGTTCCTGGACGTTCATGAAGTCCACGCCTGAGAAACAGAAACTCGCCGCCTGGCTGTATGCGCAGTTCGTGACCTCGAAAACCGTGTCGCTGAAGAAAACCATCGTCGGCCTGACGCCGATCCGCGAGTCGGACATCAACTCGCAAGCCATGACGGATCTGGCACCGAAACTGGGTGGCCTGGTGGAGTTCTACCGCAGCCCGGCCCGCGTGCAATGGACGCCAACCGGGACCAACGTGCCGGACTATCCACGTTTGGCACAACTGTGGTGGAGCCACATTGCCGAAGCCGCGAGCGGCGACAAAACCCCGCAACAGGCACTCGACGGTCTGGCCAAGGATCAGGACGCGATCATGACCCGCCTCGAACGCTCGAAAGCCCAAGCCACCTGCGCACCGAAAATGAACCCCGAGCGCGATGCGCAATACTGGTTTGACCAGCCGGGTGCCCCGAAACCGAAACTGGCAAACGAGAAGCCTAAAGGCGAAACCGTGAACTACAACGAACTGCTGAAATCCTGGGCGGATGCGCGTAAGTAACTGCTGAACCCTGAAACGCGAACGGCACCGGAAGGTGCCGCTTTTTTTGTGGGTGTCTGTCAGTCCGTCTTCGCGGGCAAGCCCGCTCCCACAGGTTTTGTGTCGTACACAAAATTTGTGGCCGCCCTCAGTCCCTGTGGGAGCGGGCTTGCCCGCGAAGAGGCCATCTCTGGCTATCGATTTCTAGTGGACGATCTTTTGATCTTGAAACCCCAAACGCAAAAACGGCACCCGAAGGTGCCGTTTCTGTTTTCCACCGAGTATCGCTAAGCGATCAACCCGCCAACACAGCCTGTTGAACCAGCACCAGCAACGGTTGCGGATACAGACCCAGGAAGAACGCCAGTCCGGCGATGGCCAGCAGCATGACGCCGCCCGCTTTTTGTTCCCAGTGCAACTGGGCGTCGTGGCGACGCAGGTTCGGTTCGATCAGGTACAAAGTGACCATCACGCGCAGGTAGTAGAAGACGCCGATGGCGCTGCCCAGTACCAGGGAACCGACCAGCCACCATTGCTGCGACTCTACGCCGGTCGCAATGATGTAGAACTTGCCGATGAAGCCTGCGGTCAGCGGGATGCCAGCCAGGGACAGCATCATCACGGTCAGCACGGCGGTCAGGTACGGACGGCGCCAGAACAGGCCACGGTATTCGTACAGGGCGTCGGCGTCACGGCCGTTGTACGGCGAGGACATCAGGGTAATCACGCCGAACGCGCCGAGGCTGGTGACCACGTAGGTGACCAGGTACACGCCGATGGCTTCCACGGCCAGGCCTTTGCTCGCCACCAGGGCGATCAGCAGGTAGCCGAAGTGGGCGATGGACGAGTAACCCAGCAGACGCTTGAGGTTGCTTTGGGTCAGGGCCAGCAGGTTACCGAACAGGATCGAAGCGATGGCGATGATGGTCAGCACGTCGCTCAGGACACCACTGCTCGCCGCTGGCGAGATCTGGAACAGACGCACCATCACCGCGAACACCGCGACTTTGGACGCGGTCGCCAGGAATGCGGCAACCGGTGCCGGAGCCCCTTCGTAAACGTCCGGGGTCCAGAGGTGGAACGGTACCAGCGACAGCTTGAACGCCAGGCCGATGAGCATCATGCCCAGGCCCATCTGCGCCAGCGAGCTTGGCAGGCCGGTGGCCGCGAGGGCCTGACCGATGCCGACGAAGCTCAGGCTGCCGGAATCGGCATACAGCAGCGCCATGCCGAACAACAGGAACGCCGAACCGGCAGCCGACAGCACCATGTACTTGATGCCGGCTTCCAGCGAACGCTTGTTGAAGAAGGCATACGCCACCAGACCGTAGACCGGCACCGACAGCAGTTCCAGACCGATGAACAAGCCGGCCAGGTGCTGCGCGCTGACCAGAACCAGGCCACCGGCGGCGGCCATCAGGATCAGCAGGTACAGTTCTTCGCGGTTGCCGGGGTAACCCGAACCGCCATCGCCGAGGTAGGCGTGGGCGAGGGTCACACAAGCCAGGGTGGCGACCAGGATCAGCGCCATGTACAAGCAGGCGAAGCTATCGATTTGCAGCAGCGGGGTCACGGCCAGAGGCGCGACCTTCAAGGCGGGCAGGATCGACAGCAATGCCAGGTTCAGACCTGCCACGGAAATCAGGAAGGTCTGCGAGTGGTTGCGGCGCCAGGCAATCGCCAGCATCACCACGATGATCGTGGCGCTGGTGATCAACAACGGCGCTAGCGCGATAAAGTGTTGAGTCGTGAATTCCATAGCGCTCTTACCGGGCCGAAGCGAGTTGAGTGAAGGCGGTGCCGAGCCACTGCTGCACGCCATGCATCGTCGCGGCAGAGGTGTCGAGGAACGGTTGCGGGTACACGCCGAGGTAAATCAGCAGTGCCGCCAGACCGACCACCATGATCAGTTCGCGAGCATCCATACCGTGCAGCACCGCGTCCGATTTCGACGGGCCGAAGTAGGCACGGTGAATCATGATCAGCGAGTACACCGAACCGAACACCAGACCGGAGGTGGCAATTGCCGTGATCCACGGTGCAGCGGTGAACGTGCCGATCAGAATCAGGAACTCACCGACAAAGTTGCCAGTGCCCGGCAAGC
>NZ_CABVHK010000031.1 GCF_902497785.1 Pseudomonas fluorescens
AGCAACAGGCCGGCCAGTACGGCAAACGCACCATCCTGTTCGTCGATGAAGTGCATCGCTTCAACAAGTCGCAGCAGGATGCGTTTCTACCCTACGTTGAAGACGGCACGCTGATTTTCATTGGCGCGACCACCGAAAACCCTTCGTTCGAACTCAACAACGCCTTGCTCTCCCGGGCGCGTGTCTATGTGCTGAAAAGCCTCGACGAAGCGGCCCTGCGCAAGTTGGTGCACCGCGCGCTCACCGAAGAGCGTGGCCTGGGCAAACGGCAGCTGACCCTCAGCGATGAAGGTTTCCAGATGCTGTTGTCCGCCGCCGATGGCGATGGCCGACGCCTGCTCAACCTGCTGGAAAATGCCTCGGACCTCGCCGAAGACAACAGTGAGATCGGCGTCGATCTATTGCAAAGTCTGCTTGGTGATACCCGTCGGCGGTTCGACAAGGGCGGCGAAGCGTTCTACGACCAGATTTCCGCGCTGCATAAATCGGTGCGCGGCTCCAACCCCGACGGCGCGTTGTACTGGTTCGCGCGGATGATCGATGGCGGCTGCGACCCGCTGTACCTCGCCCGGCGCGTGGTGCGTATGGCCAGCGAAGACATTGGCAACGCCGATCCGCGCGCGCTGAGCCTGTGCCTGGCGGCGTGGGAAGTGCAGGAACGGCTCGGCAGTCCGGAGGGCGAATTGGCGGTGGCCCAGGCCATCACTTACCTGGCTTGCGCGCCGAAAAGCAACGCGGTGTACATGGGCTTCAAAGCCGCGCTGCGCAGCGCCACTGAACACGGTTCGCTGGAAGTGCCGCTGCACCTGCGCAACGCGCCGACCAAGCTGATGAAACAGCTGGGTTATGGCGACGAATATCGCTACGCCCACGACGAACCGGATGCCTACGCCGCCGGTGAGGATTACTTCCCCGACGAGCTTGAGCCGCAGCCGTTCTATCAGCCGGTGCCGCGGGGACTCGAATTGAAGATCGGCGAGAAGCTCAATCACCTCGCGCAACTCGACCGTCTCAGCCCCCGGCAGCGGAGAAAATAGTGCTTCCATTGATCGTTGCGGTTTCTCTCGGCGGTGTGGCGGGTACGCTGCTGCGGTTCGCGACCGGCAACTGGGTCAACGCGAATTGGCCGCGGCACTTCTATACTGCAACGCTGGCCGTTAATATCGTCGGCTGTTTGCTGATCGGCGTTCTATACGGTCTGTTTTTGATACGCCCGGAAGTGCCCATCGAGGTGCGCGCCGGGTTGATGGTCGGCTTCCTCGGGGGGCTGACGACTTTTTCATCCTTTTCACTGGATACGGTGCGCTTGCTGGAAAGCGGGCAAGTGCTGCTGGCCCTGGGCTATGCGGCCATCAGCGTATTCGGCGGGCTGCTTGCCACATGGGCCGGCCTGTCCTTGACCAAACTTTGATAACGAGAGACCGACATGCTCGATTCCAAACTGTTACGTAGCAACCTGCAGGACGTAGCGGACCGCCTGGCATCCCGTGGCTACACGCTGGATGTTGCGCGCATCGAAGCGCTGGAAGAACAGCGCAAGACCGTCCAGACCCGCACCGAAGCACTGCAGGCTGAACGTAATGCGCGGTCCAAATCCATCGGTCAGGCCAAGCAGCGCGGCGAAGACATCGCGCCGTTGATGGCCGACGTCGAGCGCATGGCGAACGAATTGAGCGCCGGCAAAGTCGAGCTGGACGGGATCCAGACCGATCTGGATTCGATCCTGCTCGGCATCCCGAACATCCCGCATGAATCCGTGCCAATCGGCGCAGACGAAGACGGCAACGTCGAAGTGCGCCGCTGGGGCACGCCAACCGCTTTTGATTTCCCGGTTCAGGACCACGTCGCCCTGGGCGAGAAGTTCGGCTGGCTGGACTTCGAAACCGCCGCCAAGCTGTCCGGCGCGCGTTTCGCGCTGTTGCGCGGGCCGATTGCG
This sequence comes from Pseudomonas fluorescens, assembly GCF_902497785.1. Taxonomy (GTDB): domain Bacteria; phylum Pseudomonadota; class Gammaproteobacteria; order Pseudomonadales; family Pseudomonadaceae; genus Aquipseudomonas; species Aquipseudomonas fluorescens_BO. Next base: position 1,937 of record NZ_CABVHK010000031.1, read on the forward strand.
CGTATGCACCGCGCGCTTGCGCAGTTCATGATCAACCTGCACACCAGCGAACACGGCTACGAAGAGGCCTACACGCCTTATCTGGTCCAGGCGCCAGCGCTGCAAGGCACCGGTCAGCTGCCGAAATTCGAAGAAGACCTGTTCAAGATCGCTCGCGAAGGCGAAGCCGATCTGTACTTGATCCCGACCGCTGAAGTGTCGCTGACCAACATTGTCGCGGGCGAGATCGTCGATTCGAAACTGTTGCCGATCAAGTTCGTCGCTCACACCCCGTGCTTCCGCAGTGAAGCCGGCGCGTCGGGTCGCGACACCCGCGGCATGATTCGCCAGCACCAGTTCGACAAGGTCGAAATGGTCCAGATCGTTGAGCCATCGACCTCGATGGAAGCACTGGAAGGCCTGACCGCCAACGCCGAGAAAGTCCTGCAACTGCTGGAACTGCCTTACCGCACCCTCGCGTTGTGCACCGGCGACATGGGCTTCAGCGCGGTCAAAACGTACGACCTGGAAGTGTGGATTCCGAGCCAGGACAAGTACCGCGAAATTTCCTCGTGCTCCAACTGCGGCGACTTCCAGGCCCGTCGCATGCAAGCGCGTTTCCGCAACCCGGAGACCGGCAAGCCTGAGCTGGTTCACACCCTCAACGGTTCGGGTCTTGCGGTCGGTCGTACGCTGGTGGCCGTGCTGGAAAACTATCAGCAGGCCGACGGTTCGATCCGTGTGCCGGACGTGTTGAAGCCGTACATGGGTGGCCTTGAGGTCATCGGCTAAATGGACTACCTGCCGCTGTTTCACAACCTTCGCGGCAGTCGTGTGTTGGTCGTCGGTGGGGGGGAGATTGCCTTGCGCAAATCCCGCCTGCTGGCCGAAGCCGGTGCGCTGCTGCGGGTGGTCGCGCCTGAAATCGAACCGCAGTTGCGTGAGCTGGTCACCGGCAGCGGTGGCGAGTGCCTGTTGCGGGGCTACGTTGAAACGGACCTGGACGGTTGCGGGCTGATCATTGCCGCCACCGACGACGAGCCGCTGAACGCACAGGTGTCCGCCGATGCTCATCGGCGTTGCGTGCCGGTCAACGTGGTCGATGCCCCGGCGCTGTGCAGCGTGATTTTCCCGGCGATTGTCGACCGTTCTCCTCTGATCATTGCGGTGTCCAGCGGCGGCGATGCGCCGGTGCTGGCGCGGTTGATTCGGGCCAAACTGGAAACCTGGATTCCGTCCACGTACGGGCAACTGGCCGGTCTGGCCGCGCGTTTTCGCAGCCAGGTCAAAGGTCTGTTTCCGGATGTGCAGCAGCGTCGGGCGTTCTGGGAGGATGTATTCCAGGGCCCGATTGCCGACCGGCAACTGGCCGGGCAGGGCGCTGAAGCCGAGCGTCTGATGCTGGCGAAAATCGCTGGCGAAGCGCCGAAGGCCACGGGCGAAGTGTATTTGGTCGGCGCCGGCCCGGGTGATCCCGACCTGCTGACCTTCCGCGCCTTGCGGCTGATGCAGCAAGCCGACGTGGTGCTGTATGACCGTCTGGTGGCTCCGGCGATTCTCGATTTGTGCCGTCGCGATGCTGAGCGCGTGTACGTCGGCAAGCGTCGCGCCGATCACGCGGTGCCGCAGGATCAGATCAACCAGCAATTGGTCGACCTGGCCAAGGCGGGCAAACGCGTCGTGCGGTTGAAGGGCGGTGATCCGTTCATCTTCGGCCGTGGCGGTGAGGAGATCGAAGAGCTGGCGGCCCATGGCATTCCGTTCCAGGTCGTACCGGGCATCACGGCGGCCAGCGGTTGTGCGGCGTACGCCGGGATTCCGCTGACGCACCGTGATTACGCGCAGTCAGTGCGGTTCGTCACCGGGCATTTGAAGGACGGTTCCACCGATTTGCCGTGGGCCGACCTGGTCGCGCCGGCGCAGACCCTGGTGTTTTACATGGGGTTGGTGGGGTTGCCGGTTATCTGCGAGCAGTTGATCAAGCATGGTCGCGCGGCCGATACCCCGGCGGCGTTGATCCAGCAGGGCACCACGGTCAATCAGCGGGTGTTTACCGGCACCCTGGCCGATCTGCCACGGCTGGTAGCGGAGCATGAAGTGCATGCGCCGACACTGGTGATCGTGGGGGAAGTGGTGCAATTGCGCGAGAAACTGGCGTGGTTTGAAGGGGCTCAGGCGCAGGTCTGATTTCCCTGGGCCTGCAAAAAGATCGCAGCCTTCGGCAGCTCCTACAGGATAACTCGATCCCCTGTAGGGGCCGCCGAAGGCTGCGATCTTTTGATTTTAATGCCTTTGCCAAACCCCTTTCCCGCTCAACCGCGCCCGATCATGGGACCCGGTGAAATCCTGCGCAGGCCCCTTCGGCACCACGCCCGTCGGGTTAATCGTCTTGTGGCTGCCATAGTAGTGATTCTTGATGTGCTCGAAATCCACCGTCTCGGCAACCCCCGGCCACTGATAAATCTCGCGCAACCAATTCGACAGATTCGGATAATCGGCAATCCGTCGCAGGTTGCACTTGAAGTGCCCGTGGTACACCGCGTCAAAGCGAATCAGCGTGGTGAACAAGCGAATGTCCGCCTCGGTGAGGTACTCGCCGACCAGATACCGATTCGCGCCTAACAACGCTTCCAGTCGATCCAGTTCCGCAAACAATCCATCAAACGCTTCTTCATAAGCCGACTGCGACGTGGCAAACCCCGCGCGGTATACGCCGTTGTTCACGGCCGGATAGATCCGCTCGTTCAGCGCATCGATCTCGCCGCGCAGCGGCTCTGGATAAAAGTCCAGGTCATTGCCGGTCAACTCATCGAAAGCACCATTGAACATGCGGATGATCTCCGCCGACTCATTGTTGACGATACGTTTCTGCTGCTTGTCCCACAGCACTGGCACGGTGACGCGGCCGGTGTAATCGGCGGTGTCAGCGGTGTAGCGCTGGTGCATGAAATCGAAGTGATCGAGTTTGTCGCCGGTCGAGCCGAGGGTCTGGTCAAAGGTCCAGCCGTTTTCCAGCATCAACCAACTGACCACGGACACGTCGATCAGGCTTTCCAGGCCTTTGAGTTTGCGCAGGATCAGCGTGCGATGCGCCCATGGACAGGCGAGGGACACGTAGAGGTGGTAGCGACCTGGCTCCGCCGCAAAGCCACCGACACCGGTCGGACCGGGCTTGCCGTCAGCGGTCAGCCAGTTGCGACGTTGCGCCTGTTCACGCTGGAACGCGCCGTCCTTGCTGCTTTCGTACCACTGGTCATGCCAGCGCCCTTCAACTAACAAACCCATGTCCGAGACTCCTCAACCGATAAGCGTTGGAGAAGAGTCTATTCGGATAGGTTCGATAAAAAAGAGCAAAGGTTGGGCGCTTATGATCGGTTAAATCGATCTGTCCCGCGCGTCCCAATACTGTTGGGCCGTTTCGAAGGCTTGTTCCCGGGGCTGGCCGAGGCCGCGCAAGGCCAGGGCCATGGTCGCAATCAGTGCCATTTGCGGGTAACTATCGACCACCTCGCCGCGCCACACGGCTTTCAAATGCTCGGGATCGAGAGACGCTGGTTTGACGTGGCGCTGCGCCGACAACTGCGGCCATTCTTCGTCCCAGCTTTCGCCACCGGTGGTGCCGTACAGGTGACTGTCGGCGTCCGGGTTGATCTCGATCTCTCCGCCATCGCCCTTGACCACAATCGCGGTGTCACCGAGCAAGCCGCTGGCGTCGCGATGCACGGCCTGGTAGCCGGGGTGGAAAATGCTTTGCAGGCCGCAACGAGCGCCCAACGGATTGAGAATTCGCGTCAGGGAGTGGATCGGCGAGCGTAGGCCCAAGGTGTTGCGCAAGTCGATCATCCGTTGCAGTTGCGGCGCCCAGTCCACCAGCGGCATGAAGGCCAGTCCACCGTTATCGAGGGCCGACCCGACTTGCTGCCAGTTGCGACACAAAGGAATGTTCAGCGTGTCGAGCAGTTGCTCGCTGTACAGCCGCCCGGCCGTGTGGGCGCCGCCGCCGTGCATGAAGATGCGTACGCCGTTCTGCGCAAGGCACTTGGCCGCCAGCAGATACCACGGCAGATGGCGCTTCTTGCCGGCATAGGTCGGCCAGTCCAGGTCGACATTCAGCGCCGGTGCCTGCAAGCGTTCACGCAAGGCTTCGGTGAAACCGGCCATCTCTTCTGCGCTTTCTTCCTTGTGCCGCAGCAGCATCAGAAACGCGCCGAGCTGGGTGTCCTCGACCTTGTCGTCAAGCACCATGCCCATGGCATCGCGGGCTTCCTCGCGAGTCAGGTCGCGGGCGCCGCGCTTGCCTTTGCCGAGGATCCGCACGAAGGGGGCGAACGGGTGTTCGGCGGGCGTGTCGAGGGTCAGCGCTGGGTAGTCGGTCATAAACAATTCGTCGGTTTGGGCAGGCCCGCCAGTTTCGCGGCGAGTTTGGCAGGGGTGCCTTTGAACAGTCGGTTGAGGTGCAGGCTGTTGCCTTTTTCCGGGCCGAGCTTCAACGCGGTGTATTTGATCAGCGGACGCGTGGCCGGTGACAGCTGGAATTCGGCGTAGAAATTGCGCAGCAGTTCGAGGATTTCCCAGTGCTCGGGGCTCAACTCGATGTCTTCGGCGGCGGCCAGTGCGCTGGCGACCTCGGCGGACCAGTCGCTCAGTTCGACCAGGAAGCCGTCCTTGTCCAGTTCGATGGCGCGGGCGCCGACGGTCATGGAATTCATAGCCAGCTGTTGACCTTGTCGTAGTGAATCGACAGTTCGACGAAGGCCGGATAATCGATGGCCTTGGCCGTGCCGGGAATCTCCAGGGCGCGCGCCCGGGCGTCTTCGGCAAGCACGAACAGCGTCGGGTTGCGGGCGTTCAGCGCCTTGAACGGCGCAGTGCCCGGCTGCAACGCGTACACCGCGTCGCCGGTCAGCAGCAGCGCATCGTTTGCGCCGATCAGCCGCAGGCAACTGGTCAGCCGGTCGTCGCCGAACGGGGAATGAGATAACACGTGCAAAGTCGACATCAGAGCGTGATCACCTGATCGTAACGGTCAATGAGCGCGATGATTTCGTCGGCGCCCAGTACTTGAACTTCTTCTAGCGCCAAACCGGTCGGGTCCAGACCACGTTCAGCGGCGCTGTCGCCACAGACGAACAGGTCTTCGACACCGAACATCGGCAACGCTTGCAGGTTGGCGCTCAGGTCTTTTTGTTGCAGCGCCTTGGCGTCCTGTTTCGCGGCGAGCTGGAACACGCCGTCATCGAGAAACAGCAGGCCGATCGGCAGGTCAAACGCGCCGCCAGCCAGGACGATGTCCAGCGCTTCCCGCGCACTCGGCCCGGACCATGGCGCCTGACGGCTGATGATCAGCAGGGATTTAGCCATGTCACGCGCCTCCGAAACAGATCAGGCGGTCAGCGTCCTGCACCGCGTCATGCAACTGGCCGAGACCGGACAACTCCCATGGCGCGCCAACCGCAACGGCTTCGCGCTGATAACGTTGGGCTTCTTCTTCATTCAATACACCACGGCGCAGGGCGGCGGCGATGCAAACTACGCCGTCCAGTTGATGCTCAGTGACAAAGGCGCGCCAGTGTTTGGGCAGGTCCTGTTCATCCTGCGGCGTGACCACGCCGGCGGACGCGTTGTAGACGCCATCCTGATAGAAAAACAGCCGGACGATTTCATGCCCGCCGGCCAGCGCGGCCTGGGCGAACAGCAAGGCGCGGCGCGAGGAGGGCGCATGGGCGGCGGAAAACAGCGCGATGGCGAACTTCATGACGGACTCGATCAGCGAAACTGTGGGCATGATAAAGCTTTATGGTGGATGCGGCTAAGTCGATGTTGGTTGTGCCGGCCTCATCGCGGGCAAGCCCGCTCCCACAGGTTTGGCGGTGAAGTTAAAATCGTCGGCACTCCACAAACCCCTGTGGGAGCGGGCTTGCCCGCGATGGGGCCCGCACAGGCCAAACAAAATTCAGCGCGGCATATACCCCAACTGCCACCGCCGCGGAATTTTCAGCGCCAGCAGCCCCACCGCCCCCGCCAGCAATCCACTGGCAAGCAACGCCTTGAGCCCAAAATGATGTTCCAGCAAGGCACCGAGCACCGCGCCGGCAAACATCCCGGTCCAGGGAATCAGTTGCACCCGCCAGCCACTGCGGCGCTCACCGAGTAACCAGCGTCCCAGGCCGCGACCGAAACGCGACAACGCCCCCGTGACATACGTCAGGCCAACCGGCAGGCCATTCACTTCTTCGACGGCGGCATTGAGCATGCCCATGGCGATGATCGCTGCCAGCAGCGCCGGCAGTTGATCGTCATAGGGCCAGGCCGCCGCCGCGCACAGCAGCATGGCGATGCACAGCAGCAACGGTAACGCGCGGCGCCCGCCCAATCGACTGACGATAATGCCCAAGGCATTGCCGAGGATGAACGTCGCCACGAGCAGCAGCAGACGCAGGGTCAGGCCCATGTCACCGTCGCTGATCGCCACGGCCAGGCGGGTGGTGTTGCCGCTCATGAAGGAGACGAAATCGCCACTGGCCATGAAGCCAATGGCATCCGTCATGCCGGCGAGCACCGACAGCGCGGCGACCAGTGACATACCGATGCGCCCGCGCCATTTCTGAGTATGCAGATGCCCTGGACTGGCGCGGGAGGTGGAGGACGAAGGCAGCATCAGTGGCGGGATCCTTGCGCGGTGACGGTTACGGGTTCAATCCATATAACTCGCAATATTCCAGCCAGTCCATCCCGGCCATCTCGGCCACTTCCCTGTGCACTTCCAGGCGCTGCGCCTCATAGTCTTCCGGCGTCGCTGCCGTCAGTTGCAGGGTCAGCTCCCAGGCGAACAATCCCAGGCGCTCGGCCTCGGCTTCGAACGCTTCATGCAAACGCTCGTCGCGGTATTGCGCCGCGGTTTCGCCCTTGGCCTGAGCCAACAGCGGGTTGAGGTTGTCGAGTTCGTGGCGCAGCTCGGGGCGCGCTTCGAGAAACGTCTTCAGCGCCTGCTCATGTTGCTGTTCGGTTGCCGCCATGGTCGCTCCTTGAGAATGGATTACGAAGACTGCTTCTTGCTGGCCTTGGCCGCTGCGGCCAGGCATTCGAGGGCAAACTGCTCGGGGTAGGTCATCTGGATCGGGGTGGTTTCGCCCTTGACGGTGCGCTCGCCGTCGAGGATGTAACGAATGCGCTTGTCGGTGACGCCGATGCGCTTGGCGATCCAGGAAGGTGTCTGGCCGATCTGGCTGATCAGCTTGTCGGCGTATTCAGCGGTCGGTTTGTAGAATTCGGCATTGGGTGTCATGAACGTTCCAGAAAAATGAGCCCGAAAACGGGCAATGCGGCATTGGGCGCGACAGGGTGCGCGAATCATCGCGCGGTGTCGCGGTATAAATGAAGTAAAGCAGAACGATACGCCCAGCCACGGTGATACAGTCGGCTTTTTCCTGATGAGCACATGCAATGCGAATTCTGATGGTGGCGCTGGCTGCAACGTTGCTGGCCGGATGCGCCGGTTCGGTAATGAACGACGCCCGTACCGGAACCCCGTACAAAACCCTAAACTCGGACAAACCGGAAAAAGTCGTCGCCCAATGTGTGCAGTTTGCCTGGCAGGACGAGGCGGTGTTCGGCGTTGATGCGGGTGCGTACCTGCAACCGGGCGAGAAGGGCGGCTCGACCGTTTACACGCGTTCGGCGGAGTCGTTCGTCGACGTCACTACCGATGCGTCGGGCACCTCGTTGAGTTACTACGCCCAACATGACGACTTCGTCGCCAAACGCCGGTTGGCGGCATTGGCGACCTGCCTCTGACCTTATGGTTGATCCCTGGCCCCTGTGGGAGCGGGCTTGCCCGCGATGGGGCCTGAATGTTCAACATTGATGTTGACTGTCAGACCGCCATCGCGGGCAAGCCCGCTCCCACAGGTGGCGTGTATGCCGTTAGAGGCGTTTCTGCAGGAAGAAGCGCTTATGCCCCGGCGGGTAGTCGGCGATCTGGCCCAACTCGCTGTAGCCCAGCTTCTTGTAAAACTCCGGCGCCTGGAAGTCGAAGGTGTCCAGCCAGATCCCGATGCATTCCTTCTCCCGGGCCAGGTCTTCGGCCATCTGCATCAGCTTCGTGCCCATGCCCTGTCCCCGGGCCTGTTCAGGCACTGACAGCAATTCCACAAAAAACCATTGGTAAAACACCCGGCCATATAGCCCGCCGAGGATTTCGTCGTGGTCGTCGCGCACCAGCAACGCAATCTGCTCCGACACCGTGACGCCGGCCTTGGACGCGTTGTAGGCACGCAGCGGCAGCAGGATGGCCTGGCGCTCTTCATCGGTGGGGTTTGGCGAGCGTTCGATTCGCAGGGTCATCAGCTATTTCCTTATGGCCAGGTTGGACAACAGCTCCCAGCGTATATCGGCCAGCAGTCGTAGTTCCAGCCCCTACGGTGGAACTGTCGCCAACGCGCAAGTGTCTAGCCTGAAGAGCGTCATTCCAGAACGCAGCCGAAGAGGACAATCCGTGAACATTTTTGAAGCCTTGCGCGAAAGCCATGAACGTCAACGCAGCTACGCCGACGCACTGATCAAGACCAGCGGCGACACCCCGGAACGCGCCGAGGCTTACAAGCAGCTCAAGTCTGAATTGCAGGCGCACGAAACCGCTGAAGAGCGGCACTTTTACATCCCGTTGATGCAATACGACAACGGCGTCGACTTGAGCCGTCATGCGATCGCCGAACATCATGAGATGGACGAAATGATGGAAGAACTCGACGAGACCGAGATGTCCAGCCCGGCCTGGCTGGCGACGGCGAAGAAGCTGTCCGACAAGGTCCATCACCACCTGAAAGAGGAAGAGCAGAAATTCTTCCAGATGGCCGGCAAGTTGCTTGATGACAAGCAAAAGGAATCGCTCGCCGTAGACTACTTGAAGGAGTTTGAGGCGCAGCTTTCGTGAAGGTTTTTTCGTTTAAGATGGGCGCCCTCTGACGATTCAAGGACGCCTTGTCATGCCGAACACAGCCGAGCGGGTCAACATCATCGAGTCCCAGGTGTTGTCCCGTGACTGGTATTTGCTCAAGAAAATCACCTTCGATTACCAGCGCAACAATGGCGAATGGCAGCGCCAGACCCGCGAAGTTTACGACCGTGGCAATGGCGCGGCGATTCTGCTGTTCAACCGTGACAAACGCACCGTGGTGCTGACCCGGCAGTTTCGATTGCCGGTGTTCGTCAACGGCCACGACGGTTTGTTGATTGAAGTGGCGGCGGGGTTGCTCGACGGGGCGGCGCCTGAAGACCGCATCCGCGGCGAGGCGGAGGAAGAAACCGGCTACCGCGTGCACCATGTGCATAAGGTGTTCGAGGCCTATATGAGCCCGGGCTCGGTGACGGAAAAGCTGCATTTTTTCATCGCTGAATACGACGCGGCTGCGAAGGTCAGCGAAGGGGGTGGGCTGGAGCACGAAACCGAAGAGCTGGACGTGCTGGAGTGGTCGTTCGACGCGGCGCTTGACGCCTTTTATCGGGGCGAGATCTGTGATGCGAAGACCATCATGCTGTTGCAGTATGCGGCGATGAAAAACATCTTCGCCTGATGGCCGTACGCGATCCCTTGTAGGAGCTGCCGCAGGCTGCGATCTTTTGATCTGGATCTTGGGCCATTGCAGGAGGCGCCGGGATCAAAAGATCGCAGCCTGCGGCAGCTCCTACGGGATCAAAAGCCTTCCAGGCGTCCGGTTTGACCTTTGCGTCCGCCTTCCAGCGTCAGCAACAGTTCCTTCGCCTCAAGCCCCCCGGCAAATCCCGTCAACTTCCCCGACGCGCCGATCACCCGATGACAGGGCGCAATAATCGAAATCGGGTTCCTGCCATTCGCCGCGCCCACCGCACGAACGGCGCTCGGGTGGCCAATCTGCTCGGCGATTTGACTGTAACTGCGGGTCTCGCCGAACGGGATGGTCAGCAGTGCCTGCCAGACCTTTTTCTGAAACGGCGTCCCGGTAAATTCCAGCTCGAGGTCGAAGCGATTGCGCGTGCCGGCAAAGTATTCCTGCAGTTGTCGTGCAGCACTCAACAGGATCGGGTTGTCCGTTGCCTCGCTCATGGGGCCGAGCCGCACCCGGTTGGGTTTGTCGTTTTCCCAGAGGATAGCCACCAGTCTCGAGCCGTTCGCGACCAGCTTCAACTCGCCCACAGGGGAGGCGATGGTGGTGCAGGTGTAAGGCATGCCGCGCGCTCCGAAGGCAGGTGAACAGGCGGTCAGCATACTGCCTCGACGGGGAGGCGCAATACGCAATCCCAGCCATACTGGCTACTGCTCTTGATGCGTTTCCTACTTAAAAAACAAGAAGAGACCGACTCATGAAGTTCGAACCTTTTGCCAAATCGCTCATTGCGACCTCCTTGGCGCTTAGCTGCCTCACCGCCCACGCCGCCTCCGTGGCCCCCGTCGCGGCCGAAAACGGCATGGTGGTCACCGCTCAGCATCTGGCCAGTCACGTGGGCGTCGATGTGCTCAAGAACGGTGGTAACGCTGTCGATGCTGCGGTTGCGGTGGGTTATGCGCTGGCGGTGGTCTATCCCGCGGCGGGTAACCTGGGCGGTGGCGGTTTCATGACCATTCAGCTGGCCGACGGGCGCAAGACCTTCCTCGACTTCCGCGAAAAAGCCCCGCTGGCCGCGACCGCCAATATGTACCTCGACAAGGCGGGCAATGTCGTCCCGGACCTCAGCACCCGCGGGCACCTCGCCGTCGGCGTGCCGGGCACCGTGTCCGGCATGGAAATGGCACTGAGCAAATACGGCACCAAGCCGCGCAAGGAAGTGATCGCGCCGGCGATCAAGCTCGCTGAAGAAGGTTTTGTGCTGGAGCAGGGCGATGTCGATTTGCTGGAGTACGCCACCGACGTGTTCAAAAAGGACATCAAGGATTCCGGCGCGATCTTCCTCAGTAACGGCGAGCCGATGCAGGTCGGGCAAAAGCTCGTGCAAAAAGACCTGAGCAAAACCCTGCGGGAAATCTCCGAGAAGGGCGCGGACGGCTTCTATAAAGGCTGGGTGGCCGACGCGATTGTCACCTCGAGCCTGGCCAACAACGGCATCATCACCCAGGCCGATCTCGACAAATACAAGACCCGCGAGCTGGCGCCGATCGAGTGCGATTACCGTGGCTACCACGTGGTCTCGGCACCGCCACCCAGCTCTGGCGGGGTGGTCATCTGCCAGATCATGAACATTCTCGACGGCTACCCGATGAAGGATCTGGGCTTCCGCTCGGCCCAGGGGATGCACTATCAGATCGAAGCGATGCGCCACGCCTATGTGGACCGCAACAGCTACCTCGGCGACCCGGATTTCGTGGAAAACCCGATCGCCCATCTACTCGATAAAAACTACGCGACCAAAATTCGCGAAGCCATCAATCCGCAAAAGGCCGCGGTGTCCAGTGAACTCAAACCCGGCGTAGCGCCCCACGAAGGCAGCAATACCACCCATTACTCGATTGTCGACAAATGGGGCAACGCGGTTTCCGTGACCTACACCTTGAACGACTGGTTCGGCGCCGGCGTCATGGCCAGCAAAACCGGGGTGATCCTCAACGATGAAATGGACGACTTCACCTCGAAAATCGGCGTGCCGAACATGTACGGCCTGGTGCAGGGCGAGGCCAACGCCATCGCGCCGGGCAAGGCGCCGCTGTCGTCCATGAGCCCGACCATCGTCACCAAGGACGGCAAAGTGGTGATGGTCGTCGGCACCCCCGGCGGCAGCCGCATCATCACCGCGACGTTGCTGACCATGCTCAACGTGATCGACTACGGCATGAACATCCAGGAAGCGGTCGATGCACCGCGCTTCCACCAGCAATGGCTGCCGGAAGAGACCAACCTGGAGACCTTCACCACCAGCCCGGACACGGTCAAGTTGCTCGAAAGCTGGGGGCATAAGTTCGCCGGGCCGCAGGATCCCAACCATATTGCGGCGATTCTGGTCGGCGCGCCGTCGCTGGAAGGAAAACCGGTGGGCAAGAACCGCTTCTACGGAGCCAACGATCCGCGGCGCAACACCGGGCTGTCGCTCGGTTATTGAGGGTTGTGTTTGAAAGGGGACGGATCTATTTTCTGTCCCCGCACCCACCGACATATCAAGGAAGGCAGCATGACCACTGCACTGTTAATCATCGACGTTCAGCAGGCGCTCTGCTCGGGCGAGTACGAGTGCTTCGAGATCGCCCGCGTCATCGACACCATCAACGCCCTCAGTGCCCGCGCCCGGAAAGCCGGGGTGCCGGTGGTGCTGATCCAGCATGAAGAAACAGGCAGCCCATTGGCGCATGACGCCGACGGCTGGCAACTGGCGCAAAGGCTGGAAACCTCGCCCACGGATTTGCGCGTGCGTAAAACCACCGGGGATTCTTTCTACCAGACCCCCCTGCAAAAGCTGTTGCCGAAGGAGGACTTCGAATGCCTGGTGATCTGCGGTTTGCAAACCGATTATTGCGTCAATGCCACCCTGCGTCAGGCGCTGAAAATGGGCTACGACGTGGTGCTGGCCGCTGACGCGCATTCCACGGTGGATAACGGCAACCTCGCCGCCGACGACATCATCGCCGAGCACAACAAGGACTGGGCGCGCCTGTCGGGTTCGGTGGCGCGGATCGACGTGAAGCCCGCCGCGAGCATCACTCTGTAGGCGCACGGCTTGCCGGCGAAGCGATTTCGTTCATGGACGTCGCCAGACACACCACCGCAACTTTACGGAGACCGCTCTCATGGAGGTCCAGGTACATCGCGCCGACGGCACGCACCTCGACGAAGTCGGCAGCCTGTTCGACGCCTATCGAGGTTTCTACGGCCAGCCCTCGAACCTGACGCAATCGCGCCACTTCATTGCTGAACGCATTGCCCGGGATGAATCGGTGATTTTTTTCGCCCGGGACGTTGCTGGCGAAGCGCTGGGTTTCGTCCAGTTGTTCCCGACCTTTTCCTCCATTGATGCGCACCGCACCTGGCTGCTCGGTGACCTCTTCACCGCGCCAGCCGCCCGAGGTCGCGGGGTTGCCACGCAACTGATGAACACCGCACGAAGCTTCGCGTTGCTGACCGGTGCAAAAGGCCTGGTGCTGGAAACCGCGACCGACAATCACGGCGCTCAGCGTTTATATGAATCCCTAGGCTATGTGCGTGACACCGGTTACTACACCTATTGCCTGGACCTGAAGCAAGGCTGATGGATCAGCGTTGCGGCAGGTTACAGTCTCTTGACATCTTGGAGCCCTGGATGTCGTCCCAGTGTTTGCTGGTGACCACTAACAGCTACTGGCTGGCGTCGAGCGCTTCGGGGGCGCCGAGGGGGGTGATGGGGAAATCCATGACCTCGTTGGGTGCCCCGGCGCCAGCGTAGGTGAAGTGCCACCACTCTTTCGAATACCCGGAAAATCCTTCTTTTGCCATGGCCTCGTTGAGGCGCTGACGATTGTCCCTGGCGGTTGCGCTGATCGTCGGGTTGGCGCTGTGCGCACGCTCATCGAAACAGTCGAAACCGGTGCCCATGTCGAGCGCGCCGTCCTGCCAGCGCTGAGCATAGGGCGCGGTGCACTCGGCTTGCGTGGCCGAGGGCGTCCAGGTGGCGGCGGGCGCAGTGTGCGGGCCGGTCAGTGTCAGGTCGACGGTCGAACCGCGAGAGTGATTGGACACCCGTGCCACGTAGCCCAGACGCCAGAAGTCCTGTTTGTCCACGCGCGGATAGAATTCAACCTTGCGCGGGTCGCCCGGCTGCGTGGCGAAACGGCCCATGTCAGCGACGGCGCGATTGGGCCGATAACAGTCGAAAACTTTCAAGCCATAACCTTGCGCGCGCAAAGATGCTTGTACCCGGGCGAGCGCCTTGGCCGCGTCCAGCGTCAACAGGCACTCGGCCGCCGCGTAGCCGTCGAGCGGGTGACCGGTGAAATTGTGGGCGCTGGCGTAGCGAATATCTTGCTCAATGCCCGGATCAATCGTGCGCAGATAAACCATGTGCTCGGGGCGCGTCTCGGCACGGGCCGTCGCGCAGATGACGGCGCTGAGCAGCAGCAACGATTGCAGGGCGATTGTTCGAACAGCGGGCATGCGATGTTTCCTGGGTGAGATCAGCCGCGATCACCGAACACGGGCCGGAAAAAACTGCGTTCATAGCTGAAGATGCATTTGGTTTCGGTGGCGTATTGAAAGGCCGCGATGCACGCCGGGTCGTTCATGGAGTCCTGCCGATAGCGCTCGTAGTCGGCCAGGCTGGGGAAACTGAACATCGCCATGGCGATATTGTTGGCGCCTTCGGACGGCAGGAAATAGCCGTGATGCTGGCCGCCGAATTTTTCCACGAGGGGAATCCACAACTTTCCATAGTGTTCAAACGCTTCGATCTGGTACGGATCCAGCACGTATTTCAGGTAACAAGTGATCACGTTTTTATTCTCTTCTGCGGAGGAAAGGCGGCCCGTTCGAGCCGCCTTCAGGGGGCGATTAGCCGCGTGCGGGCAATTTCCAGCTTGGCCGGATGAAGTGACAGGTGTAGCCGTCTGGCAGGCGTTCGAGGTAGTCCTGGTGTTCCGGTTCGGCTTCCCAGAACGGCCCGGCCGGGGTGATTTCGGTCACCACTTTGCCAGGCCAGAGTCCAGACGCTTCGACGTCCGCCACGGTGTCTTCGGCAATTTTCCTCTGCGTGTCGCTGAGGTAGAAGAGGGCCGAACGGTAGCTGGCGCCGACATCGTTGCCCTGGCGATTTTGGGTGGTCGGGTCATGGATCTGGAAGAAAAATTCGAGGATCTGGCGGTAGCTGATCTGCTGCGGGTCGAACACGATTTCGATCGCTTCCGCGTGGTTGCCGTGGTTGCGATACGTCGCATTCGGCACCTCGCCTCCGGAGTAACCCACCCGCGTGGACAACACGCCAGGGTAGCGGCGCAGCAGATCCTGCATGCCCCAGAAGCAGCCACCGGCCAGAATGGCGGTTTCGGTTTGCGTCGTCATGGACGGTCATTCCTCTCAGTGTGTTGGCACGCTACTGATTTGCCGCTCGGGCTATTGAAGGGGCGAAGTAGCGGCCGCCCATCCGTGAGAATGCCACTCGATCCGGACCAATGCCACTGCGCGTCCACTCGTGCAGCCTGACAACCGAAAACAAACCGCGAGGGAAGGATGAAAATCTGCCTGGCCCAGTTTCAAAAATAGCGACGCCCCATACCTCTGCGCGACACTCCGTATCCCTCTACGAAAATTACTTTCGTCTCGTTTGAAAATCACCTCTCGAAATGTTTTAAGAGTTTCACAATCCATTCGACGTGACCCTTTCGAGGAGTACCGCATGACCCTGTCCTTCGGCTATTGGCTGCTGGTGTATGCCGCCATTGCCATCATCGCGCTGATCGTGTTGATCGCCCGTTACCGCCTCAATCCCTTCATCGTGATCACCCTGGTGTCCATCGGCCTGGCGCTGCTGGCCGGCATGCCGCCGTCCGGGGTGGTTGGCGCTTACGAGGCCGGGGTCGGCAAGACCCTGGGGCACATTGCGCTGGTGGTGGCGCTGGGGACGATGCTCGGCAAGATGATGGCCGAGTCCGGCGGCGCCGAGCAGGTGGCGCGGACCCTGATCGACCGTTTCGGCGAGAAGAACGCGCACTGGGCGATGGTCTGCATCGCGTTCCTGGTCGGCCTGCCGCTGTTTTTCGAAGTCGGTTTTGTGTTGCTGGTGCCAATCGCGTTTACCGTGGCGCGGCGTGTTGGCGTGTCGATCCTGATGGTCGGTTTGCCGATGGTCGCCGGGCTGTCGGTGGTGCATGCGCTGGTGCCGCCGCACCCGGCGGCGATGCTGGCGGTGCAGGTGTATCAGGCGTCGGTCGGGCAGACCTTGCTGTATGCGATTCTGATCGGCATTCCAACCGCGATCATCGCCGGTCCGCTGTACGCCAAATTCATCGTGCCGCGCATTCAACTGCCGGCGAAAAACCCGCTGGAACGCCAGTTCCTCGACCGCGAGCCGCGCGACCGCCTGCCGGGTTTCGGCATCACCATGGCGACCATTCTGTTGCCGGTGGTGCTGATGCTGATCGGTGGTTGGGCCAACCTGATTTCCACACCGGGCACCGGGTTCAACCAGTTCCTGTTGTTCATTGGCAACTCGGTGATCGCCTTGCTGCTGGCGACCTTGCTGAGCTTCTGGACCCTCGGCATCGCTCAGGGCTTCAACCGCGAATCGATCCTCAAATTCACCAACGAATGCCTGGCGCCCACCGCCAGCATCACCTTGCTGGTGGGCGCCGGCGGTGGCTTGAACCGGATCCTGGTGGACGCCGGGGTCACCGACCAGATCGTCAGCCTGGCCCATGAATTTCACCTGTCGCCGCTGATCATGGGCTGGCTGTTTGCCGCGCTGATGCGCATCGCCACCGGCTCGGCCACGGTGGCCATGACCACCGCCTCGGGGATTGTCGCGCCGGTGGCCATTGGTCTGGGTTATCCGCATCCGGAACTGCTGGTGCTGGCGACTGGCGCCGGGTCGGTTATCTTTTCCCACGTCAACGACGGCGGTTTCTGGTTGATCAAGGAATACTTCAACATGACCGTCACCCAGACCTTCAAGACCTGGACCGTGCTCGAGACCATTATTTCGGTGGTCGCGTTTGGTTTCACCGTGGGTCTTTCTTATCTGATTTAGCTCGATCGCTTGGCATTTCTCACCGCCCTTGGTCAGCCATCGGGCGCGTCATTGTGCGCGCCGGTGATGGGTGCCGGCGGCGGATTGCGATCGACCAGACACTCAAAATAAACATAAAAAAATCACCTGGAGCACCGTATGTTCAAGCGAGCAATTCCCACCGCACTCCTGTTGGCCACCGGTTCGATGTGCGCACAGGCAGCCGATCCTGCCGCGCACGGTTTCCTTGAGGACAGCAAAGCCACGCTGTCGATGCGCACGCTGTATTTCAACAGCGACAACCGCGATGGCGCGGCGGACCCGTCGAAAACCGAGGAAGCGGCCCAGGGTTTTGTGCTGCGCTACGAGTCCGGATTCACCCAAGGGTTGGTCGGGTTCGGCCTGGATGCGCAGGCGTTGCTCGGCGTTACGCTGGACAGCGGTGCGGGTCGTCACGTCGGCAGCGGCATGATCCCGACGGATGGCGACGGCGCTGCCGACGCCTGGAGCAGCTTTGGCCCCACGGCGAAAATGCGCATTGCCAAAACCGAGTTCCGCTACGGCACCTTGCTGCCGAAATTGCCGATCCTGCTGTCCAACGATGCCCGGGTATTGCCGCAATCGTTCACCGGTGCGCAGATCACCTCGAACGATATTGACGGGCTGATGCTGACCAGCGGGGTGCTCGAGCACGCAGTCGGTCGGGCTTCGACGGACCGCACCGGCCTCTCGGTTCCGGGCGCCACACAGGACAGCAACAAGTTCTACTTCGCCGGGGGTGACTATTTCATCACCAAGGACTTGAAGGCGCAGTACTACTTCGCGCAGATGGAAGACTTCTACAACCAGAACTTCTTCGGCCTGACGCATGTGCTGCCGATTGACAGCAAAAGCTCGTTCACCACCGACTTGCGTTACTTCCGTACCACCTCCGCCGGTGCCAACAGCTCCGCCGCTGGCCGGGCACAGGGTTATCGCACCTCGGGTTATACCGAAGACAACAATGGTGAAATCGATAACAACACCTGGGTGGCGATGGTCACGTATGCGAACGGCGGCCACTCGGTTGCGCTGGGGCATCAGCAGGTGGGGGACGGCAGCAACTTTGTTCAGCCCAACCAGGGCAGCCTGGTCGATAAAGGGGCGGGTGGCGGGAGTGTTTACCTGCCTACGGACCGGATGATCCAGAGTTTTACCCGTGCGGGTGAGCAGACGAATTTTGCGCAGTATTCGTATGACTTCGCGCCGATGGGCATACCGGGGTTGAAGGCGTCGATCGCGTATTTGAAGGGGACGGATATCAAGGTTAATAATGGCGCTGATCAGTCTGAGTGGGAGCGGGATATGACGCTCGACTATGTGTTGCAGTCTGGGGCGCTCAAGGGGTTGGGGTTCAGTTTGCGCAATGGGCAATCGAATACGGATGCCGGGCGGGATGTGGATCAGAATCGCTTTATCGTTAATTACACGGTTTCGTTGTTGTAACCGGGGGGGATTGGGTTTGGGGTGGGGTTGGGGTACATATCCGTTTCTTGGGTCACGGCGGCTATTGGTTTCGCCCTTACGGCGAGTCACTTTTGAAAAGCGCAAAAGTAACCCAAACGCTCTTGCCCCACCACTCGGCACCTCGCTCTGGCTCGGTGTGCCCGAACGAAGGCATTGCTCCGCGGGTCGCCGCGAAGGGCCATCCCTGGCCCAGCGCGGCTAAACCGGCATCCTTGCCGGTTTCCCCGCTGCGCAATGCCTGCGTTCGGCCAGCGTGGTTTAACGGGGCGCCTCAGATCAAAATCAAAATCAAAATCAAAATCACAACCGCGGCGGCCTTTGGGCCGACCGTGGCATCAAGCGGGCGCGCTTCGCTGATTTGAGCGTGCGCACATTATGAATATGCACTGTTCCCCTGTGGGAACGAGCCTGCTCGCGAAGGCGGCCTCATAGTCGACACATCTCCCGCAGATGTACCCGGATTCTGTGGGAGCGGCGGTGCGACGATTCGACTTGCCCGCGATGGCGGTGTGTCAGGCGACGAGTTTTTTGAGGGTGTACATATCCATTTTTGCGGTAACGGCCACTATTGGTTTCGCCCTTACGGCGAGTCACTTTGAAAAGCGCAAAGTAACCCAACGCTCTTGCCCCACCACTCGGCACCTCGCTCTGGCTCGGTGTGCCCGAACGAAGGCATTACTCCGCGGGTCGCCGCGAAGGGCCATCCCTGGCCCAGCGCGGCTAAACCGGCATCCTTGCCGGTTTCCCCGCTGCGCAATGCCTGCGTTCGGCCAGCGTGGTTTTACGGGGCGCCTCAGATCAAAATCAAAATCACAACCGCGGCGGCCTGCGGGCCGGCCGGGGTATCAAGCGGGCGCGCTTCGCTGGTTTGATCGTGTACAACCTATGGCTTGATGCAAATCCCCTGTGGGAGCGAGCTTGCTCGCGATAGCGATTTATTATCCAGCAACGATGTCGGCTGACCCTCCGCTATCGCGAGCAAGCTCGCTCCCACAGGTGATTGTTGTTGGCCACGGTATTGGTGTTCAGCGCCGATGATTTGGTCGAACTACCCGTCAGGTCGGCCCGAAGGCCGCCTCGGTTTTGATTTTGATCCAGGCGCCCCGTTAACCACGCTGGCCGAACGCAGGCATTGCGTAGCGGGGAAACCGGCAAGGATGCCGGTTTAGCCGCGCTGGGCCAGGGATGGCCCATCGCGGCGACCCGCGGAGCAATGCCGGAGTGAGGGCACACCGAGCCCCGGCGAGGTGCCGAGTGGTGGGGCAAGAGCGTTGGGTTACTTTGCGCTTTTCAAAGTGACTCGCCGTAAGGGCGAAACCAATATCAGCCGTTACCTAAAAAACGGATATACACCCAATCCCAATCCCAATCCCACTCCCAATCCAAACACCACCCACCAGCACCCAAACACCACCCACCAGCACCCAAACGTCACCCCCCAACCCCTCACTCATCAATCCATTGGAACTCCCGCATCCTCCCTTCGTCATCTGAACTGAGGGGGTGCTACGGGCAATTCGTGGCGAACCCGACAACGCTTCTTCATCCAGAAGGCGAGGGACGACATGAACACTTCAGACAACACCACGGGGAATCAGCAGAACCCCGGAAAACCGGAGCATGATTTTCAACACTTGAAGGAGGACGTGACAGAAGCACTCGGCGGCGCCCGACAACAGGCAGACGCGCAGTTCGGCCAATACCGCGACACTGCGGCCGACCAGATCGAAGCCCTGGCCAAAGGCGCGAAATCGATGGTGTCCGAACTGGAAAGCAAGGACACCCTCGGCATGTCCGACTACCTGGCCGACATGGCCGAATCCATGAGTGGCTTGGCCGGCAACCTGCGCGGCAAAAGCGCCGAACAGCTGCTGCACGACGGCGCTGACCTGGCGCGCAACAACCCCGCACTGTTCATTGCCGGCAGCATCGCGTTGGGCTTTGGCCTGTCGCGGTTTCTCAAGGCTGGCAGCGCTCCTGCATCGACGGCGTCTCACGATCCCGGCGAAGGCCGCGCCATGCCACCGTCTGGCGGGTTTGGCGCGCAACGACCCTATGAAACATCCGTGCCGCCGAACAGCCAACAAGGTTCTGGCCTGGCAACGGGCATTACCCCGGCCTCGCCAGGTGAGCATGACCATCCATCAGACTTCGCGACGACCTCGACACCAGGTCAGCCCCCCTTTAAAGGAGCACTGTGATGAACAGAGAAGACCAAGGTTTACCAGGCTCGAGACCCGTCCCCGTCGTGGATCATGATCCGTCGGTCGTCGGCCTGCTACGTCAGTTGTCACGCGAAGTGCCCGAGTTGTTCAGCAAGGAACTGGCGCTGGCCAAGGCCGAGTTGCAGGCCAGCCTCACCACTCTCAAGGCCGGTATCGCTGGCGTGGCGGGTGGCGCCATTGTGCTGCTGGCGGGGTTCATCATCCTGCTGATGTCCGCAGTCTATGGCTTGAGCATGGTGATGGCGCCGTGGCTGGCTGCGTTGATTGTCGGCGTAGTGGTGATGATCATCGGGTTTGCCATGCTGCAATCCGGAAAAAAACAGTTCGAGCCATCCAACTTCAAGCCAGATCGCACGCTGGACGCCTTGAATAAAGACCAGGACGCGCTGCGGAGGAAAGTCTCATGAACAGCGAATTCGATACCGAAGCAGCGAAAAGCCCGGAAACCATCGAGCGTGAAATCGACGCGCAGCGGGCGAGTATCGGCAACATTGTCGATGCGCTGGAAAGCAAGTTCACCCCCGGTCAGATGTTCGATCAGGCCATCGGCTTGATGCAGAGCAACGGCACGACGTTCCTGACCAACCTCGGTACCAGCGTGCGCAACAACCCGGTGCCTGCCGTACTGACGTCGGTCGGTTTGTTGTGGATGATGATGAGCCAGAATCGCCCGCCGGTTCCCCACCCGGGCTATCGAAGCGGCCCGGATCAGGGTGGCGTGGGTGAGTGGGCCGAAGGGCTGGCAGACAGTTTCGACGGCGCGCGCGAGCATCTGCACCAGACCGCTGACAGCCTTAAAGAGGGCTACCAGAGCGTCAAGGGCAAGGCTTCGCACTTGGGCGATAACCTCGGCGCGGCCAGCGAAAACATCAGCCATGCCGTGCATGATGCCGGCGACCGCCTGATGCGCAGCACGCAAGTGATGAGCAACCAGTTCAATCAGTTGCTCAAGGAGCAGCCGCTGATGGTGGCGGCGGCGGGTATCGCGTTGGGCGCCATGATCGGTGCGGCATTCCCTTCGACGGCGACCGAGCAACGCTATCTGGGCAAGACCAGTGCGGACCTGACCGACAAGGTCAAGCAACAGGCGCGGGAGGGTTATGAAGCGGTGCGCGATACCGTGACCAAAACCACGGATCATGCGGATGCGCCGGCCAAACCGGGTGGTGAGCAACGCACCGCCTCCGACTCGTCAGCGGACCTGTCTCAAGGATTGGGAACCCCACAGGCGTGACAAAAAAGCGGGAGGTCCGCAATGGACCTCCCGCTTTTTATTGGCCTGAAAACACGTCAAGTCTGGCTAGTTACCGTCGGCCACCTTGCGTTCTATCTCGGCTGTTTTTCGATTGAGCTCCTCGACGTCCTGCTCCTTGGTTCGGGTGGAGGAGGGCGTAATGGTTTGATCGACCCCTTCGGTGTCCCGGTCCGTATCCTGCAGATCCCTCTCGACCACATTCACCGGTTTGCCCGAGGTGTCGGTGGGCGGAGCATTTGACGGTGCCGGCGAGTCGAGTGCGTTATCACGGTCATCAGTGTTCATGTCGCGTACCTCCGTTGGCTTATACATTGGAGGCGGCGCACACCTGCGAGTTCGAGATTTTTTCGCCAACGCACCTCGATAACTGCCCCTTCAAGTCGTCTGCAAACTGCGGCGACAGCGGTTGAGATCGCTAGCCAAATAAAAGTTTTACGTCGTCGCCGGATGCCCGACGACCGGTGACAAATCCGCCGAAGTGCGCCGCAAAACACCGCCTGTCGCCGGGCTTCAATCTTTATAAAATTTTCGCCAGCGCCTCGGCTTCACATATTTGTGGGCGGCGCATTCGGCCAACCGTCGAATGAGTTACACCGTCTTGAGACCTGAGGAGATTCGTCATGTTCTTACATAACAAACGACTTCAATACACCGTACGTGTTGCCCAACCCAATCCGGGGCTGGCCAATCTTTTACTCGAACAGTTTGGCGGCGCGCAGGGCGAGTTGGCGGCAGCATCGCGCTACTTCACCCAGGCGCTGGCCGAAGATGATCCGGGAAGAAAGGATCTGCTGATGGACATCGCTACCGAAGAACTCAGTCACCTGGAGATCGTCGGTTCGATCATCGTGATGCTCAACAAGGGCGCCAAGGGCCGCCTGGCTGAAGGGGTCGAGGAGGAGGGCGAACTTTATCGCGCCATCAACGGTGCCGGTAACGACTCGCACATCACCGCCATGTTGTACGGCTGCGGTGCGCCACTGACCAACTCGGCCGGCGTACCGTGGTCGGCGGCTTACGTCGACACCATCGGCGAACCCACGGCCGACTTTCGCTCCAACATCGCCGCAGAAGCACGGGCCAAAATCGTCTACGAGCGTTTGATGAATGTCACCGATGATCCGGGCGTGAAAGAGGCGCTGGGGTTTCTCATGACCCGCGAAATCGCGCATCAGCTGTCCTTCGAGAAAGCCTTGCACGCGATTCAGCCGAACTTCCCACAAGGCAAACTGCCCGGCATGCCCGAGTTCACCAATGTGTATTTCAACCTGTCCCAGGGCGAAGGCAGCACACGCGGACCCTGGAATGAGGGTGATGACTGGAACTACGTGGAAGATCCGATGCCAGCCGTTGACGGCGGAGATGGCACGGCAAGCGTGCAACTGAGCGCCGATGAAGAGTCGCTGTTGATGGACATGAAGGCGCGCACGATGTCGGACCCTGAAAGCAATCCCATCACGGGGGCGGATCTGGGTGCGGGTGTTCAAGGTCAACCGCAGGAGTGATGAGGATCACCGCACGCCGCGCTGGCGTGCGGTGTTTTTCCAACTCAACTGTAAAAAAAGGTGAATGATATGAAATCGAACTCAAACGGCTATTCTGCAGATGCCACAGAAGGCTTTTCCCGGTTGTTCAGCACCACCGCGATGGCTTTCGAAAGAGAGGCGTTGCGATTGTCGAAGCAAGCGTTGATGGGTGCACCGACAGGCACTCGCAAGCGTTCAAATGGAAAATAGGAGGTCCCGTGTCCGAGCCGTCGCCACCCACACGAACTATCTGGCATTCCTGGCTTGATCAAGGAAAGAACAGCACCTGGCTAGGTGTTTTTTTCTGGGCAACCCTGGTGGGCGTTTCGGTTCTTTTGTTGATCAGTGGCTACAACGCCTTCACCGGGGCGAACCGGGACAATTTGCAATATGCCTTGCTCGGCGGCCTCTGCGGTTTTGCCGCGACGGCGTTGGGCGCGGTGTTCGCGGTGATCCTGCGCGACATCACCGATCGCACTCAGGACATCATGCTCGGTTTCGCTGCGGGCATGATGCTGGCGGCCAGTTCCTTTTCGTTGATCCTGCCGGGCATTGCGGCCGCGCAGGCCATCTGCGAAAACAAACTGCTCGCCGCCTGCGTCGTGGTGCTCGGGTTGGGACTGGGCGTGGCACTGATGATCGGCCTGGATCGCTTCGTCCCGCATGAACACCAGCTCAGTGGACGCAAGGGCATCGAGGCGCAGCGGATCAATCGGGTCTGGTTGTTCGTGCTGGCCATCACCCTGCACAACCTGCCCGAGGGCATGGCCATCGGGGTCAGTTTTGCCAACGGCGACATGAAGGTCGGTTTGCCGCTGACCACGGCGATTGCGATTCAGGATATTCCCGAAGGCCTGGCGGTGGCGCTGGCGTTGCGGGTCACCGGCATTTCTGCGTTGCGCGCAGCGTTGATCGCCGTCGGGTCAGGGCTGATGGAGCCAATGGGCGCGGTGTTCGGTCTGGGGATTTCCACCAGCTTCGCCCTCGGTTATCCCGTGGCGCTGGGGTTGGCGGCAGGGGCCATGATTTTTGTGGTGTCCCACGAAGTGATTCCCGAGACCCACCGCAATGGCCATGAAACCCCGGCGACCTTGGGGCTGATGCTTGGTTTTGGCGTGATGATGTTTCTTGATACCGCGCTCGGCTGACGGTGAGGTTGCCTCTGGTCGGCAGCGATGAACCTGTGCCGTCCAACGCTGCTCCATTCAAAAACACCTGTGGATCGGCTGCCATGAACTCATTCAGAAATTTGCTGACAAGGGCCCAAGAGCAGAAACTTCGGGCCCTGGATGCCTGGCACCGTGCGCTCGAAAACTGCTCGCTGCGCAGGGACTGCCCGGATGCTTATCACGAGGAATTGCTGCGCCAGGCAGATGAAATGGATCGTCAGGGCATCATCGATTGGGAGGAGTGGCGAGACTTGCGTACGAAGGGTGATGAGGCTTATCTACGTGCGGTCGCGGGCGAGGATTATCACGGCTCACAACAGCCTGAAACCTGAACGCATCGCGGCGAGCGGATCCCTGTGGGGAGGGGATTTATCCCCGTGCGGCTGCGAAGCGGCCCCAGCGTTTATTCAGGCTGATTGGGTTGCCGGAATTCACGACTGCGGCGCAGCCGAACGGGGATAAATCCCCTCGCCACACGGGGCCATCGTTTATGTGATGGGCATCACGACAACGGTGGTGTGCGCGGCGGGATCATGCGCAGGCTCCCGGTTGCTTCAAAGGCCGCCGCAAATCGCAGCAGCGCCGAATCGTCGTAGGCGCGACCGGCAAACGTCAGCCCGACCGGCATGCCGATGTCCGGCATGACGCCCATCGGCACCGTGACGGTTGGCACACCCAAATGGCGAATGGCGAGGTTGCCGTTGGCGACCCATACGCCGTTGCTCCAGGCAATGTCCGCGGACGCCGGATCGACATCGGCATTCGCCGGCGCCACGTCGGCTACGGTGGGGAACAGCACTGCGTCGAGGTCCAGTCGATCCATCCAGTCCTCGAGGTCGATACGCCGGGTTTTCTCGAGTCCGCGCAGCCCGTCGGGAACGGTGCTGATCTGGTCCCAAGGCGTGATGCCACGCTCAGCCATTCGCACATACTCATCCATGCCCGCGACAAGGTCACCTTCGCGGTTGGGCAGGGTGCCGGGGTCGTGAGGAAAGATCAGCGGCCCGTCGACATCGACCAAACGGTTCAACGTCGGATCACCGTTGGCCCGCAGGAAATCATCGAATGCCCACGCCGTCAGGTCCCATAACTCATGGTGCAGAAATTCTTTCGACACCAGACCGCGGGTAAATACCGTCGGCGCGCCCGGGCGATCGCCTTCGCAATTGGACACCAGCGGGAAGTCGACTTCGATGACTTCGGCACCGGCGGCTTCGAGTGCCCGGCGAGCCTGTTCCCAGAGCCCGATCACCGACGGGCGGGTGTTGATGCGCTGGCCGGTCGGCCCGCCGATCCCCGGTGTTTCACTGGTGCCGGCGTCGGGATCGGCGTTGATGAACATGCGCGGAACCCCGAGGCGCTTACCGGCCAGCGCGTCGCTGTTGACGGCGAGTTCGGCATAGGACGCGGGGCGCACTGAGGTGACGCTCGGGATCGGCACCCAGGGTTGCATCCGCCACAAATCGCCGCGGGTGTCGGGGTCTTCCGCTACCACCACATCGAGCACTTCAAGCAGGTCGGCCATGGTCCGGGCGAACGGCACGACCACGTCCATGGTCGGCGTCAACGGCCAGTTGCCACGCACCGAAATAACCCCGCGCGAAGGCGTGTAGGCACACAGGCCATTGTTCGACGCCGGGCCCCGTCCGCTCGACCAGGTTTCTTCCGCCAGGCCGAACGCCGCGAAACTGGCGGCGGTGGCCGTGCCCGCGCCGTTGGACGAGCCCGAGGCGAAAGGCGCCGTGAGGTAGTCCGCGTTGTACGGGCTCTCGGCACGGCCGTAAACCCCGCGCTGCATGCCGCCATTCGCCATCGGCGGCATGTTGGTCTTGCCCAGGCAAATGGCACCGGCACCGCGCAATCGTTCGATGGTGAAAGCGTCGCGGTACGCCGTCAGGTTAGCGAAGGCCGGACTGCCAGAGGCGGCCGTCAGCCCTTTGACCAGATAACTGTCTTTGGCGGTATAGGGAATGCCATCGAGCGGGCCCAACGTTTCGCCCCTGGCGCGCCGCGCGTCGGAGGCCTGCGCTTCGTTGAGCGCTTCGGGATTGCGCACCACGACCGCATTGAGCGCAGTGGGAGTGTCGGCGCCGTCGAAGGCGTCAATTCGGGCGAGATAGGCCTGGACCAGCTCAACCGCCGTGGTCTGGCCGGATTCGAGCGCCGCGCGCAGGTCGGCAATGGAAACCTCGGTGACCTCGATCATGCTGTTACCGCCGTTTGCTGAGGGTGAATGGAGTGGCGGCATGGTATGTCTAATGACGGGTGAGTGGCCAGTGCGAGGCGTGTTTGTTTACCGGTTATGCGGAGGAAATCAGGGATATCGAGAACAGGTTTTTGGTGATACCAATTAGCCAGCTCCTCCGGTAAAGTGTGCGCCGCTCGAGAGGTGGATCCCGAGCGTTTACTCATGGAGCTATTCAGTGAATTACCTCAGCAAAGTTGTAGCCGTTTCCCTGTTCGGCCTGGTTCTGGCGGGTTGCACGGGCGCCCCGATGAAGTCTCAGCACTATGACGCCAGCCAATACACCGTTGTTGGCCACAGTGAAGCGAGCGCTACGGGCTTGCTGTTGTTCGGAGTGATCCCGATCCGTCAGAACAGCCGTTTCATTCGCGCACAAGACGCAGCGATCAAGGCGAAGGGCGGCGATGCGCTGATCAACACCCAGGTGCAGGAAAACTGGTTCTGGGCTTGGGTACTGACCGGTTACACCACCAAGGTGTCCGGTGATGTGGTGAAGCTGAAAAACGTTCAGTAAGCGGGTGTGCGGATGCGTCAGAGGGTCTGGACAGGACTGATTTGACGCGCCGGTTGGCCTGTGTTGAAAAGCCCTGCAAGTTTTTGCTTGCGGGGCTTTTTCGTTTTTGTTGTGGCGGTGGTTACAGGCTGTTTGTGTCAGTCCGACCAGGACATCGACGGTGAACACCAATGGCATGCCTGACGAAATTCTCCTGTGGGAGCGAGCTTGCTCGCGATGGCGGACTCACATCCAATATTGATGTTGGCTGACACAACGCTATCGCGAGCAAGCTCGCTCCCACAGGGTTTTGCATCTGGTCAGAGGTTGTGCGCGGCCAAACAAGCGAAGCGCGCCCGCTTGACGCCACGGTCGGCCCGCAGGCCGCCGCGATTTTGATTCTGATTTTGATCTCAAGCGCCCCGTTAAACCACGCTGGCCGAACGCAGGCATTGCGCAGCGGGTAAACCGGCAAGGATGCCGGTTTAGCCGCGCTGGGCCAGGGATGGCCCTTCGCGGCGACCCGCGGAGCAATGCCTTCGTTCGGGCACACCGAGCCCAGGCGAGGTGCCAAGTGGTGGGGCAAGAGCGTTTGGGTTACTTTTGCGCTCCATCAAAAGTGACTCGCTGTAAAAGCGAAACCAATACCCGCCGTTACCGCAGCAACGGATATGTACTCATCCAACTCGCTTATCCAAAGCCGCCTCCGCCGCCGCAATCTCCGCCTGACGCTTGACAATCAAATCCCCCATCGGCGGCCCTTGAAACCGCCGCGCTTCAAAGCCAAACCAGACAATCGCCGTCAACACCAGAAACCCGATAGTGATATACAGCGCCCAGTCATTCGGCGGCTGAATACCGATAATGAAGATCACCACCATCGACACGACCGAGAGAATGGCAAACAGCGAATACAACCCGCGCCCCATATTCCAGGGCCCCATGACCGGCCACTTCGAAGTCCCGTAAGCGAACAGCCCCAGCACAATCGGAATGATGAAAGAGAAGAACAGAAAGATCACCGTGCACGAAACCACGATGGTGTACACCGGCGTGGCACCGATCGAAATCACCGACGAACCCCAGTCAAACAACACCGCCAGCGTCGCGCCGGTCCAGATCGCCGCCACCGGGCTGCGGTACTTGGGCGAGACCGAGGCCAATGCTTTCGAGCAAGGCAGGCCGCCATCGCGGGAGAACGCGAAAATCATGCGCGACACCGAAGTCACCGTCGCCAGCCCGCAGAGAAACTGCGAGACGAAAATCGCCACGTACAGCGCGAATTTGACGTTGGGATTGACCTGGGTGTTCATCGCCCAGAAAAACACGTTCCAGCCCTGTTTTGCCGCTTCGTCCATGCTCGGTAGCATCAGCACGAAGGAGCAGAGCATCACCCACCCGAACAGCAACGACCAGATCACCGACATGACCATCCCGCGCGGCACCGACCGGGCCGCATTGCGGGTCTCTTCGGAAGTGTGCGCCGACGCGTCATAACCGGTAATGGTGTAGATCGGCAACAGCAGCCCCAGCATGAACACCCAGCTGTTCGAGACCTGAGGCCAGACGCTGCCGCCGGCTTCACCGGAATAATTGCCGAAGGTCCACAACCGGACGAACTCATAACTCGGTGCCGAAATCAGGCAGACGATGGTCAGTGCGAGCGCCGTGGCGAAGATCAGGTAGCCCGAAAAATCCGTGAGTTTAGCGGTCAGGCCGATCCCCAAGTGATTGATCAAGGCCTGGAGGCCCG
Organism: Pseudomonas fluorescens; assembly: GCF_902497785.1. GTDB lineage: Bacteria > Pseudomonadota > Gammaproteobacteria > Pseudomonadales > Pseudomonadaceae > Aquipseudomonas > Aquipseudomonas fluorescens_BO. The sequence goes on from NZ_CABVHK010000031.1 coordinate 30,738, forward strand.
TCAGGATCGCCAGGAAAATCACCCTCACCGTCGTCGTGTCTTCCATGCCCAGTGCCGGTCCGAAAGCACCAAAAAAGAAGTAATAGGTGCCGACGTTGATCGCGCCCAGCACCGTGACCAGTCCCAGCAAATTGAACCAGGCCGTCAGCCAGCCGGTGAAGCGGTTACCCAGAATCGAGCCCCAGTGATAGAGCCCGCCAGCCGTGGGGTAGGCCGAGGAAATCTGCGCCATGGCCAGGGCGAACACCCCGGATATCAGGCAGCCGATGGGCCAGCCGATGCCGATCGCCGCACCCCCCGCGCCCGAGGTGCCCTGGGCCAGCGAGTTGATGCCACCGGAAAGGATGCAGATGATCGAAAAGGAAATCGCGAAGTTGGAGAAAACCCCCATCCGTCGCGAGAGTTGCTGGGCATAGCCCATGCTGTGCAGCACCTTGACGTCATCGTCGTGCGCGTCGGTGCCGGGCTGGCTTGCTGGGTTCATGCTGTGTACCCCATCAGGTTTTGATTCAATCCATTGGCGTCTGCGCAATGGGCTGGCCTTCAACACCTTGTCGTACTGCTCCTGTTTGCAACGCACTGCTCTGGGTCTACAGACGGCCTTGATAAGCCGCCGCGAAAATCTGCGCCACGCCCTCCTTGGTCAACGGCAGTGGGTTGCCGCCGGCCGAGGGATCGATAATCGCCATGTCGGCGATCAGGTCGGCCTGCCCGTCATCCACGCCCAGTTCCACCAGCGTATGCGGCACGCCAATGTCCTTGCGCAGCTTGAGGATGAACGCAAGGAAGCTGTCGAAGCCGGGCGAGGGCAGGCGCAAATACGCCGCCAGTCGCGTGATGCGTTCTTCGATGGCTGAGCGATTGAACTGCAACACATACGGCATGAACGTCGCGTTGGTCATGCCGTGATGGGTGTCGTACAGCGCGCCCACCGGATGCGAAAGGGCGTGCATGCCACCGAGGCCTTTCTGAAACGCGGTGGCGCCCATCGCGGCCGCCGCGAGCATGTGCGCGCGCGCTTCAAGGTCTGAAGGGGTGTGGACGGCGCGCACCAGCGCGTTGGCGACCAGACGGATGCCTTCCACCGCGATGCCGTCGGCCAGCGGGTGAAAACCCGGGGCGCAGTACGCTTCCAGGCAATGGGCGAGCGCATCCATGCCGGTGCCGGCGGTGACTTTGGCCGGCATGCCGACGGTGAGGGCCGGGTCGCTGATCACCACGCGCGGCATCATTTCCGGATGGAAGATGATGCGTTTAGTGTGCGTGCGCTCGTCGATGATCACCGCTGCGCGGCCGACCTCGGAGCCCGTTCCCGCGGTGGTCGGCACCGCAATCACTGGCGCGATACGACTCTCGTCGGCGCGGGTCCAGTAGTCGCCGATGTCCTCGAAATCCCACACCGGCCGGGTCTGGCCGCTCATGAAGGCAATGAGTTTGCCCATGTCCAGGCCGCTGCCACCGCCGAAGGCAATCACGCCATCGTGCTGGCCAGCGCGCCAGGCATCGAGCCCGCCCGCGAGATTGGCTTCAACCGGGTTGGGCTTGAGGTCGCAAAACAGCGCGGCGCCCAAGCCCGCGTCGCGCAAGGCATCAAGCGCCGCCGTGGTGATCGCCGCGCGCCCCAGGCCGCTGTCGGTGACCAGCAACGGTCGCTGGATACCCTGGCTGCGGCAGACCTCGGCGAGCTCGGCGATGCGGCCGACACCAAAGTGAATGCGGGTGGGGTAGTTCCAGTTTCCAGTCAGGTTCATGACCTACACCTCGTGGCGCAGATGAAAGGATTTGGCGCGGGTCAGGTGCTCGTAGCCCAGGCGGGACAGGGTGACACCGCGTCCGCTGTTTTTGACCCCGGTCCAGGCCAGTGCCGGGTCGAGGTAATCACAACGGTTCATGAACACCGTGCCCGTGTCGATCTGGCTGCCGAGGCGCTCGGCGGCGGCGAGGTCCGCGGTCCAGATCGACGCGCTGAGCCCGAACTCGCTGTCGTTCATCAGGGCGATGGCTTCGTCATCACTGGCCACCGGCATGATGCCGACCACCGGGCCGAAGCTCTCGTCACGCATCACTGCCATCTCGTGGTTCACATCCACCAGCACCTGCGGCGCAAGGTAGGCGCTGCCGGGTACGTCGGCAGGAAATGCCTTGGGATCGATCAGCGCTTTGGCGCCCTGCTTAAGCGCGTCGGCAATCTGCCCTCGAACAAAATCGGCAGCGGCCGGGGAGACCATTGGACCGAGCGTAGTCGCTTCGTCCAGCGGGTTGCCGAGCACATATTGGCGGGTTAAATCGACGAAGCGCTCGACGAAGGCCGGATAGATTTTCTCATCGACATAGATGCGCTCGACCGCGCAGCAGCTCTGCCCGGAATTGAAGAAACTGCCGTCCACCAGGTTTTCTACCGCGTGTTCGACGTTGGCGTCGGCGCGAACGTAGGCCGGGTCTTTACCGCCGAGCTCCAGGCCCATGCCGATGAAATCTGTGAGGGTTGCTTGTTGGACTTGCAGGCCCGCGTCCACCGAACCAGTGAAGTTCACCTGTTGTATGTCTCCAGTGACGATGGCTACAGCGGTGCTGGCATGACTGAGCAACAGGTTCTGAAACAACCCTTCAGGCAGCTTCGCGCGGCGAAACGCTTCGGCAAAACGCTCGCCGACCAGCAGGGTCTGCGAAGCGTGTTTGAGGATGACGCTGTTGCCCGCCATCAGCGCCGGAATAATCGTATTCACGGCGGTCAGGTACGGGTAATTCCACGGGGCAATTACCAGCACGGTGCCCAGCGGTTCGCGGTTGATATAGCGTCGAAAACCGGCGACCGGTGTGGGCTCTACAGCGGCGAGCGCTTCAGGCGCAATGGCGATCATATGCCGCGCGCGTTCTTCGAAACCGCGCAGCTCGCCAGCGCCAAAACGCACCGGTCGACCCATCTGCCACGCCAGTTCAGGCACGATTTCATCTTTCATGGCGAGCATCGCGTCAACCGCAGCGCTGCAAAAAGCTGCACGTTCGCTCAAGGGGCGGTGTTTCCATTGCGCCTGGGCAGCGGCGGCCGCCTCAAGCGCCTCAAGCAGCTGGGCGGTATCGGTTTGGCGTCGTTCGGCGTACACCCGGCCATCGACCGGAGAGAGGAGCTGTATCTTCGCAGTCATGGTGATCTCAATAGCGCTCGAAGCCGCGCTGCAATTCCCAATCGGTGACTCGCCGGTCGTACTCTTTCTGCTCCCACTCGGCGGTATGCACGTAGTGCTCGACCACTTCATCGCCAAACGCCTCGCGCAACATGCTCGAGCCCTTGAGTGCGGAGCAGGCCTCGCGCAGGGTTTTCGAGACTTCCGGCAACTGCTCGTCAAGGTAGGCATCGCCCTCGAACGGCGCCGCGAGTTCCAGCTTCTCGTCAACACCGGCCAGGCCCGCCGCAATCAATGCGGCGAAGGCCAGATAAGGGTTGAGGTCCGCACCGCCGATGCGGCACTCGATGCGGATGGCTTTGCTGTCTTCGGCGCATAAACGAAAGCCTGCGGTGCGATTGTCGCGGCTCCACACCGCTCGCGTCGGCGCGAAGGTGCCGGCCTGAAAGCGTTTGTACGAATTGATATACGGCGCGAGAAAACAGGTGATGTCGTTGGCGTACTTGAGCTGTCCGGCGACCCACGAGCGCATCAGTTTCGACATGCCGAATTCGGCCTTGGCGTCGAAAAACAGCGACTTTTTGCCGTTCTTGTCCCACAGCGAATTGTGGATATGGCTGCTGGAACCGGCCGCGTCATAGCGCCACTTGGCCATGAAGGTGATCGCCTTGCCCTGTAAATCGGCGATCTCTTTGCAGGCGTGTTTGATGATGACGTGGTGGTCGGCCATGGTCATGGCGTCGGCGTAGCGGATGTTGATCTCTTCCTGGCCCGGGCCCCATTCGCCCTTGGAGTTTTCCACGGGGATGCCCGAGGCCTGCAGGTGCTTGCGAATCGCCCGCAGCACCGGCTCTTCGCGAGTGGTCTGGAGGATGTTGTAATCCTCGATGTAATGGCCGGCGGTTTTCGGTTGGTGGTAGTTGCGCTGGTGGATCGCTTCGTAGCTCTCATCAAACAGATAGAACTCGAGTTCCGAGGCGAACATGCCGGTGTAACCACGCTCGCGCAGGCGTTCGACCTGTCTCTTCAGAATCGCCCGCGGGCTATGAGGCAAGTCTTTTCTATGGTGGTGATCGAGTACATCGCAGAGCACCAGCGCCGTGCATTCCAGCCAGGGCACGCGGCGCAACGTGGACATGTCGGGCTTGAGGACGAAGTCGCCATAGCCCTTGCTCCAACTGGCGGCGGCATAACCGGGCACCGGTTCCATGTCGATGTCGTCGGCCAGCAGGTAGTTGCAGCAGTGGGTTTCTTCGTGGCCGCTGTCGATAAAAAATTCGACCTGAAATCGCTTGCCGACCAGGCGGCCCTGCATGTCGACCATGCAGACCAGCACGGTATCGATTTCACCAGCGGCCGCTGCGCGCTTGAGCGCATCAAAGCTAAGAAGGGGCTCGGTCATCACGTCATTCCTGCGTGAACAGTTTTTGGCAGTCTGAGATAGCTGTTGCAGACGCTCTCCAGAACAACCAAAACCCTGCAGAATCGAGCATCGTGAGCAATAAGCTGTTTGCAGCTTAGCTCACTGTTGCATTACGCAAGTCCTGGTGATCGAAACCTGATTAATCCGGCTGGTTCCCCGCGCCTCATTGGAATTGGCGCCGGCATGGCCAATAATCCGGTTTCGCACGACCTGATCTGGAATTCAACATGCTGAAAACCGCTGTATTGACCCTGGCCCTGGTGCTCAACGCCGGGCTGCTCGTCACGCCAGCCATCGCGTCCGGCGATGCGGACGCCGGGGCGGTGCTGTTCAAGCGGATTTGCGGTGGATGTCATCAAGTCGGGGAGTCGGCACGGGCTTCGTTTGGCCCGCAACTCAACGGCATTTTCGGCCGCCCCTCGGGCAGCACCACGGACTACCAATACTCCGACGCGATGAAATCAGCCGGCATCGTCTGGACTCGCGAGACGCTGGCGGCCTACCTCGAAGCGCCGAAGACAGTGGTGCCTGGCACCCGGATGATTTTCTGGGGGCTGAGCGACCCGGAGAAGGTTGAAAACCTTTTGGCGTATTTACAGACGTTTCAACCGCGATAGATTCCTGACCGCGGCTGGCAAATTATGAAAAAGCCCGGACAAGCCCGGCTTTGTGTTGATGGAACGATTCCCTGACTCTCAGAAGCGCTCATCCAGTATTGCGGGCAAGGTGAGTTCCTTGACGAAGCTGGCCGGGGACAGGCTCAAGACCATGCGCACTACCTGTACGACGTCATGCACCGGGATCAAATGGCCTTCGCCTCGTTGTTCGGCAAGCGCTCGCGGTGTGTGCAGCGCATCCTCGGTATTCAGATAGCCCAGGTTCAAACAGGTCACTGCCAATCGCTGTTGCCTGTACCCTTCGCGCAGCGTATCGGCGATACCGCGCAGGGCGAATTTGGAGGCACCGAAGGCGACTTCCGGTCGCCCACTCTGGGGTAAGCCTGAAGTCGAACCGGTCAGGATGATCCTCGGGGTGGCACTTTTAAGCAGAAGCGGAAGCAGCCGTTTTATCAACACAATCGTCGAGGTGACGTTGCAGTTGATGATTGCTTCAAGGTGATGGTCCGGGTTATCCAGAAAATCATAGGCCGGATCGAAGGCAAACTCTTCCCATATCCCTACGTTGTAGATCAGAGTGTCCAGCCCGCCATCGGCCACTGACTGTTCAATGATTTGCGCAGCCATTGCGGGCTCAGCCAGGTTGGCCTCTACCCACTGCACCTGAACGCCCGCCTTGGGTTTCAGGTTTTCGGGAGGCGTGCGGGAGACACCGATCAGTGTGTCGCCTGTCTCACCCAGTCCTTCGATCATGGCCCTGCCCAGACCTTTGCTCGCGCCGACCACCATGGTTTTCATCGATTGTCTCCTTGACCTGATTCAACGTTGGGGCAGGCATGCAAGCAGACGGTTGAGCGCTTGGCAATCAATGGGCTATTACCAGATGTTTACTGCCGTGCGCAGCGTTGAATCCAATGTGTTTCCTTCCTATTTCATACCGCGGTGTCGTCAATCAGTGACACACAAGTCCCCCGTGGCGCGGATCAGGGCCTGGCCATGCAGGCCATCCTTGATCAGGGTAGATCGCTCTTTGGCCAGCCACTGCGGGCAATTCGGGTCTTTGCGATAAGGCGCGAAGTCGGCGTAGTGCTGCAATAGACGGTTTTGCAGCTCGTCCAGTTGCGGTCGAACCACTCGGGTGAGGTCTGGTCGTGGCAGGTCGGGCGCCTTGCCGGCTGCTTGCCATTGCGCGAGCAGTCCGTATTGCACCAGCTTGCTGGCTTCGATCTGTGCGGCGATCAATGCGGCGACCTCGTCCGGATCGAGTTTTCGGGCAACGGCCTGCTTCCGAGCGTTGGCGATGACCTGGGCTTCCCGGGCGCTGTCGAGGATCGGTTTGCGGCTGTCCCATTTGGTCAACGCTACCCAATCACTTATGTTCAGGCGTTCGTTCATGGTGTTCAGCAGCGGTTGCAAACCGGCGGGCGCCGGGGTGGGCGTGCCGGCTTGGGCGCCGAATGTGAGCAGGAGCAGCAGGGCGCCGGTCAGCCGGTGCGGCAAGCGTGGGGAGTGGGTCATGACAAACCTCATTGGGCGCGGGACTCGCAATCAGGTGTTGTGTATCACAGGTGAGGCGGGGGTATTAAGAGGGGGTGGTTTTTTTTGGCTGATCTTTTGCGTTTGGGTGAATATCCGTTTCTTCGGTGATGGCTGGTATTGGTTTCGCCCTTACGGCGAGTCACTTTTGAAAAGCGCAAAAGTAACCCAAACGCTCTTGCCCCACCACTCGGCACCTCGCTTGGGCTCGGTGTGCCCTCACTCCGGCATTGCTCCGCGGGTCGCCGCGAAGGGCCATCCCTGGCCC
>NZ_CABVHK010000032.1 GCF_902497785.1 Pseudomonas fluorescens
GCTGCCGAAGGCTGCGATCTTCTTGAGTCAGGCCTTGTTCAGGGCCTCAGCCGCCGCCAACACCGCATCCACATGCCCCGGCACCTTCACACCACGCCATTCCTGACGCAGCACGCCATGCTTGTCGATCAAAAACGTGCTGCGATCAACGCCCATGTATTCCTTGCCATACAGCTTCTTCAGCTTGATCACATCGAACAACTGGCACAGCGCTTCTTCCTTGTCGCTGATCAGCTCGAAGGTAAACGCCTGCTTGGCCTTGAAGTTTTCGTGCGATTTCAAACTGTCGCGGGATACACCGAACACTTCGGTGTTGGCCGCTTTAAAGGCGTCAAGCTGATCGCGAAAGCCCTGGCCCTGAGTCGTGCAACCCGGGGTGCTGTCCTTCGGATAGAAGTAGATCACCACTTGCTTGCCTTTAAGGCCTGCGAGGCTGACGGTCTGTCCATTGGTGGCGGGTGCTTCGAAGTCGGCAACCGGTTGGTCGATGGCAACGGCCATGAAAGCTTCCTTACATTGGGTTTTGTGGGCGCCACGGCTCGATCAGGGCATCCAGATTCAGCGCATCGGCGAAATCGAGGAACTGATCGCGCAGCCAACTGATTTGCACGCCGGCCGGCAAGGTCACGGTGAACGTGGCGTTAAGCATGGTGCCGCCGGTTTGCGGGGCCTGATAGGTGTCGCAGGTCAGGTTTTCCAGCTCGACGTTGTGGTCCATGAAGAACTGGCACAGCTCGTTGATGATGTCGGAGCGGTAGGCCGAGCTGACATACGCCACGTACGGCAAGGCCTGTGGACGGTTTTCCAGCGCCGCGCTGCGCACCACGTTGACCGTGAAGGCGTGCTTTTTGGCAAGGCTCGGCAAGCTGCCTTCCAGGCGCGCGAGGGCGTCCCAGCTGCCGGAGATTTCAAGGATCAACGCACTGCACTCGCCATGGCGGGTCAGGCGAGAAGTGACCACGGCGCAGCGGTTTTCATGGCTGGCGCGGCACAGGACGTTAGTCAGCTCCATGGGGTTGGCGCCGAGGGCACTGATGACAAGGAATTGTTCGCGAACTGTGGGGGTGGACATGCAGCATTCCTAAAGCGATGAGCGGTCGATACTTCTACGGGCTTTTTTTGCCGGGGGCGAGCCTGCGGATGCGAATTCAGAAAACCCGAGCCGAAGGTTGCAACGTGCTCCAGTGTGGCAAGAGCGAGGGGTGGCAACGCTGGATCGGGGCTTGTGATGCCGAAAATGGAGGCTGGAACCCGGCTTGCGAGCGTGTCAGTACCGATCAAAGTCTGAAGGGTAGCGAAAAGCAGCGCCAAGGGGAATGGCAGCAGCGCAGTACTTCGCTTGTACAAGCATCTTGGCGCCAGTACCATTACGGCTCTCTTTTTCCGGCAGGAGCGGTTGCATGATTGCGGGCAGTATGGTGGCACTGGTCACACCCATGGATGCACAAGGTCGTCTCGACTGGGACAGCCTGAGCAAACTGGTGGACTTTCACCTGCAAAACGGCACCCACGCGATCGTGGCGGTCGGCACTACAGGTGAATCGGCCACTCTAGACGTGAACGAGCACATCGAAGTGATTCGTTACGTGGTCAAGCAGGTTGCAGGGCGCATCCCGGTGATCGCCGGTACCGGCGCCAACTCGACACGCGAAGCGATCGAGCTGACCACCAACGCGAAGACCGCCGGCGCCGACGCCTGCCTGTTGGTGACGCCGTACTACAACAAGCCGACCCAGGAAGGCTTGTACCAGCACTTCAAGGCCATCGCCGAAGCTGTCGACATCCCGCAGATCCTTTATAACGTGCCAGGGCGCACTGCATGTGACATGCAGGCCGAGACCGTTATCCGCCTGTCGACCGTGAAAAACATCATCGGCATCAAGGAAGCCACCGGCGACCTGGACCGTGCCAAAGCCATCATCGACGGCGTCAGCAAAGACTTCCTGGTGATCTCCGGTGACGACGCCACCGCAGTCGAGCTGATTCTGCTTGGCGGCAAAGGCAACATCTCGGTGACCGCCAACGTGGCCCCGCGTGAAATGGCTGACCTGTGCAACGCCGCATTGAAAGGCGACGCCGTTACGGCCCGCGCCATTCACCAAAAGCTGATGCCGCTCAATAAAACCCTGTTTATCGAATCCAACCCTATCCCCGTGAAATGGGCACTGCATGAAATGGGCTTGATGCCGGACGGTATCCGTCTGCCGCTCACCTGGCTCAGTGCTGCCTGTCACGAACCGCTGCGGCAGGCCATGCGCCAGTCCGGCGTCCTGGTTTAATTGAGGAAGCACTACGCATGAAGCGATTGGCCGGACTTTCCGCACTTGCCTTGATTATCTCCAGCACCAGTGGCTGTGGATGGGTCTGGGGCCCGGAAGGTTATTTCCGTGACCGCGGTAGCGATTACCTGGAAGCGCAACAGACTGCACCTATGCAATTGCCACCGGACGTCAGCACTGCCAAACGTCTGGACCCGCTGTTGCCGATTCCGCGCAACGTGGCCGATGACAGCGTCAAGGGTGAGTACATCGTGCCTCGTCCACAGCCGCTGACCGCAGGTGCAGACGCCAGCGCCTATTCGCTGCAGAAGACTGGTGACACGCGCTGGATCGTGGCTCAAAACCCACCGGCCGAAGCCTGGCCAGTGGCCGTGCAATTCTTCCAGGACAACGGTTTCCGCCTGGATGAACAGCGTCCGCAAACCGGCGAATTCACCACCACCTGGCAGCATTCCGACGAACTGTCCGCCGCCATGGCCAAGCGCTTGAGCGCGGCCGGTGTCGGTGCCGACAGCGAGACCCGCGTGCGGGTACGTATCGAGCCGGGCGTGCAGCGCAACACCAGCGAGATCTATGTGATCAGCGCCGAGCGTCCTGCCGGCAGCACCGCAGACGTCGACTTCACCAATCGTTCGGTCAACACCGGCCTGGACGCGGCACTGGTCGACGACATGCTCGCGAGCATGAGCCGCATCTCGGAGAAGGGCGGTTCGGTCTCCATGCTGGCTTCGCGTGATTTCGATACCCCAAGCCGTGTCAGCCTCAGCGAAGACGGCAGCGGCAACCCGGTGCTCAACGTCGGTAATGACCTGGATCGTGCCTGGTCGAGCGTCGGTCGTGCGCTGGAGCAGGGCGAATGGCGCGTTGAAGACATCAACCGCAGCCTGGGCCTGTACTACATCAACCTGGCCGAAAAAGCCGAGAAGAAAGACGACAAGCCTGGCTTCTTCGGCAGCCTGTTCGGCAGCGCGCCGGACAAGGAAGCAGTTGAAGCCCGTGCCGAGCGTTATCAGGTTCGCCTGAGCAAGGTCGGCGAAAACGTCCAGGTCACCGTCGAGAAAAACATCAACACCGTGGCGCCAGCTGATGTGGCGCGCAAAGTGTTGAGCGTGATTCAGGACAATCTGGGCTGATCACATGCGTTTTGCCGTTCTCGGCAGCGGTAGCCAAGGGAACGGCACGCTGATAGCCAGCGCTGACACGTATGTGCTGGTGGATTGTGGTTTCTCCCTGCGGGAAACTGAAAAACGCCTGTTGCGCCTGGGTGTGAACCCGGCGCAACTGAGCGCGATACTCGTGACCCACGAACATGCCGACCACGTGCATGGCGTGGGTTTGCTGTCTCGGCGCTACAATCTGCCTGTCTACCTCAGTCGCGGCACCCTGCGCGGGATGCGCAAACCCGTTGAACCCGCAGGCCTCCTGGCTGGCGGCGAGCAACTGCAGATCGGCTCACTGAGCATCGGCGTCATTGCCGTGGCCCATGATGCCCAGGAACCGACGCAGTACGTGTTCAGCGATGGTGAGCGGCGCTTCGGCCTGCTGACCGACCTGGGGTCGTATTGCAACAGAGTGCTGGACGGCTACAAGGACCTCGATGCGTTGATGATCGAGTCCAACCATTGCCGTGACATGCTGGCCCGCGGTCACTACCCGTACTTTCTAAAACAGCGAGTGGGCGGTGAACTGGGACATTTGAACAACCACCAGGCGGCATTCCTGGTGTCCGAGTTGGGCTGGCAAGGCCTGCAACATCTGGTCCTGGCCCATCTGAGCAGCAAGAACAACCTGCCGCAGCTGGCCCGGCAATGTTTTGTCGATACCCTCGGGTGCGACCCGGACTGGCTGCAACTGGCCGATCAAGATTCAGGGCTCGACTGGCGACACATCGCCTAGCCCACCTACTTAGCAAGCGGAGCCCATCATGGAAAAACGTGAAGAACTCTACCGCGGCAAAGCCAAATCGGTTTTCAAGACCGACGACGCTGACCGCTTGATCCTGCTGTTTCGCAACGACACCTCGGCGTTCGACGGCAAGCGCATCGAGCAGCTTGACCGCAAAGGCATGGTGAACAACAAGTTCAACGCCTTCATCATGCAAAAACTCGAAGCCGCCGGCGTGCCGACCCAGTTCGACAAACTGCTGGGCGACAACGAATGCCTGGTGAAAAAACTCGACATGATCCCGGTCGAGTGCGTCGTGCGTAACTACGCGGCTGGCAGCCTGGTCAAGCGTTTGGGCGTCGAAGAAGGCATGAAGCTCAACCCTTACACCTTCGAACTGTTCCTCAAGGACGACGCCAAGGGCGACCCGTTCATCAACGAATCCCACGTCGTGGCGTTCGGTTGGGGCACCGCCGAGCAACTGGTTCGCATGAAAGAACTGTCGCTCAAGGTCAACGAAGTCCTGAGCAAACTGTTCGACGACGCTGGTCTGCTGCTGGTCGACTTCAAACTCGAATTCGGTGTGTTCTCCGACGGCTCCATCGTCCTGGGCGACGAATTCAGCCCGGACGGCTGCCGTCTGTGGGACAAGGCTACCGGCAAGAAAATGGACAAGGACCGCTTCCGTCAGGGGCTCGGTGACGTCATCGAAGCCTACGAAGAAGTCGCCAATCGTCTGGGCGTACCGCTTTAATCGACGCAAGCATCTGATAGCACGGAAAAATTTTCGCTCAGGGGGTTCGCTTCCGGCAAAAGTGTTGTTATGATGCGCGCCGTTGGAGAGATGCCAGAGTGGCCGAATGGGACGGATTCGAAATCCGTTGTACCTTCACCGGTACCTAGGGTTCGAATCCCTATCTCTCCGCCATATTTACACTTAAAGGCCCCATTTTATGGGGCCTTTTTGCGTTTAGCGGTTTTTAGTTTTTGCATCCCTTTCCGCCATCACTCAGTGCGCTTTCGTGACCCTGAGCGCAGTCGCTTACAACTCCCCCACGTGTCCAGGTTGCCAACGCATGTCTTGCTGGTATTGCCATTCGAGAAGATGGCAATCCGCCATTTGCGCATTAATTTGGCGCGTTTTTTGCTTGTTGGGTCCGAAGCGGTGTCATTTATTTGTCAGCGAAATTCCATACGACTCTAGCTTGGATGTGCAGTACAGGAAGGGTGTGTGCGCCGAAGGGAGAAGTGAAAGAACAAGTTCGAAAATTCTCCCTCTTGTGCGTTTATTTGGATCTAAAAGGATTTGCCTGGGAAGGCTTTTAAGGTGCGGCTTTGATTATGAAAAGCGTTTACTTGATCAGTAACGTCCAAAAAGGCGGGAAAACGTATCTAGAGTATTTGCTCCCGGCATTGAATGCTCTGCGTAACGAATATAATTGCATCGTGCTTCAAACAAGTATTACTGGTTTGAGCCAAAGCGAAGCGGAGCAGGTTCTAAATTATCCTGTTGAAGAAGTAGAGTTCGATTTTATTGCAAACCTGAACTCGCAGACGATTATTTCGAATGATGCCGCGGTTGGACGACTGCTTGATGAATCGAACTTCGCGATATTTATTGCACATGGCAACGTCGGCATGCCGCTCAAAGACGAATATTATTGTTCCGAGTGGACAGCTTATTGGGACGCGATTATTTCTTCGTCCCGGTCGCTTTTTGATTTGATGAAAATGGGGCTGCAGCGCTACCGGCATGACCGGAACTCGTTGCGCCTGGTGTGTGACACTCAATCCCAGCGTTCGGACCTTCGCAAGACCAGCGCGATATCGACGCTGCCCGTTAAAATCTCCCAGGCTTTCAGTTCTCCTCCTGAGTCCGTGCGAACATCTGATGAGTATGTCGTCGGCCTTCTGCCAACTCAGATGGGTTTATGCCCCGAGGGCGCTTCTCTATTTGAAAACATGGAAGTGGTTGTAAATGCGGTCAAGTCGCAGATTCCACAGGCGCAAATAATCTTTCGACCTTACATGACTGATTTTAAAAGTGCGTTTGTAAAAGAGATGTGTGAGCAGCTTTCCCGGTATTCCTGGATTTCAATAGATACTACCAAGGGCAGTAGCAAGGATTTTTACAATCAGTGTGACACGATTATTACCGACGCCTCGAGCGGAGGTGTGTCGTTCATGCTCAATACCTGCCGGCTGCCCATTTACTACGTCCCGGCAACCTCTGAGAACCATCCCGTTGTTAACGCCTGGCTGGCACAGATGGGCAATGTGTTGCCGATCGCTAAAAGCGGCGAGGAACTCAAGGAGTTACTGCTGGGGTTTGGTTTGTTAACCCCTGAGCAAAGTTATTCCATCTACAAAAATTTCTTCGACTCAGAGTACGGCGACCTCCATCACCCGGATGAAGTGTTTCTGGACCTGGTCCAGAAAGAACATGATTCGCGTTTTTGCTATTTTGCGATGAATGCTGCCGGAGACGTAAGTCAGCGAACGATCAACGATTCAGCCAGCGTGCTGCAATGATCGTCAATCAGATCGATACGAAAGACAGTATCGCCGGAAAAGTAGTATGGATAACCGGCCTGTCGGGTGCAGGGAAATCGACGCTGGCTCGCGAGTTCGTTAACGGTCTTCGACACCTTGGCCACTCGGTCGTCATGCTGGACGGGGATGAACTGCGCGACGTATTTGGCGCTGCGGCTGCCAATTCGCAAAATCATGGGCGAGTAGGGCGATTGGCACTGGCGATGCAATATGCCCATTTATGCAGGGTTATTGCCGCTCAAGGGCACACCGTCGTAATCGCTACGATTTCGCTGTTTCGTGAAATTCATGTTTGGAATCGAGCACATTTACCGGGTTACTTTGAAATTTATTTAAAGGTGCCGGTGGAGGAACTGCGCCGCCGGGATCCCAAGGATATATACCGCCGATTTGATGCAGGTGAATTGCACAACGTCGCCGGGCTCGATTTATCGATTGATGAACCGGACGCGGCAGATTGGGTAGTGGAATTTGAACCTCATCGCTCGGTACAAACGTTGACTGATGACTTACTACACCGTTTTTTAAAAGGAGTTTGATATGAAAACCGAATGGGATTACACCACCCTGGCTGACGCTTATTTGAAACGTCCTGACTACGCCGATGCCGCGATCGATGCAATGCTCTCGATTGCAGGCGCCGAGAAGGGCGATAAGTTTTGCGATGTTGGAGCCGGTGTCGCGCATCTCACCCTGATGCTGGCCGCGCGTGGTCTGGACGTGGTGGCTGTAGAGCCTAACGATGCAATGCGCGCCAATGGCATCAAGCGGACTGCCAACCTGGCCAATGTCCGTTGGCATGAGGGGACCGGCGAAGTCACCGGCCAGGCCACCGATGCTTTCGACATGGTCACCTTTGGCAGTTCCTTCAATGTCTGCGACCGCCAGCAGGCGCTCAAGGAAACCGCCCGTATTCTCAAGCCCCGAGGCTGGTTCGCCTGCATGTGGAATCATCGTCATCTTGACGACCCGATTCAGGCCCGCATTGAAGCCATCATCAAGGAACGGGTAGAGGGTTACGGCTACGGCACTCGTCGTGAAGACCAAACCGCAGTCATAGACGCCAGTGGGCTTTTCGGCGCTGTCGTACATCTTGATGCGCGTGTCATTCACGAACAAAGCATCGAAGAGTGTCTGGTGGCCTGGCGTTCCCACGCGACGCTTGAGCGACAGGCGGGTGCGAATTTCCATGAGGTGATCAGCGCAATCGAGGACTACCTGAGCAGCCTTGATAAGCCAGCGATCCAGATTCCGTACTCCACCAATATCTGGGTTGCTCAGTTGAGATAATGCCGATGTCGCTGCATTTCTCTACCAAAGCCGGCACCTTGATCAGCCTGCAGGGGCGACTCGATTCCGCTCGAATTGCGCCGTTGCTGTCATTCACCGTGAGGGACTGGCAACTCGGTGGCCAAGCCTGCTTTCGTGATGTCCAGGGGCGGCTCGGGACAGGCCCCTGGATCGTACGGTCCAGTTGTCTGCGCGAGGATGGTGCGCAAGCGTCCTGTGCAGGGGCTTTTCTTTCGATCCCTGATGTCAATGAAGCCGAACTGGTATCGGCGGTGGAACAGGTCATCGCCAGTTATGGCGATGTCCATCCAGCAGACGAGGTGCTGATTCAGCCGATGTTGGGGAATGTGCTGCGCTCCGGCGTTGCCTTTTCCCACGACCCGAATACCTGTGCACCGTATCGGCTGGTGAACTGGTCTGAAGGGTGTGACACCGCCGCTGTCACCAGCGGCATGGGCGGTCGATTGTGGCAGCAGGCGGCCTCCAGTGAAGTGGCGCCGCCCTCGAGCCTTGCTCCGATCATCTCCTTGCTCGAAGAGTTGCTGGTGCTGTTTGATGGCTCGCCGGTCGATTGCGAATTCGCGGTCACGAGTGAAACAGACGGCGAGGTGCTGTGGCTGTTGCAAGCCCGGCCTTTGATATTGGCAACACCTGCACAATCGGAAATGGACCAGGCCGCCTGGCTGGACAGCATCCAGCGTAAGGTGGCGCGGGGTATGCAGCCGCACCCGTTTCTGATGGGCCAGCGTACCGTTTATGGCGTAATGCCGGACTGGAATCCCGCCGAGATTATCGGCATCCGGCCCAAGCCATTGGCGCTTTCGCTGTACCGGGATTTGGTGACGGACTCCATCTGGGCTTACCAGCGCCATAACTATGGCTACCGCAATTTACGCAGTTTCCCGTTGATGCCGCATTTCTTCGGGTTGCCGTACATCGATGTGCGTTTGTCGTTTAACTCTTTTATTCCGGCAGACCTTGATGACGGGCTCGCGGGACGGCTGGTCGACCACTATATCGATCGGTTGCTGGCCGAACCGACGCTGCACGATAAAGTGGAGTTCGAGATTGTATTCTCCTGCTACACACTGGATTTGTCGCAGCGTCTGGAGCGTTTGGCCAGTGCCGGATTTCAGGCGCACGAACTGGAGGCCATCAGCACCAGTTTGCGCAAGCTGACCAACCGTATCGTTCATCCCAAAGATGGTTTGTGGCGCGCCGATGCCAATAAGCTCGACATGCTCAATGCGCGACGCGAAGAGCTGCTCGCCTCCAACGCCGACCCACTGGAGCGGATCTACTGGCTGCTGGAGGATGCCAAACGCTATGGCACCCTGCCATTCGCCGGTCTGGCGCGCGCCGGCTTCGTCGCGGTGCAGATGCTTAAATCCCTGGTGACGGTGGGCGTGTTCTCGCAGGCTGACTACGATTGCTTCATGGGTGGCGTCTCAACCGTCAGCGGCCAGTTGGCACGTGACCGGGCAACACTGGACAAAGCGACGTTCCTTGCGCGCTACGGCCACTTGCGACCGGGCACCTACGACATCCTTTCGCCCCGTTACGATGAAGCGCCGGAACTCTACTTTGACTGGAACCAGCGCCCCTCCGCTCCGGAACCAGTGCAACCCTTTTCGCTGACCCTCCCTCAGATGCGCGCAATCGTGAAGCAATTGGAGGAACACGGCTTGCAGCCGGATCCGGTCGGCTTGCTGGACTTCATGCAGGCGGGCATCGAGCTGCGTGAACTGGCCAAGTTTCACTTCACCCGCAATCTGTCGGATGCCCTCGCATTGATTGCCGAAGTGGGCGCCCAGCACGGCATCAGCCGCGAAGACATCGCCTATTGCGACATCAGTGCGTTCAAGGAACTGCACATTGCGGCAGTCGACCCCAAGGATGTGCTGTTGCGCAGCATTGAACAGGGCAAGGCCCGCTATGAAAAGACCCTCAAGATATCGCTGCCGCCGGTCATCACCCGGCCCGAGGATGTCTGGTCCTTTCAATGGCCGGAAACAGCGCCCAACTTCATCACCCAGAAACAGGTGACAGCCGCAGTAGTAGGCAGTGATGACCGCGCAAAACTCGCCGGGGCGATTGTCTGCATTCCCAACGCGGACCCGGGGTTTGACTGGTTGTTCGCCTACCCGATTGCCGGGCTGATAACGGCCTGGGGCGGCGCCAATTCGCACATGGCGATTCGTGCAGGCGAACTTGGCCTGCCAGCGGTGATCGGTGCAGGTGAAGTGCTCTACCGCCGCTGGTCGGCAGCTCAACGCCTACATCTGGACTGTCCCGGGCGTTGGGTGGAGGTGCTGGCATGAAGGTTGTTGCCATCAGCCAACGCGTGGACGTGTTTCCTGAGCGCGGGGAAAGCCGTGATGCGCTCGACCAGCGTCTATGCGCATTTCTTCTGGCGGCCGGCTTTTTGCCGGTGCCGGTGCCCAACAATTTGGGTCAGCAACCACGCGACGGTGGGCTGATTCATGATGCCCTGCATGACTGGCTGAACGCGGTATCGCCACAGGCCATCGTGCTTTCGGGCGGGAATGACATCGGCCAGTGTCCGGCACGCGACCTGACCGAGGGCAGACTGCTTGACCATGCGCGATCCCATAGCCTGCCGGTGCTCGGCATTTGCCGGGGGATGCAGATGATCGCGCATTGGTCGGGCGGTGAGCTGAAACCGGTGACAGGTCATGTGCGAGCCCGGCATCAACTGTCAGGACAGATCGTTGCCGAGGTGAACAGTTATCACGATTTTGCCCTTGCCGGTTGCCCGGAAACCTTTGAGGTCCTGGCGCGCAGTGAAGACGGGGAAATCGAAGCCATCCGTCACCTCGGCCTGCCATGGGAAGGCTGGATGTGGCACCCGGAGCGAGAGGGGGTTTTTGCCTCGCACGACCTTGATCGATTGAAGCGGTTGTTCGGATCTCATGAGGTAGAACTGTTGTGAAAGCCATTATTTTGGCTGCCGGACGTGGCAGCCGCATGAAAAGCCTCACGGATGAACGTCCGAAATGCATGGTCGAGTTGCGAGGCAAGACACTGCTGGAGTGGCAACTTGCGGCCCTTCGCGATGCCGGCATTGACGAGATAGCCATCGTGACAGGCTACAAGCGCGAGGTGTTGGCAAGCCAAGGGCTGATCGAGTTCCATAACTCACGTTGGGCGCAAACCAACATGGTGTCGTCGTTGGCGTGTGCGCAAGACTGGTTACAGGAAGAACCGTGCATCGTGAGTTATTCCGACATCTTTTACAGCCCCGCGGCGGTTCAGTCGTTGATGACATGCAAGGCTTCCCTGGCAGTCACCTATGATCCCAATTGGCTAGCACTTTGGACCCAGCGTTTTGGCGATCCCTTGCTGGACGCCGAAACATTCCGCCTGACATCTGCCGGCAACTTGGCCGAAATCGGCAACAAACCGAAATCGGTCGATGATGTTCAGGGTCAATACATGGGCCTTTTGCGCTTCACGCCGCAGGGCTGGGCAGAAGTCGTTCGGCTTCGCTCGACATTGACTCCGGAGCGGTCCGACAACGTGCATATGACGAACACCCTTCAACACGTCATCGAAGCGGGGCGGGTGCCGATACAAGCCGTTGCGTACACCGGAGAATGGGGCGAAGTGGACTCTTCCGAGGACCTTTTTCTGTATCAATAATCGGGATGACAGGGGCAGTGAGCGGCCCCTGGTTTTCTCGACGGCACTGATTTTTGGTTGTCGGATTGAGCAGCGAAGTCCGTAAGAAAAATATGACTGATCAAGCGAAAAGTGACTTCGCCCAGTCACCCTGATTACCTTCCCCTACAGCCATTGGTCGATTCCCAAATCAAGGTTGTTTCCCGGAAATATCCCCTGACACTGAAACCCTTCACCGGAAAAAATCCTCAACTACTCTGGCTTTCGCAGATCACGGAATCTGCGGTCATCAGCATTCGCAAGGAGCGATCAATGTATTTTGAGATTTACAGGCAAACCCGGGGCACCCCGCACACTGGCAAAGGTCAGTGGCGCTGGCGTTTGAGGGCGGGGAACAATGAAACGATTGCCAGCGGGGAGGCGTATGTCAACAAGGCGGATTGCGTGCATGCCATCAGCTTGATCAAGGGGACTCAGGATCAGACCCCGGTCAAGGAGATCTAGGCGTCAGGCGGTGAAGCTGCTCGGGTCGAGCAGCTTCGTTTCGAGCGGCCGGTGTTACGGCTGCGAGTGGCCGAGTTTTCTTTTGATCAGGTCGTAGACGTCCTTGTGGGTCGAGTTGTGCAAGGAGTTGTCCTTGCAGGCCGAGGCCAGGAACGTTTTGATCTCTTCCTTCGCGTGCGGGTACAGCCCTGCGACGTAGTCGGCTTCATGCGGCTGAGTGCAGTTGAAGTGCTTGTCGTCTTTCGCTTTGTCTCTAGCCATTGGAAGGCTCCTTTGAGTTTGACTGGATGTCTGGCCGGGGCGGGTAGCCCCAAACGTTGCTGAGCTTAGAGGCGTCAGCGCGGCCCGCCAGACCTGCGAAGAAATCAGGACGGGGCTGTAGGACGAAGCCGGTGGCTGCATCTGGATTAAACGCTAGCTGCATGAGTCGCATAGACGCCGCCCGCGACAGCTACCTAAACTGTCAGCAGATTTGGGATTGGGGCCTGTGGATGAATCGTAACGAACTGCGTAAAGCCGACATCAACCTGATGGTGGTGTTCGAAAGCCTGATGCTGGAACGCAATGTCACCCGGGTGGCGGAGAAGTTGTTCCTTGGGCAGCCGACCATCAGCGCGGCGCTCAACCGCTTGCGCACGATGTTCAACGATCCGCTGTTCATTCGGGTGGGGCATCGAATGGAACCGACTGCCAGGGCCGAGGAGTTGATTCAGTATTTGTCGCCGGCGCTGGATTCACTGTCGGTGGCATTAAGCCTGACCCACGATTTTGATCCCGCCAGCAGCGCCATGACTTTCCGCATCGGGCTGTCGGACGATGTCGAGTTTGGCCTGCTGCCACCGCTGCTGCGTGCCTTGCGCCAGGAAGCGCCGAAGGTGGTGTTTGTGGTGCAGCATGTCGATTACTGGCGAATTCCCGATTTATTGGCGTCGGGCGACATCACCGTCGGGATCAGCCAGACCCGCGGCCTTCCGGCCAATGCCAAGCGCAAATTGTTGCGACACATCCAGCCCCGCATCTTGCGAGCGGATGCGTCTGACACACCGCTGACCCTCGACGAATATTGCTCACGCCCCCATGTGCTGGTGTCCCACACCGCCAACGTGAGTGGCTACGCCGATGAATGGCTGGCGGAGATCGGTCGTACGCGCCAGGTGGTGCTGTCCGTGCCGCAATACAGTTCGTTACCGGCCTTGCTCGCCGGGACGGATCTGATCGCCAGCCTGCCGGATTACACCGCCGAGGCCATGGCGGCGTCGGGTCAGTTGTATACCGAACCCTTTCCGTTCAAGACACCGACCCTGGACCTGTCTATGGTCTGGCTCAGCCATGTCGATACCGACCCTGCCGAACGCTGGTTGCGTTCGCGGCTGGAGGTGTTCATGAGCGAAAGAATTGTGTCGCCACAGTCGCCGTGAGCTAGATAACTCTGTGTTATATGTACGACCTTTGCGCTTTCTCTCAGGAGCTCCGTCATGCCTAACCTGCACATGGAATACACCGCCAACCTTTCCGAGCTGAATCCCGACGTGGCGTTGATCCGGCTCAACAATACGCTGGTGGCTTCCGGTCAGTTTGCGGCCGAATACGACATCAAGAGTCGCGCGGTAAAGGTCCAGACGTTCAAGGTCGGTACGGCAATGGCTGAGCGGGCGTTCGTACACGTGAAGCTGGCGCTGTTGAGCGGTCGCTCGCCGCAGATTAAGAAGCAGTTATCGGAAAGCCTGCTGGCGGTTGTGCAGGACCTGTGTGAATGGCCAGCAGGGGTTGAAGTCCAGTTGGCCGTGGAAATCCTCGACATTGATCGAGAGTCCTACAGCAAAGTCGCCATCAGCGACTGAGGCTCAGTCGGTGGCCCGCTCAGTGCAGGCCTTGACCACCTGTTCACGCAACCAGGCATTGGCGCTGTTCTGATCGGCACCGTGACTCCAGCGCATGTCCAGAGTGAAACGGGGTATGCCTTCCGGTGCTTCGCGGTAATTGAAGATGGCCTCGCTCGCCAGTAACCGCTGGATGCGCCGAGGCACGGTCAGTATGTAGTCCGTGCCTGTGATCATTTTCAGCGCCGCGCTGTAGCTATTGGATCTCGCGATGATCTGCCTTTTCTGCGCTCGCTCCGCGAGCCAGCCGTCGACCATGTTGGTGGAGGACGTCCAGGGTGTCGGAAACACGTGCCGGCGTTCGATGAAAGCTTGCACGCTTAGACGCGGCTCTAACGGCGTGGCGCGTTCATCGAAAACACAGACCAGATCATCCTCAACCAATATTCTGGATTTGAAATCGACGTCGCTGCGGTGGAAGTTCGGGCCGAAGCAAATTACCAGGTCGAGGCTGCCGTCACGCAGTTTGTCAGCAGGGATGTCTTTTTCGAGCTTTTGCATGTTGATCACCACCGGCAGGTCGGCGAAATCAAAACACCTCAACAGGCTGGGGAGAAACAGCTGCTCGAAGTATTCCGGTGCACAGATGTTGAAGGTGACCGGTTGCAAGGAGGGGTCGAACATCGGTGCCCCGGAGTGGCAGAGGTTGATGCTTTGCAGGATTTTCACCACGTGGGTGTACATGGTGCTGGCTTTGTAAGTGGGGCGCATGCCGGCGCGGGTATTGATGAACAAATCATCTTCGAAACTGGTGCGCAGTTTTTTCAGGCAGTAACTCACGGTGGACTGACTGACGCAGAGCGTCTCGGATACACCGGTGACGCTGCTTTGCTCATACACGGCGACGAACACCATGAGGTCCTGCATGTCGAGTTTTCTAAGCAAGTTACTGTTCAGCATCCATTCCATCTCGCTGTAATCCCTGCGCTGACTGAGCGCACACTCGTGCGAATGATCCTAACGGACCCATGGTGCCAGGAGAATGCCCTGTAGGAAGTTTCGCAAATAGCAGTGCTCAGCCCATGTGATCGGCGTAATGCCGGGGGTTGAAGCGCCAAACCATCAACATCATCAGTGCCATGACGCCGGTGAGCGACCACCAGGCCCATTCGAAACTGCCCAATTGATCGCGGATCATTCCTGCCGCCAGCGGCGAGAGGCCGGCGATCAGATAGCCAATGCCCTGAACGAAGGCGGTCAGCCCGCCCGCGCGCTGTGGGTGATCCAGGTGATCCAGGGCCACGATCAGGCTCATCGGAAACAATCCGCCGATGCCCAACCCCAGCAGACTCGGCCACAACAGCGTCAGGTATTGCGGGCTTAGAATCAGGCCGCAGAAACCCGCCATGATCAGTGCCAGCAATACCGCCAGCACCCAGCGCCGGTCGAGATTACGGTTGCCGATCGCCGGTGTCAGCAGGCCCGACAACACCTCCATGGCCGTCAGGAAACCCAGCAGCAATCCGGCATTTTGCTCGCTCCAGCCTTTTTCCACGTAGTACGGCGCCAACCAGGCCAGTACACAGGTGTACGACGCAGTACCCAGACCAAAGAAGATCGCCAGTAACCAGGCGCGGGAATTGTTGAAGAAGGATGCGTTGCGCGGTGAGTTCCGGGTTGATGCCGGCACCCCCGACTGCTGTCCGCGCCAAAACAGCAACGCCAACAGCGCCAATATCGCCCAAATCGCCAAGCCCGTCCGCCAGCTTCCGTTGTGCGTCATCACCAGTGGCGCGAAGGATGCTGCGATGGCTGCGCCGCCCATGATCGACGTCACGTAGAGCCCCATGCACAAGGAAACGTTTTCGCTGAAGCGCGACTTGATCAGCGCGGGCATCAACGCTTGAATCACCGCGATACCGACGCCGGCGAGCACCGCACTGAAAATCAGTCCTGCCGCAGAACTGACAAACAGACGCGACACCGTGGCCAAGCCGATGATCAGCAACGACATCACCACTGTGCGTTGTTCGCCGAGCCGTTGGCTGACACGGAGGCCGAAGAACATCGCCAGTCCCATGGCCATTACGGGCAGCATGGTCAGCAGCGCGGCCAGGCTGAAACTCAGGGGGATATCGCCGCGGATTGCCGACAGCAAAGGGCCGACAGCCGCCATGGAGGGGCGCAGGTTGAGGGCGACGAGGATGATGCTGAACATTAACCAGAGGGCGGGGCGGGAAGTAGCGCGAACGTTTTCCATTGATCGGACCTTGAACGACAAGGCCCGATTAGGCGCGCGCGGTTTGAGCGCCGCAAATCAGAAAGTCCGGGGCAGTATTTAGAAATCAAATACCTGCGCTGCGACGAAAACCCTGTGGGAGCGAGCCCGCTCGCGAAGAGGTTGTGTCAGGCACTATAAATATCGACTGTCACACTGCCTTCGCGAGCAGGCTCGCTCCCACAATGGATAGGGGGTGGCGTGTAGATTGTTTAGCCAATCCACAACCACAGTTCTAAAAAACCCGATTTAACCACTCATCCAGCCATGTGACGCTGCCGCTCACCTGTCTACTACGGTTTACCCATGGACGATCGTCCAGTCATTCTTCCTTCCGAACTCGCCTTCTGGGCGTTGTGGCATTGCCGTCACGCGCGCCCGCCAGACTCCTGCCTTTTCCGTTAATTATTCTTACAGGTCTCGCGCCTATGCGCCGGGATCAACCCGGCAGCGCGCGCGCGTTTGCCTGACGCGGAAAACAAGAGAATTGCCATGAGTTGTGCCACGACATCCTTCGCTACGAAGCAAGAAGCCCTGACGTTCCTTGAGCAGAACCCGGATATCGAGATGTTCGAGTTGTTCATCCTCGACAACAACGGCGTGCCACGGGGCAAGTTGTTGCATCGCGATGAATTGCTGGCGGTGTACGACAGCGGACGGCCTTTGCCGAGCACCATCCTGGGCCTGACCATTAATGGCGACGACGTGGAAAACTCCGGGCTGGTGTGGGACGTGGGCGATATCGACTGTCGGGCCTACCCGGTCAGTGGCAGTTTGACGCGCATGCCGTGGCGATTGATTCCAACGGCGGCGGTGCAGGTCAGCATGCATCCGACGGAGGGGATGCCGGCGACCATCGCCGACCCGCGGCACCTGTTGGCAAAGGTCATCGAAGGCTTGCAGGCCGACGGGTTTTACCCGGTGATGGCCGCCGAACTGGAGTTCTACTTGCTGGATCAGCAGCGCGACAGCAATGGCCGGCCGCAACCGGCGCGGGATGTCGATGGCGGGCGTCCGCGCGGCACTCAAGTGTACGGCTTGCGTGAGCTGGAGCAGATCGAGCCGTTTCTCGCCGACCTGTACAGCGCCTGCAAACTGCAGGGCATTCCGGCACGCACGGCGATTTCCGAATACGCGCCCGGACAAGTGGAAATTACCCTCGAACATCGCACCGATGCCCTACAGGCGATGGACGAAGCTGTGCGCTACAAGCGATTGGTCAAGGGCGTGGCGCACAAACACGGGATGACCGCCTGTTTCATGGCCAAACCGTTCGATGACCTGGCCGGCACCGGCATGCACATGCACGTCAGTCTTGCGGACAAGGACGGCAACAATCTGTTTGCCAGTGAAGCTGCAGACGGTACGCCGCTGCTCAGGCACGCCGTCGGTGGCATGCTCGCCACCTTGCTCGATTCGTTGTTGCTGTTCTGTCCGAACGCCAATTCTTATCGGCGTTTCCAGACCAACAGCTACGCGCCGCTGGCCGCCACCTGGGGCGTGGACAATCGCACCGTGAGTTTGCGCGTGCCGGGCGGGCCCGCGTTCTCACGGCATATCGAACACCGTATCTGTGGTGCTGATGCCAACCCCTACCTGGCGGCGGCGGCCATTTTAGCCGGCATTCATCGCGGCATTCGCGAACAACTGGACCCGGGCGCGCCTGTTGAAGGCAATGGTTATGCGCAGGCCAAGGAACTGCTGCCTACCGACTGGCTGACCACCTTGCGGGCGCTGGAAGGTTCGAGCTGGGCGCGAGAGGCGTTCGGCCAGGCTTTTCTCGGTGTTTACCTGGCGGTCAAACGTGCCGAGTATCGGCAGTTCATGGGCGAGGTCGGAGAGCAGGATTGGCGCTGGTACCTGAATCAGGCCTGAACCATTCCCAGATACACTTTATGTTTTGGCCAAAGGCCATAAGCCAACTAATCGTTGGCTTCTTTTTCACAAAAAATTGATGGTTGGCTGCCTAGAGTTAGTGCTGTCGCGATAAATGAAATTTTCACATTTATCGAAGGCACTTCTTTTCAGGAACAGCCAATCATCATGTTGAAGATTAAAGCCGTGCGCCCGGAATGGGTGACGTTGTGTGCCAGTGCCTTTTTATTGGCTGGCTTCAACTTAGTCCTCTGGCAACACCTGTTTGATATCACCGCGTTCGACGGTAAAGGTGTCGTCATGCGCGTGGCTTTTGGCTTGATGATCCTGGCCGCCTTCAACATTGTGCTGACCCTGCTGGCGTTCAAGCGGGTATTGAAGCCCGTACTGACCCTGATCTTCATGATCAGCGCCGGGGTCGCCTACTTCATGAGTCAATACGGTGTACTGATCGACACTGGTATGTTGCGTAACTTTGCACAAACCAATGCAACGGAAGTGCGTGATTTACTCTCGATCAAGTTGGTTGGTTATATTCTCTTTCTTGGCGTTCTGCCGTCGTGGTTGTTGTGGAACACTCCGATCAATTACCGCCGCTGGCATCGCGAATTGTTAAGTAAAGTTCTGGTGAGTGTTGCGTCGGTAGCGGTCATTGGTGGTGTCGCGCTGGTTAACTATCAGGGGCTCTCGTCGTTATTTCGAAATCATCACGAATTGCGCTTGATGGTGGTTCCAAGCAATTACATTGCCGCCTCTTTCGGTTATTTTCGGGAGCAAGTCGCTTCGGCCCGGCAACCCTTCATCAAGATTGGCCAGGACGCCGAGAGAAACCCTGCCTGGCAAACGCATGGCCGCAAGTCCCTGACCGTGCTGGTTGTGGGTGAAAGTGCCCGGGCGGAGAACTTCGGGGTGCTGGGTTACGACCGCGACACTACACCGCAACTGGACAAGGAAGCCGGCCTGATTGCTTTCACTGACGTGCACTCCTGTGGCACGGAAACCGCTGTCTCGGTGCCGTGCATGTTTTCCAACATGGGTCGCAAGAACTACAACGCGAGCACCGCCAAGAATGAAGAAGGTCTGCTGGACGTGCTCAAGCGGGCGGGGCTTGACGTGATCTGGCGCGATAACCAGTCGGGCTGCAAAGGCACGTGCGATCGGGTCACTCTGGAGGATGTCAGCAACTTGAAGGACCCGGCACTGTGCGCCAACAGTGAATGCCGCGATGAAATTCTCCTGCAGGGTTTGCAACATTTCATCGACACCCTCGATAAGGACACTGTGCTGGTGCTGCATCAGATGGGCAGTCACGGTCCTGAATACTTCAAGCGCTACCCCAAGGAATACGAACACTTCACCCCGGTCTGTGAGAGCAACGCACTGAACAATTGCAGCCGCGAAAGTATCGTCAATGGCTACGACAACACGCTGGTGTACACCGACCATGTGCTGTCGACCCTCATCGATCTGCTGCGCAGCAACCAGGACAAAGTCGATACCGCAATGTTGTACCTCTCGGATCACGGCGAGTCTCTGGGCGAATACAACCTGTTCCTGCACGGCACGCCTTACCTGCTGGCGCCCGATCAACAGAAGCATGTAGCGATGCTGGCGTGGTTCTCCGACAGCTATCAAAAGTCGTTCTCGGTAGACACTCATTGCCTGCAACTGAGCCGGGAAAAACCGTTGAGCCAGGACAATCTGTTCCATTCGATGCTCGGTTTGCTGGAGGTCAACAGCAATGTCTACAACCGGGATCTGGATATGTTTGCCGGCTGCCGCGGAGCCGTGATCGACGGCGTCTTGGCCAAAGAATGATGGCCACGACCTTTTTTTCACGTATCGACCGTTAACCTGCGGCCCGTTAGATTTTTCTGTCAGAGCCATCGCACATGTCTGTTCCGTCCCCCTCTGCCATCGAGCTTGAACTCGTCCGGCGCCACGCTCAGGAGCACGCCCGCGTCTGTCAGCAGCCGCATCCGCGTGGTTTCGTCGGGCGCCTGACGTTCTGGCGCGACGAGCAATTGGTGCGCAACGCGCTCAAGGTGGCCGGCGAGCCGGGGCTGATTCTTGATGTCGCCTGCGGGGCGGGGCGCTTCTGGCCGGTGCTGGCAGAACATGCCAACCGGGTGATCCTGGCGTCCGACCCGTCCCAGGACATGCTCGACCACGCCCCGACCCACCATCCGCAACACCTGTTGAATCGGGTCAAGACTTTCCAGAGCTCGGCGTTCACCCTCGGCTTGTCGGCCAATGCGGTGGACTGCATTTTTTGCATGCAACTGTTCCAGCACATCGCCAGCCCCGAGCATCGCTCGGCCATGCTGCGTGAGTTCCACCGGGTCAGCCGTGACACGGTGATCGTGGCGGTGCGCATCGATGCCCATTTTCAACGTCGGCGAGCGTCTTCAGCCGGCCATCAGGCGCGGCAACCGGCTAACAAGGCCGACGTGGAAGCCGAGTTCATAAAGGCGGGTTTTCGCTTGATCAGCCATCAGGACTTCCTGCCCGGTTACGTGCGGATGCGTGTCTACGTGTTGCGTAAGGCCCGATAACTGCCCTCTGTCAGACAATTCTTGCAAACAAGCAGGTGTTTTCGCTAAAGCTCTTGTTCAGTGGAGGCGCGGAAATCGCCGGGGGCGATATATACTGCGCGCCATTCTTCAAGGGAGAGCCGTGTGGCCATCGATATTCACTGGATTCGCGACAACGATAGCCTCGGTCAGTTTTGCGCCGAGTGGCAGCAGCTGCCATTCGTTGCCCTCGACACCGAATTCATGCGGGTCGACACCTTTTATCCGATCGCGGGTTTGCTGCAGATCGGCGATGGCGTACGCGCTTACCTGATTGACCCGCTGACGATCGACAACTGGCAGCCACTGTCCGCTTTGCTGGAAAACCCGGCGGTGGTCAAAGTCGTGCATGCGTGCAGCGAAGACCTCGAAGTCCTGCTGCGCCTGACTGGCAGCCTGCCGGCGCCGTTGTTCGATACGCAACTGGCCGCCGCCTACCTGAACCTCGGTTTCTCGATGGGCTATTCGCGCCTGGTCCAGGAAGTGCTGAACATCGACCTGCCCAAGGGCGAGACACGTTCCGACTGGTTGCAACGTCCGCTGTCCGACACGCAGATCAGCTACGCCGCCGAAGATGCCTTGCACTTGGCGGAAGTTTTCGTACAGCTGCGTCCTAAGCTTTCTGACGACAAGTACGCCTGGGTGTTGGAAGACGGCGCCGAACTGGTAGCCAACCTGCGCCGCGAAGTCGATCCGTATGAGGTCTATCGCGACGCCAAACTGGCGTGGAAGCTGTCCCGCGCGCAACTCGCCGTGCTGCGTGAACTCTGCGCCTGGCGCGAACGCGAAGCCCGCGCCCGTGATTTGCCGCGCAACCGCATCATCCGTGAACATTCCCTGTGGCCGCTGGCGCGGACTCAGCCGGACAACCTCGGCGCGCTGGCGAAAATCGAAGACATGCACCCGCGTACCGTGCGTCAGGACGGCGAATTTCTGCTTGATCTGATCAAGCGCTCTGGCAGTGTGTCGCCAGATCAATGGCCGCCTGCCGTGCCGGAGCCGTTGCCGGTGGACGCCGCGGCACTGATCAAGCAGTTGCGTGCACTCGGCCAGGCTGAAGCCGAGCGCCTGAACGTCGCGCCTGAGTTGATGCTGCGCAAGAAAACCCTGGAAGCGCTGCTCAAGAGCGGCTTCCCCAATGGTCCTTACCAATTGCCTGATTCGCTGCGTGGCTGGCGCCGCGAATTGATGGGCCAGGCGCTGCTCGACAGCCTGGCCACCGCCGGAGAACAGCCTTGAAACGTATTTGCTCCATTTATCGAAGCCTGAAGAAAAACGAGATGTACCTCTATGTGCTCAAAAGCGATGCACTGGAACGTGTCCCGGAAAGTCTGATGGCCGCTTTCGGCAAGCCTCACCACGCGTTCGATCTGGTCTTGACCCCCGAGCGCAAGCTGTCGCGCGAGGACATCGCCGTGGTCCTGGAAAACCTTGAGAAACAGGGTTACCACTTGCAGATGCCGCCGGCCGAAGACGAATACATTGAACACCTGCCGGAAGAATTGTTGCGCCGCAACGATCCGATGTGATCGGCAGACAGGCTCTGTTCAGAGCCTGCGTGAAACACTGGAATGATTTTGGCGATGGCCGCGAAGAGGGAGCGATACTCCGTCGGCGGCCGTCTGCACTGCTTTTGAAAGGTTTGAACCATGCGCGTTCTGATTGCTGAACACGATCACCCCGTTTACGCCCAACTGTTGCGCCAGGCTGCGCCTGATCTGCAAGTGCTGACCAGCGGCGACTCCGCCGAACTGGCCAGTCAGGCCGCCGATTGCCCGATCTGGCTGGGCCAGCCGGACCTCCTCGCGACCCTGCTGCGTCAGGGCCACCAGCCACAATGGCTGCAATCGACCTGGGCCGGCATCACGCCGCTGCTCGCCGACGGCTTGCCGCGGCACTATCGCCTGACCCGGGCGGTGGGAATTTTCGGTCAGGTCATGGCCGAATACGTGCTGACCTACATGCTCGGCCACGAGCGCGAAGTGTTGCCGCGACTGGTCAGCCAGGTCGAGCGCAAATGGGACAGCCGCCAGGGCCAAAGTCTGGCGGGGCGCAAAGTGTTGATCGTCGGTACCGGTGACATCGGCCAGACCGTGGCGCAGTTTCTGCTGCCGTTTGGTGTCGAGTTGTATGGCATCGCCAGTGAAGCTCGCGAGCAGGCACCTTTTGTCGAAGTCGGGGCGCTGGCCGATTTGCCGCGCCTGGTCGGCGAAGTGGATTACGTGATCAATCTGTTGCCGAACACGCCGACCACCCACGACCTGTACGACGCCGCGCTGTTCAAGCAGTTCAAGCCGACCGGGTTGTTCATGAATGTCGGGCGCGGCGTGGCGGTGGTCGATGCGGATTTGGTGGAGGCCTTGAAAGAAGGGCATCTGGCGGGCGCGGTGATTGACGTCTGCCGTCAGGAACCGCTGCCGCAACGTCACCCGTTCTGGACCGCCTGGGGGCTGCTGCTGACCGGCCACAGCTCGGCACCGACGTCGCCATCGATGATGGTGAAGCTGTTTGTCGAGAACTTGCGGGCGTATCAGGCGGGTGAAGCATTGCGCGGGGAAGTGGATTTCAATCGCGGGTATTGAATCTACCGCTCACTTGCACATTGCGCAAAAACCTGTGGGAGCGAGCTTGCTCGCGATGGCGGTGCAACAGTCAACATCGATGTTGAATGTGCTGGCCTCATCGCGAGCAAGCTCGCTCCCACATTGGTTTTGGATTGTGGCTTAGAGGCTGAAATCGCCTTCAGCCGCCAGCTCGCTCAACGGACGACGCGGGCTTGGTTCTTCACGCGCCTGCAGGTATTCCGCCAGCGTCGCCTTGTCCCCCAGCTTGCCGACCGCCACCGCTGCGTGCAGCGCATAGCCTTCTGGAATATTCAGCTCCTTGCGCGTCAGTTCCTGATCGAAACCGGCCATGCCGTGGGTGTGCCAGCCGCTGATGCTCGCTTGCAACGCCAGATGGCCCCAGGCCGAGCCGGTATCGAACGTGTGCCAAAGCGCCGGGGTTTCTTCGGTGGCGCCAGGCGCGGTGAAGGTGGTTTTCGAGATCACGATCACCAGGGCCGAAGCATGTTGCGCCCAACTGCGATTGAACTCGTTCAACAGGCCCAGGTAACGCTCCCAGTTCGGCGTATCGCGACGCGCGTAGAGAAAGCGCCAGGGTTGCGAGTTGTAGGCCGAGGGCGCCCAGCGTGCGGCTTCGAAGAAACTCAACAGGGTGTGTTCGGGAATGGCTTCGCCGGTGAAGGCGCGGGGCGACCAGCGATCGGTGAATTGTGGGTGGATGGCGTGATCGGCAACGCGTGGGTTGGCACTCATCGAGAGATTCCTGGCTACGTACGAAGTGAGGGGCGATGCGAAACCCTACTGGGCGGCGCAAAAACTCACAAGCGCCTTCTACCGGCAGTCGCCAATGCTTGGCCCGGGGGGCTTCGCGCACTAGACTGGCGGCCTTTTCACCACCTGATGTTGATGCTCGAGCCATGGCCGCCAAAGTCGAACCGTTCTGGATACGCAAAACCCTCGATCAACTCGATCAGGAGGAATGGGAATCGCTGTGCGACGGTTGTGGCCTGTGCTGCCTGCAGAAGCTTGAAGATGAAGACGATAACTCCGTCTACTACACGCGCATCGCCTGCAAATTGCTGGACCTGAACACCTGCCAGTGCAGCGATTATCCCAACCGTCGTGACTTCGTGCCGGATTGCATCCAGCTCACGCCGGGCAAGGCTGACGAGTTTAAATGGCTGCCACCGACCTGCGGTTATCGCCTGGTCAGCGAGGGCAAGGACCTGCCACTGTGGCATCACCTGGTGTGCGGTGATCGCGACGCCGTGCACCACGAACGCATTTCCCAATCAGGGCGCATGCTCGCCGAAGGCAGCGTGGCCGAGGACGATTGGGAAGACCATCTGATTTTCCGGGCGGGCTGAGGTTTTACCAAGGAGTGTGTATGGCAACGGGAGTGCGCCTGGCGCTGGCCGTGGGGCTGCTGGCCTTGAATTCGGCCGTGTGGGCGGCGAAGAAAGTCGATCTGGATTACCACGTGCGCCTGTTGCCACCAAGCGATCAGGCAGAAGTGCGGTTGACGTTGGCCCAGGGTTCGGTGGTGCGCAGTCTGGATTTCGACCTCGGCGATGGCAGCCACTACAGCGACTTCAAGGCGGACGGGCAATGGCAACTCATGCCGGGCAAGCAGGCGCGCGGTGTCTGGCGTCCGGCCGCCGACAAGGCGAGCCTGACCTACCGCGTACGCATCAGCCACGGCCGTAAAAGCGGCAGCTTCGACACGCGCATGACCCCGACCTGGGCACTGATGCGCGGTGACGACCTGGTGCCTCCCGCCAGGCTCGATCAGCAGGACGGCATCGAGCTGGTTTCGCGCCTTGAGTTCGAACTGCCCAACGGCTGGAAAAGCGTCGAAACCGCCTGGCCACGGATCGGCAAGAACAAGTTCCGCATCGATAACGTCTCCCGCCTGTTCGACCGTCCCACCGGCTGGATGCTCGCCGGCCACCTTGGCAGCCGTCGCACCCGGATGGGGGAAACCGAGGTCACCGTTGCTTCGCCCCGAGGCCAGGGCATGCGACGCATGGACGTGCTGACGTTGCTGACGTTCGTCTGGCCGCAAGTGCAGGCGGTGTTCCCGCGTCATCCGGCCAAACTGTTGATCGTCGGCGCTAACGACCCGATGTGGCGGGGCAGCCTGGCGGCGCGTGAGTCGATCTACCTGAATACGCGGTTGCCACTTGTAAGTGAAAACGGTAGCAGCGCGCTGGTGCGGGAATTGGCTCAGGTGTTCGGTCGAGTCAACGACCGGCAGCGCAGCGACTGGATCAGCGAGGGGCTGGCCGAGTATTACGCCATTGAGCTGGTGCGTCGCGCTGGCGGGATGAGTGATGAGCGGTATGAAAGTTTGCACAAAAAACTGGTCAAGGACAGCCAGGCAGTCACGAGTTTGCGTGGAGAGCAGGTCAACCCGAGGCAAATTTCCAGGGCGGTTTTGCTGCTACAGGAGCTTGACCGCGAGATTCGCCTGAAGACGCGCAACAAGCGTTCACTGGATGACGTGATGCGCGGGGCAATGCGCCTGGAGAGTGTGGATACCCAGGAATTCGTCCAACTGGCCGAGAGTGTTATTGGCGAGTCTTCGAAAGTGTTGGATAGCCAATTATTGCGTTAGAACATCAAAAGATCGCAGCCTGCGGCAGCTCCTACAGGTGAATGCTAAACCCGGTAGGAGCTGCCGCAGGCTGCGATCTTTGAGCTTAAACCCCGGTTTTCGGGGAATTCAAAGAATCATTGCCAGTCACCGTAGCCGTACTGGTCGCCGCCTCGGCATTCGCCTTCAAGCGACTCAACTCTTCCCCGGCGCGTTCAATCTTCGCCCGCACGTTATTCATGTCCTGACGACTTTTCTCCAGCAGGCTCTTGGCCGTACTGTGCCCGGTAATGCCACGGGCCAGCGCCACGCCGCCGATGGCCACCTGGATCAAACCGAAAATACCGCCGCGACGCAGGCCCTTGCCCATCATCACCACGCCCCCGGCCAGGGAGCCGATGCGCTCCCAACCGTGGACGTTCTGCTCGGAATGAGTCTGGAACGGGGTGGATTGAATGCGTTCGACGCGTTTTAGCTCGCTCATGATCTGTCTCCTGGCTGGACTGACTGCTTCAAGAATAGATTAACTAAGCTGACTGCCGAGGCGGGCGGCTTGTTCCATCGGATGTGCACCAGTTCAGCGAAATTTCGCCCCGGAGCGGGTGTTCAGACCCTTGGCCATGCGGTCATAGAGCACGACGTTGACCGTGGCGGCGAGGTTCATGCAACCGGTGGTCGGGATGTAGACCACGTCTTCACACCAGTCGCGGATCTCTTTGTCCAGCGAGCCGTCTTCGGGGCCGAAGATATACAGCGCACGGTCCGGGTGGGTGTATTCCGGTAGCGAGCGTGCGCCTTCGACCAGTTCCACGGCGACCGGTACACAGCCCAGTGGCAGGATTTTTTTCAGGTCGTCGATGCCGATCAGCGGGATGTCGTAGTGGACGCGCTTGGTGTCGGTGACGAAGTCGGCGGCGCGTTCATAACGCTTGCCGGTGTAAAATACGGAAGCCACGCCATAGCAACCGGCGGCGCGCATGACCGAGCCGACGTTTTCCGGTGATTTGGGGTTATACAAACCAATGCAGCTGTACCGTTTGTCTGCCACGAGCGGGGTGCCTTCGGGGAAAAAACGGCGATTATACGGGGATTGGGGGAGGGGTGTTTGGTTTGAGATTGATGGTGTCCGGGTGATTGCTATCGCTGGCAAGCCAGCTCCCACAGGATTATGCGGCGTACACACTATTTTTTGATCAACGCCAATCCCTGTGGGAGCGGGCTTGCCCGCGATGGGGCCGGCTCAGGCAACTAAAATCTTTAGTCTTCCTTCTTCATCAACCCCGCCAACGCCGCAAAAGGGTTATGCGTCGCTTTGGCAATTGTCGGCGTACTCAGCGAGCCTTCATGGAAATACTGCTGGTCGGTGTAGCGCGAGTGTTCGTTGTCATGGCAATACAGGCACAACAATTCCCAGTTCGAGCCGTCCTGCGGGTTGTTGTCGTGGTTATGGTCGCGGTGGTGCACGGTCAGTTCGCTCAGGCGCTTGCCGGAAAATTCACGGGCGCAGCGTCCGCACACGTGCGGGTACATCTTCAGGGCCTTGTCGCGGTAACCCATTTCCTTGTCGCGCTGGTTGTCGGCGAGGATGCGGTCCAGCTTCGAAGTGTTGGTCGGCGTTGACGAACTCATGGGTTCACCTTTGTAAATGACTAATGACGGTTATGAACGAAGTTTAGCTCAGCCCTTGAGCTTCTCGGCAATCCATATGGTGTGGCGGGTGCCCTTGTTGCCGTGGGCGAAAACCTGCACTTCCTCGGCCTTGAAACCGGCTTTTTTCAGTTTGTCGGAAAACTGCTTGTCGGCACTGGCGGACCACACCGCCAGCACGCCTTTGGGGCGCAGGGCCTTGGCGCAGGCGCTCAGGCCGCCGGCGGAGTAGAGCCAGCTGTTAGCCCGCTGGGTCAAGCCTTCGGGGCCGTTGTCGACGTCGAGCATGATCGCGTCGAAACCCTGAGGCTCGGCTTGCAGGACGTTGGCCACGTCTTCCATGCGAATTACCGTACGCGGGTCGAGCAAGGGGTTGCCGGCTTTTTCACCCAGTGGCCCGCGATTCCATTCGACCACGCCGGGCACCAGTTCGGCGACCACCACTTCAGCGGTCTTGCCCAAATGCTTGAGGGCCGAGGCGAGGGTAAAGCCCATGCCGAGGCCGCCAATCAGCACCCGCGAATTCGGCCGTCCGGCGACTTTGCGGCACGGTATCTCGGCCAGCGCATCTTCGGAGCCGTGCATGCGCGTATTCATCAACTGCCCGCCGTCGCCACCCTGGATCTTGATGACGAAATCCTCACCGTATTCGAACAGGCACAAGGCGCCGCCGTTTTCAGGGATGGGGGCGGTGTCGAGCAGAACGAAACGTTTCATGGAGCTCTCTTGAGAAGAATGGGCATTGGGGAAGGCAAACGAGCGCGGTTGGGAGTAGCCTGCAAACAGACAACAAGGCCAACGGAGCCATTGATGAAGCGCACCATTCTAACGGTCATTGCCCTGGCCGCGCTCTCGATAACTGCAGTGCAGGCCCAGACGCTGCAAACCATTCCGACCAGCCCGGCGCCGTTGCCCGGTTCGCCCGGCACCGCGACGCCGACGCCGTATCCGCAGATCACGCCCAACAGCGTGCCCAAGGCCGGGCCGGGCAGTGGCGGGCCGCCGCTGTTGCCACCCATCGAAGTGCCCAGCCCGCCCAGGGACCAGACCTTGCCGGGCCTTGAGCAGAACAGCACGAAGATCAAGTCGCCGGGTGGTTAAATCTGTTGCGAGAGCAGTTGTCCATCCGCCATGCGCAGGCGTTTGGACAGGGACACGGCGAGGGCGCGGATGATCTTGGCGGCGATTTTCGGTGCGTCGTTGAGCATCTTTTCCAGCGAGTCCTTGCCCAGGTTCAGCAATTGGCAATGGCTCGCGGCCACGCAGCTGGCAGAGCGGCGCTCGCCATCGAGCACGGCCATTTCGCCGAACGCCCGACCGCAGCGCAAGGTGGCCATAGTCACCGGCTGCCCGTCGCTGTTGGTTTTCTGCACCGCCACCTGGCCGGTGTGGATGATGCACATGAAGCTGCCGGCATCGCCCTCGTGAAAAATTTCTTCGCCCTCGGCGATGGTGCTGATGCTGAAGTAACCCGACGCGGCAGCGAAGTCGGCGGGCAGCAATTGATCGAACAGGCCACAGTCCATCAGCCAGTCGCGGATTTCGTTGTTCAGTAAGGTCGGCTCTGACATGTCTTCACGGTCTTTTTTTGTGTCTGTTACGGTTTTTCGGGATGGCCCCAATCCCCCGTGGGAGCGAGCCTGCTCGCGAAGGCGGCCTCACATTCAACATCAATGTTGACTGACCTGGCGACTTCGCGAGCAGGCTCGCTCCCACAGGGGTGATGTACAGATTAAGACTGAATCACCCAGCCAAGTTCCTCAGGCAATCCCCAAAACCTTGAAAACAAATGCGTATTCGAGTGCTACGTCACGCAATCCCTGATAACGACCGCTCATCCCGCCATGCCCGGCGCCCAGTTCGGTCTTGAGCAGCAGGGGATTATTGTCGGTCTTGGTCGCGCGCAACTTCGCCACCCACTTCGCCGCTTCCCAATACTGCACACGACTGTCGTTGTAGCCGGCGATCACCAACATGGCCGGATACGCTTGTGCGCTGACGTTTTCGTACGGGGCGTAGGCCTTGATCCGATCATAAACGTCCGGCTCTTCAGGATTGCCCCATTCGTCGTATTCGGTGACGGTCAACGGCAGGTCCGGGTCGAGCATGGTGTTCAGTACGTCGACGAACGGCACTTCGGCAATCGCCGCGCCGAACAGCTCCGGGCGCATGTTGAGCACGGCGCCGATCAACAAGCCGCCGGCGCTGCCACCACTGATCGCCAGTTGCGCAGAAGTGGTGAAGCCGTTGTCGATCAGGTGCTCGGCGCAGGCTATGAAGTCGCTGAAGGTGTTGTGCTTGTGCTCCTGTTTGCCGGCGCGATACCAGGCTTCACCCAGTTCGCCGCCACCGCGCACGTGCGCGATGGCAAACGCCACGCCGCGATCCAGCAAACTCAAGCGCGCGTGGGAGAACCACGGGTCGAGGCTTTCGCCGTAGGCGCCGTAGCCGTACAGATACAGTGGCACCGGCTTGCCGAGGGCTTCGCGTTTGACCACCAAGCTGATCGGCACCTGCGTCCCGTCGGGCGCGGTCGCCCACAGGCGCTGGCTGACATAGGCGTCGGCGTCGAACGGACCGAGCACCGGGGTTTCCTTGAGCACTTTTTGCTCGCCCGTCGCCAGGTCCAGCTGACGCACCTGCGCCGGACGGTTCAACGCTTCGTAGCGCAGGCGGATTTTGTCGCTGACGAATTCAAGGCTGTTCTGCACATGCAGGCTGTAGGCGGCGTCCGGCAATTGCACGCGATAAGGCGCCAGGCCTTGTGGGCGAACCTCGATGATCGGCAAGCCCCCCTCACGCAGGCTCAGGGTGACGGCTTCGACGTTGAGGCTCATGCCGTCGATCATTGTCGTGTCGCTGTGGGCAATCAGGTTCTGCCACTCGGCTTCGGTTGGCGCCATGCCGGTATCGACCGCGGTGTACAGCGCGAAGTTGATGCCGTCGCGGTTGGTGCGAATAAACCAGGTCCACTGGCCGTCGAGGGCGCCGTGGTCGACATCGTACTCATGGTCTTCAACCCGTGGCGCCACGCAGGTAAACGCCTGCTGCGGCTGGAATGCATCGAGCACCCAGACTTCGCTGGTGGTTTTGCTGCCCAGGGCCAACAGCAATTGCTGTTCCGAGCTCGACCGGTAGCAATGCAGAAAGAATCGGCCGTCCGGCTCATGGAACACTTCTTCGGCAGCGGTGCCGTCCAGCCGATAGCGCAACAGTTTGTGCGGGCGGTGCGTGTCGTCCAGTTCGCCGAAGAACAGCGTCAGGCTGTCGTTGGCCCAGGTCATGCTGCCGTCGCAATCCTCGAACTCCAGTTCGCTGACGCGGCCGCTGGATAATTCCTTCACGAACAGGGTGTAAATCTCGTCGCCCGTGGAATCGATGCTGTAGGCCAGACGCTGATGGTCCGGGCTGATGCTGAACGCGCCGAGGGAAAAGAAACCGCCATTGGCCAGCGCGTTCGGGTCCAGCAACAGCTGTTCCTGGCTTTCATCGAGTTGCAGGCTGTCATCCGCCGGGCGCGGGCAGCGGTAGTGACGGGCGTATTCGTCACCGGCGGTGGTGCGCGTGTAATACAGGTATGGGCCCCACGGCGAGGGCAGCGACAGGTCGGTTTCGAGAATCCGCCCCTTGATCTCTTCGAACAGGGTTTCGCGCAGAGCGGCCTGATCGGCGGTCTGCGCCTCTTGATAGCGGTTTTCAGCCTTGAGGTAGTCGAGCACCGCGTCGGTGTCGCGTTCCTGCAGCCAGGCATACGGGTCAGAACCTTCAGCCTTGTGGGCAATCGGGGCGCTGGTGATGTTGGCGGATACGGGCATGAAGGGCTCTCGGACGATGTACGGAATAGAAATTTCGGATGCGGCCTGCAGGCCTCGTTGGCAACACAAAACCTGTGGGAGCGAGCTTGGTCTGGGCGGCATTCCGACGATGGCGTCAGTGCCTTCAACATCCATGTTGGCTGGCAATCCGCCATCGTCGGAATGCCGCCCAGACCAAGCTCGCTCCCACAGGTTCGGTGTCTGCCCAACAGCCATTGGTGCAAGCCTGCTGTGCGAAAAGTCGTTACTATAAGCGCCTCTTTGCCTGCCTTGCCATGGACACCATGACCGAGAACGACTATCTGATCGCTTGGGGCCTTTACGCCTTTGCCGCTTTGGGCTGCCTGTTGGTGTGGATGCGCATGACCCGCTGGATGTGGCGCTGGCTGCGCGAGCCGCTGCGACTGCTGGTGGCGGTGTTGCTGTTCAGCCCGACCATCATTGATCCGGTGAAGGAAAAAGTCGCCCCGGCTATCGCCATTACCGCTTTGGACCTGGCGTTCAAAGTCGGCAACAACGCCTGGCGGGCGGTTTCCGATCTGTTGATGTACGGCATGATCGCCTTCGGTATCTACCTGGTGTTCGTGGCGATTCGTTTCCCGCTCGAACGCGCCTCCAACGCCCGCAAGGAGCGCACCGCCGCCGCCAAGGCTGCGGTCCGGGCCGACGAGCCTGAAGAGGATCATCCTTTCGGCGGTGCCGGCGATGATCGCTACGGTCGCCCGCCAGTCCCGAGCAATCCCCAGCGCATGCGGGTCGAACCGCGTTTGTAACCTTGCCCCTGCCTTTCAGAGAATCCGAGCATGTGTGAGTTATTGGGCATGAGCGCCAATGTCCCGACCGATATCGTGTTCAGCTTCACCGGGCTGATGCAACGCGGCGGCCGCACCGGCCCGCACCGTGACGGTTGGGGCATCGCATTCTATGAAGGCCGTGGCCTGCGCCTGTTCCAGGACCCGGCGGCCAGCTGCGAGTCGGAAGTCGCGAACCTGGTGCAGCGCTATCCGATCAAGAGCGAAGTGGTGATCGGCCACATCCGCCAGGCCAACGTCGGCAAGGTCTGCCTGTCCAACACCCATCCGTTTGTGCGCGAACTGTGGGGTCGCAACTGGTGCTTCGCGCATAACGGCCAGTTGGCGGAGTTTGAACCGATCAAGAGTTTTTACCGCCCGGTCGGCGACACCGACAGCGAAGCGGCCTTTTGCGATTTGCTCAACCGCGTGCGCGCAGCGTTTCCCGAGCCGGTCGACATC
>NZ_CABVHK010000033.1 GCF_902497785.1 Pseudomonas fluorescens
GCGCCACCGCTGCGACGTCGGCCAGGGATACCTGTTCGACCGACCGATCCCGGGCACCGAGCTGATCGAAAAGCTCAAGCGCTACCCGCGCGGGCCAATCGTCTGAGCACACCCCAATCCCTGTGGGAGCGAGCCTGCTCGCTCCCACAGAGGTAGTGCGTAACTGGACGGCATTGGGCACACTGGCGGTCTGTCTATTTACATTTCTACCCACCTGAGAGGACTGATCATGGTTCTGCGCTCGGAAATTCTGGTGAACAAAAACGTGCTCCCGACTAAAGAACAAGCTCTGCCTGGCCGCGAAACTCCGATGAACCTGCCGGAAAAACACTTTGTCCACGACGCACCGCTGCTGGGCCCATTCGCCATGGACGTGGATTTTGCGATCTTCGGCCTGGGCTGTTTCTGGGGTGCGGAACGCAAGTTCTGGCAGCGCGAAGGCGTGGTCAGCACGGTGGTGGGTTACGCCGGCGGCTACACGCCAAACCCGACGTACGAAGAAGTCTGCTCAGGCCTGACCGGCCACAGCGAAGTGGTTCTGGTGGTCTACGAGCCGGCGAAAGTCAGCTACGAAGCGCTGCTGAAGATGTTCTGGGAACTGCACAACCCGACCCAGGGCATGCGCCAGGGCAATGACATCGGCACGCAATATCGCTCGGTCATCTACGCCACCAACCCGACCCAACTGGACGCGGCCAAGGCCAGCGCGAAAGTGTTCCAGGCTGAGTTGACCAAGGCGGGCAAAGGCACCATCACCACCGAAATCGACGAAGCGCCGACGGTGTACTTTGCCGAGGCGTATCACCAGCAATACCTGGCCAAGAATCCTGAAGGGTATTGCGGGATTGGCGGTACGGGCGTCACCTGCCCGATCTAAACCCGTAAAGCAAAAGATCGCAGCCTTCGGCAGCTCCTACAGGGTTTTGTGTACACCTGTAGGAGCTGCCGAAGGCTGCGATCTTTTGATCTTGCCTACTCGGCAATCAACCAATCCATCTGCCACCCACCCTGGGTCTGCCCAAGCTTCTTGGACAACCACGGCAGCAACTCACGCAATTCCTCTTCCAGCCC
Source organism: Pseudomonas fluorescens (assembly GCF_902497785.1). Taxonomy (GTDB): domain Bacteria; phylum Pseudomonadota; class Gammaproteobacteria; order Pseudomonadales; family Pseudomonadaceae; genus Aquipseudomonas; species Aquipseudomonas fluorescens_BO. Next base: position 1,072 of record NZ_CABVHK010000033.1, read on the forward strand.
CCACGGCGGATTCGCAATCGCCAACCCCGACCCGTTCAAACTGTTCGGCGTGTCCAGCGGATGCACCAGCAACTCCACCCGCAACAACTTCGGCGCGCCCGTGCCGGCCAGGTCCTGATAGAAGCGACGCAACATGCGCTGGTCCTTCACCGGGTACCAGATCGCCGCCACCGTTTGGCGCATCCGGCCAATCGCCTCTTTCAAAGACGCCGCACAACGCTGCATCTCATCGAGCTGTTCAAACGGCGGATCAATCAACATCACCGCCCGCTTCTCCTGCACCGGCAACATCGCCCGTGGCACATGCCAGCCTTCGCCGAGGTGCACCTTCACCCGACGATCACCGGCCATGTTGTCCTTGAGCAGCACACCGTCTTCCGGGTGTTTCTCGTTGAGCATCAGCCGATCCTGCGGCCGCGTCAGTCGCCGCGCCAATTCCGGCGAACCCGGGTAATAGCGCAACTGGCCATCCGGGTTCATGTCGTGCAATACCTTCATGTAATCGGCGGTCAGATCCGGCAGATCCGGCTGATCCCACAACCGCGCGATCCCTTCCAGATACTCACCGGTACGGCTCGCCTGATCACCCTGCAGGTCATACAGACCAATACCGGCGTGCGTGTCGAGATAGGCAAACGGCTGCTCCTTGCGCGACATCAGGGCGATGAGGCGGGTCAAAGTCAGGTGTTTGAACACATCGGCGTGATTGCCGGCATGGAAGGCGTGACGATAATTCATGATTGCTCCTGCGAAGGCCGGGAAGTTTACCTTGTACGGCGGCGAACGTCAGGGCCTCACAGCCGAGCGGGCAATCACCCGCCCCTGTGGCGAGGGAGCTTGCTCCCGCTCGACCGCGAAGCAGTCGCCCCGTTTGGGGCCGCTGCGCAGCCCAGCGGGACGGTGCGGCGTTCCGACAAGCTCCCTCGCCACAAAAGCCCGCTCACACTAATCGGGAGACTGAGCCCGCAACCGCTGCCTCACCGTATCCAGCAAGTCACAGCCATCACGCAACGGAACGGCACAGAGCAAGGCAAAATCACTGAGGATGAACGACTCACACTCGATCGAACCGCGCATGCTCAGGTTCTCCAGCACTTGAGTGACGGTTTTGATCCGGAACATAGCGGCGTCGTTCAGCACATAGAGTGGGCTTGGGTGTCGAAGAACAGCGTCGGCATGTCGTCGCAATTGCTGGTGAGGGGTTTGAAGCGGTTTTCGGGGTAAGAGGTGGGTTTTTCGTAGGGTGGATCGGGGGTCAGTGTTTTCATCAGTCTGATTCCTAACGTATGAAAGGGGACCGCCATCAATCACTTCCACGCAATAGGTGGCGGCTGTACGCAGGTGTGGAAGACCGGGACGTTAGGCACCCGGCGCACCCGGCGCACTCGAAAGCGCCCCGCGCACAGCCACCATAAAACACAGACGATAAAAAACGCCGAACTGGTGGCGCATGACGCGCCTAACGATAGAAGGGCTTCCACACCCTGTCACTGAATTTGCAGTGACTGCTCAAAAGCCTATCGATGTGGATCCATGCGCACCAGTTCATGCAAACCGCTACAACTTGAAGGAAACTTCCGACGACCTTGCCCAGAAATTTCGCAGCCTGTAAGACCGCCTTAGCGGGCAAGCCCGCTCCAAAGAATCGAGGCAAGCCGCCAAAAATGGGCATTACCCAAATCCTGTGGGAGCGTGGCTTGCCCGCGATTGAGCGCGAAGCGGTCATAAAATTTTTCTACCAAATAGATAACTGTTGTCACCAAGCTGATGGATCTTCAAGACTGGCCTTTAGGAGATCTTCTTTCCACTCGACAGTTGCCAATCGATAAATATCTTCAAAAAAAACTCTAGTGTTTTCCATTTCGTCCCACCCACAGGGGAATGAGGAGTATGCCTCTGGATCATATTTAAAAAGCGATTGAAAATCGTACCACTTGTCATCAAGAGCTTTTTGCAAGCACTTATAAAGCAAAAAGCGATGTCGATAGGTACGATTGTTAACCAGACAATACCTGAGTATTAATTTCTCCCTATCCAACGGATCATTCGGATTAAATTTCTCCAGCTCCTCTCCAAGCGTTTCTTCCCGATCATAAATATCGAAACACCCCAAAAAATAAGAAGGCGTCGGAATGTATGGTTGCCCAGTACCAGGATCAATAAACATAACCTCCCTCACTTAACCGGATAGAAAGGCTAAAAAGGGACGGGATTATTTGCCAAGCTTGTTCATGCCTATAATGACCTCGAAGGTGGCAGCGGAAATATATCCGCCCCCTTTGCAGCCTCTAAAAACCCCAATAAACCACATTAAATTCGGCCGAAGCTCTTCATTTAAAAATGTATCTAATAACAACATGTTTTTCTCGGCAGCAAAGATATATCTGCACCTTTGCCCTTGTAGGAATCAACTGCCACTTCCCTGATTTTGGTATCGCTCCAAACAATTAAAGAGAACTTTCATGAACTGCCTTTGATCTTTAACTTCATCATCAAAATACGTATCCATTTTCGAAAAAATTTCATCAAAATTCTCACCGTTTTCTAAAAAATGCGACAGAGTTTTGACTAACAAACTTCGCTCTTGCTCACTATAAATAAAAAATTCCGGCCGTAACAACGCATCAAAAAGCTCGGCGAGTTCAATGTCATCATTCACATTTTTCGAAACAATAATTTCTTCCCGTTCCAAATCACGCGTATTTTCAATATCAAATACAAAAAGCAGACCACGTATACTCCACAGCGAGTAAGGCCTATTCATCAGTCAAAATCCGTAAATGAAGTTTTAGCGTCACCATTGTTATCCAGAATGACAACCGCTCTAGTCTGCTCACCATACTCCAACCCATCTCGTTTAAATCCCTCACCTATTTTTTTACCCATTTCAATTGGTTTTCGTGAAGCATCTATACCGCTCTGCCTAAAAATTAACTGCGCTCGTTGTATTGCGTTGAATTGATCACGATGACTCAGAAAATGTGTTGCAGCGGAGGGTATGACCGGCTCACCCGCTCGTCTTCCTCTCTCATACCTATCTATTTCTCCTGTCGTGGGATTCCTGCCTTCTTGCACTCGCAAGAGTTGGGATTGCAGAGTGGTTTGCGCCCCATGCTTCTGCAGAAAGTGGGCACCTTCAATCAACTCCTCCATTTCCTTTAGACGCCTATGGATATTCGCCTCCGCCAACTCATCAATCCTCTCCCGCCGCTGCTCAGCCGTCATTTTCGGCAGCGGCGGCTCACCCTCATCAATCTTAACGCCGGTCGTATCATCCGGCGCCCCACATCCAGGCTTATTCGGCGGCGGGCAATTCCCGCTCAACCCCAACGGATCAACCCACCCCGTTGGATTCAGCGCATACCGATACTGATTCAGCCCACCCGCCAGTTTCACCGGGTCCGGCGTCAGATACCGTCCAACATCCGGATCATAGTACCGATGCCGGTTGTAGTGCAGGCCGCTCTCGGGGTCGAAGTATTGGCCCTGGAATCGCAGCGGCTGTTCGAGTTGCTCGCCCCCGCCGTGCGTTAGCAGTGTGACTTTGCCGTAGGCGTTGTACTTCGCTGACCAGACGATTTCGCCGCTGTAGTCAGTGAGTTCCTGCGGGGTGCCGAGGTGGTCGAGTTGGTAGTAAAACGGGCAGGCCTTGCGTGGGCCTTTGCCGTCGAGCAGGGCCAGCGGGCGGAAGGTGCCGGGTTCGTAGACGTAGCTGCGGTAGTGCTCGCGGCTGCTTTCGGCGACGAGGTGGTCGCCTTGCCAGAAGAATTGCGTGGTGTGGCCGTCGACGGTTTTGGCGATGCGCCGGCCGAAGGCGTCGTAGCGGTAGCTGGCGCGGCGGCCGTCCGGGGTGGTGACGCCGGTCAGTCGGTGCTGGCAGTCGTAGGCATATTCGGTGACGAGCGTAGGACCCGTGCCGCGACGTTCGCGGACAAGGTTGCCGAAGGCGTCGTAGTCGTAGTGGCGGTCGCCTTGCCTGAGCAGGCGGTTGCCTTTGACGGTCGCGAGGCCGGGGCGGTCCTGCATCAGCAGGTTGCCCGCCGGGTCGTGGGCGAAGCTTTGCGGCGGCTCGTCGCGGCTGTGGCGCACGCGGGTCAGGCGGTTGAGCGGGTCGTAGTAATAGCTGCGCTGGCCGTGGCGGCTGTCGGCGATGGTTACGAGGTTGCCGTTGATCGCGTAGGCGTAGTGGCGCAGGTACAGGGGGCGGTTTTGTTGGTTGATGGCGTGGGCTTGCAAACGGCCCTGGTCGTCGTAGTGGTATTGACTGGTGAGCTGGCCTTGCTGGCGTTGCTGTTCGCGGCCGCAAGTGAATTGGTGGCTGGTGAGTCGTGCGCCGTTGAGGTCGATGGCGCTCAGCGCACCGCCCTTTTCGTGGTGGTAGTCGAGTTTGCTGCCGTCGGGGAGGCGCATCCGGTTGAGCTGGCCGCAGGCGTCGTAGCCATAACGCAGCGTGCCCCAGCCCTGATGCTCGGTGATCAGCCGGTCCTGTGAGTCGTACTGGAATTCCAGCGGGTGATCGTGACCGTCATCGACGCTGATCAGTCGACCGAGGCTGTCGTAGGAATATTCCACCTTGCTGCCGTCGGGCAAGGTTTTGGCGATTAGCCGCCCGGCCGTGTCTCGCTCATAAGCGGTAACCAGCTGCGAGCTGTCAGACCCGAACTCGGTTTTCTCCAGCAGATGGCCATTGAGGTCGTAGGTATACGCCGTGCGTTGGCCATCGAATCCGCTTTCCTGTCGGATCAATCCGCTGGGCGTGTAGTCCAGCTGATATTTTTCGCCGGATTCGTTTTCAATTTCCGTAAGTAACAGCTGGGCGTTGTCGTAGCGGTACTTGAGCTGGGTACCGTCCGGATTGATCCGGCGGCTGACCAGGTGCAGATCGTCTAGGTATTCGTAACGGGTGACGTGACCCAGTTCGTCGCGTTCGGCGGTGATTTTTCCGTAGGCGTTGTAGCTGAAAGTGCGCGTGGCACCGGTAGGAAGTGTCGTCTGGATCAGTCGGCCGACGGCGTCCCACGCGTAACGGGTAACCGCACCGTGTTCGTCCTGCCGGGTAATCTGCCGCCCCAGTGCATCGTAGGAAAACCGCCGCTGGCCACCGTCCGGCAGCGTCTCTTCGAGCAACTGCCCCAAGGCATTCCAGACAAAGGCGTGGCGGCTGTGATCCGGATAACGGATCGACAGCAACCGACCTTGCGCGTCATAAAAAGAGTGGGTGACATGGCCGTCAGGGTCGGTGGCGTCGGTGACGTCGCCTTGGGCATTGCGCTGGTATTTCCAGACGGCTTTACCGCGATACCGCGCATGCAGGAAACCGTTGCGATATTCGTAGGACGTTGGCTCGTCTTGCGGCGGAATCAGCGCGACCAGGCGTCCGACTTCGTCGTAGTGGTATTCGGTGACGGTACCGAGCGGATCCTGCTCGGCAATTAAGCGGCCTTTGTCGTCGTAAGCCTTGAGGTGTTCGCCGCCATCCAGCCCGACCTTGCGCACCAGCCTTGCGCGGTCGTCGTGCTGGTACACCTCTTGGCTGCCGTCGAGGTTGTGGACGGTGACGCTGCCCTGATCATCCCAGACATACCGCGCCTCCATCTGTGCAAACGACGCCCAGTGCCGGACGCATCGTGCAGCCTTGCCGAACCTTTCCCACGCCCAGAAGAAACTCGCCCCACCGGCGAGTTGCCGCTGCAGGATGACGTGTTGATCGTCGTAGTCGTAGCGTTCGCTTTCACCGGCAGCGTTGCTGGCTTCGATCAGTCGAGCGCGTTCGTCGTAGCGGTAACTGACCAGCGTCTGTTCGGTGACCCAAGCTTGTTCCAACGTGTCCGCCGGAATAAAAACCTGATAATCGACGGCGACCAGATGACGGCGGTCGTAGCGCAAGCGCAAGGCGCGGCCGGCGCCGTTGTCGAGGCGTTGGAGGCGGTCCTGACGGTCGTGAGTGATGCGCAGACGGTTGTCGTAGGCGTCGCTGATCGCGGTCAACCGACCGTTGATGAAGTGATAAAACCGCATGTCGTCGCCCGCCTGAGCGAGGATCAATTCTTCCGGTTCGTCACCGAGAAAAATCGCCGCCCGGGACAGGCTGTTGTGGATCGCCGGGCGTTCGACAGTGGGCAAGGGGAAAGCGGTGCGGCGGTTTTCGTGGTCAATCCAGATGACCTGATCGCCGTCGATTTCCAGGCGATGGGCGAGGCTGTGGCTCCAGCCGTAACCGAGGCCGCCGTCGATTTCGGCGGCGCTGGTGCGATAGAGTCGGGTGAAATCAAACGGCAAAATGCCGTCCAAAGAACCGTCGGTGAGGGTCAGCAGCTCTTCGCCGGTGACCATCGACACCGGGCATTTGTTGGTGGCGGTGTTGGCGGCGGAATCAGCGCTGTCGCCGTTGGGATTGGTGGCCTGGTGTGAAGCGTCGTCGCGGTGTTCGGTTTGCTGGAGGGTGGTGTTGCGTTTGCCAGCCGAGTTCAGCGTCACTGTTCCATTTTTAACATCGGCCGCAATACCGCGTACGGCAACTTTTTTGTAGCGGCTTACATAGTCCATGAAGTTGTCGATGATCGTGACCATCGACTTCACGAACGCCATCGCGGCTTGGTAAATCTGCGCGCTGTACTTGGCCATACGTACTGCAAGCCAGGCAATGCCAACCCCGACCACACTGAGCACCAGGCCGATCAACAAGTCGATGACTAATCCGACGACAACTTTGGAAATGGCCTCGGCTGACGACTTCGCCAACTGTGTCGGCGGCAACATTTCCAGCCATAAGGTTGCGGTACGCATCAGCAAACACAGTGCGGCCTCGTCGCTGGCCAGCAACATGGCCTGTTCCATCTTGTCTGGCGCGCTCGCTGCGAGCCGGCCAAGTTCGCCGGCGCTTTCACCCAGCTTCTCGGCAAAGGCATTGGGGTCTTTCAGAATGTCGGTGAGTTCACCGATGCCATCCCAAACCGCCTGAATGGCCGCCCAACCGCCGGCGAGTATTCCGTTTCCGGCGGCGGCCAGCGAAGCTGATGCTGACTGCTGCGGCCACTGCGGTTTGAACCCTTGCCACTCCTTGCGCAGCCATTCTTCCAGATGCTGGGTCAGGCCGTCGTAAGACTTGAAAAGCTCCTCGATTTGCTTCGGGGTCACCTCGCTCTGGACATGAACGCGGTAGGACTTGCCGGCAAGGCCCTCAAACGTTCCCTTACCGTTTACATCAAGCGTGACCCTCTTCTGTTCGCCCCCATCAACGGCAATGACATCAACATCGATGTTCCCCAGCGGAATGTCGTAAACCGATTCGAACTTGCTCTCAATCTGCAAAATGCCGCTGTTTGGGCATTGCGCAACATTGGAGAAAAAATTGTCATCTCGACTGCTCACTGATTTGGAGGTAGTGCCGAGGTCGATCCGACGCTCCATGTTCATCAGCGATGGCATATCCATCGCATGACTGACCCGGTCCGCATTGCGACTCAAAAAACCCTGAAGTTGCTCGCGATACACACTCAACGTGTCCTTGAAACCGTCGAGTTCCTGCTCAATCCCTGATATCTGATCCATCAGTCCAGCTCCGATATCAGGTAGTCCACCAAGGCTGATTTCGGTGCTGTGGGTAGGCCCGGCTCCTCAAGAAAGATCGCCACCTTGTGCCGCAAAATGTCTTCTGAAAACGCCTCGAAGAGATCAGGACGGTCCTCGCTCAGCCACTTGAGCAAGTTGCTCACCAGCGTGGTGTTTGAATGCTTGGCAAGTTGTTCCAGCAGCGGTGCGGGCACTTCCCACCATGGGAAATTTCTGGAGGATTTCAGAGCAGCACAACCCATTTCCAGCGACTGACCATTGATCAGGCACCGCGCCAGGCCAGGTAGTAATTGCGCAACGTCGACCTCGGCAGACTGAAGAATCGGCAATAGATGTCGCCCGTCCCAGAAGCGAAAAAACACAACGCTGCCATCGGGTAAAAGCACTTGCGTGAGGCTGCGCAGATGCTCGATCAACTCTTCCCGAGTCGAAGAAGAAACCGCCAGCCACCCCCAATCCCGAGACTCGGTCGTCGCGACCCACTCCAGAAACTCACTGCCAGGAGCGACGATTCCGACGTAGGGCATGACCGGTTCCCACTCGGCGTAAGCGGTGTGGGCCCAGATTGGGCTCGGCGCATGCAGTGGATGGGTGCGCTGCCAGGCTTTGAACGGTGCAAACGAACTGGCATTGCTGAAAATCGCGAACAACTGCTCGGACGGTTCCAGCGGTTGGCGTTCTAACCATGTGTGAGGTGACAAGTGATCAGCCAGCATAGCCACCGTCCTTGCACGCGCAGGCTGCGCAAAACGGCGCATCGCTTTGGAGAATCAGGCGCTGTGCTGCGCTGAGTGCTAGAAGTGGTTTTGCAGCGATCGAGGTGCCAATGACTGGAATCGGCGCACCACCGAGCTGGATCGGTACGCTGCTGAAGATGCCGGCGGGGCTGATGTTGATCCATTGCCCGCCCGCCTGAAGGGTGACGTTTGCTCCGCCATCGATGACGATTTGCTGGCCGGCGATGAAATGAGCCTGGTCGCTGGCCTTGAGGGTCTGGCTGTTGACGCGGATCTGCCGGTCGCCATGGACGTGCAGGTTGTCGTTTGCACCGATGTCCGTACTGCGCTGATTTCCGACATTGACCTGCTGGTCCTGCAGCACGTGCTGAGTCCAGTTCCGCTGGGCCCTCAGGTAAATTTCCTCGGCGCCTTTGCGATCCTCGATGCGCAATTCGCTGTAACCACCGCCGCCGGGACTACTCTGGCTGCGGAAAAGACTGCGGGTTTTTTCGGCGGGCAGGTTCAACGGCGTCGAGTTGGCACCATTGGGCAGGCAACCCATGACCAGGGGCTTGTCCACATCGCCGTCGACGAATCCGACCAACACTTCCATGCCAACCCGGGGCGTCAGCGCGACCCCGTAGCCGTTATGCGCCCACCCGGTGGCCACTCGCAGCCAGCAACTGGTATGTTCATTGCGCTTACCGTCACGATCCCAGGCGAGCTGAACCTTGACGCGACCCAGCGCGTCACAGTGGATTTCGCTGTCGCTGGGGCCCGTAACGACAGCGGCTTGATACCCTGCGGCAGGCGGTTTCGCGACCAGAGCCGGACGAAACCAAACATCCCACGGCGTCGCCAGAAAGGTATTGCGATAACCCTGGAAATCATCCGTCCCGTCGCTGCTGGCCTGTTCCTCAAGCACTTGCGGCTGTCGGCCATGATGGTTGATTCCCGTGATCAGCCACAGGTCATTCCATGCCTGACGCGGATGCCCGGTGAGGTGTAGGAAGTGTCCACTGACCAGAGCAGGTTCATCGCTCCGACCTTGCGCCTGACGGTAGTTAGCGTTGTGGCGTTGAAGGGTTCTGTGAGCCAGGTCCTTGCCGTGTTCGCGATCGGTGAATTGGCCAGGAAAGTGATAGTGCTCCAGCACCGGCGCCTGCTGGCTATCGCTTCGGCTCTCGAGTTCCAGTTGCGGTTTATGGAAGTTGTAATCACGAAGGGTTACTGCGGTTGTCCGGGTTTCCAGTCTTACGTTGAAACCCTTGATCGCAGGCGCGCTCGCCGCCATGCCGGTGTCTGGAAGGTAAAGCGTCTGCTCGGGCAAACGCGGGAACGCCGTCTGGTCATCGCCAAACACCAGGAAGTGCCCGTCGCAACTGTGCCGAAAGTGGTAGTGAATACCGATCTCGGAACAAAGCCGCTGGATAAACGCCAGATCACTTTCACCGTACTGCACGCAGTACTCGCGCTCGACGTACTCACTGCCGAGCCGAAACTCGAAAGCATCGCGCTGGATGCCATGTTCCTCAAGGATGTGCGCAACGATCGTCGGCACGCTTTTGCGCTGGAAAATTCGCTGATTGATGCGCTGTTCGAGGTAGGCCAGGCGTGGGACCAGGCTGATCTGATAGTGACTCAGACGTTTACCGGAGTCGCCTTGGCCCACGCGAAAAATCTGACCGTGAATGCCGGAACCTTGCGCGTCGAAACACAGAAATGCCTGACGGTGCAGGAGGCTTTCAAGCTCGATGTCCGGTCGCTCGCTGACCAGTTCAAGTTCAAAACGGTAAGGCTGGCTGATGGCTTCCCTGCCGGTGAACTCAAGCACTTTGAGTTCATTCTGGTGGCCGTCGACGGTCAGCGTGAAGTGCGTTGAGTTGGCAAGAGCGGACATCCGATGTGTCTCTGCAGAATGAAGGCGGGCGATTCTGCATGAGCTATAACGGGTGTTACTCGAGGGACATGAAAATCAGATTTGCCCTACTTTTTTAAAGAATTTGCCTTCAAAAATCGGGACAGAGAACTACATACATTCCCTTCATAATCACCATCCCCTCCTGTGGGAGCGAGCTTGCTCGCGATGGCGGTTGTACAGTCAACATTGATGTCGACTGACCCGACGCTATCGCGAGCAAGCTCGCTCCCACAGGGAAACTGTGATACCTCGGGCTTGGCGCAGGCAAAAAAAACGGCCCGCCTCCAAAGGAAGCGGGCCGTTTTCATGTGCGGCGAAAGGTCAGAGCGTCAGCTCATTCCGGTCACTTGTTCAGGCGGAAATCAGCCTCGGCAGCTTCGAAGCGCTGCAGCATGCCGGCAGTCGGCGTGCCCATTTTGCTGACGAAGTAGATCGCCAGGCTGGCGAAGATGAAACCAGGGATGATTTCGTACAGGCCCAGCAACTCGAAGTGTTTCCACACGATCACGGTGATCGCGCCGACCAGGATGCCGGCCAGTGCGCCGTTGCGGGTCATGTCTTTCCAGATCACGGAGATCAGGACGACCGGACCGAACGCGGCACCGAAACCAGCCCAGGCGTAGCTGACCAGACCCAGTACGCGGTTTTCCGGGTTAGCGGCCATCGCGATGGCGATCAGGGCAACCAACAGCACCATGGCGCGACCGACCCAGACCAGCTCAACCTGGGAAGCGTTTTTGCGCAGGAAGGTTTTGTAGAAGTCTTCGGTCAGGGCGCTCGAGCACACCAGCAACTGGCAGCTCAGGGTGCTCATGACCGCCGCCAGAATGGCCGACAGCAGTACACCGGCGATCCATGGGTTGAAGAGGATTTTGGCCAGCTCGATAAACACGCGCTCAGGGTTCTCGGTCACAGGACCGGCCACCTCAGGGTGCGCCGAGAAGTAAGCGATACCGAAGAAGCCGACAGCGACGGTGCCGGCCAGGCACAGGATCATCCAGGCCATGGAGATGCGACGGGCCTTGGCGATCGACTTGACCGAATCCGCGGCCATGAAGCGCGCGAGGATGTGCGGCTGGCCAAAGTAGCCCAGGCCCCAGCCCATCAGCGAAATCACGCCGATGAAGGTGGTGTTCTTCAGCATGTCGAAGTTGCTTGGATCTTGTGCTTCGATGGCCAGGAACGTGGTGTCGACACCGCCGGTCGCCAGCAGCACGATAATCGGCGTCAGCAACAGGGCGAAGATCATCAGCGTGGCTTGTACGGTGTCAGTCCAGCTCACGGCCAGGAAACCGCCGACGAAGGTGTAGGCAATCGTCGCAGCAGCACCGGCCCACAGCGCTGTCTCGTAGGACATGCCGAAGGTGCTTTCGAACAGACGGGCGCCGGCGACAATGCCGGAGGCGCAATAGATGGTGAAGAACACCAGGATCACTACGGCGGAGATGATCCGCAGCAGGCCGCTTTTGTCTTCGAAACGGCTGGAGAAGTAGTCCGGCAGGGTCAACGCATCGCCGTTGTGCTCGGTCTGCACGCGCAGACGGCCGGCGACGAACAGCCAGTTCAGGTAGGCACCGACGATCAGGCCGATGGCGATCCAGCTTTCGGACAGACCGGACATGTAGATGGCGCCCGGCAGGCCCATCAACAACCAGCCGCTCATGTCGGAGGCGCCGGCGGACAATGCAGTCACGACGCTGCCCAGGCTGCGACCGCCCAGAATGTAGTCAGAAAGGTTGTTGGTGGAGCGATAGGCCATGAAGCCGATCAGCACCATTGCTGCGATGTAGATCACGAACGTGATCAGGGTTGGATTACTTACGCTCATTGAGTTACGCCCTGGCTTTGTTTTTATGTAGCGGCGGTGGTGGTTAACCGCTCGCAAACGACGACGTTTGACAGACGATTATAGATCCCGCGCATTTATGACCGATGTTTCCCCAGGAAAGCCATCAGCCGGTGCACCAGACTTTGGAGCCGGTTGCACCTTGGCGGCGAATGCTATTCAACAAAGCAAATAAGGTGCAACCCATTTTTGTTGAATAAGTTGCACCCAGTCGGACTTATTTTAAAAAGCCCCGTTTTGGTTCTCTTTTAGGCAGTCATCACGATTTACTAGAACTAAAAGCACCAAGCAGGAGCAGTACCTTCGTACCAGAATTTATTTCCTGACGAGCTGCTTATTATTCCGATAAAAAAAGGGTTGCACCCGGTTGCACCTCGAAGATTGCGCAGCTAATCTTGCGGCCAGCTGATGCCACGCGATCGTGGCAAACATGAGGATAAAAATATGGCTACCACCACCCTTGGGGTCAAACTTGATGACCCGACCCGCGAACGCCTCAAGGCCGCCGCAACCTCGATTGATCGCACGCCGCACTGGCTGATCAAACAGGCAATTTTCAATTACCTGGAAAAACTCGAGGGTGGTGCAACCCTGACCGAGCTCAACGGCCTGAGCGCTAAAGAGGCTGACGACAACGGCGAAGTCCACGTCGACCACGCCCATCAATGCTTCCTTGAGTTCGCCGAAAGCATCCTGCCGCAATCGGTACTGCGCGCTTCGATCACCGCCGCTTACCGTCGCCCGGAGCCGGAAGTGGTGCCGATGCTGATCGAACAGGCTCGCCTGCCGGTCGCCATGGCCGAAGCTACCAACAAACTGGCTGCCTCGATCGCTGAAAAACTGCGTAACCAGAAAAGCGCCGGCGGCCGTGCCGGGATTGTTCAGGGCCTGTTGCAGGAATTTTCCCTGTCGTCCCAGGAAGGTGTCGCGCTGATGTGCCTCGCCGAAGCGCTGCTGCGCATCCCGGACAAAGGCACTCGCGATGCACTGATCCGCGACAAGATCAGCACCGGTAACTGGCACCCGCATTTGGGCAACAGCCCGTCGCTGTTCGTCAACGCCGCCACCTGGGGCTTGTTGCTGACTGGCAAGCTTGTGTCCACGCACAACGAAGCCGGCCTGACTTCGTCCCTGAGCCGCATCATCGGCAAGAGCGGCGAGCCGATGATCCGCAAGGGCGTCGACATGGCCATGCGCCTGATGGGCGAGCAGTTCGTCACTGGCGAAACCATCGCCGAAGCGCTCGCCAATGCCAGCAAGTTTGAAGCCAAAGGCTTCCGCTACTCCTACGACATGCTGGGTGAAGCTGCACTCACCGAGCACGACGCGCAGAAATACCTGGCCTCGTACGAACAAGCCATCCACTCGATCGGCAAAGCGTCCCACGGCCGTGGGATTTATGAAGGCCCGGGCATTTCCATCAAGCTGTCGGCACTGCACCCGCGTTACAGCCGTGCGCAGTACGAGCGTGTGATGGACGAGCTGTACCCGCGCCTGCTGTCGCTGACCTTGCTGGCCAAGCAATACGATATCGGCCTGAACATCGACGCCGAAGAAGCCGACCGCCTCGAGCTGTCGCTGGACCTGCTGGAACGCCTGTGCTTCGAGCCGCAACTGACCGGCTGGAACGGCATTGGGTTCGTGATCCAGGCTTACCAGAAGCGTTGCCCATACGTGATCGATTACGTGATCGACCTGGCTCGTCGCAGCCGTCATCGCCTGATGATCCGCCTGGTAAAAGGCGCGTACTGGGACAGCGAAATCAAGCGCGCCCAGGTCGAAGGCCTGGAAGGCTATCCGGTCTACACCCGCAAGGTGTACACCGACGTTTCCTACATCGCCTGCGCTCGCAAACTGCTATCGGTACCGGAAGTTATTTACCCGCAATTCGCCACACACAACGCCCACACCTTGTCGGCCATTTACCACATTGCCGGTCAGAATTATTACCCGGGTCAGTACGAGTTCCAGTGCCTGCATGGCATGGGTGAACCGCTGTACGAACAGGTTGTAGGCAAAGTTTCCGAAGGCAAGTTGAACCGTCCGTGCCGCGTGTACGCGCCGGTCGGTACTCACGAAACATTGCTGGCGTATCTGGTACGTCGTCTGCTGGAAAACGGCGCGAACACGTCGTTCGTTAACCGCATCGCCGACCAATCTATTTCGATTCAGGAATTGGTGGCCGATCCAGTGGCCAGCATCGAGCAGATGGCGACGCTGGAAGGCGGCTTCGGCCTGCCGCACCCGCGTATTCCGCTGCCGCGTGATCTTTATGGTGCCGAGCGCGCCAACTCCAGCGGCATCGACATGGCCAACGAACATCGTCTGGCTTCGCTGTCCTGCGCGCTGCTAGCCACCGCTCACAACAGCTGGAAAGCCGCACCGATGCTCGGTTGCGTGTCCAGCTCCGAAACCCCTGCGCCAGTGCTGAACCCGTCGGATCTGCGTGACGTGGTCGGCCATGTTCAGGAAGCGACGGTCGAAGACGTCGACAACGCGATCCAGTGCGCCCTGAATGCTGCGCCTATCTGGCAGGCCACTCCGCCGGCCGAACGTGCCGCGATTCTGGAACGTGCCGCTGACTTGATGGAAGGCGAGATCCAGCCGCTGATGGGCCTGCTGGCTCGCGAAGCCGGAAAGACCTTCGCCAACGCCATCGCCGAAGTGCGTGAAGCCGTGGACTTCCTGCGTTATTACGCAGTGCAGGCGCGCAACGATTTCACCAACGATGCCCACCGCCCGCTGGGTCCGGTGGTGTGCATCAGCCCGTGGAACTTCCCGCTGGCGATTTTCAGCGGTCAGGTCGCTGCGGCATTGGCCGCCGGTAACCCGGTGCTGGCCAAGCCTGCGGAGCAAACGCCGCTGGTGGCTGCGCAAGCGGTGCGTTTGATGCTCGAAGCCGGTATCCCGGAGGGCGTGCTGCAACTGCTGCCGGGCCGTGGCGAAACCGTTGGCGCGCGTCTGGTCGGTGACGATCGGGTCAAAGGCGTGATGTTCACCGGCTCCACCGAAGTCGCTCGCTTGCTGCAACGTAACGTCGCCGGTCGCCTGGACGCACAAGGCCGTCCAATCCCGCTGATCGCTGAAACCGGCGGCCAGAACGCGATGATCGTCGACTCTTCGGCACTCACCGAACAAGTCGTGATCGACGTGGTGTCGTCGGCCTTCGACAGCGCCGGTCAACGTTGCTCGGCACTTCGCGTGCTGTGCTTGCAGGAAGATTCCGCTGACCGTGTCATCGAAATGCTCAAGGGCGCGATGGCTGAATGTCGCCTCGGCAACCCTGAACGCCTGTCCGTGGACATCGGCCCGGTGATCGACGCCGAAGCCAAGTCCGGCATCGAGAAGCACATCCAGGCCATGCGCGACAAAGGTCGCAATGTGTACCAGGTGGCGATCGCCAACAGCGAAGAAGTCAAACGCGGCACCTTCGTGATGCCGACGCTGATCGAGCTGGAAAGCTTCGATGAGCTGCAACGGGAGATCTTCGGCCCGGTGCTGCACGTTGTTCGCTACAAGCGCAAAGACATCGATCAACTGATCGGTCAGATCAACGCTTCCGGTTACGGCCTGACCCTGGGCGTGCACACCCGCATCGACGAGACCATCGCCAAGGTGATCGACAACGTCAACGCCGGCAACGTCTACGTCAACCGCAACATCGTCGGCGCTGTGGTCGGTGTGCAACCGTTTGGTGGCGAAGGTCTGTCGGGTACGGGTCCGAAGGCCGGTGGTCCGTTGTACCTGTACCGCTTGCTGTCGACGCGTCCTACCGATGCGATCGAACAATCCTTCGCTCGCGGCGACGCTGAGACTGCACCGGATGTGCGCCTGCGTGATGCCATGAGCAAACCGCTGACCGCGCTGAAAGCCTGGGCCGACAGCAACAAGTTCGCTGACCTGAGCGCCCTGTGCGTGCAGTTCACCGCGCAATCGCAAAGCGGCATCACCCGTGTGCTGGCCGGCCCGACCGGCGAGCGCAACAGCTACGCGATCCTGCCGCGCGAACACGTGCTGTGCCTGGCGGAAGTCGAAGGCGATCTGCTGACGCAACTGGCGGCGGTATTGGCGGTAGGCGGTTCGGCGGTGTGGCCGGATGCTGACGTGACCAAGGCCTTGTTCGCACGCCTGCCGAAGGAAGTTCAGGCACGGATCAAGCTGGTGTCCGACTGGAACAAGGACGAAGTGGTGTTCGATGCGGTTCTGCATCATGGCCATTCCGATCAGCTGCGTGCGGTTTGCCAGCAAGTGGCCAAGCGTGCCGGTGCCATTGTTGGTGTTCATGGATTGTCCCAGGGCGAGACCAACATTGCGCTGGAGCGTTTGGTGATTGAGCGCGCGTTGAGCGTTAACACGGCTGCGGCGGGTGGTAATGCCAGTTTGATGACGATCGGTTAAACCGTAGTGAGACCGGGCGCCCGTATCGGTGCCCGGTTCTTTTCAAGCAAGATCAAAAGATCGCAGCCTTCGGCAGCTCCTACAGGGGATCGTGTTTCTCTGTAGGAGCTGCCGAAGGCTGCGATCTTTTGCTATTTGATGACCATCGGTTAAACCGTATTGAGACCGGGCGCCCGTATCGGTGCCTGGTTTTTTTTCAAGCAAGATCAAAAGATCGCAGCCTTCGGCAGCTCCTACAGGGGATCGTGTTTCTCTGTAGGAGCTGCCGAAGGCTGCGATCTTTTGCTCATCCATCACCGACATCAATCATCCTTCTCAGCCTCAATCCCCGCGCCTAGACTCGGCCCATTCCAAAAAAGGTAGGCCGCCATGTCCGAGACGTTGCTCAGTTCCCGCAATCTGGCTTTCGAGCTGTATGAAGTCCTCGATGCCGAGGGCCTGACTCAGCGTGAGCGTTTCGCCGAGCACAATCGCGAGACCTTCGATGCCGCCCTCGGCACCGCCCGCAACATTGCCGAGAAGTTCTTCGCCCCGCACAACCGCAAGGGTGACGAGAACGAACCGCGCTACGAGGACGGTCAGGCGATTCTGATTCCGGAAGTGAAACCGGCGGTGGATGCGTTCCTCGAAGCCGGTTTCCTCAACGCCGCGCGCAGTTTCGACGCTGGCGGCATGCAACTTCCTACGCTGCTGTCCCAAGCCTGCTTTGCACACTTTCAGTCGGCCAACGCCGCATCGACCTCGTACCCGTTTCTGACCATGGGCGCGGCGAACCTGATCGAAAGCTTCGGCACCGAAGAACAGAAACAGCGCTTCCTGCAACCGATGATCGACGGCCGTTTTTTCGGCACCATGGCCCTGACGGAACCGCACGCCGGTTCTTCGTTGTCGGATATTCGTACCCGTGCCGAGCCGGCGTCTGACGGTACTTATCGACTCAAGGGCAACAAAATTTTCATCTCCGGCGGCGATCACCCGCTGTCGGAAAACATCGTGCACATGGTCCTGGCCAAGCTGCCGGATGCACCGGCCGGGGTGAAAGGCATTTCGCTGTTTATCGTGCCGAAGTTCCTGGTCAACGATGACGGCAGCCTCGGCCAGCGCAACGACGTGTTGCTGGCGGGCCTGTTTCACAAAATGGGCTGGCGCGGCACCACGTCCACGGCGCTGAACTTCGGCGACAACGGCGAGTGTGTCGGCTATCTGGTGGGCAAGCCGCACAACGGCTTGAGCTACATGTTCCAGATGATGAACGAAGCGCGGATCGGTGTCGGCATGGGCGCAGTAATGCTCGGTTACGCCGGTTACCTGTATTCCCTGGAATACGCCCGCGAACGGCCCCAGGGTCGTGTGCCGGACAGCAAGGATCCGAACACCGCGCCGGTGGCGATCATCCAGCACGCCGACGTCAAACGCATGTTGCTGACCCAAAAAGCGTACGTCGAAGGCTCGTTCGACCTTGGGTTATACGCCGCACGACTGTTCGATGACACCACCACCCTCGAGACCGAAACTGAACGCAAACAGGCGCACGAGCTGCTGGATTTGCTGACGCCGATCGTCAAATCCTGGCCGTCGGAGTTTTGCCTGAAGGCCAACGAACTGGCGATCCAGATTCTCGGCGGCCACGGTTACACCCGCGAATACCCGGTCGAGCAGTATTACCGCGACAACCGCCTGAACCCGATCCATGAAGGCACCCACGGCATCCAGTCGCTGGACTTGCTGGGGCGCAAACTGGCGCAAAACGGTGGTGCGGGGCTCAAGCAACTGATCCGCCTGATCGCCGACACCGCCGGGCGCGCCCAAGCCCATGACTCGCTGACCGCACTGCGTGAACCGCTGGAGAAACTGGTGGCGCGCCTGCAAACCGTGACCATCGGCCTGCTGACCGATCTGGCTCAGGGCAAGGTCAACACCAGCCTGGCGAACTCGGCCTTGTACCTGAAAGTGTTCGGCCACACGGTGATTGGCTGGCGCTGGCTGGAACAGGCGATCCGCGCCGAGGAAGGGTTGGCCAAGGGCAATGCGGCGGATGTGAGCTTCTATAAGGGCAAGCTGCAGGCGGCGCGGTATTTCCTGACGTGGGAAGTGCCGGGGTGCCACCATGAACTGGCGATTCTTGAGGCTCGGGATGATGTTTGTCTGGGCATGCAGGATGAGTGGTTCTGATCGGGTATAAATCGGTGTGACGGCTATTGAAAAGATCGCAGCCTGCGGCAGCTCCTACGGGGAGCGTATTCCAATGTAGGAGCTGCCGCAGGCTGCGATCTTTTGATCTTGAGCCTTTAGCTCAACCGAAACCCACCCATCTGCCGCGCCAGATCATCGGCCAATCGCTGCAACGTCTGACAATCTTCACGGCAAGCCCTGACCTCCCCCGCCGTCGCCCGGGCCAGATCGGAAATCCCCTGCACATTGCGGTTGATCTCCTCCGTCACCGCCGACTGTTCTTCCGTGGCCGTCGCCACCTGATGGTTCATGTCGCTGATGCGCTCGACCTGGCCGGTGATCGCCGTCAACGACGCCCCGGTGCGCTGGCTCGACTCAACCCCGGTCCCGGTCGCCGCTTGCCCGGTGTGCATCGACGACACCGCATTCTCCGCGCCTTGCTTGAGGCTGCCGATCATCTGCTGGATTTCATCGGTCGAAGCCTGGGTACGTCGAGCCAGCGTGCGCACTTCATCCGCCACCACTGCAAACCCGCGCCCCATGTCCCCGGCCCGCGCCGCTTCGATAGCCGCATTCAACGCCAACAGGTTGGTCTGCTCGGAAATCCCGCGAATGACCGCCAGCACTTGGTCAATGGAGGCGACCTGATTCGCCAGCTCACCCACCGCACTGGCGGCGTTGCCGATTTCATCGGACATGCTTTCGATGTGCCGGATCGACCCGCCGACCACTTCCCGCGCCTGCATGGCTTCATCGCGAGCGTTTTGCGAGGCGAGCGCCGCGTTGCCGGCGTTCTGCGCGATTTCCTGCACGGTCAGGCCCATTTCGTGAACGGCGGTGGCAACCATGTCGGTCATTTCCTGCTGACGGCCAGAGCGCTCGGCGGTGTTGTCCACCACCTTCGCCACCTGGCTGACGGCTGAGCGTAAACGCTCACTGGTGGTCAGCACCTCGCCGATCATGTCGCGCTGACTGTCGAGAAACCGATTGAACCCGCGCGCCAGGTCGCCGAGCTCATCGGCACGGCTGGCATCCAGCCTGTGGGTCAAATCTCCCCCACCGCTACCGATGGCTACCAGCGCCGCTGTTACCTGACGGATCGGCCGCACCAGGCCGCGAGCCAGCAACACCACCAGCAACAGGCACACCAGCGCCACCGCCAGACCGATGCCGCTGCTCATCCACATGGCGCGGCGGGCTTCGGCATAGATTTGCGACTGTGGCACTTCGGCCACCAGGGTCCAGCCCAGATCACGCAACGGCAGGCTCAACGCCAGAAAATCTTCGCCCTCGCGTACAAAGCTGCTGTGGGTGGCAGTTTGTTGACCCATGACCGCCTGCGCAGCCGGCGCGCCAATTTGCTCGACCAAAGAACGCTTGCCGCTGAACTGCGCTTCGGGATGAACCTGGATCAAACCGTCGGAACGCACGAGATAGACCTTGCCGCGCTCACCGAAGCTGAAGTTGTGGATCAGCTCCGACAGCTCTTTCATGCTCAACCCGAGCCCGGCAACGCCCACGACTTTGCCGGCCTGTTCAACCTTGAGGTCGATGAACAGCGCCAATTCTCCGGTCGCAGTGTCATTGTCGATATTGAGAGTGCGTGGCTGGTTGCCATCGAGGAAGGCATAGAACCAAGCGTCTTTGGGATTGGCGCGGCTGAGAGTCCGGTCCAGGCCTTTTTCAGTGAAATAGTGGTTTGAAGCGGTGCCGACAATCAGCGCGGTAAACGCTTTGTGTTCAGCGCGGATGCCTTCCAGATAGGCCACAAACGTGGGTGCCTGGGCACTGTTTTCACCGGCGGCCAACCAGTCGCGCACCATGCTATTGCTGGCGATGTCCTTGGCGGCGGTGAGGGGTTGCACGAGGATGCGCTCGATGTCGTTGCGCATCGCTTCGATGCTCGACGGCAGCGCTTGTTCGACCAGATAGCGCTGGGCGAGACGGTTGACCACGAGGGTATAAATGCCCACCACGATCAGGATGCTGACCAGCAGGGCGGTGCCCATACTGAGGATCAACTGCCATTGAATACTGCGTCGCCAGAACTGCATGGAGCACCCCCAAAGAATAAGAGGCTGAAACACTGCAACAGCCGTGCCGATTGTATACAACGCAAACGACAATTTATTCTTTGGTTGTGCGCAAAGCCTGTCAGGCCTGACTGATCGTCTTGGCGATCACTTCAACCGTGGCGCTGACTTGCTCTTGGAAACGGTCGAGTTCGAACTTGTGCTGCTTTTGCATTTCGATCTGCTGCGAGCACAGATTCATCGCTGCCAGCACCAACAGGCGGTCACCGATCAGCGTCGGGTACTTTCTTTTGGTATCGGCCAGCGCGGCTTTCAACATCATGGCAGCGTCCAGCAGGGTTTGCTCTTCCCCGGCCGGCGCCTTGATCGAATAGTCCTCCCCCAGGATCGAGACGACTTTTACCCCTGCGGCGCCGACACTCATGCGCTGACCGGACCGGCGCTGACGCGTTCAACCAAGGCCTGGATGCGCGCTGCGGTAGCGCCGTGTTTCTCTTCCTGCTCCATCAGGTTCAGTTGCAGGCTTTCGTTTTCATCCTTGGCCTGGGCCAGTTCTGCGCTCAGGGCCTGGTTGGCGCCGAGCAGGGTCTGGTTCTGTTGAACAAGGTCGCTGACCAGTTGCTCCAATTGGTTTAGGGATGCTTCCAACATTTTGATTTTCCAAGCATTTTCAAGGGGCGCGTACGATAAAGAAAAGTCACCACGCTTGCCAGGGTTATTGGGCG
>NZ_CABVHK010000034.1 GCF_902497785.1 Pseudomonas fluorescens
CCGACCGCGCAAACGCGGTGCGGTGGCGTTGAGGGTCGCCGGTTTGCTCGGGCCGGGCTTGCGTGAGCCGGTGAGTTTCGACGCACACAAAGGCGAGATTCTGGGGCTGTTCGGCCTGGTCGGCGCGGGTCGCACCGAGCTGTTTCGCATGCTCAGCGGCCTGGAACGCAACACCG
This sequence comes from Pseudomonas fluorescens, assembly GCF_902497785.1. Taxonomy (GTDB): domain Bacteria; phylum Pseudomonadota; class Gammaproteobacteria; order Pseudomonadales; family Pseudomonadaceae; genus Aquipseudomonas; species Aquipseudomonas fluorescens_BO. The sequence continues at coordinate 177 of NZ_CABVHK010000034.1, forward strand.
CCGGACGCCTTGAGTTGCGCGGCCATGAACTGAAACTGCGTTCACCTCGCGACGCGATTGCCGCCGGCATTTTGCTGTGCCCCGAGGACCGCAAGAAGGAGGGCATCATGCCGCTCTCCAGCGTGGCCGAAAACATCAACATCAGCGCGCGCGGCGCCCATTCGACCTTCGGTTGCCTGTTGCGCGGCCTGTGGGAAAAGGGCAACGCCGACCAGCAGATCAAGGCGCTGAAAGTGAAGACGCCGAACGCCGCGCAGAAAATCATGTACCTGTCCGGCGGCAATCAACAGAAGGCGATTCTCGGTCGCTGGCTGTCGATGCCGATGAAAGTCCTGCTGCTCGACGAGCCGACTCGCGGCATCGACATCGGCGCCAAGGCCGAGATCTACCAGATCATCCATAACCTCGCCGAAAGCGGCATTGCGGTGATCGTGGTCTCCAGCGACTTGATGGAAGTCATGGGTATTTCCGACCGCATTCTGGTGCTCTGCGAAGGCGCGATGCGCGGCGAACTGTCCCGTGACGAGGCCAACGAATCCAACCTGCTGCAACTGGCTTTGCCGCGCCACCGCGCTGACAGCGTGGCGAACTGAGAGGTGACTATGATGACAACCCAAAACAACGCTTTGCCGACCCAGCGCAAACCGCTCGACCTGCGGCGCTTCCTCGATGACTGGGTGATGCTGCTGGCAGCCGTCGGGATCTTTGTGCTGTGCACCCTGCTGATCGACAACTTCCTCTCGCCGCTGAACATGCGCGGCCTCGGCCTGGCGATTTCCACCACCGGGATTGCCGCGTGCACCATGTTGTATTGTCTGGCGTCCGGGCACTTCGACCTGTCGGTGGGCTCGGTGATTGCCTGTGCCGGCGTGGTCGCGGCGGTGGTGATGCGCGACACCGACAGCGTATTCCTCGGCGTCAGCGCGGCGCTGGTGATGGGGCTGATTGTCGGGCTGATCAACGGGATCGTGATTGCCAAGCTGCGGGTCAACGCGTTGATCACCACGCTGGCGACCATGCAGATCGTTCGTGGTCTGGCTTACATATTTGCCAATGGCAAAGCGGTGGGCGTGTCGCAGGAATCGTTCTTCGTCTTCGGTAACGGCCAACTGTTCGGCGTGCCGGTGCCGATTCTGATCACCATCGTCTGCTTCCTGTTTTTCGGTTGGCTGCTGAACTACACCACTTACGGGCGCAACACCATGGCCATCGGCGGTAATCAGGAAGCGGCGTTGCTGGCCGGGGTCAACGTTGACCGGACCAAGATCATCATCTTCGCCGTGCACGGCGTGATCGGGGCGTTGGCCGGGGTGATTCTGGCGTCGCGGATGACCTCGGGTCAGCCGATGATCGGACAGGGTTTCGAGCTGACGGTGATCTCGGCGTGTGTGCTGGGCGGGGTGTCGCTGAGCGGCGGGATCGGCATGATCCGGCATGTGATTGCCGGGGTGTTGATTCTGGCGATCATCGAGAATGCGATGAACCTGAAAAACATCGATACGTTTTACCAGTATGTGATTCGCGGTTCGATCTTGTTGCTGGCCGTGGTCATCGACCGCCTCAAGCAACGCTGACACGATTTTGTGGCGAGGGAGCTTGCTCCCGCCGGGCTGCGCAGCGGCCCCAAAATTTCTGTTGCTATCACGAATTTTGCGAGTGCTGCGCACTCGAGCGGGAGCAAGCTCCCTCGCCACAGGTATGCATCCTTCCGTCAACTCCCTGAAATATTTCTTGCCCGCCTGACCCCGTTTCGGTTATCAATTTGTACATGATTAGACAGGTACGATTCGACAAGAAACAACGGGTGGTCGATGAGCTCATCCGGCGCATAGAAAGCGGCCTCATGGAGGACGGTTTTTTGTTGCCGGGCGAGCATCAGTTGGCTCAGGAATTCAAAGTCAGCCGCGGCACGTTGCGTGAAGCCCTGGCCGAGCTGAAGCGGCGCCACTACATCGCGACGCAAAGCGGGGTCGGCTCCATCGTCACGTTCGACGGGGTGGTGCTCGATCAGCGCAGCGGCTGGGCGCAGGCCCTCGCCGACAGTGGTGCGCTGGTCAATACCGAAGTGTTGCGGCTGGAGGCGGTGACTCGTCCTGACCTGCTGCCGCGTTTCGGCACCGACCAGTTCATCACCCTCGACCGACGCCGCCGTTCCAACGACGGCACGCTGGTGTCCCTTGAACGCTCATTGATGCCCGCCACCGGAGGCCTGGAAAGCCTGCCGCGCGTGGGGCTGATCGACAATTCCCTGACCATCACCCTGGCCGCCTATGGCTACATCGGCGAGCGCGGCGATCAATGGATCGGCGCCGAGCCATTGAGCGCCGAAGACGCCGAGCTGCTCGGACGCCCGGTCGGCACGGTGTTTCTCAAAGCCTTGCGCACCACCTATGACCGGCAAAACCGCTTTATGGAGCAGGTCGAAAGCCTGCTCGATCCCGTGCATTTTCGTCTGCACCTCTCATTTGGATCCTCACAGTGACCGCGCTTGATTGTGCCCTGGGCGCGTTCTACGGACTGGCCCTGGGCGATGCGCTGGGCATGCCGACCCAATCCCTGAGCCGAGCCGAAATCAAGGCGCGCTTCGGCGCAATCACCGACTTGCAAGACGCCGGGCCCGATCAACCGATTGCGCCCAACATGCCTAAAGGCTCGATCACTGACGACACCGAACAGGCGATTCTGGTCGGTCAGTTGTTGATCGACGGCGAGGGCTGGATCGACCCGTCTGTTTTGGCTCGTCGGTTGATCGACTGGGAAGCGCAGATGCAGGCCAAGGGCTCGCAGGATTTGCTCGGCCCGTCGACCAAACGGGCGATCGAGATGATCCTCGCCGGCCATTCGCCGGAAGAAGCGGGGCGCTATGGCACCACCAATGGCGCGGCGATGCGCATCACCCCGATCGGGATTGCGGTGAACGTCGCCGATCCCCAGCGGTTCATCAAAGCCGTGGTGCAAGCCTGTCAGGTCACTCACAACACCACGCTGGGCATTTCCAGTGCGGCGGCGGTGGCGGCGGTGGTCTCGGCCGGCATCAATGGCATGGACCTGGGCGAGGCGCTGAACCTCGGCCAGCACCTGGCGCAGCAAGCAGAGAGCCACGGCCACTGGGTCGCCGGCGGACGCATCGCCTCGCGGATCAGTTGGGCGCGGAGCATCAGTGTCGACAGCGACAATGCACTGTTGGCTGACGTGCTGTACGACGTGATTGGTACATCGGTGGCGTCACAGGAGTCGGTGGTCGTTGCGTTTGCTTTGGCCCAGCAAGTGGCCATCGGCGAGATGAACGCCTTCGACGCGGTGTGCATGGCCGCCAGTCTGGGCGGTGACACTGACACCATTGCGGCGATTCTCGGCGCGATGCTGGGTGCCTGCCTGGGTCTCGAGAGTTGGCCGGTCGAGATGATCGACACGGTCAAAGCTGTTAATGAATTGGAGCTAGAGCCTTTGGTGAAAGGACTTCTTATCCTCCGCTGAGGTTTGCAATCCCCGTAGGAGCTGCCGAAGGCTGCGATCTTTTGATCCTGGCCTGACCACCCAATCAAAAGATCGCAGCCTTCGGCAGCTCCTACCGTCTTGCCGACAACCACAACAAAGGCAACAGGAGCATTTCACATGAGTTCTGCAAACGCCGGGCAAAGTGCCGGGCAACTGGAAACCCGAGGCATCGAGCCTGTTCCTGAAGCGGAGTGCAACGGTCATCCGCTGCAACTGTTCTGGGTCTGGTTCGCGGCCAACATTTCCATCCTCGGCCTGCCATTGGGCGCCACGCTGGTGGCGTTTCGCGGACTGGCGATCTGGCAGGCGATCATCGTCGCGATCCTCGGCGCCGCCGGTTCTTTCGCCGTGGTCGGGATCATCTCCATCGCCGGTCGTCGTGGCCGCGCGCCGAGCCTGACGCTGTCGCGGGCGATCTTCGGTGTACGCGGCAACATCGGCCCGACGCTGGTTTCGCTGATGTCGCGTCTGGGCTGGGAAACCGTCAACACCACCACCGCCGCGTTCGTGCTGCTGTCGCTGTGTTCGATCCTCTTTGGCTCACCGGTAGAAGCCAAAAGTGCACCCGTGTTGACCCTGATCTTCATCGCGATTTTCGTGCTGCTGACCTTGTCGGTGTCCGGTCTCGGCCACGCGACGCTGCTGGTGATTCAGAAATGGGCGACCTACGTGTTCGGCGCGCTGAACATTCTGGTCGGCGGTTTCCTCTGCGCCACCATCGACTGGAGCGCCGTGTTCAACGCCACGCCCGCACCACTGAGCGCGATGATCATCGGCGTCGGCACCATGGCCGCCGGCACCGGCATCGGCTGGGCTAATGCCGGTGCCGACATGTCGCGCTACCAGCACCGCAGCGTCAAAGCCGTGCGTCTGGTGGCCTCGGCCGCCTTCGGTGCGGGGATCCCGCTGGTGCTGCTGATTACCCTCGGCGGCCTGCTGTCGGTGGGCAACAACGACCTGGCGTCAGCCACTGACCCGATCATCGCGATCCGCGACATGCTGCCGACCTGGATGGCCGTGCCGTACCTGATCACCGCGTTCGGCGGCTTGCTGCTGTCGAACAACCTGTCGGTTTACTCGGCCGGGTTGACCACGTTGACGCTGGGCCTGAAGGTCAAGCGTGTCTACGCGGTGGTGGTCGACATCGTTGCGATCTTCGCTGGTTCGATCTACTTCATGCTGATCGCCGACAGTTTCTACGGTCCTTTCATTACCTTCATTTCGTTGCTGGCCGTGCCGATTACGGCGTGGGTCGGGATCTTTGTCGTGGACCTGATTCACCGTCATTACTACAGCCCGAAAGACTTGCTGGACGTCAGTCCGAACAGTGCCTATTGGTACCGCGGCGGCATCGAGTGGCGTGCGTTCGGCGCGTGGGCACTGGCGATAGTGCTCGGTTTCAGTTTCACCACCATCGGCACCACTGAGCAGAATGTCTGGTTCCGCGGTTTTCTTTCCGATTCCTGGCTGGGGCATAACGGCCTTGGCTGGATCGTGACCTTCCTGGTGGCGGGCGGGATTTATTTCATCCTCGGTGGCGCGAAGGATCGTCGCGCCGGATTGATCGAGAATGCTCATGCCTAAATTGCTGCACACCGGCCAGGTCATCATCGACCTGGTCATGGCCGTGGATAAACTGCCGCAGTCGGGCGGGGACGTGCTGGCGCAATCTGCCAGTTTCGAAGCCGGCGGCGGCTTCAATGTGATGGCCGCCGCTGCGCGCAATGGCTTGCCGGTGGTCTACCTCGGCCGCCATGGCACCGGCCGTTTCGGCGACCTGGCGCGTGAGGCCATGCAGGCTGAAGGCATTCGCATCGGCATCGCTGATCGCGCCGAACGCGACACCGGATTGTGCGTGGCACTCACCGAGGCGTCGTCCGAGCGCAGTTTCATTTCATACGTCGGCGCCGAAGGTGAAGTGACGGCCGAGGAGCTGGCGAGCGTGCCGGCGCAGGCGGGCGACTATGTCTACGTCAGCGGCTACAGCCTGTTGCAGGTGGGCAAGGCTCAGGCGCTGGTGGATTGGGTAGTGCAGCTGCCCGTCGGGATCAGCGTGGTGTTCGATCCGGGGCCGCTCGTGGCGTCTGCCGATGCGCCACTGATGCAGGCGCTGTTGCCGCGCATTGATGTGTGGACCAGCAATAGCGTCGAAGCGCTGCAATTCACCGGCGCGTCCGACATCGCCGAGGCGCTGGTTCGGTTGGCGGATCATCTGCCTTCGAAGGTGCTGACGGTGGTGCGTGATGGGCCGCAGGGATGCTGGATCAGCCAGCATGGCGAGCATCAGCATGTGCCAGGTTTCAAGGTCGAGGCGGTGGACAGCAATGGCGCCGGGGACGCGCATGCCGGGGTGTTTGTGGCCGGGTTGGCGCAGGGGTTGTCGGCAGGTGAGGCGGCGCGGCGGGCGAATGCGGCAGCGGCGCTGGCGGTGACACGGTGGGGGCCGGCGACGTCGCCTGGGGCTGCTGAGGTTGAAGCGTTTATCCGAAAAAATTGCGGTGCTTGATCTGACATCTTCGCGGGCAAGCCCGCTCCCACAGTGCTCGAGGCGTTCACACTTTTAAGTACACCCGACAAACCTGTGGGAGCGGGCTTGCCCGCGAAGGGGCCCTAAGCCGTTTAGATATCCAGCTTGCGCGCCGCTTCAACCCCCGCCGCACTCAGCTTGATCGGCAAATTCAACGCATGCTCACCGGCCTCGTTGCAGGTCACGTGCCCGTGCTGAATCAACCCGCGATCCTGCAACGCGGCGAGGGTGCTGGCCACGACTTTCTCCCCCCGGTAATTGTCCAGAACCTCCTTGCCCAACCCGCTCGGGTGGGCGTGCAGCAGACGGGTCAGGACTTCTTTCTCAAGGTTGTTATCGACGTTCATGGTTACCTCTTCATGGATGTGGATAGCTCGCGTCGGCGATTTATTGGCTGGCGCCGCCTTCCGAGCCCGAGCCACCGGTGGTGGTCTTCGAGTCGCTGCCGCTGCCAGCGTTATCAGGTGTCTGGGTGTCGGGCGTGTTCATGCCACCTTGACGGCCTGCGTCGTTGCCCTGGGTTCGCGGGTCAGTGCCCGTGGACGGAGGCAGGCTGCTGTCGACGCCTGTGCCGTTGGTGTTTATGCCGGGAGCGCTTTGGATGGCGGGGGATCTGGGTTTTTCGACCGGGTCGGTCGGGACGGTACCGGTAGCGGTGGCGGCGAAGGCGGCAGTGGACAGCAACGAAGCGAGAGCGAGGGCGGTCAACCTGGACATGATCATAGTGTCGTCTCCATTTTATGAGAGTCCTTACCTGATATTGGTCCGACGCCGATTTGGATTGGTGCCTGATGAACGACGAACGGTCTGCGCCTGTTCGCGAGGGCGGGGCAGGATAATCCGTGTGACGTGCGCCGCACGCCGACTTAGTATGGCGTTTTCCATTGTTGACGAAGGCCCGTCCATGACCATCGAAATCCGCCCGGCGACCCCCAGCGATGCGCCGCAAATCCTCGGGTTTATCACTGAACTGGCCGATTACGAACGTGCCCGCCACGAAGTCATCGCCAGCGTTGCCGACATCGAACGCAGCCTGTTCAGCGAAGGCGCCACCGCTCACGGCCTGATGTGCCTGCGGAACGGTTCGCCGATTGGCTTCGCGGTATTCTTCTTCAGCTATTCCACCTGGCTCGGCAGCAATTGCCTGTACCTCGAAGACCTTTACATCACCCCCGAACAGCGTGGTGGCGGCGCCGGTAAAACACTCTTGCGCCACTTGGCGAAAATCGCCTGCGCCAATGATTGCGGGCGCTTCGAATGGAGCGTGCTGGACTGGAACAAACCGGCGATTGAATTTTACAAATCGTTGGGTGCGCAGCCGCAGGAAGAGTGGGTGCGGTATCGGATGGATGGGGCGGTGTTGAGGGATTTTGCGGCGGGCAATTAAACGTTCAAAAGATCGCAGCCTTCGGCAGCTCCTACAGGGTGTTCGTCATCCAATGTAGGAGCTGCCGAAGGCTGCGATCTTTTTTTGCACTGTCCCACTATATGGGAGTGATATTTATATATTGAGATTTTCCCGCATCAGGGTTTATAGTCCAGCTCACTCACTGCCAATAAACAGAACAGGTGAAGCGATGCTGGCGCAATTGATCGCGCTCGATTGGGGGACGACCTCATTACGTGCTTACAAACTCGCTCTGGGTGGCCAGGTGCTCGAACAGCGTTCGCTGTCGTCGGGGATCATGCAGCTGCCACGGACGCCGAGAATCATCAACGGCCAGGAATGCGACGACGGCTTTGAACTGGCCTTTGACGAGGCCTGCGGTGACTGGCTCGATCAGCAGCCCGGTTTGCCGGTGATTGCCTGTGGCATGGTCGGCAGTGCGCAAGGCTGGTGTGAAGCGGCCTACCGTGACACCCCGGCAAACGTCGCCAATCTCGGAATTTCCCTACAAACAATTCGCAGTCTTCGCGGTGTCGATGTGCACATCGTGCCGGGCGTGATTCAGCGCTCGCACCTGCCGAACGTGATGCGCGGCGAAGAAACCCAGGTCCTCGGCGTGCTGCACAATCTGCCCGACGGGGCGGCCAATGATGTGCTGATCGGCCTGCCCGGCAGCCATTCGAAATGGGTGGAAGTGGCCGATGGCTGCATCGTGCATTTCGATACGTTCATGACCGGCGAAGTTTTCGCCGTGCTCAGCGACCACAGCATTCTCGGACGCACCCAACAGCGCGGTGCAGCGTTCGATGGCTCGGCGTTTGATCGTGGCGTGCACGTGGCGTTATCGACGGATGGCGAGATCGGTCCGTTGTCGACGTTGTTCAGCGCCCGCAGCCTCGGGCTGACCGGTGAGCTGAGCGCCTCTGCGCAGCCCGACTACTTGTCTGGCCTGTTGATCGGCCATGAGTTGGCGGCGCTGGCCACTGTTCAACGGCGTCGGCGCAACAGCGTTCATTTGCCGTCGATCATCCTTATTGGCAATGCCCAACTCTGTGAACGCTACCGCCGGGCTCTAGTTGCCTGCGGTTTTGCTCGCGTGACGCTGGCTGAACAAGCCACCGAACGCGGGTTGTGGCAGTTGGCGCTCGCCGCCGGACTCGTCATTCAACACCCATCCCGTTAAACCTGACTGGAGGTCTGACATGCTCAAGCAAGCCCTGGCGCAAAACGGTCTGATCGCGATCCTGCGTGGCCTGCGTCCGCAAGAAGCGGCGGCCATCGGCGAAGTCCTGTATGCCGCCGGATTTCGCGTCATCGAAGTGCCGCTCAATTCCCCTGAGCCGTACGAAAGCATCCGTATCCTGCGCAAGACCTTGCCCGCCGATTGCCTGATCGGCGCTGGCACGGTACTGACGCCGGAACAGGTCGAGCAGGTGAAAGCGGCGGGCGGGCAGGTGATCGTCATGCCCCACAGCGATCCCAAGGTATTGCGTGCGGCGAAAGCGGCGGGGTTGTTCCTGTCCCCCGGTGTTGCGACGCCGACCGAAGCCTTCGCCGCACTCGCCGAAGGCGCGGACGTGCTGAAGATGTTCCCGGCCGAGCAAATGGGCCCGGCGGTGGTTAAAGCCTGGCTCGCGGTGTTGCCTGCCGGGACCCTTCTGGTGCCGGTGGGCGGGATCACCCCGGACAACATGCAGGTGTTTATCGACGCCGGTGTCAAAGGCTTCGGCCTGGGTTCCGGGTTGTTCAAGCCGGGCATGACGCCTGAGGACGTAGCCGTCAACGCCAAGGCGTATGTCGCTGCATGGAACGCTCTGCGTTAAGACTTTTTGGCGCCGAGCGCGCTGCATCTATAAGAGAGACAAAAAGATGAAAATCACCAAACTGACCACCTTCATCGTCCCGCCGCGCTGGTGCTTCCTCAAAGTCGAAACCGACGAGGGCGTGACCGGCTGGGGCGAGCCCGTGGTCGAAGGCCGCGCCCACACCGTGGCCGCCGCCGTCGAAGAATTGTCCGACTACCTGATCGGCAAAGACCCACGCAACATCGAAGACATCTGGACCGTGCTTTACCGCGGCGGCTTCTACCGGGGCGGCGCGATCCACATGAGCGCGCTGGCCGGTATCGACCAGGCGTTGTGGGACATCAAGGGCAAGGCTCTCGGTGTGTCGGTCAGCGACTTGTTGGGCGGTCAGGTGCGCGACAAGATTCGTGTGTATTCGTGGATCGGCGGCGACCGGCCGGCCGACACCGCTCGCGCTGCGAAAGAGGCCGTCGAGCGGGGTTTCACTGCCGTGAAAATGAACGGCACCGAAGAGCTGCAATTCCTCGACTCCTTCGAGAAAGTCGACCTCGCGTTGGCCAACGTCGCTGCTGTGCGTGACGCGGTGGGCCCGAACGTCGGCATCGGCGTGGACTTTCATGGCCGGGTGCACAAGCCCATGGCCAAGGTGCTGATGAAGGAACTCGATCCGTACAAACTGATGTTCATCGAAGAGCCGGTGCTCAGTGAAAACTACGAAGCACTGAAGGAATTGGCACCGCTGACCAGCACGCCGATTGCCCTCGGCGAGCGATTGTTCTCGCGCTGGGACTTCAAGCGTGTACTCAGCGAAGGCTACGTCGACATCATCCAGCCGGATGCGTCGCACGCGGGTGGCATCACCGAAACCCGCAAGATCGCCAACATGGCCGAAGCCTATGACGTGGCGCTGGCGCTGCATTGCCCGCTGGGCCCGATTGCGCTGGCGGCATGCCTGCAACTGGACGCCGTCTGCTACAACGCGTTCATCCAGGAGCAGAGCCTGGGCATTCATTACAACGAGAGCAATGATCTGCTGGACTACGTGAAGGATCCGCGGGTGTTCGATTACGACAAAGGCTTCGTGAAGATCCCGAACGGCCCGGGCCTGGGGATCGAGATCAACGAGGAATACGTGATCGAACGCGCGGCGGTCGGGCATCGCTGGCGCAACCCGATCTGGCGCCATGCCGATGGCAGTTTTGCCGAGTGGTAATCACCTCCTGATACACCGCAATCCCCCCGTAGGAGCTGCCGCAGGCTGCGATCTTTTGACTTTATCTTTTAAAACAGGATCAAAAGATCGCAGCCTGCGGCAGCTCCTACAGGTTCAGTGCCAGTCTTCAATTCGACCTCAATAAACATAAAAAGAGGCAATCCCATGCAACCGCAAACCCTCACCGGGCAGGCGTCGTTGGTGGCGCCCAGCCGCAAGCGTTTTTTCATCATGGTGCTGCTGTTTATCACCGTAGTGATCAATTACCTCGACCGCAGCAACCTCTCCATAGCAGCTCCCGCGCTGACCAGCGAATTGGGGATCGATCCGATCCATGTCGGGCTGATCTTCTCCGCATTCGGCTGGACCTACGCCGCCATGCAGATCCCCGGCGGCTGGCTGGTCGATCGAGTGCCGCCGCGCATTCTCTACAGCGTCGCTCTGCTGCTGTGGTCAATTGCCACGGTGATGCTCGGTTTCGCCGCCAGCTTCATCGCACTGTTCGTTTTGCGCATGGCGGTGGGTGCGCTGGAAGCCCCGGCGTATCCGATCAACAGCCGCGTGGTGACCACCTGGTTTCCGGAGCGCGAGCGCGCCACGGCGATTGGCTTTTACACTTCCGGACAGTTTGTCGGCCTGGCGTTTCTGACGCCGGTTCTGGCCTGGTTGCAACATGAATTTGGCTGGCACATGGTGTTCGTCAGCACCGGTGCAGTGGGCATTCTCTGGGCGGTGATCTGGTACGCGGTGTACCGCGAACCCCGGGATTTCAAAGGCGCCAATGACGCCGAGATCGAGCTGATCCGTGAGGGCGGCGGGCTGGTGGATATCCAGGCCGAGCAGGCGAAGGTCAAGGCGAAATTCAGCTGGGCCGACCTTGGCATCGTGCTGACCAAACGCAAGTTGTGGGGCATCTACCTCGGGCAGTTCTGCCTCAATTCGACGCTGTGGTTTTTCCTGACGTGGTTCCCGACCTACCTGGTGAAATATCGCGGCATGGACTTCATCAAGTCCGGCCTGCTGGCGTCGTTGCCGTTTCTGGCGGCCTTTGTCGGCGTGCTGTGTTCCGGGTTTTTCTCCGACTTCCTGATCCGTCGCGGCTACACCGTGGGCTTCGCCCGTAAGCTGCCGATCATCGGCGGCCTGCTGATCTCCACCTCGATCATCGGTGCCAACTTCGTCGAGTCGACGCCACTGGTGATTGCGTTCCTGGCGTTGGCGTTCTTCGGCAACGGACTGGCGTCGATCACCTGGTCGCTGGTTTCAACCCTGGCGCCGGCACGACTGTTGGGATTGACGGGCGGGGTGTTCAACTTCATCGGCAACCTGTCGGCCATTACCACGCCGATTGTCATCGGTTTCCTCGCCACCGGTGATTCGTTCGCGCCGGCGATCACCTACATCTCGGTTCTGGCATTGATCGGTGCGCTTTCCTACATCCTCCTGGTCGGAAAAGTCGAGCGTATCAAGTTGTCGTCGTAGCCATCGGGCGACCATAATGCCGCCCGTTCACTCGCTCAACGGTAAAGGCTGGATATGCAGGAAGACACCCCAAAAATCGCCAAGGACGCCGCGCCGACCGGCACCCAGACCCTGCTTCGCGGTTTGGGTGTGGTTCAGGCCGTGGCCAGTGGCGCGCGCGACTTGAAGGAAATCGCCCGGCTGATCGGCACCACGCGCAGCACCACCCATCGGCTGGCCAGTTGTCTGGTGGACGAGCGTTATCTGCGGGTGGTGCCGCAAGTTGGTTATCTGTTGGGG
>NZ_CABVHK010000035.1 GCF_902497785.1 Pseudomonas fluorescens
GTATGCCGACGTAACCTCAGAAATCGGCTCGAAAACAGTGCTGAGTTCCACAGACAGGGGTTCAACGTGGGTTGCCCAAGACGATGGCGTAGTCGCACCCGAGACATGGATTGGCTTCGGTGATTACTCCACGGGGACCTGGCTTCCAGTTCCCGTAAAGAATCTTGCCGTGAACATGAGTGTTTGGGCTGAGCTCGCACCGGCTAACAGCCTGACCCTGACCGACGAAGTCCCACTCGACGGTTCCGCCACCCTGGAAATCAAGTACCTGTAACCCGACCTCCCCCAACGGACTGCGCCGGGTACACGGCGTTGTCCCATTGCTAAAAGGACGACCCATCATGGAACGATGCTCCCGTACTCTTTTGACTTCGCTGTTGATCGCCTGCGCGCCGACAGCCCTCGCCGCCAGCAACGCCGAATTGAGCGTGACCGGCACCATCACGCCCAGCGCCTGTGCACCCGTCCTGTCAAACGGCGGCGTCATTGGACACGGCAAGGTGACGGCCCGCGACCTCGACCCGCTACTGCCCACCCGATTGCCCGCCGGTGAAATGCAGCTTCAGGTTCACTGTGAAGGCACCACGTACTTCACCCTGACCACGCGCGATAACCGCGAAGGTTCATCGGCGATCAATCCGGCATCCCATGGCCTGGGGATGGTCAACGACACCGAGAAACTGGGCAGCGTGGCGTTCGGGTTGTTCGAACCACTGGCCGACAGCAGGCCGGTGCAGACCATCCTGTCGCGCGACGGTGGTGGCACCTGGGTAGTTTCTTCGTATCTGGGGCATGCCGGGTTGACGGCCTTTGCGACACCCGGCGGTCCTCCGCATTTCCCCCTTGCCATGCGCGACCTGAGCGCCCGCCTGCGCGCCTTCACCGTCATTGCACCGACCAACGACCTCACCGTGATCGACGAGCTGCCCATCGACGGGCACGCCACGTTGCAGCTCGAGTACTGGTGAGTGTTCCTTTTTCCAGATCCCTATTCAGGAGTTACAGCATGAACAAGACACTCAACAGCCTGGTCGCGGCAATGCTACTGGCCAGCAGTGCCAGCGCTTTCGCGGCGTCCAGCACCGAACTGACCGTTACCGGGTTCATCACACCTAGCGCTTGCGAGCCTTCCCTGTCGAATGGCGGGAACGTGACCTACGGCAAAATTCCGGTCAAGGATCTGGACCCTGTCCGGCCGACGATCTTGGGGGAACAGACCCTGCAACTGACCGTCACCTGCGATGCTCCGACCAGGATGGCATTGGAAGCCAAGGACAACCGCGAAGGCTCTGACTTCGGTAACGACCCTATGAAGTACGGCCTGGGACTCATCAACACAACAGAAAAACTCGGTGACATGGACGTGTTTCTCAGGTTACCCGTGGCCGATGGTAGATCAGCCAGAGCCATCATTTCTGAGGACGGTGGCACGACCTGGTCCCCAAGTATCTTCCTGAGCCGCTTCAGTATTACGTCGATGGCCGATGTTGGCACCGTGGACCCGATACCGGCCGAGCTATTTACCGCAGATCTCGTAGTCTATCCGAGAATCGCCCCCACCAATCAGTTGACCCTGACCGACGAAGTCCCCATCGACGGCTCGGTAACCCTGACCGTGATTTATCTGTAAAGCACTGCCAATCCGAGGAACGGCAGGCATTCCGGCAACAACTGGAACGCCTGCCGCCCTCACCTGCACCCTAAAAAGGATTCACCCATGAACTTATCCACCGGCGCCCGGAGCCTGAGCCTCTGCCTCGGCACCCTCGCCCTCCTCTTCTGCGGTCGAGTCCTGGCCGACGGCATGGTGCCCGACACCTCCGTGGTGATCGTCAACGAAGCTGACGGCGAAGCCTCCGTCTCCGTGACCAACACCGATGCCAAGACCGCCCTGATGCACGTCACCATCGAAGACATCGCCGAGGACAAGGAGTCACTGGTGTTCGTCACCCCGCCACTGGCGCGCGTCGATGCCTCGAAAACCCAGCTGGTGCGTTTCATCCTGCAAACGGAAAAACCACTGCTGACCCAGCGCTTGAAGCGGGTGATTTTCGAAGGCATTCCTGAAGGCAAATCCGCGGTCGAAGCCGGGCATGCCCGCGTCGGCGTGACCGTGCGTCAGAACCTGCCGGTGATTCTGCACCCCAAAGGCCTGGCACCGAATCGCACCCCCTGGACCGATCTGCAATGGTCGCTCAAGGACGGTGAACTGACCGTGCGCAACGACACGCCCTACGTAGTCCGTCTGGGCCAGGAACTGCATTTGTTGCCGGCGGCAGTCAACGCGATGTTGCCGAAAACCTACGTGCTGCCCGGCGAACAGATCAGCGTCAAGGTGCCTGAAGGCGCGGCGACCCAGGTGCGTTTCCAGCCGGCCACGGTCTACGGTTTTGCGGTGCCGCATTACGAGGCACCGATCAAATCCTGAAACGAAAACTGACAGCGCCATAACGGAATAGAGCGCGCTGATGTTTCAAGGTGACGGCCATCAAGCCGTTGCCACAGGCGTGGCTGAGCACAGCCAAACGACCAGCACGCCGGCATAAACCAAGTGGAAATAATGAACACAGTATTGATTTACCGTGACGGCAAAGCCGTGCCCGCGATTCGAGCCAGCACCCGGTTTCAGATGAAACGGCGGGCGCCGATGGCGCTGTTGCTGGCGAACGCACTGATGGTTCTCGACGCCCAGGCTGACGGGGTGTCGCTGGCGTCGTTCGACAAAAACACGCTGATGCAACGCGGCATCGATCCGGCACTGGCCACGTTGCTGATGCAGGCGCCGCGCTTCACTGCGGGCAATCATCCGGTGACGCTCAGCGTGAATGGCCAGCGCAAGGGGCGCGTGGACGTTGCGTTCAATGATGACGGCGCGTTGTGCTTCGATCGCACGCTGCTGGATGCGGCCAACCTGAACGTGCCCGATCAGATGCTGGACGGTGGCCGCTGCCACGATTTCCTCGCCAGTGCGCCGCAGACCATTGTCGACCCGGACCCGGCCAACCTGACCGTCTCGCTGATCGTGCCCACTGACTCGTTTCGGGCAACCGAGCGCGACGTGTCCGGCTTTCAAACCGGTGGTGTGGCGGCGATGCTCAATTACGACGTCACCGGTTTGCAGAGCCGTTCCGCCGACAGTACCAGCCGCTACGCCTCGGCCAATACCGAACTGGGTTTCAATGCCGGTGACTGGATCGTGCGCAGTCGTCAGGTGCAAACCTGGCAGGACGACGTCTCCCGCACCACGCATGTTGCCGCCTACGCCCAGCGCACCTTCGCCAGTCACGAAGCCGTGCTGCAAGCCGGCCAGATCAATATGTACAACCCGGTGCTGGCCGGCGCGCAGATTACCGGCGTGCAAGTGCTCAATGAACAGGCGCTGCAGGTCGAAGGCCAGCGCGCGGTCATCGAAGGTATCGCCAACAGTCAGGCGCAGGTCGAAGTCCGGCAGAACGGTTCGTTGATTCATTCCACGGTGGTGCCGGCCGGGCCGTTTTCGCTCACCGACGTTCGCCGGCTCAACACCCGTTCCGACGTGGAAGTCACGGTCAAGGAAACCGATGGCAGCGAGCGCACATTTATCGTGCCCGCCGCGATGCTCGGCATCGGCCTGCCCGCGCCCGGCTATTCGCTGGCCGCCGGCCAGGTGCGCAGTACCGGCAATGAACAGGGTGGCGACCCGTGGGTCATCAGTGGCGGCTGGAGTGGTTCGATTCACCCGCAAGTCTTGCTCAGCGGCGGCCTCACCGGTGCCGCCGATTATCGCGCGGCGGGCGCCGGCGTGGGTCTGTTGCCCTCGCCCGATACCCAGGTGCAAACCACGCTGACCGCCGCCGACGCCAGTGGCAGGCAAGCCAGTCAGGGCCTCCAGGCGGACTTGAACGTTTCGCACCGCCTGAGCGATAGCTGGTCGCTGAATGCCGGCAGCTCCTACCGGACCCTGGGTTACCGCGAACTGGAAGATGCGGTGTTCAACACCACGGAGGACGACAGCCGATCGCGTTACCGCGACCAGCAAAGCGCCTCCCTGTCCTGGTCGCATCCGTGGCTCGGCGCGTTCGGCAGTGGCTTCAGCCGTTCCAGCTCGTTCGACGGCCAGAGCAGCAGCCGCGCCCTCGCGTCATGGGGCACCAGCATCGGTGGCGTGTCGGTCTCGGCCACCGCCGAATGGCAAGTCAGCGGTGCAGACCGCAACGATGACAGCGTCTTTCTCAACGTCAGCATTCCCTTGGGCGAGAACCGTCGTGCACGCACCTGGGTGCGCAGTTCTGCGGGCGATTACCGCAGCGGCGTGGGGTTGAGCGAGCAGATCAACGATCAACTGGCGTACCGCGTCGGCGTCGAACACGACACCCGCGATAAAGAAGTCCAATCCACCGCCGGCGTTTCGCTGCTGCCGCGCTACACCCAACTGGACCTGAACTACACCCGCGACGACGCCGAGCGCTCGAGCTATCAGGGCAGTGCGCGCGGCGGTGTCGTGGTGCACGGCGGTGGCGTGACGCTGTCGCCTTACCCGATACGCGACACCTTTGCCGTGCTCTCGGTGGGCGAGATGGGCGCGATCAAAGTGTCGACGCCGAGTGGCCCGGTCTGGACCGACTGGCAAGGTCAGGCGGTGATTCCGCAGGTGGCGGCGTACGGGCGTAGCCCGATCGAAGTCGACACCAAAACCCTGCCGCGCAATGCCGATATCAGCAACGGCCTGGCGGTGATTTCCGCCGGACGCGGCGCCGTCGACCGGGTCGAATTCGGCGTCAGCCTGACCCGTCGCGCACTGCTCAAAGCCACCACCGCCAACGGTGCGCCACTGCCACGGGGCGCTTCGGTGAACAACGAGGATGGCGAGTTCGTCACGCTGGTGCAGGACGGCGGCCTGGTGTTCCTGCCCAACGTTCTGGATCGCCGTGCGCTGTGGATCAGCGCCCCCGGAATGGAACGCTGCGAACTGCAATTCGAACTGCCGGACGACGCCGACACCAACGCCTATTACGAAACCGCTCCCGCCAAGTGCCGAGCGCTCTGAGGATGACTGCATGAACCTGTCGCGACTTTTGCTGCTGTCCCTGGCGCCCCTGACCCTGAGCGGATACACGCCTCTGGCCTGGGCGCTACCCGACGATTGCCAGTTCAACCTGAGCCAGCCGGTGCTCGATTACGGCTTGATGAACCGGGCTGTGCGCCCCGATCTGGCGCCGGAACGAAGCCTCGGCGAGCGCCACACCAACCTGAGCCTGAGTTGCTCGCACCCCACCGACATGAGCGTGTTTTACCGGGCCATGGCGGCGACGTCCGAGCGCTTTCACTTCGCCGAACGCGGCAGCTATCAAATACGCATTCGCGATGCGGTGCTCGATGGCCAATCGATGGAAATCGGGCTGATTGCCGGTGTCGGCCAGTCGCCCGCCGAAACGGGCTCGCGCCTGATCTGGCGACCGGACCACGGGGTGGTTCCGGTGCAGGCCGGCGTGCCGATGCAAGGGCGCAATTTCTCGGCGCAACTGGAGGTGACTGCGTGGGTTAAAGACCAGGGCATGCAGCTGCGTGACACCGTCACCTGGGAGGCGTCCGGCCTGTTCGACGCCGTGGCTGCCGGGCGTACTAAAGAGGCTTCCCTGCGCGCCCGTTTTGCACCGGCAGCCTGCGAACCGGTGCTGTCCAATGGCGGCGTGGTCAATTTCGGCACGCTGTCGAAAAGCGACCTCAACGCAGACAAGAGCACCCGCCTGCCGCCCAAGTCGTTGATGTTGACCGTGGGCTGCGATGCGCCGGCTTCATTCGCTCTGGTCATGCATGACAACCGCGCTGGCACGGCGACGGTCAACAGCGAGATTTACTACGGCCTCGGCACGGACAGCCGCAACAACAAAATCGGCCTGTACTCGCTGAATATCGACCCGGCCGACGCCAGTGCCGACAGCTTCGGCCGCCTCTATCGAACCGACTCCACCACCGCCGGTGCGGCCTGGAGTACGTCCAGCAACAGCCCGATCCCCATTGGCCAGAACAGCTACCTGAGCTTCACCGACAGCGCCGGCAGCAACGCCGGCCCGGTACTGATCCAGAACCTCAGTACCACCGTGACCGTCGAGGCGGTCATTGCGCCCACCAACAACCTGGATTTGAGCAGCGCCATCGACCTGGATGGCGCGGGAACGATCGAGATTATTTACCTGTAACACCCAACCCGACCCTGACGAATCCGCGGTGCACTCAAGCACCCCGGGCCAGTCAGGTCACAACCCTGGAAGTGAGAAACAAAAATGAAAAAGTACCTTGCAGCAATCTCCGCTACCGCATTGATCAGCGTTGCGCCGTTTGCACTGGCGGCATCAAGCACTGAACTGACTGTCACCGGTTTCATTACACCGAGTGCTTGTGAAATGAGCTTGTCCTCTGGCGGAATAATCGATGTCGGCGACCTGCAGATGAAGGATCTGAATCCAACCACCTTCACGCTGGTAAACGCTACGCCATTGGAGTTGGCCGTAGCCTGTGATGCGCCGGCGTTGTTTGCTATTAACGCCATCGATAACAACCCGGGCACATCGTGGAATGGCAGTGGTTACGGTCTGGGGCTGGTCGGCGATGACATAAAGCTGGGCGGCTTCACGCCCGCGATCACTCGCGTCACGGCAGACGGCGTGAGCGCGAGAGCCATTCAATCGGTTGACGGCACAGGCTGGACCGCTACCCCCGGCCTGTTTCCAGCCATGCTCACATCGACTGCCGCACTCGGCACGCTTGAACCGATCCCCGTGGAAAACCTCCAGATGAATCTCAT
>NZ_CABVHK010000036.1 GCF_902497785.1 Pseudomonas fluorescens
TTGCAACCGACTGTAGGACAGCAACTCCAGCACCAGCTCGTCCAGTTCGCGAATGTGCGCGACCAGACCTTGCAAACGCTCGCGGCTCGCGGCGGGCAAGTCGTCGGACAGCGCCAGGGCCAGGCCGAAATCCAGGCGCGTGAGCGGCGTGCGCAGTTCGTGGGAAACGGCGTTGAGCAAATCGCGCTGCTGGTTGAGCAGGTTCTCGATGTCGCCGGCCATGGTGTCAAAGACGTTGGCCAGGCTGCCGATGTTGGAGTTCGCGGGGATTTCGGTGCGCTCGCTCAAGTGCCCCCTGCCGAAGCGTTCTGCCGTGCCTTTGAGACGTTCCAGGTCGCGCCAGTGCGGGCGCAGCCACAACAACAGGCACGCGAGCATGGTCGCGCCGATCAGCACGTTGATGCTCCAGTACAACAAATTGACGTCCAGCGGGTCCGGCGGCACGACCATTTGCACCACGGACTGCGCGTTCAGCGGCGCCACCGACAACGTGTGGCCGCCCCAGTCGCCGATGCGCACAACGTCTTCGCCGCGCTGCAAACGCTGCTGTTCGTTCGCGGTCAAGCCGGCGTCGTCATTGCGGCTGAGAACGATATGCAGCGGGTCGAACGCCTTGTCCAGCTCAATCGCCAGCGCCGGCCACTGCGCTTCGGGCACGGCGTGAAACTGTTTGACGACAAGGTTCCGCAGACCCCGGGAGTAATCGAGATTGTAGGTGGTGAACCGCTCGTGGAAGATTCTGATCACCACGTCCGGCACCAGGTAAATGGCCGCGCTGTAGGAGACGATCGTCACCAGGTACAGGCGGAAGAGGATCCTGAACATGACCTCAGCATTCCCACTCGGAACGGCTGAACAGGTAACCCTTGCCCCACACAGTCTTGATCTTGCGCGCCTCGCCGGCGTGGTCGTCGAATTTGCGCCGCAACTTGGAAATCGCCACGTCCACCGAGCGGTCGGTGCCGTTGAATTCGATGCCGCGCAGGCGCTGCAGGATCTGGTCGCGGCTCAACACTTCACCGGCATGCCGCGCGAGCACCACCAGCAAGTTGTATTCGCCGCTGGACAGCTCGACCAACTGCTCGCGCCAGGTCACGGTGCGCTCGGACAGGTCGATGCACAGGTTGCCCATGAGGATGCGGTCGTTGGCGGTCTGCGGTTCGCTGAGGCTGCTGCGGCGCAACAGCGTGCGCACGCGGGCCAGCAGCACGCGGGGTTCGCAGGGTTTGGTGACGTAGTCATCGGCGCCCATTTCCAGGCCCAGGACCTGGTCGTGACTGTCGTCGCGGGCGGTGAGCATCAGGATCGGCAGCGTCGCCGAATCGGCGCGCAGCAAGCGGCAGACTTGCAGGCCGTCGAGCCCGGGCAACATCAGGTCGAGGATCACCAGGTCCGGCGGATTGACCCGCGCCCGCTCACGCACGTGGTCGCCACGGCTGATCACGCTGACGCTATAGCCGTTGCGTTCCAGGTAGCTGGCAATCAGCTCGGAGAGCGCGGTGTCGTCTTCGACCAGGAGGATGTTGGGCATGGAGGTGTCCAGAAAGTGCGATGGCGCCAGTAAGTACGTCATCGCGGGCAAGCCCGCTCCCACAGTGACCGAGGGTGTTCACAAAATCTGTGTCCACACCGAATCCCTGTGGGAGCGGGCTTGCCCGCGATGGCGGCATAACAAGCGCAAAATATTCAGGGGGTAAAGGATATACGCCCACGCCCACCCCCGAGTAAAACCCTTACACAATTTCACACAGCACCAACAAAGCTTCACCGCTACCCTCGCCCGCTCCCCGTAGCATGCGGGAGTTCATTATTGGGGTATTTACATGTCGAAGAATCTGCTTGCCAAGCTCAGCCTGCTTGCCCTGGCGTTGACGCTGAGCGCGTGCGACAAATCCTCGATCGCCGATGAGGCGCCGCCGTTGGCCACGGTGCGCATCGAGACCATCGACGCCCGGCCGCTGTCGATCACCAGCGAATTGAGCGGGCGGATTGCCGCGCCACGGATCGCCGAAGTCCGCGCGCGGGTCGCCGGCGTGGTGCTGCAACGGGTGTTCCACGAAGGCAGCGATGTGAAAAAAGGCGACGTGCTGTTTCGTATCGACCCGGCGCCGTTCAAGGCTGACCTGGACAGCGCCGAAGCCGACCTGCGCAAAGCCGAGGCCAATGCGTTTCAGGCGCGCTTGCAAGAGCAGCGTTACGCGCAGTTGATCGAAGGCAACGCCATCAGCGGCCAGGACTACGACAACGCCCGCGCCGCCGTTCGGCAAACCGCCGCCGACGTCGCCGCCAACAAAGCCGCGGTCGAACGGGCCAGACTCAACCTCGGTTACGCCACTGTCACCGCGCCGATTTCCGGGCGCATCGGGCGCGCACTGGTCACCGAAGGCGCGCTGGTCGGGCAGAACGAAACCACGCCGCTGGCACTGATTCAGCAACTGAACCCGATTCATGCCGACCTCACGCAATCGACCCGCGAACTCAACGACCTGCGCCGCGCCTTTCGCTCCGGTCAGTTGAAGGAAGTGGGTGCGGGCCAGGCCAAAGCCACGTTGATTCTTGACGACGGCAGCCTTTACCCGCTGCCGGGCAAACTGCTGTTCACCGACATCACGGTCGACCCCGGCACAGGCCAGATCATTGTGCGCAGCGAATTCCCCAACCCGGACCTCGACTTGCTGCCCGGCAGCTTCGTGCGGGTGCGTCTGGAACAAGCGGTGAATCAGCAAGGCATCAGCGTGCCGCAGCGGGCGATCCAGCGTGACAGCGCCGGGGTTGCGCAAGTGCTGCTGCTCGATGCGGACCTGCGCGTCGGGCAGCAACCGGTCGAACTGGGCGCCGTGCAAAACGATCGCTGGATCGTCACCGGCGGCCTCAAGCCCGGTGACCGCATCGTCATTGAAGGCCTGCAACACGCCAAGCCCGGCGAGAAAGTGCAGATCGACGACACCCCTCTTCCACTTGCCCAGGTGACTGGTCAGTAAGCAGGACGCTTTTTTATGCCGCAGTTCTTTATCGATCGCCCGGTGTTCGCCTGGGTGGTGGCCCTGTTCATCCTGCTGGCCGGCGCGTTGGCCATTCCGCAGTTGCCGGTGGCGCAGTACCCCGACGTCGCGCCGCCGCAGGTCGAAATCTACGCCGTGTACCCCGGCGCTTCCGCACAGACCGTGGACGAAAGCGTGGTCAGCCTGATCGAGGAAGAGCTCAACGGTGCTGATCATCTGTTGTATTTCGAGTCGCAAAGCAGCCTCGGCAGCGCCACGATCAAGGCGACTTTCCAGCCGGGCACCAACCCGGAAATGGCT
>NZ_CABVHK010000037.1 GCF_902497785.1 Pseudomonas fluorescens
ATGTTCGTCGACAACCAATTGATCAGCGTCACCGGCTCCGTCGGCCTGGCCAGTTCGCCGCTGCACGGTCGCGACCCACAAACCCTGATGCGCAACGCCGGGCTGGCCCTGCACAAGGCCAAGGCCAACGGCAAACACCAGGTCCAAGTGTTCACTGAAGCGCTGAACGCCGAAGCCAGTTACAAACTGTTCGTCGAAAACAACCTGCGCCGCGCCCTGACGCAAAACGAGCTGGACGTGTTCTACCAGCCCAAACTGTGCCTGCGCAGCGGTCGCCTGCTGGGCATGGAAGCGCTGCTGCGCTGGAACCATCCGGAAAAAGGCATGATCCGTCCGGACCAGTTCATCAGCGTCGCCGAAGAAACCGGGCTGATCATTCCGATTGGCAAATGGATCGCCCGCCAGGCCTGCCGCATGAGCAAAGACCTGACCGCCGCTGGCCTGGGCAATTTGCAAGTGGCGATCAACCTGTCACCCAAGCAGTTTTCCGACCCGGACCTGGTGTCGTCGATCGCCAACATCCTCAAGGAAGAAGCGCTTCCGGCGAACTTGCTGGAGCTGGAACTGACCGAAGGCTTGCTGCTGGAAGCCACCGAAGATACGCACTTGCAACTCGACCAGCTCAAGCGCCTGGGCCTGACCCTGGCCATGGACGATTTCGGCACCGGTTACTCGTCGCTGAGTTACTTGAAAAAATTCCCGATCGACATCATCAAGATTGATCGAAGCTTCATTCACGAAATCCCGGACAACCAGGACGACATGGAAATCACCTCCGCGGTGATCGCCATGGCCCACAACCTGAAGCTCAAGGTGGTGGCGGAAGGCATCGAGACCGCCGAGCAACTTGCGTTTTTGAGGCGCCACCGCTGCGACGTCGGCCAGGGATACCTGTTCGACCGACCGATCCCGGGCACCGAGCTGATCGAAAAGCTCAAGCGCTACCCGCGCGGGCCAATCGTCTGAGCACACCCCAATCCCTGTGGGAGCGAGCCTGCTCGCTCCCACAGAGGTAGTGCGTAACTGGACGGCATTGGGCACACTGGCGGTCTGTCTATTTACATTTCTACCCACCTGAGAGGACTGATCATGGTTCTGCGCTCGGAAATTCTGGTGAACAAAAACGTGCTCCCGACTAAAGAACAAGCTCTGCCTGGCCGCGAAACTCCGATGAACCTGCCGGAAAAACACTTTGTCCACGACGCACCGCTGCTGGGCCCATTCGCCATGGACGTGGATTTTGCGATCTTCGGCCTGGGCTGTTTCTGGGGTGCGGAACGCAAGTTCTGGCAGCGCGAAGGCGTGGTCAGCACGGTGGTGGGTTACGCCGGCGGCTACACGCCAAACCCGACGTACGAAGAAGTCTGCTCAGGCCTGACCGGCCACAGCGAAGTGGTTCTGGTGGTCTACGAGCCGGCGAAAGTCAGCTACGAAGCGCTGCTGAAGATGTTCTGGGAACTGCACAACCCGACCCAGGGCATGCGCCAGGGCAATGACATCGGCACGCAATATCGCTCGGTCATCTACGCCACCAACCCGACCCAACTGGACGCGGCCAAGGCCAGCGCGAAAGTGTTCCAGGCTGAGTTGACCAAGGCGGGCAAAGGCACCATCACCACCGAAATCGACGAAGCGCCGACGGTGTACTTTGCCGAGGCGTATCACCAGCAATACCTGGCCAAGAATCCTGAAGGGTATTGCGGGATTGGCGGTACGGGCGTCACCTGCCCGATCTAAACCCGTAAAGCAAAAGATCGCAGCCTTCGGCAGTTCCTACAGGGGTGCTTTCAATTAATGCGCCTCGCCAGCCTTAAGCCCCGCCGGCAACTGCTTG
Source organism: Pseudomonas fluorescens (assembly GCF_902497785.1). Classification (GTDB taxonomy): domain Bacteria; phylum Pseudomonadota; class Gammaproteobacteria; order Pseudomonadales; family Pseudomonadaceae; genus Aquipseudomonas; species Aquipseudomonas fluorescens_BO. Next base: position 1,835 of record NZ_CABVHK010000037.1, read on the forward strand.
GTCAACAACACCGCCAGCATGCTGATCCCCAGCGCAATCCCGACAAAGTGAAACGCATCGTTATACGCCATGATCGACGCCTGCTGATGGGCAATCTCGCTGAGCTTGCCCAGCGCCGCTGTTTCACTGCCGAAGCGCTCCGTCAGGGACGTAATCCGTTCGGCAACCTGCGGGTTGCTCGGCACTATCGCCTCACGCAAATAATCAAAGTAGGTCTTTGTGCGCGCGTCCAGCAATGTGGCGAGGAGGGCGATGCCGATGGCGCCGCCGAGGTTGCGCAGGATGTTGAACAGGCTCGACGCCGAGCCCGCATCCTGCGGCAGAATATAGGCGGTCGCGATCAGCGAAATCGTCACCATGATCAGCGGCTGGCCCAGCGCGCGGATGATCTGGATCTGATTGAACTGCGGCCCGGCGAAATCCGGGTTCAGCACCCCCGAGGAAAAACTCGCCAGCCCGAACAACCCGAAACCCAGGGTGCACAGCCATTTTGGCGAGACGTATTTCATCAGCTTCGGCACCAGCGGAATCAGAAACAGCTGCGGCACGCCCATCCACATGATCACTTCGCCGATCTGCAAGGCGTTGTAGTTCTGGATCTGCGCCAGGTACAGCGGCAACAGAAAGATCGAGCCGTACAACCCGACGCCCATGCCGAGGCTGGAAATACTCGATAAACCGAAGTTGCGATTGCCGAGGATGCCGAGGTTGATCAGGGGGTTGGGCTTGGAAAACTGCACGATGACAAACGTGATCAGGCTGACCAGCGCGATACTGCCCAGGGACACGATCAGGTTCGATTCCAGCCAGTCCTTGCGATGACCTTCCTCGAGAAAAACCTGCAAACAACCAAGGCCGATACCGAGGGTGAGAATCCCGGTGTAGTCGGTGCTTTTCAGCAATTCCCAGTGCGCTTCTTTCTTTTCCAGCCCATACATCAGGCCGGCGATCATGATCAGGCCCGGTGGGATGTTGATGTAGAAGATGTATTCCCAGCCCCAGTTTTCGGTCAGCCAGCCGCCAAGCGTCGGGCCGATGGAGGGCGCAAACGTCGCCGTCATCGCGAACATGGCCATGCCT
>NZ_CABVHK010000038.1 GCF_902497785.1 Pseudomonas fluorescens
CCATGACGGCGTGTTGGGCATCCTGGCGCTGATCTTCTGGTCGCTGATCTGGGTGGTCTCGATCAAGTACATGATGTTTGTCCTGCGCGCCGACAACCAGGGTGAAGGCGGGATCATGGCGTTGACCGCGCTTGCGCGGCGGGCAGCGGCGGGGCACAAGAGATTGCGCACCTTGCTGGTGGTCTGCGGGCTGATCGGCGCGGCGCTGTTCTACGGCGACAGCATGATCACCCCGGCGATTTCCGTGCTCTCGGCGATTGAGGGCCTGGGGCTGGCCTTCGATGGCATCGACCATTGGGTGGTGCCGCTGTCGCTGATCGTGCTGGTGGCGCTGTTTTTGATTCAGCGTCACGGCACCGCGCGCATCGGCATCCTGTTCGGGCCGATCATGGTTACATGGTTTGTGGTACTGGGTGCGCTGGGCGTCTACGGCATCCTGCAACACCCGGAAGTGTTGCAAGCGATGAACCCGGCCTGGGGCGTGCGTTTCTTCATTGTTCACCCGGGCATGGGCGTGGCGATTCTTGGCGCGGTGGTGCTGGCGTTGACCGGCGCCGAAGCGCTGTACGCCGACATGGGCCACTTCGGGCGCAAGCCGATCGCCCGCGCCTGGTTCATCCTCGTGCTGCCGGCGCTGGTGCTCAACTACTTTGGCCAGGGTGCGTTGTTGCTCGGCGATCCGGAAGCGGCGCGCAACCCGTTTTATCTGTTGGCGCCAAGTTGGGCGTTGATTCCGCTGGTCGGCCTGTCGACCCTGGCCACAGTGATCGCTTCGCAAGCGGTGATTTCCGGTGCGTTCTCCCTGACCCGTCAGGCGATCCAGCTCGGCTACATTCCGCGCATGCACATCCAGCACACCTCCAGTGCCGAACAGGGCCAGATCTACATCGGCGCGGTGAACTGGGCATTGATGGTGGGCGTGATCCTGCTGGTGATCGGCTTCGAATCCTCCGGCGCCTTGGCCTCTGCCTATGGCGTGGCGGTGACCGGCACGATGCTGATGACCACCATTCTGGTGTCGGCGGTGATGTTGTTGCTGTGGAAATGGCCACCGATCCTCGCGGTGCCGGTATTGCTCGGCTTCCTGCTGGTGGACGGTCTGTACTTCGCCGCCAACGTGCCGAAAATCGTTCAGGGCGGGGCCTTCCCGGTGATCGCCGGTATTGCGCTGTTTGTGTTGATGACCACCTGGAAACGCGGCAAACAGTTGCTGGTGGAACGCATGGACGAAGGGGGGCTGCCACTGCCGATTTTCATCAGCAGCATCGCCGTCCAACCGCCGCATCGCGTCCAGGGCACCGCCGTGTTCCTCACCGCCCGCCCGGACGCTGTGCCTCATGCGTTGTTGCACAACCTGTTGCATAACCAGGTGTTACACGAACAGGTGGTGCTGCTGACGGTGGTCTATGAAGACATCCCCCGAGTGCCGCCAACACGGCGCTTCGAGGTCGAGTCCCACGGCGAAGGGTTCTTCCGGGTGATCCTGCACTTCGGCTTCGTCGACGAACCGGACGTGCCGCAGGCCTTGAAGTTGTGTCATCTCGATGACCTGGACTTCAGCCCGATGCGCACCACCTACTTCCTCAGCCGCGAGACGGTGATTGCCTCCAAGCTTGAAGGCATGGCCCGCTGGCGCGAGGCGTTGTTCGCCTTCATGTTGAAAAACGCCAATGGCAATTTGCGCTTCTTTAATCTGCCGCTGAACCGGGTGATTGAGTTGGGGACGCAGGTCGAGATGTAAGCCCGCGACATCAAAAAGCCCTCGTTGCCGTAAAGGCGGCGGGGGCTTTTTATTGTCTGGCTCTTACTCCGAGCCAGCACAGATCCCTGTGGGAGCGGGCTTGGTCTGGGCGGCATTCCGACGATGGCGTCAGTGCCTTCAACATCCATGTTGGCTGGCAATCCGCCATCGTCGGAATGCCGCCCAGACCAAGCTCGCTCCCACAGGTTCGGTGTCTGCCCAACAGCCATTGGTGCAAGCCTGCTGTGCGAAAAGTCGTTACTATAAGCGCCTCTTTGCCTGCCTTGCCATGGACACCATGACCGAGAACGACTATCTGATCGCTTGGGGCCTTTACGCCTTTGCCGCTTTGGGCTGCCTGTTGGTGTGGATGCGCATGACCCGCTGGATGTGGCGCTGGCTGCGCGAGCCGCTGCGACTGCTGGTGGCGGTGTTGCTGTTCAGCCCGACCATCATTGATCCGGTGAAGGAAAAAGTCGCCCCGGCTATCGCCATTACCGCTTTGGACCTGGCGTTCAAAGTCGGCAACAACGCCTGGCGGGCGGTTTCCGATCTGTTGATGTACGGCATGATCGCCTTCGGTATCTACCTGGTGTTCGTGGCGATTCGTTTCCCGCTCGAACGCGCCTCCAACGCCCGCAAGGAGCGCACCGCCGCCGCCAAGGCTGCGGTCCGGGCCGACGAGCCTGAAGAGGATCATCCTTTCGGCGGTGCCGGCGATGATCGCTACGGTCGCCCGCCAGTCCCGAGCAATCCCCAGCGCATGCGGGTCGAACCGCGTTTGTAACCTTGCCCCTGCCTTTCAGAGAATCCGAGCATGTGTGAGTTATTGGGCATGAGCGCCAATGTCCCGACCGATATCGTGTTCAGCTTCACCGGGCTGATGCAACGCGGCGGCCGCACCGGCCCGCACCGTGACGGTTGGGGCATCGCATTCTATGAAGGCCGTGGCCTGCGCCTGTTCCAGGACCCGGCGGCCAGCTGCGAGTCGGAAGTCGCGAACCTGGTGCAGCGCTATCCGATCAAGAGCGAAGTGGTGATCGGCCACATCCGCCAGGCCAACGTCGGCAAGGTCTGCCTGTCCAACACCCATCCGTTTGTGCGCGAACTGTGGGGTCGCAACTGGTGCTTCGCGCATAACGGCCAGTTGGCGGAGTTTGAACCGAT
>NZ_CABVHK010000039.1 GCF_902497785.1 Pseudomonas fluorescens
CCGGTACTTCCTGATAGGTAAAGGTTTCGCGGGTTGCCGCGCCTACTGGACGTTTGGCGAGCAGGAATTGGCGATTGGTCTGGGTAGTCATGAGAGGCACTCAAGATGAATGAAGCCTTGTTGATAGACCTTCAGTGCGGATGCCGCAAGTTTGGCTGATGCGGCGAATGCAGCCTGATCCAGTGCAGTGATAGTGAGACGGGCGGTTCTATCACTACCACTCATGGGCGCTCAACCGGCCTTCTGATAGTGCTGCCGCGCCGGGGACGCCTGTGGCTAGACTGGGTCTGCGCCAACCCACTTTCTTCTATTCGAGGACACACACACATGAGCATGACGTTTTCCGGCCGGGTCGTTGTAGTCACCGGCGGCGCCAATGGCATTGGTCGCGCGACCGCCCAGGCATTCGCCGCCGAAGGGTTGAAAGTGGTAGTGGCGGACATGGACACCGCCGGTGGCGAGGGCACCGTTGCGCTGATTCGAACGGCGGGTGGCGAAGCGACCTTCGTGCGTTGCAACGTCACGCTGGAAAGCGATGTAAAAAATCTGATGGACGAAGTGGTGAATGCCTACGGCCGTCTCGACTACGCCTTTAACAACGCCGGCATCGAAATCGAGAAAGGCAAACTGGCCGACGGAACGCTCGACGAGTTCGACGCAATCATGGGCGTCAACGTCAAGGGTGTCTGGTTGTGCATGAAGTACCAGTTGCCGTTGCTGCTGGCCCAGGGCGGGGGTGCGATCGTCAATACCGCTTCGGTCGCCGGCCTCGGTGCGGCGCCGAAAATGAGTATTTATGCGGCGTCGAAACACGCGGTGATCGGCCTGACCAAATCGGCGGCCATCGAGTATGCGAAGAAAAAGATTCGGGTGAACGCGGTGTGCCCGGCGGTGATCGACACCGACATGTTCCGCCGTGCCTATGAGGCTGATCCGAAGAAAGGCGAATTCGCCAACGCGATGCACCCGGTGGGGCGTATTGGCAAAGTCGAAGAAATCGCCAGTGCGGTGTTGTATCTGTGCAGTGATGGCGCGGCGTTTACCACGGGTCATTCGTTGGCGGTGGATGGTGGGGTGACGGCGTTCTGACCCGCATTGCGCAATTGTTGGTTGCGTACATATCCGGTGAGCACCAACACAATCCCCTGTGGGAGCGAGCCTGCTCGCGAATACGGCCTCACATTCAACATTGATATCGACTGACACGCCCCCTTCGCGAGCAGGCTCGCTCCCACAGGGAGTGAGCATCTGCCCGGAATATGAGCGCGATCAAATCAGCGAAGAAAACGGATATGTACTCAACCCCCAACCCCGCCCGCATTTTTAGGCCGCCCGGCCAATGTGTTTCAAGCCGTTAGAACCACAAGTTTTGACGGCGTTGTCGCACAACCCATCCAGCAAGCCTGTGATTAACTGTTCCGGTCAAACGAACAGGAGTTTGCTTGCTCATGGAATTGAGAATCGACCGACAGGCCCTGGTGCCCGTCGTACAGCAAGTCGTTGACGCGCTAGCCTGCTGGCTGCGTCAGTGCGAAGTTTCGCCGGGGACGCGTTTGCCTTCCACCCGGCAAATTGCGCGAATCAATTTACTCAGTCAGTCCTGCGTCGTGGAAGCGTGCGAGCGACTGGTGGCGCAAGGCGTTCTGGGTGCGCGTCATGGTGCGGGTTTTTTTGTCGCCGCCCCGGCATCCGCTACTCAAGGGCAACGGGATTCACCCTGGCTCGAAGGCACGCAAGTGACACGGGGCAGTGCCTTGGGTGAGCTGAAACTGGGGGGTGGCGGGCTGCCTGAAAGCTGGCATGAAACCGATGATTTGAGTTACGCCATCCGGGAAGTCAGTCGTACCGACATGGCGGCTCTGTTCAACTACAGCACACCGCTGGGCCTGCCTGCATTGCGTCAACAAATCCGCAAGCGCTTGCAACAGCTGGACATCAACGTGGGTGAACATCGCATCATGACAACGGCGGGGGCCAGCCAGGCACTCGACCTGATCGTGCGCACGTTGCTCAAACCGGGAGATTGCGTAGTCGTCGAAAGCCCCGGTTATTCCATGCTGTTCGAGTTGTTACGATTGCAGGGTGTCACCATGATCGAAGTGCCGCGCACGCCGCGCGGGCCTGACATCGTAGTGCTGGAAGCGTTGCTGCTGAAGCACAGGCCACGAGCGCTGTTCTGCAATAGCTTCTATCACAACCCGACCGGCTGCAGCCTGACGCCAGTGGTGGCTCAGCGGATATTGCAGTTGGCAAAAACCCACGGCGTGCGGGTGATCGAGGACGACGTCTACGCGGATTTGCACAGTGGCCCCGGGGCACGGCTCGCCGCTCTGGATGTCGACGAAAACGTAATCTATGTCGGCAGTTTCTCCAAAACCCTCAGCAGTTCGTTACGGGTCGGATTCGTAGTGGCCGGCACTGACGTCATCTCGCGACTGGGGGAGGTGAAGATGATCAGCAGCATGGGCGCTTCAGGGTTTTGCGAGTCGGTGCTGGCCCGCCTGCTGGCGAGCGGTGCTTATCGCAAGCTGGTAGTGCGGCTGCGTCAGCGTTTGAACAGTGACCGAGAGGCCGCGTTGCAGGTGCTGGAAGATGCTGGCTGGGAGGTCTTCGGCAAGCCCGTCGGTGGACTGTTCATCTGGGCGCGATCGCGCAAGTCCGACTCCGCCTATGTGCGGACCCAGGCTCATTACTTCGGTGTCCTGCTGTCTTGCGCGACGGCATTCAGTCCCGCCAGCGAGGCCAGTGACTGGCAGCGGATCAATGTGGCCTGTGCCTGTGATCCGCGAGCCCGGGCGTTCTTTCAGGCCACCGCTGCGGATCGACCTCAATCGTTCTGAAAACGACGTTGGCGTAGCTTTTTGCCATTATTCCGACGCCAGAGACTTGTGCTGGC
>NZ_CABVHK010000040.1 GCF_902497785.1 Pseudomonas fluorescens
ACCGGTACTTCCTGATAGGTAAAGGTTTCGCGGGTTGCCGCGCCTACTGGACGTTTGGCGAGCAGGAATTGGCGATTGGTCTGGGTAGTCATGAGAGGCACTCAAGATGAATGAAGCCTTGTTGATAGACCTTCAGTGCGGATGCCGCAAGTTTGGCTGATGCGGCGAATGCAGCCTGATCCAGTGCAGTGATAGTGAGACGGGCGGTTCTATCACTACCACTCATGGGCGCTCAACCGGCCTTCTGATAGTGCTGCCGCGCCGGGGACGCCTGTGGCTAGACTGGGTCTGCGCCAACCCACTTTCTTCTATTCGAGGACACACACACATGAGCATGACGTTTTCCGGCCGGGTCGTTGTAGTCACCGGCGGCGCCAATGGCATTGGTCGCGCGACCGCCCAGGCATTCGCCGCCGAAGGGTTGAAAGTGGTAGTGGCGGACATGGACACCGCCGGTGGCGAGGGCACCGTTGCGCTGATTCGAACGGCGGGTGGCGAAGCGACCTTCGTGCGTTGCAACGTCACGCTGGAAAGCGATGTAAAAAATCTGATGGACGAAGTGGTGAATGCCTACGGCCGTCTCGACTACGCCTTTAACAACGCCGGCATCGAAATCGAGAAAGGCAAACTGGCCGACGGAACGCTCGACGAGTTCGACGCAATCATGGGCGTCAACGTCAAGGGTGTCTGGTTGTGCATGAAGTACCAGTTGCCGTTGCTGCTGGCCCAGGGCGGGGGTGCGATCGTCAATACCGCTTCGGTCGCCGGCCTCGGTGCGGCGCCGAAAATGAGTATTTATGCGGCGTCGAAACACGCGGTGATCGGCCTGACCAAATCGGCGGCCATCGAGTATGCGAAGAAAAAGATTCGGGTGAACGCGGTGTGCCCGGCGGTGATCGACACCGACATGTTCCGCCGTGCCTATGAGGCTGATCCGAAGAAAGGCGAATTCGCCAACGCGATGCACCCGGTGGGGCGTATTGGCAAAGTCGAAGAAATCGCCAGTGCGGTGTTGTATCTGTGCAGTGATGGCGCGGCGTTTACCACGGGTCATTCGTTGGCGGTGGATGGTGGGGTGACGGCGTTCTGACCCGCATTGCGCAATTGTTGGTTGCGTACATATCCGGTGAGCACCAACACAATCCCCTGTGGGAGCGAGCATCTGCCCGGAATATGAGCGCGATCAAATCAGCGAAGAAAACGGATATGTACTCAACCCCCAACCCCGCCCGCATTTTTAGGCCGCCCGGCCAATGTGTTTCAAGCCGTTAGAACCACAAGTTTTGACGGCGTTGTCGCACAACCCATCCAGCAAGCCTGTGATTAACTGTTCCGGTCAAACGAACAGGAGTTTGCTTGCTCATGGAATTGAGAATCGACCGACAGGCCCTGGTGCCCGTCGTACAGCAAGTCGTTGACGCGCTAGCCTGCTGGCTGCGTCAGTGCGAAGTTTCGCCGGGGACGCGTTTGCCTTCCACCCGGCAAATTGCGCGAATCAATTTACTCAGTCAGTCCTGCGTCGTGGAAGCGTGCGAGCGACTGGTGGCGCAAGGCGTTCTGGGTGCGCGTCATGGTGCGGGTTTTTTTGTCGCCGCCCCGGCATCCGCTACTCAAGGGCAACGGGATTCACCCTGGCTCGAAGGCACGCAAGTGACACGGGGCAGTGCCTTGGGTGAGCTGAAACTGGGGGGTGGCGGGCTGCCTGAAAGCTGGCATGAAACCGATGATTTGAGTTACGCCATCCGGGAAGTCAGTCGTACCGACATGGCGGCTCTGTTCAACTACAGCACACCGCTGGGCCTGCCTGCATTGCGTCAACAAATCCGCAAGCGCTTGCAACAGCTGGACATCAACGTGGGTGAACATCGCATCATGACAACGGCGGGGGCCAGCCAGGCACTCGACCTGATCGTGCGCACGTTGCTCAAACCGGGAGATTGCGTAGTCGTCGAAAGCCCCGGTTATTCCATGCTGTTCGAGTTGTTACGATTGCAGGGTGTCACCATGATCGAAGTGCCGCGCACGCCGCGCGGGCCTGACATCGTAGTGCTGGAAGCGTTGCTGCTGAAGCACAGGCCACGAGCGCTGTTCTGCAATAGCTTCTATCACAACCCGACCGGCTGCAGCCTGACGCCAGTGGTGGCTCAGCGGATATTGCAGTTGGCAAAAACCCACGGCGTGCGGGTGATCGAGGACGACGTCTACGCGGATTTGCACAGTGGCCCCGGGGCACGGCTCGCCGCTCTGGATGTCGACGAAAACGTAATCTATGTCGGCAGTTTCTCCAAAACCCTCAGCAGTTCGTTACGGGTCGGATTCGTAGTGGCCGGCACTGACGTCATCTCGCGACTGGGGGAGGTGAAGATGATCAGCAGCATGGGCGCTTCAGGGTTTTGCGAGTCGGTGCTGGCCCGCCTGCTGGCGAGCGGTGCTTATCGCAAGCTGGTAGTGCGGCTGCGTCAGCGTTTGAACAGTGACCGAGAGGCCGCGTTGCAGGTGCTGGAAGATGCTGGCTGGGAGGTCTTCGGCAAGCCCGTCGGTGGACTGTTCATCTGGGCGCGATCGCGCAAGTCCGACTCCGCCTATGTGCGGACCCAGGCTCATTACTTCGGTGTCCTGCTGTCTTGCGCGACGGCATTCAGTCCCGCCAGCGAGGCCAGTGACTGGCAGCGGATCAATGTGGCCTGTGCCTGTGATCCGCGAGCCCGGGCGTTCTTTCAGGCCACCGCTGCGGATCGACCTCAATCGTTCTGAAAACGACGTTGGCGTAGCTTTTTGCCATTATTCCGACGCCAGAGACTTGTGCTGGCACAGGCGCGTTGCGAATCTGCGTCAACAGACTATGTCAGGGGACTAAGTGCAATGATTTCGGCCGTGCAAGGACGTTTTGCCA
>NZ_CABVHK010000041.1 GCF_902497785.1 Pseudomonas fluorescens
CAACTGTGGATCTTCGGTCTCGTAACGATTGGCGGTGCCGAGCAAATCAGCCTTGCCGTCCTTGATCGCCCGCACAGCATCGCCTCGCGATGCATAGCGCTGAACCTCGATCTCAACGTGCAACAGCTGTTTGAGCAGCCCGGCGTAGTCGGCCGTCAAACCCTCGTAATCGTCGTCGTTGGTGGTGATGTCGAAGGGCGGATAATCCGGCTTCGAAACGGCCAGCACCAGCCGACCCTTTTGACGCAGCACCCGCGAATCGGCATCCGACAGTTTGACGTCGTAGCCATCGACGCTGGAGCGTCCAAGCAGTTTCAGGGTCTGGGGTTGTGCACCGGCGCTGGTTATCCACAGGCAAGCCAGCAGCACAAGGCAGGTGAGGCAACGCAATCGGTGCGAAATCATCATTCAGATCAGATTATTGCGTTTGGCAAAATCGCGCAGATGCACCGGGGAGCCGATCTGGAGTTTGTCGGTCAATCGGGTCTTGTAGGTACTGACCGTCTTGTGGCTCAGGTGCATTATTTCGGCAATGGCCTTGTTGCTCATACCGTTGGCCAGGTAGCAGCAAATCGTCAGTTCACGATTGGACAGTTTTTCAATCAGCTGCGCGTCACTGCGCTGCACAAGGCTGAGTGAGACCGAGCTCGTCTCGAGCTTTTCAAAATAGCTGTAACCCGCCTTGACTGCATCGATGGCCTTGCGGAGGTGCTCCAGATCGTTGGTTTTTGAAACAAAAGCCGCAGCGCCCGCACGCATGCAACGATCCTGATAAAACATCCCGTTCAGTGAAGTGAACACCACGACCTGGCATCGGATGCCGCTGCTTCGAATGTGCTCCAGCACACCCAGGCCATCCAGTCCGGGCAAGTTCAGATCCAGCACCAGCGTGCCAGGTTGGTGCTCGCGAAGCATCGACATCACCGCGTTACCGTTGGATACCTCGCTCACCCGATATCCCGCCTGGGCAAGCAACATCCTCACCGCCGTGCGAACCACGGGATGATCATCCGCGATCCCCGCTCTTAGCGCTGGCTTCATGGCAACTCCTGTGCGTAGGGCACGACAATCGGGCATTCAATGCCCATGGGCCAGACCCGGTTTAACGCAGGGCTGCGCAACGACTTTTGCATGAAAATCCGGGCTCGACTACCTGACAGAAATGACAGTGCCGACGAACGGTAACCGTGGATCAACGGTCGTCATCAACCGTTGAATACTTATCAGATCAGGCAACGCCGCATCGCTCAGCCGAATCTTCTGCGACCCGCCGAACGGGATCGGCGGCGATTGTGCGCCTGCATAAATCAATGCATGGCGCACCTGCGGGTGATCGAGGAAGTAGTCGTTCAGGTCCAGCGCCTCGCCCGCCAGCGCCGCATTGATCACCACCAGATCGAAAGGCACATCGCCGTATTCGATCAGCGTCAGCAGTTCTTCAAGGTTTTGCGCGGGCGCCACCCGGTAGTAGCCGAGTTGGTTGAACAGGCGCTCCATTCGCAGCCGCTGAAAATGCTGCTTGTCGGCAATCAGAATACGCAACGCTTTGTTTAGCAACGGGAGCCCCTTGGCGGGTTTCAAGTTCATGAGGCCCCAAGGCTACGGAAGAGCCCTCAAGCTTTCTGTAGGACTATTCCGAAAATCCAGGCATCTCGTCCGTCAATGAACGGAGATTCACCGCGTGAAACCGATCCCCGGTAGGAGCCGCCGAAGGCTGCGATCTTTTGATCTTTTGATCTTTTGATGGGTGCGGGGGAATTGCGGGGTTCTTCAGCAAGGGTTCAGAATTCAAGATGTGTGGTGCTTTTGAAGGCCCAATCGCGAGCAACACATCCACCACCGACCGCCCCTGCCCCCGCTGCTTGCCATGCTCATACAAAGAGCCGGCAATCTCATCTGCACGAATCGGCAGGATCGAGAGCAAGGTGTCGCTCAAGCCGTGGCTCGCCTGGCAGAACCCCTGCATGTAAATGCCGGCCTTGCAGCGTTCGTCGGTGACCAGTTTGTAGTTGCGATCCACCTCGAAATCCCCCAGGTACTGCTCCAGCGGCGCCAATAATTTGCGGTGCATCTGACGCTCGTAACCGGTGGCCAACACCACCGCATCGTAGTGCCGAACCGTGACTTCGCCGGTTGCGTTGTTGCGCACCGCCAGTTCGATGCCGCGCTCGGTGGCGGTGGCTTTCTCGACAGTGGTCAGGGTGCGGAAAACATGACGGGCGATGCCCGAGACTTTCTGGCGATAGAAGATCCCGTAGATGCGTTCGATCAGGTCGATGTCCACCACTGAATAGTTGGTGTTGTGGTACTCGTTGACCAGCCGCTCGCGCTCGCTGCTCGCCTGCTGGAACACCAGGTCGGTGAACTGCGGCGAGAACACTTCGTTGACGAACGGACTGTCATCCGCCGGCTTCAATGCCGAACCACGCAGGATCATGTCCACCTGCACCGACGGGAAGCTGTCGTTCAAATCGATGAAGGCCTCAGCCGCGCTCTGCCCGCCGCCAATGATCGCAATGTTCATCGGCTGATTATTCACACAAGGTTGCCTGGCCATCTGCGCCAGGTACTGCGAGTGATGAAACACCCGGCCGTCATCCTTTAGCGCCTTGAACGCTTCCGGAATACGCGGCGTACCACCGGCGCTGACCACCACCGAACGGGCGGTGCGCACATGTTGCTGGCCGTGGGTATCGCGGGAGATCACGCGCAGCGCTTCGACCTGCTGGTTGTGCAGCACCGGCTCGATGGTCAGCACTTCTTCGCCGTAGCGGCTCTGTGCGGCGAATTGCCCGGCGACCCAGCACAGGTAGTCGTTGTACTCCATGCGGCACGGATAGAAAGTGCCGAGGTTGATGAAGTCCACCAGACGCCCGTGATGCTT
>NZ_CABVHK010000042.1 GCF_902497785.1 Pseudomonas fluorescens
ACCGCGTTGCGCGCGACTTCTTCCACGGCGCTGGTCATTTCGTTGACCGCGGTGGCGGCCTGTTCGATTTCGTTGTTCTGCTGGGTCAGGCCGCGAGCGCTTTCGTCGGTGACACTGTTGAGTTCTTCTGCGGCGGAGGCCAATTGCGTGGCCGAGCCGGAAATGCGTTGCAGGGTGTCGCGCAGCTTTTCCTGCATCTTCGACATGGCCAGCAGCAAACGGCCGGCTTCGTCTTCACCATCGACGGTGATCGGGCGAGTCAGGTTGCCTTCGGCAATTTCTTCGGCTGCGCTCAGGGCATTGGCGATGGGCTTGGTGATGCTGTTGGTGAGCAGCCAGGCGAACAGCACGGTCAGGCCGCTGGCGATCACCAGCAACGTGATGACCAGATTGAACGACGTCGAATATTGATCGCCAGCGCGCTGGTCGGTTTTTTCGATCTGCCGGGTGTTGATCTCGAGCAACTTCGCCAGGGCGGTGTTGACCTCTTCGGAATTGGCGAGCAACTCGGAGTTCAGCAGCTTGCGCAGATCGTCGACCTGATTGTTGCGCGAGAACGTTTTCATCCGCTCTTCAAGCTGACGGTACTGTGCCAGCAACTGCACGTACTTATCGTAAGCGCCTTGTTCTTCCGGGCCATCGATCAGCGGCTCGTAGACTTTCTGCGCCTCGCGGATCTGCTGGTTGCGCAGGTCGAACAGGTCAATGGTTTTCTGCTGGACATCAGGTTCGCGGTTCACCAGCAAACGGTAGGACAGCACCCGCAGACGCAGCGTCAGTTGCGTGAACTCATCGAGACTCTTGATGCTCGGCACGCTGATGGAGGCGATGTCTTCACCGGCACCGCGAATCTTGCTCATCTGGTTCAAGGCAAACGCTCCCAGAACCAGCATCAAGCCGCCAATCAGGGCGAATCCGAGGAACGCTCGCGGAGCGATATTCATATTACGAAGGGACATGGTTTCTACCGAAGTGAGCGCATCGAGCGGCGCTGAGACTGACGTATGGATGACTTATCGGTCACGCGACTAAAGTCTTGAGCGGCTGCGCGTATTTGTCGCACACAGGTGGCCCAAACTGTAGGAGCAGCCGGTCGACGCTCGATTGCTCGCGAAAAACCCCCGGACAATCCGTTCATCCAGACGGCGCGGGCCATCATCGATATCTTTCGCGAGCAATCGAGCGTCGACCGGCTGCTCCTACAGTATCGGGCGACGAAGTGCAGGAACCAGATCCGGCAATCACAGTCTTTAAGGTTCGCGAGGAAGGACACTCGCCAGGTAAATCAAGGCCTTGCGCCCAATAACCCTGGCAAGCGTGGTGACTTTTCTTTATCGTACGCGCCCCTTGAAAATGCTTGGAAAATCAAAATGTTGGAAGCATCCCTAAACCAATTGGAGCAACTGGTCAGCGACCTTGTTCAACAGAACCAGACCCTGCTCGGCGCCAACCAGGCCCTGAGCGCAGAACTGGCCCAGGCCAAGGATGAAAACGAAAGCCTGCAACTGAACCTGATGGAGCAGGAAGAGAAACACGGCGCTACCGCAGCGCGCATCCAGGCCTTGGTTGAACGCGTCAGCGCCGGTCCGGTCAGCGCATGAGTGTCGGCGCCGCAGGGGTAAAAGTCGTCTCGATCCTGGGGGAGGACTATTCGATCAAGGCGCCGGCCGGGGAAGAGCAAACCCTGCTGGACGCTGCCATGATGTTGAAAGCCGCGCTGGCCGATACCAAAAGAAAGTACCCGACGCTGATCGGTGACCGCCTGTTGGTGCTGGCAGCGATGAATCTGTGCTCGCAGCAGATCGAAATGCAAAAGCAGCACAAGTTCGAACTCGACCGTTTCCAAGAGCAAGTCAGCGCCACGGTTGAAGTGATCGCCAAGACGATCAGTCAGGCCTGACAGGCTTTGCGCACAACCAAAGAATAAATTGTCGTTTGCGTTGTATACAATCGGCACGGCTGTTGCAGTGTTTCAGCCTCTTATTCTTTGGGGGTGCTCCATGCAGTTCTGGCGACGCAGTATTCAATGGCAGTTGATCCTCAGTATGGGCACCGCCCTGCTGGTCAGCATCCTGATCGTGGTGGGCATTTATACCCTCGTGGTCAACCGTCTCGCCCAGCGCTATCTGGTCGAACAAGCGCTGCCGTCGAGCATCGAAGCGATGCGCAACGACATCGAGCGCATCCTCGTGCAACCCCTCACCGCCGCCAAGGACATCGCCAGCAATAGCATGGTGCGCGACTGGTTGGCCGCCGGTGAAAACAGTGCCCAGGCACCCACGTTTGTGGCCTATCTGGAAGGCATCCGCGCTGAACACAAAGCGTTTACCGCGCTGATTGTCGGCACCGCTTCAAACCACTATTTCACTGAAAAAGGCCTGGACCGGACTCTCAGCCGCGCCAATCCCAAAGACGCTTGGTTCTATGCCTTCCTCGATGGCAACCAGCCACGCACTCTCAATATCGACAATGACACTGCGACCGGAGAATTGGCGCTGTTCATCGACCTCAAGGTTGAACAGGCCGGCAAAGTCGTGGGCGTTGCCGGGCTCGGGTTGAGCATGAAAGAGCTGTCGGAGCTGATCCACAACTTCAGCTTCGGTGAGCGCGGCAAGGTCTATCTCGTGCGTTCCGACGGTTTGATCCAGGTTCATCCCGAAGCGCAGTTCAGCGGCAAGCGTTCTTTGGTCGAGCAAATTGGCGCGCCGGCTGCGCAGGCGGTCATGGGTCAACAAACTGCCACCCACAGCAGCTTTGTACGCGAGGGCGAAGATTTTCTGGCGTTGAGCCTGCCGTTGCGTGATCTGGGCTGGACCCTGGTGGCCGAAGTGCCACAGTCGCAAATCT
>NZ_CABVHK010000043.1 GCF_902497785.1 Pseudomonas fluorescens
GCCTTGATCGTGGCGCTGCCGAGGCTGCTTTGCGACTCGAAATACAACAGATGATCAGCACCGTTGAGCTCTTCCTCGATCAGGCTGACCACGCTTTCGTCCACGGTCTGTGCGGAAGCGCCGGGGTACACGGCGTAGATTTCGACCTGCGGCGGCGCGACGTCGGGGTACTGCGCCACCGGCAACTGCGGAATGGCCAACGCGCCGGCCAGCAGGATGAACAGGGCCACCACCCAGGCGAACACCGGGCGATCGATAAAGAACTGCGGCATAAAAAAGCGTCCTGCTTACTGACCAGTCACCTGGGCAAGTGGAAGAGGGGTGTCGTCGATCTGCACTTTCTCGCCGGGCTTGGCGTGTTGCAGGCCTTCAATGACGATGCGGTCACCGGGCTTGAGGCCGCCGGTGACGATCCAGCGATCGTTTTGCACGGCGCCCAGTTCGACCGGTTGCTGCCCGACGCGCAGGTCCGCATCGAGCAGCAGCACTTGCGCAACCCCGGCGCTGTCACGCTGGATCGCCCGCTGCGGCACGCTGATGCCTTGCTGATTCACCGCTTGTTCCAGACGCACCCGCACGAAGCTGCCGGGCAGCAAGTCGAGGTCCGGGTTGGGGAATTCGCTGCGCACAATGATCTGGCCTGTGCCGGGGTCGACCGTGATGTCGGTGAACAGCAGTTTGCCCGGCAGCGGGTAAAGGCTGCCGTCGTCAAGAATCAACGTGGCTTTGGCCTGGCCCGCACCCACTTCCTTCAACTGACCGGAGCGAAAGGCGCGGCGCAGGTCGTTGAGTTCGCGGGTCGATTGCGTGAGGTCGGCATGAATCGGGTTCAGTTGCTGAATCAGTGCCAGCGGCGTGGTTTCGTTCTGCCCGACCAGCGCGCCTTCGGTGACCAGTGCGCGCCCGATGCGCCCGGAAATCGGCGCGGTGACAGTGGCGTAACCGAGGTTGAGTCTGGCCCGTTCGACCGCGGCTTTGTTGGCGGCGACGTCGGCGGCGGTTTGCCGAACGGCGGCGCGGGCGTTGTCGTAGTCCTGGCCGCTGATGGCGTTGCCTTCGATCAACTGCGCGTAACGCTGCTCTTGCAAGCGCGCCTGAAACGCATTGGCCTCGGCTTTGCGCAGGTCGGCTTCGGCGCTGTCCAGGTCAGCCTTGAACGGCGCCGGGTCGATACGAAACAGCACGTCGCCTTTTTTCACATCGCTGCCTTCGTGGAACACCCGTTGCAGCACCACGCCGGCGACCCGCGCGCGGACTTCGGCGATCCGTGGCGCGGCAATCCGCCCGCTCAATTCGCTGGTGATCGACAGCGGCCGGGCGTCGATGGTCTCGATGCGCACCGTGGCCAACGGCGGCGCCTCATCGGCGATCGAGGATTTGTCGCACGCGCTCAGCGTCAACGCCAGGGCAAGCAGGCTGAGCTTGGCAAGCAGATTCTTCGACATGTAAATACCCCAATAATGAACTCCCGCATGCTACGGGGAGCGGGCGAGGGTAGCGGTGAAGCTTTGTTGGTGCTGTGTGAAATTGTGTAAGGGTTTTACTCGGGGGTGGGCGTGGGCGTATATCCTTTACCCCCTGAATATTTTGCGCTTGTTATGCCGCCATCGCACTTTCTGGACACCTCCATGCCCAACATCCTCCTGGTCGAAGACGACACCGCGCTCTCCGAGCTGATTGCCAGCTACCTGGAACGCAACGGCTATAGCGTCAGCGTGATCAGCCGTGGCGACCACGTGCGTGAGCGGGCGCGGGTCAATCCGCCGGACCTGGTGATCCTCGACCTGATGTTGCCCGGGCTCGACGGCCTGCAAGTCTGCCGCTTGCTGCGCGCCGATTCGGCGACGCTGCCGATCCTGATGCTCACCGCCCGCGACGACAGTCACGACCAGGTCCTGGGCCTGGAAATGGGCGCCGATGACTACGTCACCAAACCCTGCGAACCCCGCGTGCTGCTGGCCCGCGTGCGCACGCTGTTGCGCCGCAGCAGCCTCAGCGAACCGCAGACCGCCAACGACCGCATCCTCATGGGCAACCTGTGCATCGACCTGTCCGAGCGCACCGTGACCTGGCGCGAGCAGTTGGTCGAGCTGTCCAGCGGCGAATACAACTTGCTGGTGGTGCTCGCGCGGCATGCCGGTGAAGTGTTGAGCCGCGACCAGATCCTGCAGCGCCTGCGCGGCATCGAATTCAACGGCACCGACCGCTCGGTGGACGTGGCGATTTCCAAGTTGCGGCGCAAATTCGACGACCACGCCGGCGAGGCGCGCAAGATCAAGACTGTGTGGGGCAAGGGTTACCTGTTCAGCCGTTCCGAGTGGGAATGCTGAGGTCATGTTCAGGATCCTCTTCCGCCTGTACCTGGTGACGATCGTCTCCTACAGCGCGGCCATTTACCTGGTGCCGGACGTGGTGATCAGAATCTTCCACGAGCGGTTCACCACCTACAATCTCGATTACTCCCGGGGTCTGCGGAACCTTGTCGTCAAACAGTTTCACGCCGTGCCCGAAGCGCAGTGGCCGGCGCTGGCGATTGAGCTGGACAAGGCGTTCGACCCGCTGCATATCGTTCTCAGCCGCAATGACGACGCCGGCTTGACCGCGAACGAACAGCAGCGTTTGCAGCGCGGCGAAGACGTTGTGCGCATCGGCGACTGGGGCGGCCACACGTTGTCGGTGGCGCCGCTGAACGCGCAGTCCGTGGTGCAAATGGTCGTGCCGCCGGACCCGCTGGACGTCAATTTGTTGTACTGGAGCATCAACGTGCTGATCGGCGCGACCATGCTCGCGTGCCT
>NZ_CABVHK010000044.1 GCF_902497785.1 Pseudomonas fluorescens
CTGCCGAAGGCTGCGATCTTTTGCTTTTTCAGGCAAACACAAAATACTTGCGCACGGTCTCAACCACTTCCCACGTACCTTTCATCCCCGGCTCGATGACGAAAATATCACCGGCACGCAGGTGGATCGGCTCCTTTCCTTCGGGGGTGATGATGCAATACCCCTCGCGGAAATCGCAGTATTCCCACTTCACGTATTCCACATACCACTTGCCCGGCGTGCAGATCCAGGTGCCCATGATCTTGCTGCCGTCTTCGCTGGTGTAGGCGTTGAGGTTGACCGTGTGCGGATCGCCTTCGAGTTTTTCCCATTTGCAGGCGTCGAGCACTGGCAGCGGGTGAGTGTCGCGAAGAACGGTAATCGGTGCGGACATGATGACTCCGGGCGTGAGGGAGAACTGAAGTCGCACCCTATAGCGCCCTTGCATCGGTCAGTTGTCTGAACTCGACATCGAAGTGTCCAGAAGCGCGCGAAGCTGAAGTCTGCCCCTCAGGGAAGCATCAAGGCGTTCAGCAAGGCGTTGGCATAACCGGGTAACGCCGCAAAATCCCGGGCACACAGCAACAGTTTGCGCCGGGCCCAGGGTTCTTGCAGGGCGAGGCTCTTGAAAGGACTTTCGCCCGGCCAGCGCTCCACGGCCGCCAGCGGCACGATCGCCAGCCCGGCACCTCGAGCGACCATGCGCATCACGCCGTCGAAGCCGTCGGCGCGGATGCGGATCTGCATGCGTGAGCCGGTTTGCAGCGCCTGCTCTTCAAGGTGCACCGCCAACGCGCTGTTCGCGTTGAGCCCGACGTAGTCGTGGGGCAAGGTATCGCTGAAACTGACCGAGGGCGCAACGGCCAATGGATGGTCGCGGGGCATGATCAGCACCAGCGGATCGTCGCGAAACGGGCGGGTCTGCAGGTCATCGGTGTTCACGGCGTCGGACACCAGCCCCAAGTCCGCCGCGCCTTGGCGCAAGGCATGAGTGATGCGCGCGCTGGGCAGTTCTTGCAGGTCGATGTCGAGGTTGGGGTGGCTGCGCAGGAAATCGGCGAGCAACTCGGGAAGGTATTCGGTGATCGCCGTGGTGTTGCACAACAAACGCACCTGACCTTTGACGCCTTGCGCATACTCGGCCAGGTCCTGCTGCATGCGTTCGGCGTGTTGCAGCAGGAGCCGCGCGTGTCGCGCCAGGGCTTTTCCGGCAGGCGTGGGCGTGACGCCGCGACGGCCGCGCTCGAGGAACTCGATGCCGAGCGAAGATTCCATTGCGCGGATGCGTGCACTCGCTGCCGCCAGGGACAGATGGCTGCGCGCGGCGCCGGCGGTGATGTTGCCGGTGTCGAGGATGTTCAGGTAGAGGCGCAGGTCGGTCAGGTCGAAGTGCATTACACCAGTCTTCAAGTAAGTGTTGTCTGGGCGGACGCCTTCGTCGGAACGACAAAGTTGTCAGCCTATTGCCAAACAAGAGGCACCCTCAGTATATGGCAGATTTTCACCAGGCCAATCCAGCCCCAGAATGACCCCATGAATTCACTCGCCGCGTTCTACCAAAACCTCGGGCTTGCCCTGTCCCTGATGGTCATCGCCACCTTCCTGCTGGCCGGCATGATCAAAGGCGTTATCGGCCTCGGCCTGCCGACCATCGCCATGGGCCTGCTCGGTCTGGCTATGGCGCCGTCGCAGGCTGCGGCGTTACTGATCATTCCCGCGACCGTGACCAATGTCTGGCAACTGGCATTCGGCGGGCATTTGCGCGGGCTGGCCAAACGGCTGTGGCCGATGCTACTGGCGATCTTCCTCGGCACCGGCGCCGGCACGGTGTGGCTCGGCATGGCGGGCGGGCATTGGGTGGTGCGGGGTTTGGGCGCGGCGTTGTTGATCTACGCGCTGAGCGGGCTGTTCCTGCCGACCTTACGCGTCAGCGAGCAGAACGAGGGTTGGCTCGGTCCGTTATGTGGCGTGTTGACCGGCATCATCACTTCCGCCACCGGCGTGTTCGTGATTCCAGCGGTGCCGTACCTGCAAGCGCTGGGTTTGAGCAAGGATGAACTGGTGCAGGCGCTGGGCCTGTCGTTCACCGTGTCGACCCTCGCACTCGCCGCCGGTCTGTTATGGCGCGGCTCGCTGGGCGGTGGCGAGTTGAGTGCTTCAATGCTGGCGCTGATTCCGGCGGTCCTCGGTATGTTGCTCGGGCAGTGGCTGCGCCAGCGGATCAGCGCCGTGCTGTTCAAACGCGTGTTCTTCATCGGCCTCGGTTTACTCGGCGGCCACTTGCTGGTCAGCGGGTAGCGGATGACGGGCTGATCATCTCGAGGCAAAAACCTCCTCAACTGCACAGTGGACGCAAGTCTATGGCAACAATCGACTGTCTATTCGTGCGTATAGATCAAATGTATTTTGCGTATTCATGGCTTACTCCGCGCGAGGCCGGTCGTTAATCTGCCGCCATCCAGATTCTGACCCTTGCGAGATTTCCATGAAAAAAGTCCTGTTGCTCAATGGCGGTAAAAAGTTTGCTCACTCCGATGGCCGCTATAACGCCACCCTGCACGAAGCCGCGCTGAGCGTGCTGGATCGCGGTGGCGTTGACGTGAAAACCACGTTCATCGACGAGGGTTACGACGTCGCCGATGAGGTCGCCAAATTTCTGTGGGCCGACGTGATCATTTATCAAATG
>NZ_CABVHK010000045.1 GCF_902497785.1 Pseudomonas fluorescens
CTGCCGGACTTGAACTGCTCGACGCCGGTGTACGTCACCCCGTCCGTGGCACGTTCGATGGTGTGGTCGACGTAATACTCGACTTTGTCTTGCAGCGTGGCCACCGAATTGATGCCGGCGAACTCACGGCGCAACCGATGAGCTATAAGAGGTTTGAGCATCCAGCCGAAAGCTCCGGCGAAACGCGGGAAGCGGAAGTGGGTGAGGATATCTAGAAACGCCTTGTCGCCGAGCAACCGTGCCAGCACTGCTGGGACTTCGCTATCGTCGTAAGGTCGGATGGCATCGAATTCGCCCATCATGCTCTCTTGTTAGAAACGGCTAGGGTAAGTAAAGGTTTTGATCGAAAACCACTGGGGCACGGTCTGAAAAGTCAGCCAGACAAAAATAGCCCTGCAAATAGACCGGCGATTATACGCACAAGTCACCCGGGAGACCGTGATGCTGGAAACTGCGCACTATGAATGTCCGTATTGTGGTGAAGAGGTTGAGACGTCTGTGGATCTGTCAGGGGGTGATCAGACCTACATTGAGGATTGTCAGGTGTGTTGCAGGCCCATCACGTTTGTGTTGCAGGTTGACGGAAATGAATGGCATCTCGAAGTTTTTAGCGAAAACGAGTGAGGGGCGTCTATGCAGCGAATCTATGAGCCGGAAAACCTGATGGAAGGCGAGCTGCTGCAAAGTATGCTGGCGAGCGAGGGCGTCGAGGCCCATCTGGTGGGGCGTGATTTGCTCGGGGGCAGCGGGGAATTGCCGGTATTCGGCCTGCTGGGGTTATCGGTCGACAACGGCCAGGCCGACTACGCCCGGGAGTTGATCGACGCGTACAATGCCGCGTTGCCAATGCCTGGCGATGAGCCGGAAAGCTTTCCCGGCACGCTGGTCTGTTAGGCTGGTGGTCGTTTTATCAAGAGTCGTGTTGCCCCATGTGTGGACGTTATGCCCTGTTTCGCTGGAACCCCGCCTTCGCGGCTCTGCCCGGCTTCCCTGCCGATCAGCAGGCCCAGTGGAATATTTCTCCCAATGATTCGGTGCTGATGCTGCGCGCAGGCGCCACTGGCCAGCGTGAACTGGCCCGCGCGCGCTGGGGCCTGACGCCGCCGTGGCTGACCGACTTGTCCCGCACCCCGGCCCATGCCCGAGCCGAAACCGTGGCGGAACAACCGATGTTCCGTCAGGCCCTGCGCGAGCGCCGCTGTCTGCTGCCGGCCAATGGTTTTTACGAGTGGCGCGGCACCACCCGCAAACGCCCGTACTGGCTGACACCGGGGGAGGGCTCGGCGTTGTTCTTTGCGGCGATCTGGGAAGCCTATCCGGTGCAGGAGCAGGTGTGGCTGAGTACGGCAGTGATCACCCAACCGGCGGCCAGTCAGCGCCGACCGTTGATTCTCGATGCGGCGGGCCAGGAAGCATGGCTGGATCCCGAGACGCCGTTGCATGTGCTGCAGGGGTTGCTCGCCAGTGAACCCGCAGCATTGCGCGAACGGGTATTGGCGAATCTGGTGAATGATCCGAAGTTAAATGCGCCGGAGTGTCTGACCCCGGGTTGATCTGTTGTCTCGGCTGGCCACTTCCACCCCCAGACAAAACAGAATTGCCCTGCAAATAATTTTCCTGCACACACGGGAGCTTTCTCTGAAATGAACGTCTGAATATCAGTTGTATCTGGCGCCGATACCATTCCGCGCCTAGGATACCCGACAGGTTTTCAGGGAGTTTTTTGATGAACAAGCGATTGGTTTTGTGTGCTCTGAGCGCGGGTCTGCTGCTCGCCGGTTGTCAGTCGGTCAACACCACCAGCGGCGGCGCCGTCGGTGTCGAGCGCAAACAGTACATGTTCAGCATGTTGTCCACGGACGAGGTCAATCAGATGTACGCCCAGTCTTATCAAAAGACTGTGGGTGAGGCGACCAGCAAAGGCGTGCTGGACAAGACCAGTAACGATGCCAAGCGCGTTCAGGCCATCTCGAACCGATTGATTGCCCAGGCCCCGATCTTCCGTCCGGACTCCGCGCAGTGGAAGTGGGAAGTCAACCTGATCAAGAGTGACGAGTTGAACGCCAACTGCGGCCCCGGCGGCAAAATCATTTTCTACACCGGCCTGATCGACAGCCTCAAGCTGACCGACGATGAGATCGCGGCGATCCTTGGCCACGAAATCGCCCATGCCCTGCGCGAGCACGGTCGTGAAGCGATGTCCAAGGCGTACGGTATCGAAATGGCCAAGCAGGGCGCGGGTGCGTTGTTCGGTCTGGGGCAGGACAGCCTGGCGCTGGCGGACACCGTGGCCAACTACGGCATGACGTTGCCGAACAGCCGTTCCAACGAAAACGAGGCAGACTTGATCGGCCTGGAACTGGCGGCACGCGCCGGTTACAACCCGAACGCCGCGATCACTTTGTGGAACAAGATGAGCAAGGCCTCGGAAGGTTCACCGCCGGAATTCATGAGCACTCACCCGGCGTCGGCCAGCCGGATTGCTTCGTTGCAGGCGGCGATTCCGAAGGTAATGCCGTTGTACGAGAAAGCGCCGAAATCCTGATAGTCGTGCGGCGAGGCTGCTGTCGCCTTCGCGAGCAGGCTCGCTCCCACA
>NZ_CABVHK010000046.1 GCF_902497785.1 Pseudomonas fluorescens
ATCTTGCTGCCGTCTTCGCTGGTGTAGGCGTTGAGGTTGACCGTGTGCGGATCGCCTTCGAGTTTTTCCCATTTGCAGGCGTCGAGCACTGGCAGCGGGTGAGTGTCGCGAAGAACGGTAATCGGTGCGGACATGATGACTCCGGGCGTGAGGGAGAACTGAAGTCGCACCCTATAGCGCCCTTGCATCGGTCAGTTGTCTGAACTCGACATCGAAGTGTCCAGAAGCGCGCGAAGCTGAAGTCTGCCCCTCAGGGAAGCATCAAGGCGTTCAGCAAGGCGTTGGCATAACCGGGTAACGCCGCAAAATCCCGGGCACACAGCAACAGTTTGCGCCGGGCCCAGGGTTCTTGCAGGGCGAGGCTCTTGAAAGGACTTTCGCCCGGCCAGCGCTCCACGGCCGCCAGCGGCACGATCGCCAGCCCGGCACCTCGAGCGACCATGCGCATCACGCCGTCGAAGCCGTCGGCGCGGATGCGGATCTGCATGCGTGAGCCGGTTTGCAGCGCCTGCTCTTCAAGGTGCACCGCCAACGCGCTGTTCGCGTTGAGCCCGACGTAGTCGTGGGGCAAGGTATCGCTGAAACTGACCGAGGGCGCAACGGCCAATGGATGGTCGCGGGGCATGATCAGCACCAGCGGATCGTCGCGAAACGGGCGGGTCTGCAGGTCATCGGTGTTCACGGCGTCGGACACCAGCCCCAAGTCCGCCGCGCCTTGGCGCAAGGCATGAGTGATGCGCGCGCTGGGCAGTTCTTGCAGGTCGATGTCGAGGTTGGGGTGGCTGCGCAGGAAATCGGCGAGCAACTCGGGAAGGTATTCGGTGATCGCCGTGGTGTTGCACAACAAACGCACCTGACCTTTGACGCCTTGCGCATACTCGGCCAGGTCCTGCTGCATGCGTTCGGCGTGTTGCAGCAGGAGCCGCGCGTGTCGCGCCAGGGCTTTTCCGGCAGGCGTGGGCGTGACGCCGCGACGGCCGCGCTCGAGGAACTCGATGCCGAGCGAAGATTCCATTGCGCGGATGCGTGCACTCGCTGCCGCCAGGGACAGATGGCTGCGCGCGGCGCCGGCGGTGATGTTGCCGGTGTCGAGGATGTTCAGGTAGAGGCGCAGGTCGGTCAGGTCGAAGTGCATTACACCAGTCTTCAAGTAAGTGTTGTCTGGGCGGACGCCTTCGTCGGAACGCCGCCCGGAGCAGGCTCGCTCCCACAGGGGAATGCATTCCAAATGTGGGAGCGAGCCGGCTCCGGGCGGCGTTCCGACGAAGCGTCCGTCAAAACGACAAAGTTGTCAGCCTATTGCCAAACAAGAGGCACCCTCAGTATATGGCAGATTTTCACCAGGCCAATCCAGCCCCAGAATGACCCCATGAATTCACTCGCCGCGTTCTACCAAAACCTCGGGCTTGCCCTGTCCCTGATGGTCATCGCCACCTTCCTGCTGGCCGGCATGATCAAAGGCGTTATCGGCCTCGGCCTGCCGACCATCGCCATGGGCCTGCTCGGTCTGGCTATGGCGCCGTCGCAGGCTGCGGCGTTACTGATCATTCCCGCGACCGTGACCAATGTCTGGCAACTGGCATTCGGCGGGCATTTGCGCGGGCTGGCCAAACGGCTGTGGCCGATGCTACTGGCGATCTTCCTCGGCACCGGCGCCGGCACGGTGTGGCTCGGCATGGCGGGCGGGCATTGGGTGGTGCGGGGTTTGGGCGCGGCGTTGTTGATCTACGCGCTGAGCGGGCTGTTCCTGCCGACCTTACGCGTCAGCGAGCAGAACGAGGGTTGGCTCGGTCCGTTATGTGGCGTGTTGACCGGCATCATCACTTCCGCCACCGGCGTGTTCGTGATTCCAGCGGTGCCGTACCTGCAAGCGCTGGGTTTGAGCAAGGATGAACTGGTGCAGGCGCTGGGCCTGTCGTTCACCGTGTCGACCCTCGCACTCGCCGCCGGTCTGTTATGGCGCGGCTCGCTGGGCGGTGGCGAGTTGAGTGCTTCAATGCTGGCGCTGATTCCGGCGGTCCTCGGTATGTTGCTCGGGCAGTGGCTGCGCCAGCGGATCAGCGCCGTGCTGTTCAAACGCGTGTTCTTCATCGGCCTCGGTTTACTCGGCGGCCACTTGCTGGTCAGCGGGTAGCGGATGACGGGCTGATCATCTCGAGGCAAAAACCTCCTCAACTGCACAGTGGACGCAAGTCTATGGCAACAATCGACTGTCTATTCGTGCGTATAGATCAAATGTATTTTGCGTATTCATGGCTTACTCCGCGCGAGGCCGGTCGTTAATCTG
>NZ_CABVHK010000047.1 GCF_902497785.1 Pseudomonas fluorescens
CGGCGTGTACCTGGTCACCTACGTGGTCACCAGCCTCGGCGCGTTCGGCGTGATTACCCTGATGTCCTCGCCGTACAACGGCCGTGACGCCGACGCCCTGTACGAATACCGTGGCCTGTTCTGGCGCCGTCCGTACCTGACCGCCGTGCTGACCGTGATGATGCTGTCCCTGGCTGGCATCCCGCTGACCGCAGGCTTCATCGGCAAGTTCTACATCATTGCGACCGGCGTAGAGTCGCAGCAATGGTGGCTGGTCGGTTCCCTGGTACTGGGCAGCGCCATCGGCGTCTTCTACTACCTGCGCGTGATGGTCACTTTGTACCTGATCGAACCGAACCTGCGTCGCCACGACGCCCAGTTGCACTGGGAACAAAAAGCGGGCGGCGTCATGCTGCTGGCCATCGCCGGACTGGCGTTCTTCCTGGGTCTGTATCCGCAACCGTTGCTGGTGCTGGTTCAACAGGCTGTGTTGGCGGGTTGATCGCTTAGCGATACTCGGTGGAAAACAGAAACGGCACCTTCGGATCCCTTGTGCGAGCGGGCTTGCAAGCAAAAGAGCGTCACAGAAATGATAGCCAGAGTGATGGCCTCTTCGCGGGCAAGCCCGCTCCCACAGGGACTGAGGGCGGCCACAAATTTTGTGTACGACACAAAACCTGTGGGAGCGGGCTTGCCCGCGAAGACGGACTGACAGACACCCACAAAAAAAGCGGCACCTTCCGGTGCCGTTCGCGTTTCAGGGTTCAGCAGTTACTTACGCGCATCCGCCCAGGATTTCAGCAGTTCGTTGTAGTTCACGGTTTCGCCTTTAGGCTTCTCGTTTGCCAGTTTCGGTTTCGGGGCACCCGGCTGGTCAAACCAGTATTGCGCATCGCGCTCGGGGTTCATTTTCGGTGCGCAGGTGGCTTGGGCTTTCGAGCGTTCGAGGCGGGTCATGATCGCGTCCTGATCCTTGGCCAGACCGTCGAGTGCCTGTTGCGGGGTTTTGTCGCCGCTCGCGGCTTCGGCAATGTGGCTCCACCACAGTTGTGCCAAACGTGGATAGTCCGGCACGTTGGTCCCGGTTGGCGTCCATTGCACGCGGGCCGGGCTGCGGTAGAACTCCACCAGGCCACCCAGTTTCGGTGCCAGATCCGTCATGGCTTGCGAGTTGATGTCCGACTCGCGGATCGGCGTCAGGCCGACGATGGTTTTCTTCAGCGACACGGTTTTCGAGGTCACGAACTGCGCATACAGCCAGGCGGCGAGTTTCTGTTTCTCAGGCGTGGACTTCATGAACGTCCAGGAACCCACGTCCTGATACCCCAGCTTCATGCCCTCCTCCCAGTACGGTCCGCGTGGTGATGGCGCCATGCGCCATTTCGGCGTGCCATCGGCGTTCATCACCGCCAGACCCGGTTTGGTCATGTCGGCAGTGAATGCGGTGTACCAGAAGATCTGCTGGGCAATGTTGCCCTGAGACGGCACCGGGCCGGATTCGGAGAAGGTCATGCCCGCCGCTTCCGGTGGCGCGTACTTTTTCATCCACTCGACGTATTTGGTGGTGGCAAACACCGCCGCCGGGCCGTTGGTGTCGCCACCACGGGTCACGCTGGAACCGACCGGATGGCAGTCCTCGACGCGGATACCCCACTCGTCCACCGGTAAACCGTTGGGAATGCCCTTGTCGCCGCCACCGGCCATGGAGAACCAGGCATCGGTGAAGCGCCAGCCCAGGGACGGGTCTTTCTTGCCGTAGTCCATGTGCCCATAGATACGCTTGCCGTCGATTTCCTTGACGTCTTCACTGAAGAACTTGGCAATGTCTTCATAGGCCGACCAGTTCACCGGTACACCCAACTCGTAACCGTATTTTTCCTTGAACTTGGCCTTCAGCTCCGGCCGTTCGAACCAGTCGGCGCGGAACCAGTACAGGTTGGCGAACTGCTGGTCCGGCAGTTGGTAGATCTTGCCGTCCGGGGCGGTGGTGAAGGAGATGCCGATGAAGTCCTTGATGTCCAGGGTCGGCGAGGTGAAGTTCTTGCCCTCGTTGGCCATCAGGTCGGTGATCGATTCAGTCTTGCCGTAACGAAAGTGCGTACCGATCAGGTCCGAGTCGTTGACCCAGCCGTCGTAAATGCTCTTGTCCGACTGCATCACGGTCTGCAGCTTTTCCACCACGTCGCCTTCCTGCAGCAGGTCGTGGGTCAGCTTGATCCCGGTGATTTCGCTGAACGCCTT
>NZ_CABVHK010000048.1 GCF_902497785.1 Pseudomonas fluorescens
CGTAAGTGTCGAGCACCGAAGGCGCGGCATAACCGCGAAGGACCCAGGCCAGTTTCCAGGCCAGGTTGGCGCCATCTCGGAGCCCTGCGACAAGACCTTGTCCGACAAAGGGCGGGGTGATGTGCGCGGCATCGCCGGCGAGGAAAGTGCGTCCCTTGCTGAAGGTGTTGCAGCAACGCGCGTGGAATCGATAAACCGCTTTGCGCTCGATTTCCAGCTCCTGCGGGTCAATCCAGGGAGCGATCAGGCGGGCGATGCTTTCCGGGCTTTCCAGTTCCTCGCGCGATTCGCCGGGCTGGAGCATGAACTCCCAACGTTCCCTGCCGCCCGGGGCGGGCATGTGCGGCGTTGGACGCTGTGGATCACAGATAAACTCGATGTGATCAATCGCTGTTTGATGGCGGTTCTTGATATCGACAATGAGCCAGTCTTCCGCGTAGGTCTGTCCTTCGAATTCCTCGCCAATCAGTGCCCTGACCCTGGAGCTTGCGCCGTCCGCACCTACCAGATAACGGGCGCGGACGGAATGCATCTGGCCATTCTGATCGCGCAGGGTGGCAACCACACCGTCTGCCTCCTCGAGCAGGTTCTCGAGCTCGAAGCCCCCCAGGCTGTTCACTGATTTCAACCGGGAAACCTGGCTGCGCATCGCGTGTTCGAGGTCGGGTTGATAGAAGGTCACCAGTTTCGGATGGCCGTCGATACAGCCCGCCGTGTCGGCCCGACCGAATTGCCCGAGGACCGGGGAGTGCATCTTCACCTCAGGGATGGCGATCTTCTCGAATGCGTCGTCCGATAATCCTGCCAGTTGCAGGATGCGCAGCGCCTCGTTGTCCAGCGCAATGGCGCGGGGCATCAGCAACACCTCGTGGCTTTTGTCCAGCACCAGTGTCTCTATCCCATAGCGGCCGAGCAGCGCCGCGATGGTCGCACCGACCGGACCGTTGCCGACGATCAGCACATCGACGGTGGCAGGCGGCAGTTCGGAAAGGTTCTTGTTGTTGTTCATCTCGAGCCCTTGTTGTGATTGAAGTCGTGAGGCGCGCAGGTCTCATCGTCAGGCAGGGTCAAGATATGTAAAACTGAGACAAGTTTCAATATTGAATTATTTGTCATTAATCTTTCAGATCAATGACAGGTTTTGACGGAGCAAGTCGAGGCTGTTATCCAGCGCCTGGAGTTCAGCCTCGACCAAGGTGACGTTCGCGCCGTCAGTTTCGATCACCGAACCGCATCAGCAACCCTGTGGTGTTTCCCCCCTTGCCAGACGGGCGTTGATGTCTTCGATGATCGCCGGCAACTCGACGATGGTGTCGATCAAGTAGTGCGGACGAGAGCCTTCGAAAACCTTGACGATGCGGGCGCGTTCGGCGGCGAGTTTGTCGGCGGGCAGGGCCTTGTACTGATCGTAGGTCAAGCCCAGTGCGTTGCCGGAGCAGGTCAGCGCGACCGTCCACATTCCGGCACTGCGGCCTTCAAGGATTCCCGGCCAGGTGTCGTCAACCTTTACACAAGCGGCGACATCGCTGATGCCCAGCGCAATCACGTTGGCCAATGCCTGAGCCGGGTACGGGCGCCCATTGGGCACTTCATCGGTGGCCACCACATGGTCGGCGACGTAGCCGTTTTGCCGCGCCAGCTCGACCACTTTTGCCATGACGACCGCCGGATAACCCGAGCAGGAGCCGATTTTCAGGCCCTTGTCGCGCAAGGCATCGATGGCATCCAGGGCTCCGGGAATCAGCGCCGAATGCAGTGCGATCTTCTCGATCTGTAGCGGCATGAAGCGCTCGTAGAGCGCGGTCACGTCTTCATCCGTCGGCAAGCGATCGAACGCTGCGCGGTAGCGTTCGGCGATCTGTGGCTGGTTGCAGAGCGTGCGGATGTGGTCCCACTTGCCCATGCCCATCGGCCCGCGGGCTTCTTCGATGGAGACCTGGACGTCGAACTCGGCGAAGGCTTCGACAAAAATCTGCGTCGGGGCGAAGGAGCCGAAATCGACCACGGTGCCGGCCCAATCGAGGATAGCGGCCTGGAGTCTGGTTGGATTGGTGTAGTTCATGGTGATTTAATTCCTGTAATAACTGAATGTTGGAGAGCCGCTTATTTGTGGGAGCGAGCTTGCTCGCGATGCCGGTCTTTCATTCAACATTGATGTCGACTGAGCAGGCCTCATCGCGAGCAAGCTCGCTCCCA
>NZ_CABVHK010000049.1 GCF_902497785.1 Pseudomonas fluorescens
ATCGCAGCCTTCGGCAGCTCCTACAGAACGGTGTACACCTGTAGGCGCTGCCGAAGGCTGCGATCTTCTTGAGTCAGGCCTTGTTCAGGGCCTCAGCCGCCGCCAACACCGCATCCACATGCCCCGGCACCTTCACACCACGCCATTCCTGACGCAGCACGCCATGCTTGTCGATCAAAAACGTGCTGCGATCAACGCCCATGTATTCCTTGCCATACAGCTTCTTCAGCTTGATCACATCGAACAACTGGCACAGCGCTTCTTCCTTGTCGCTGATCAGCTCGAAGGTAAACGCCTGCTTGGCCTTGAAGTTTTCGTGCGATTTCAAACTGTCGCGGGATACACCGAACACTTCGGTGTTGGCCGCTTTAAAGGCGTCAAGCTGATCGCGAAAGCCCTGGCCCTGAGTCGTGCAACCCGGGGTGCTGTCCTTCGGATAGAAGTAGATCACCACTTGCTTGCCTTTAAGGCCTGCGAGGCTGACGGTCTGTCCATTGGTGGCGGGTGCTTCGAAGTCGGCAACCGGTTGGTCGATGGCAACGGCCATGAAAGCTTCCTTACATTGGGTTTTGTGGGCGCCACGGCTCGATCAGGGCATCCAGATTCAGCGCATCGGCGAAATCGAGGAACTGATCGCGCAGCCAACTGATTTGCACGCCGGCCGGCAAGGTCACGGTGAACGTGGCGTTAAGCATGGTGCCGCCGGTTTGCGGGGCCTGATAGGTGTCGCAGGTCAGGTTTTCCAGCTCGACGTTGTGGTCCATGAAGAACTGGCACAGCTCGTTGATGATGTCGGAGCGGTAGGCCGAGCTGACATACGCCACGTACGGCAAGGCCTGTGGACGGTTTTCCAGCGCCGCGCTGCGCACCACGTTGACCGTGAAGGCGTGCTTTTTGGCAAGGCTCGGCAAGCTGCCTTCCAGGCGCGCGAGGGCGTCCCAGCTGCCGGAGATTTCAAGGATCAACGCACTGCACTCGCCATGGCGGGTCAGGCGAGAAGTGACCACGGCGCAGCGGTTTTCATGGCTGGCGCGGCACAGGACGTTAGTCAGCTCCATGGGGTTGGCGCCGAGGGCACTGATGACAAGGAATTGTTCGCGAACTGTGGGGGTGGACATGCAGCATTCCTAAAGCGATGAGCGGTCGATACTTCTACGGGCTTTTTTTGCCGGGGGCGAGCCTGCGGATGCGAATTCAGAAAACCCGAGCCGAAGGTTGCAACGTGCTCCAGTGTGGCAAGAGCGAGGGGTGGCAACGCTGGATCGGGGCTTGTGATGCCGAAAATGGAGGCTGGAACCCGGCTTGCGAGCGTGTCAGTACCGATCAAAGTCTGAAGGGTAGCGAAAAGCAGCGCCAAGGGGAATGGCAGCAGCGCAGTACTTCGCTTGTACAAGCATCTTGGCGCCAGTACCATTACGGCTCTCTTTTTCCGGCAGGAGCGGTTGCATGATTGCGGGCAGTATGGTGGCACTGGTCACACCCATGGATGCACAAGGTCGTCTCGACTGGGACAGCCTGAGCAAACTGGTGGACTTTCACCTGCAAAACGGCACCCACGCGATCGTGGCGGTCGGCACTACAGGTGAATCGGCCACTCTAGACGTGAACGAGCACATCGAAGTGATTCGTTACGTGGTCAAGCAGGTTGCAGGGCGCATCCCGGTGATCGCCGGTACCGGCGCCAACTCGACACGCGAAGCGATCGAGCTGACCACCAACGCGAAGACCGCCGGCGCCGACGCCTGCCTGTTGGTGACGCCGTACTACAACAAGCCGACCCAGGAAGGCTTGTACCAGCACTTCAAGGCCATCGCCGAAGCTGTCGACATCCCGCAGATCCTTTATAACGTGCCAGGGCGCACTGCATGTGACATGCAGGCCGAGACCGTTATCCGCCTGTCGACCGTGAAAAACATCATCGGCATCAAGGAAGCCACCGGCGACCTGGACCGTGCCAAAGCCATCATCGACGGCGTCAGCAAAGACTTCCTGGTGA
>NZ_CABVHK010000050.1 GCF_902497785.1 Pseudomonas fluorescens
GCCGCCGCCCATGTTGATCAGCTTGAGGTGGATATTGTCTTCTTCTTTCAAGCGCTCGAAGATCACTTTGACCTTGGCGATGGCCGCATCCCAGACGCTGATGTCGCGCTGTTGCGAGCCGACGTGGAACGAAATGCCGTAAGGCACCAGGCCCAGGTCACGGGCGAGGATCAGCAGGTCCATGGCCATGTCGGTCTGGCAGCCGAATTTGCGCGACAGCGGCCAGTCAGCCGTGGTCGAGCCTTCGGTGAGGATGCGCACGTAGACTTTCGAACCCGGCGCAGCCTTGGCGATGTTGCGCAGGTCGGCTTCGGAGTCGGTGGAGTACAGACGCACGCCCTTCTCGTAGAAGTAGCGGATGTCCTTGGATTTCTTGATGGTGTTGCCGTAGCTGATACGGTCGGCGCTGACGCCACGGTCCATGACTTTGTCCAGCTCGTAGATCGAGGCGATGTCGAAGCTCGAGCCTTTCTCTTTGAGCAGGTCAATGATTTCCACGGCCGGGTTGGCCTTGACTGCGTAGTAGACCTTGGCGAATTCGAAACCGGCGCGCAAGTCGTCGTAGGCCTTACTGATCATCGCGGTGTCGATGACCACGAACGGGGTTTCTTGCGTGTCGGCGAACGCCTTCAATTTATTGAAGGTATCGCGCGCGTAATAGTCTTCGACGTTGATCGACATGCTGGGATCTCCTGCTGGCAAACGTTAATAATCAATGGGCGCAAATGAACGTCCTCCGTATCCCCACTTTGGTTCGCCTACTTCCCAAGGCATGTCGCCGAAAGCAAAAAGGCCACGGGAGGCGTTGCTTCCCTTGGCCTTGCTGTCTCGTCGTCAGTACTTGAGCCGGATGGATCGTTTCCAGCATGGACGTTCGGCGCGAACTTTAGGGCGTGAGGGGCTTGAGATCAACAAAAAATGTCGCGTTTTTGCACGCTTCCGTCGTGCGGTCCTGAAGGGTTACTGGTGTAACCGACCTGCGTGACAGTGTGATGTTCCCCGGATGGGGATTTTTGAGGGACCGTGCATGGCGTTTGTGGCGAGGGGATTTATCCCCGTTGGGCTGCGCAGCAGCCCCAAAATCTGCCACCCGGTTTAATTAACTACACCGCGAATACCGATTTACGACTGCTGCGCAGCCGAACGGGGATAAATCCCCTCACCACAGGTTTTTCCAAGCCTCTGAACTCAGGCCAATGCTGTTTCGGCAGGCGAAACAATGCTGGTCTTGCCGCCTCGGGACTTGCCGGAGCTCAAATACTCGGCAATCGATTCCTGCGTCACCTCCCCGAGGAATACCCGCTCGGCATCCATCACCGGCAACCACGAGCGATTGAACTCGTACATCCGCGACAACAGAATGCGCAAATGCTCGTCGTACGCCGCCGTGGCGTTGAACTCGCGCAGGTATTGCACGCAGGTGCCGGTCTGACGGAGCAAGTCGCGACGTCGTACATAACCGAGGGCCTTGTTCTCGGCATCGGTAACCACCACGTAACGGCGGTCATGCTCATCCATCAACTCCATGGCCTCGGCCACCGGGGTTTCCGGGCTGACGGACGGCGCGTTGTCCGCCGCGTCTTCGGCCTTCACCAGCAACAGACGCTTGAGCGTGCTGTCCTGGCCAACGAAGTTGCTGACAAAGTCGTCCGCCGGGTGCGCCAGCAGGGTGTCCGGGTGATCGATCTGCAACAGCTTGCCGGCACGGAAGATCGCGATCTTGTCGCCCAGCTTGATGGCTTCGTCGATGTCGTGGCTGACCATGATCACGGTCTTGTTCAGCGCGCGCTGCATCTCGAAGAATTCGTTCTGGATCATCTCGCGGTTGATCGGGTCGACCGCGCCGAACGGCTCATCCATCAACAGCAACGGCGCATCTGCCGCCAGGGCACGAATCACGCCGATCCGCTGTTGCTGGCCGCCGGACAGTTCACGCGGGTAGCGCGTCAGGTACTGCTTGGGCTCAAGCTTGATCATGCTC
>NZ_CABVHK010000051.1 GCF_902497785.1 Pseudomonas fluorescens
CGGCAGGGTTTCGCGGACCTGCACGCCGGTGATCCCGCGCACCTGATCGTTGAGACTTTCGAGGTGCTGGACGTTGACCGTGGTGAACACGTCGATGCCGGCGGCGAGCAATTCCTGGATGTCTTGCCAGCGTTTGGCGTGACGGCTGCCGGGGGCGTTGCTGTGCGCCAGTTCATCCACCAGCACCAGTTTCGGCTTGGCTTTGATCAGGCCGTCGAGGTCCATTTCTTCGAGCATCACGCCACGGTATTCCGAGCGTACCAACGGTTGCTGCGGCAAGCCGCCGAGCAGTGCTTCGGTCTCGGCGCGGCCATGGGTCTCGACCACACCGGCGATGACTTTTACGCCTTGGCGCAACTGGGTATGGGCGGCCTGCAGCATGGCGTAGGTCTTGCCGACACCGGGCGCGGCGCCAAGGAAAACCTTGAGCCGGCCACGGCCGTCGCGGGGCAGGTCAGCTAACAGCGCGTCGGCGCGGCCGGAGTTGCTCATGGGTCAATGCCTTGTTCGACGTTGGATGGGGTTTTGCTTTAAAAGATCGCAGCCTTCGGCAGCTCCTACGATGGATTGCGGACGCCCAGTAGGAGCTGGCGAAGCCTGCGATCTTTTGATCTACCGGTGCGTGGCAATCCAGATCAATAACCCCGCCTGAAACACCGAAAACGCCACCAGGCAGGTGATGGTGAAGCGTAAGCCGGCGTCTTCACGCTTGTACTTGCTGACCTTTTCTTCGTGCTTCTTCAGCTTCACTTCCTGCTCGGCCAGATTCTGCTCAGCCTGCTGCAGCATTTGCGCGGCCTCGAGAATTTCCACCTGTTGCAATTTCTCGGTGTTCCATTCCGCCAACAGGTCGCCGACCGTGACCGCCTTGACGCTGCCCTTGAGATGCTGGGCGTCGGCGTATGCCACTTCAAAACCATGCGCCTTCAGAAAGTGATCGCGGCGCAGGCGCGTGCTTTCGTTCAGCGCATCCTTGTTGTTCAGGTCGGTGCCGTCGACGGTGTAACCCGGCCAGCGTTTTTTCGCCCAGCCAATGCCCTGAGCCGCCATATACCGCCCGATACCCCGGTTCATCGGCTCGATCTGTAAACCGCTGTCAGGTCCGAAACGCACGCGTTTGGTGATGTGATCGACCCACACGTCCAGGTGATTCTGTTCCTTGCGCACCCGCTGGCCCGGCAGTGAAAGGCTCATGCGCATCAGACTGCGCTGCTTGTCGTTACGTTCGGCATAACCGAATTCGACAAAGCGCAGTGGCCGCGCACCAGTGTTGCGGTCGGTCTGCAACGGCGCCAGACGGAGCATCTTGTGATGCTCGACGTGGACGTCCGCCCACGGCAGCTCGACCACTGGCGGTGCGTCTTGTTCAGCGGTGGTGTCGGGTGAAGTCGGGGTATCAATCATAACGGCGCGGTCCTGTCAGGCTCTGCTTGCCGCCAGTCTTGGCGCTGGCGACAAAGGCTTATCGGCCAAACAGCGCTTAACTGGAGCGAAGTCCGTCAATAAACCGCAGAATTCGCGATCCGAGCTCGGCCGCCAGGGGCAGTTGCGGATCTTTATAGGAGGCCAATTGCCGTTTGACGTCGTTGGGCACGATGCGCATGACGTGGTTCATACCGTCGATCAAGGCCAGTTCGGCATCGGGTTTGGCAGCCTTGAGCAGCCTGGCGTCATCGACACCCACCTGAATGTCGTTGCTGCCCTGGATGATCAGCGCCGGCATGTGCAATTTGGCGAAGGCTGCCGCCGGGTCCTGGCGGAACAGCGAAATCAGGTACGGCTGCACGCTCGGGCGAAAAATCACCTGAAGTTGCGGCGGCACGTTGTCGTCGGTGCGACCGGCCTTGAGAGTGTCGAGCAATTCATTACTGCGCAGCAACAGCGGGGGCGGCAGGCGGTTGCTCAATTGTTGGCGCAGCACCTGATCGATAGGCCGGGCGCTGCCGGACATGGAAATCAC
>NZ_CABVHK010000052.1 GCF_902497785.1 Pseudomonas fluorescens
AGGATCACCGAGTTGCCGGTAGACAACGCCGGACCGAGTTTCCAGCAGGCCATCATCAGCGGGAAGTTCCACGGCACGATGGCGCCGACCACGCCGACCGGCTCGCGAGTGACCAGACCCAGTTGATCGTGCGGGGTGGCGGCCACTTCATCGTAGATCTTGTCGATGGCTTCACCGCTCCAGCTCAAGGCTTGCGCCGCGCCGGGGACGTCGATGTACAGGGAATCGCTGATCGGCTTGCCCATGTCCAGGGTTTCAAGCAGGGCCAGTTCTTCGGCATGCTGTTTCAGCAGGCCGACGAAACGAATCATGGTGGCTTTGCGCTTGGTTGGCGCCAGCCGCGACCAGACGCCGGAATTGAATGTGGCGCGAGCGTTTTCAACAGCGCGCTGGGCGTCGGCGGCGTCACAGCTGGCAATCTTGCCGAGCAGACGGCCATCGACCGGGCTAATGCACTCGAAGGTCTCGCTGGAGACGGCATCGGTGTATTCGCCATTGATGTAGGCGCGGCCTTCGATCTTCAGATCGCGAGCCCGTTGCTCCCAATCGGCACGAGTCAGGGTGGTCATTCGAGTGTCCTCCTCTTGTTGAATACGAGCGCCCCGCGGTCTTCGCGGACGCCCCCAGGAATTCTGCCCGGCCAGCCTGCACTTTCGGCCCAAGGCAACCGCCACCCTAAACCAGTGGCTGGGGTTGTATCAATATATTTGACATAAGGTCGGCAAACGGCCTTGCGGTGTTCATTTTAATAAACATAGACTTTGGGCTTTCCAGCACCTTTTCAGCCACTCGCGCCGCAATCACGGGGGATTACAACAAATGAGCATCCAGAACATCGTCGACTTCAGCCAGGCCACTACCGAGCCCGAGCGCTACAGACCGGACCAGGCGAAAATCTTGAAGGGCGACCCGGAGCAGGTGGTTTACAACCACTACAACAGCCCCTGCGGTCAGTTGAATGCGGGCGTGTGGGAAGGTGCGGTTGGCCAGTGGCACGTGAACTTCACCGAGCATGAATACTGCGAAATCGTTCAGGGTGTTTCAGTGCTGCGCGACAACGATGGCAACAGCAAAACCGTGCGCGCGGGTGATCGCTTTGTGATTCCGGCCGGGTTCCGGGGCACTTGGGAAGTGCTGGAGACTTGCCGCAAGATCTATGTGGCGTTTGAACAAAAGGCCTGAGGATTTGTGCTGTCAGGGCTAGCCTAATCGCGAGCAAGCTCGCTCCCACATGGTTTTTTGTTGCTATCAGGAAGTGGTTACTGCTTTTCCAGCACCCACTTGCGATCACCAGGAGTGAACTGAGGCTGTTCGTCCGCCTGGGCGGTATTCACCGTCTGGAAAATTTCCAGCTCCTTACCCTTGCGCGTAAAGATCCAGGCATTGCCTTGCCCGTTGAGTTGCAGCCACATGTTGTCGTTGCCGCCACTCATCGAGGCGCAATCGCCCGCCAGACACAGTGCATAGCGATCCGCCCCCGGCAGGCCGGTTACCTGGCCGTCGGCCTGGAATTGCACAGTGCTGCCTTCGCCGGGGCCGCTGACGACTGTCCAGCTGCCGCCCATGTAGGCGGAATACAGCGCGCGTTCGAAGCTCGCGCCCATCGGTGCGCCATCCGGCACCGGGATCGCTGCGCGGTCGAAGACCTGGGCGGGTTCGTTTTCGGTCGCGGCCTGGCTCAATTGTTTGCCGTCGCGCTTGAGTTCACTTCCGGAACTGCCATAGAAGTCGATCTTCCAGGCACCGGACTCTTCGCCCAGCAGCTTGCCTTCGACATTCTCAAAACCGTTGGTGTAGCGGGCCTGAGCGGCCTTGGTGTTGACGTCCCATTCCAGGTTCGGGCCATAGGCCTGGAGCGCTTCGCGCAGGGGGCCGCCTTTGGAGGCAGCATCGATCGCCACCTGGTTGATCCAGGTGCCGCTGATGTCACGGTCGGCAGGGTTGCTGGCACATC
>NZ_CABVHK010000053.1 GCF_902497785.1 Pseudomonas fluorescens
GAGCTGCCGAAGGCTGCGATCTTTTGACCCAGGAGAGTTTGATGAGCTCAATCAAAGACCCCTGCATCAGTGTCTGCAAATTCACCGACGACATCTGCGTCGGCTGCGGTCGCAGCAAGCGCGAGATCAAGTCCTGGAAGAAGCTCGACAAGGCTGACAAACGCACGGTTCTGGCCGAAGCGGCGTTGCGCCTGATCAAACTCGGCGCCACCGGTCGGCGGAAACACAAGTAGTTATCCAATGTTCAGCTAGTCTCTGATGCGCAAAGACTGACATGAGCGTATGATTTGCGACCCTTCGGCGATCCCTTCGCCAAGTGCACAGATTGACATCGCTTCAGGACGCTCAATTGAGGGCAGCCTGAACAGACCACACCGGGAGGTGCCCAGATGAGTATCAAAGACCAGAAAGACGACCAGGAAATCGGCCCAGCAGGTGAAAAACTGCAGAAAGTCCTCGCCCGTATCGGCGTCGGCTCGCGCCGTGACGTAGAAGCCTGGATCAGTCACGGCCGGATCAAGGTCAATGGCAAAGACGCCACCCTTGGCCTGCGCGTCGACCTGCATGACGCCATCACCATCGATGGCAAGGTGATCAAGCGCGAAGAAGCCGCCGAGTCGGTACGCCGCGTGATCATGTACAACAAACCCGACGGTGAAATCTGCACCCGTGACGACCCTGAAGGCCGTCCGACCGTGTTCGACAAGATGCCGCGCCCGAAAGAAGGTCGCTGGATCAACATCGGTCGTCTGGACATCAACACCACCGGTCTGCTGATGTTCACCACCGACGGTGAGCTGGCCAACCGCCTGATGCACCCTTCCTACGAAATGGACCGTGAATACGCAGTCCGTGTGCGTGGCGAAGTCGATGACGAGATGATCGAGCGTCTGAAAGCCGGCGTTGTCCTTGAAGACGGCCCGGCCAAGTTCACCGACATCAAGCAAGCGCCCGGCGGCGAAGGTTTCAACCACTGGTATCACTGCGTGGTGATGGAAGGTCGCAACCGCGAGGTCCGTCGTCTGTGGGAATCCCAGGGTCTGGTTGTCAGCCGTCTGAAGCGCGTGCGTTTCGGTCCGGTGTTCCTCAACTCCGATTTGCCGATGGGCCGCTGGCGCGAAATGAGCCAGTACGAAGTCGACATTCTGAGTGCTGAAGTGGGCCTGACGCCGGTGGCCATGCCGCAAATGAACGCCAAGAGCAAAGACAAGCTTGAGCGTATGCAGCGCAAATCGTCGCGTCCGGTCGGCAAGACCGAGCGCGTGCGTACGCTGCGTCCAGCGGCAGGCGCTCCGGCCGCCGGCCCGCGTCCAGCGCGTGAGCCGCACCTCGAAGGCGAGCGTCCGTCGCGCAAGCCGGTTGCCCCGCGTGCCGATGGTGAGCGTGGTCCACGCACACCGCGTCCGGCCAACGGTCGCACCGAGCGTGGCGAAGGCCGCGGTGCACCGAGCGCTGGTCGCAGCGATCGTGGCGCTCCAGCCGGTCGCGGTACGCCAGTGGCGGATCGTCCTTCGGACACCAAACGCCCGGCCAAGCCGGCGCCAAAACGTCCGGGGATCAAGCTGGTGGAGGGTGACAAGCCATCGGGCAAGCGCCGTGGCGCGCCAGCCGGTTCGGGCCAGCGTCCGGGTTTCGGTCGTCGCAAACCTGAGTAATCGGTAAGCGGCACATAAAAAACGCCAGCCTTCGGGTTGGCGTTTTTTTTTGCCCAGGCTTTAGCTCTGCGGTGTTCCTATAGGCCGCTTCGCGGGCAAGCCCGCTCCCACAGGTTCAGCGCAATCCTTGTGGGAGCGGGCTTGCCCGCGAAGGAAGCGACTCGGTCTAACGACTTTCCTTTGCATTCCGGGCAACACAGAGTTGCCATCAGGCACATTGATCGCGTCCCGATCCCAGGTGCATGCTAGAGGGCTGTGTTCGGACTTATATCATTCCGAATGATAGT
>NZ_CABVHK010000054.1 GCF_902497785.1 Pseudomonas fluorescens
AGCGGTTCGGCGTCAGGGCGTTACAGGTACTTCACTTCGAACGTGGCGGAACCGTCGATGATGACTTCATCGGTCAAGGTCAAGCCTTTGGTCGGGGCTATGGACGCTGAGATCTCCAGATCCATTTCAACGCTTGTTGCAGGAAGCGGGTCTGTCGTACCCGGCGCACTCACTGCCGTCCATAAGCCAGGACCCAGGTAGCCCCAACCTGCCCAGCTTCCCCCGCCATCTTCCGAATAGATTAGTTCAGCAGGGTTCCCGTCTGCCTGAACGGTGAGGTGGTAGACTTCAAAATTACCCAGTTTTTCTCCCGCATCGGTCAGTCCAAGACCAAAGTATCCTTGGCCGTATACGGTGCCGGCCTTGTTGTCGATACTGTGAATTGCGAAAGCAGTGTTTGCATTACAGGTCACGGTGAACTGCACATATTGGTTTGGCAGACGCGTGTATTGATCTGGATCCGGGTTGAGATCCTTCACAGGGATTTTGCCAAGGTTGATGTTCCCTCCACCGGACAACATCGGCATACAAGCACTCGGCGTGATGCTGCCGGTGACGGTCAATTCAGTACTCGAAGCCGCCAGTGCGAAAGGTGCAACGGCGATCAGTGCCGTGGCGGTCAGTGCTGCCAGATAATTTTTCATTGTTGGATGCTCATTTATCAATCAAGAGGTTTCGCCAGTCGACACTGAACCGCCCGCGCCTGAGAACGCTGCGAGCGGTTCAGCGTCAGGGCGTTAGAGGTACTTCACTTCAAATGTCGCGGAGCCATCAATCGTGATCTCCTCGGTCGCCGGCAGGTTTTCCGCAGGGGTGATCCAGGTGCGGACCATGAGATTCATCTGGAGGTTTTCCACGGGGATCGGTTCAAGCGTGCCGAGTGCGGCAGTCGATGTGAGCATGGCTGGAAACAGGCCGGGGGTAGCGGTCCAGCCTGTGCCGTCAACCGATTGAATGGCTCTCGCGCTCACGCCGTCTGCCGTGACGCGAGTGATCGCGGGCGTGAAGCCGCCCAGCTTTATGTCATCGCCGACCAGCCCCAGACCGTAACCACTGCCATTCCACGATGTGCCCGGGTTGTTATCGATGGCGTTAATAGCAAACAACGCCGGCGCATCACAGGCTACGGCCAACTCCAATGGCGTAGCGTTTACCAGCGTGAAGGTGGTTGGATTCAGATCCTTCATCTGCAGGTCGCCGACATCGATTATTCCGCCAGAGGACAAGCTCATTTCACAAGCACTCGGTGTAATGAAACCGGTGACAGTCAGTTCAGTGCTTGATGCCGCCAGTGCAAACGGCGCAACGCTGATCAATGCGGTAGCGGAGATTGCTGCAAGGTACTTTTTCATTTTTGTTTCTCACTTCCAGGGTTGTGACCTGACTGGCCCGGGGTGCTTGAGTGCACCGCGGATTCGTCAGGGTCGGGTTGGGTGTTACAGGTAAATAATCTCGATCGTTCCCGCGCCATCCAGGTCGATGGCGCTGCTCAAATCCAGGTTGTTGGTGGGCGCAATGACCGCCTCGACGGTCACGGTGGTACTGAGGTTCTGGATCAGTACCGGGCCGGCGTTGCTGCCGGCGCTGTCGGTGAAGCTCAGGTAGCTGTTCTGGCCAATGGGGATCGGGCTGTTGCTGGACGTACTCCAGGCCGCACCGGCGGTGGTGGAGTCGGTTCGATAGAGGCGGCCGAAGCTGTCGGCACTGGCGTCGGCCGGGTCGATATTCAGCGAGTACAGGCCGATTTTGTTGTTGCGGCTGTCCGTGCCGAGGCCGTAGTAAATCTCGCTGTTGACCGTCGCCGTGCCAGCGCGGTTGTCATGCATGACCAGAGCGAATGAAGCCGGCGCATCGCAGCCCACGGTCAACATCAACGACTTGGGCGGCAGGCGGGTGCTCTTGTCTGCGTTGAGGTCGCTTTTCGACAGCGTGCCGAA
>NZ_CABVHK010000055.1 GCF_902497785.1 Pseudomonas fluorescens
GCTGCCGAGAGAAACGAGGCTGCGATCTTTCCGGGCTCAGTTGAATCCCAAGCGAAAGATCAAAAGATCGCAGCCTTCGGCAGCTCCTACGTTTGTTCGCGTCGTGCATCAAGCCCCGGAGCAGCAACCCATGATCGGTATCAGCTTCACGCAAAAAACCGTGGCGGCGCGCAAGCGTATCGCCCTGGTCGCTCACGACCACTGCAAAGTGTTCTTACTGGACTGGGCCGAGCGGCATAAAGACAAACTCGCGCACCATGAACTGGTCGCCACCGGCACCACGGGGTTGTTGTTGCAACAACGCCTCGACCTGCCGGTGGAAAGCATGATCAGCGGCCCGTTGGGTGGCGACCAGCAACTGGGTGCACGCATCGCCGAGCAACGGGTCGACATGCTGGTGTTCTTCTGGGACCCCTTCGAGCCGCAGCCCCACGACCCCGACATCAAGGCCTTGCTGCGGGTGGCCGCCGTCTGGAACATCCCGGTTGCCTGCAATGAATGCAGCGCC
The DNA here is from genome assembly GCF_902497785.1 of Pseudomonas fluorescens. Lineage (GTDB taxonomy): Bacteria > Pseudomonadota > Gammaproteobacteria > Pseudomonadales > Pseudomonadaceae > Aquipseudomonas > Aquipseudomonas fluorescens_BO. Next base: position 509 of record NZ_CABVHK010000055.1, read on the forward strand.
GACTACCTGCTCAGCAGCCCGCTGATGGAGCAGGCGCATTCGCAGCGCATTCCCGACTACGCGACCTATCTGCTGGGCCGAGCATAAACCTTCACAATTGAGCACTTGACCAGCCGCGCGGATGATAAGCATTATCATTCGCTCGAAATGGATCAGGTTCTCCCGTGAGTCAATCGCGCTTCAATCATGTCTTCATCGCCCAGCGGGTTTCGCTGCTGCGTACTTTGGAGCGGATGGTCAACAATCACAGCACCGCCGAAGACCTGTTGCAGGAAACCTACCTGCGCGTGACCCGTGCGCTCGGCGAACGGGCCATCGATCACCTCGAACCCTTCGTGTTCCAGACCGCCCGCAACCTGGCGCTGGACCATTTGCGTGCCCGACGCATCCAGTCGCGGACAATGCTCGACGACGTGCCGCAGCAGGTGGTGGAAAGTATCGCCGCCCCTGCCAGCAGTGCCGAGGACGCCGCCCATGCCGAACAATTGCTGGAGCGTTTGAACGTGAGCCTCAGTCAACTCAGTGCCCGCCAGCAACAGATTTTCATCCTCAGCCGTCTGCACGGGCACAGTTACCTGGAGATTTCCGGGCAACTTGGCGTGTCGTTAAGCACCGTGCAGAAGGAACTCAAGCTGATCATGGCGATTTGCATCGGTGTCGCCGAGCGATTGAACGGCGACTGAGCATGCAAGGCTTTGCTACCCTTGCCCACTTTCAGTGTTTGATTAAAAAACAGCCGTGCACAGACACTGCCGAGGAAACCCCGTGACGGACACCGACCGTTCCCCTGCGCCCTCCCCGGCGCGGAACTCCGCCAGCGCGATGGACCAGGCTTTGGACTGGTTGATCGTGATGGGCAGTGCGAGCGAGGAACAGGCTCGTCAGTTCCAGCAATGGCTGGACGCCGATCCTTCGCACGCCGAAGCCTTTGCCAGGGCCCAGGCGATCTGGGACGGCCCGCAAGTGGTGCAGTGCGCGCAAAAACTCGCCACCCGGCCCCCCAAAGTCAGCGTCCTGTCGCGCCTGCGCCCGCATTGGAAACCGCTGGCGACCGCCGCTGTGCTGATCCTCGGTCTGTTCAGTTTCAGCAACCTGCCAATGCGCCTGCAAGCCGATCACTTGACCGTGGTCGGGGAACGTCAACGCCTGCACCTGGCGGACGGTTCGCAGGTGTTGCTCAATACCGATTCGGCGTTTTCCAGCACCATCAACGGCCAACAGCGCGTTGCTCGTTTGTATCAGGGCGAAGCGTTTTTCGACGTGCCGGGCAATCGCGACCAGCCACTGGAAATCGACGCCGGACCGGTGCAAGCCAGCGTGCACGATACGGCGTTCGCGGTGCGCTATCTCGATGGCGTGGCGCAGATTCGCGTGCAGCGCGGCGATGTCGAC
>NZ_CABVHK010000056.1 GCF_902497785.1 Pseudomonas fluorescens
TTCTCTGGTGCGATGCCCAAGATCAAAAGAGCGCAGCCTTCGGCAGCTCCTACAGGCCGTACGCAACAACAGGAGCTGCCGCAGGCTGCGATCTTTTAGCTTGATTGCACTGCGAAACAGCCCTGGAATGAAGTATTGTTGTCCCCATCCAAAAAACGTCAGAAGCCTTGAACCGTTTCGGCGGTTGTTCAGTGATAGAGGGTGTCATGAGTAACGAAAGCATCAATTGGGACAAGCTGGGTTTTGATTACATCAAGACAGACAAGCGCTATCTCTCGCACTATCGCAATGGCGAGTGGGACAAAGGCACCCTGACCGAAGACAACGTGCTGCACATCAGCGAAGGCTCGACTGCTCTTCACTATGGTCAGCAATGCTTTGAAGGCCTGAAGGCCTATCGTTGCAAGGACGGTTCGATCAACCTGTTCCGTCCGGACCAGAACGCCGCACGTATGCAACGCAGCTGCGCTCGCCTGCTGATGCCACAGGTGTCCACCGAGCAGTTCATCGAAGCCTGCAAGGACGTAGTCCGCGCCAACGAGCGTTTCATCCCGCCTTACGGCACCGGCGGCGCGCTGTACCTGCGACCGTTCGTGATCGGCGTGGGTGACAACATCGGTGTGCGCACCGCCCCCGAGTTCATCTTCTCGATCTTCTGCATCCCGGTCGGCGCCTACTTCAAGGGCGGCCTGACCCCGCACAACTTCCTGATTTCCAGCTACGACCGTGCCGCACCACAAGGCACCGGCGCGGCCAAGGTCGGTGGCAACTACGCCGCCAGCCTGATGCCAGGTTCCCAGGCCAAGAAGGCGCACTTTGCCGATTGCATTTACCTGGACCCGATGACCCACACCAAAATCGAGGAAGTCGGTTCGGCCAACTTCTTCGGGATCACCCATGACAACAAGTTTGTGACCCCGAACTCGCCGTCGGTACTGCCAGGCATCACCCGCCTGTCATTGATCGAACTGGCCAAGTCGCGTCTGGGCCTGGAAGTGGTTGAAGGTGACGTGTTCATCGACAAGCTGTCCGACTTCAAGGAAGCCGGCGCTTGCGGTACCGCAGCCGTGATCACCCCAATCGGTGGCATCAGCTATAACGACCACCTGCATGTGTTCCACAGCGAAACCGAAGTCGGCCCGGTCACCCAGAAGCTCTACAAAGAGCTGACGGGCGTACAGACTGGCGAGATCGAAGCGCCAGCAGGCTGGATCGTCAAGGTCTGACCTGACCTGCGCTGCATCGAAAGCCCCCCATCGCCTTGGCGATGCGGGGCTTTTTTATGAGCCTTGACCGCGTTCAGTGTCGCTCAGTGCGATACGCTTGCCACCCCTGCCCTTGATCCCGCTGGCCTGACCGTCCTGTTGCTTGCCGGTCCGCGCTTGAGTGATCAACCCCGGAATCAATGCGCCTTCAGGCAGGTTTTTCCAGAATCGCGCCGGTAAATGGCCCTGCATGACCTTCGGATTAAGCCGTGCCGGATTGAAGATGTGGCTGTAATAGGTCAACCACATGTCACCGTGCGGATCATCGACGTTTTGCGCCAGTTGCTGCCACTCAACCGGGCACTGACGATGGTGGATCAACTGCTCGCCATCGAAGTAAACCCCGTCCCGGGGCGTAGCAATCAACCAGCGATGTTGGCCCATACGACCGATGAAGTGTTCACTGGCACTGTGCAGAATGTCGTGGGCCGGTTCATGCCAGGCAACATAGTGCGGCCCTTCGTTTTCCGGCAGAGCGACAAACCGCACGAATGCATGTAGATGATGAGATTCACGCTGTATCTGTTTGATTCTTCTAT
>NZ_CABVHK010000057.1 GCF_902497785.1 Pseudomonas fluorescens
CATCGCGAGCAAGCTCGCTCCTACAATTACGTGCCCCAGCGCCCGAATTTTGGCTGAATCTGCAATCGACCTACGACCTTCGTAGCGCCGAAATCGAGCGTGGTTAACCGGTTACGGCAAATGAAGCGCTCGTGAAGCCTTTTTCCACCACGGCACGCTGGCCGGGCGCTGTGTATGCACCGTACTTGGCAGCAGCTGAGGCACATCCTGCAACCGAATCCATGGCTGGTTGTTCCAGTGCAGCAAACTCAGCGACATCTCTGGCCAGTTAAGCAGGCTCAGCATCGGGCGTTCGGATGAAGTGGGTTGCGCTGCGTCTCTCAGCGCGGGCACCACGTCGTGGGTCAGCCACTCGCGCAGGCCGCGGTATTCGGGGCAGTAGTGGTAGACCAGTAGAGCGTAGATGCCGGATTCGCTGATCAGGAGCGTGTCTTCGATGACACCGTGGATGAGCATTCGCGCGGTTTGGCGTTGGTCGGGGTCGAGTTTTCGGATGGCGCGTTCATCGAGGTAGAGGCGCAGGAGGCGGCCCAGGTCGCGGGCGCTGAACCAGGGTTGGTTTTGCAGGAGTAGGGCGTGGAGGTGGAGTTTGTGGCGGGTGAAGACGTGGGGGGTTAGATAATCGTCATCGCAATTCATTGGTACAGATCCTTTTGCCTAAAGGGCTGCCCGCAATCGTCGCCAAACAATTGGGTGGCAGTTGTACGCGGGTTGGCGAACCGGAGCAAAAGGAACCCGGCAGACCCGAAGGCCTCCCACGCACAACCGCCATGACTTGGGTCGATGGTCGTTGCACTCCTAAAGCTTTCGGGTCGCCAAACCCAGTGCTGAACATTCAGCATTGGGTGAGCTTAGGAACCGGGGCTTTGGGGCGCAATCGGACGGCGGTGGTTTTGTTGTAGGAAGTGGCCGGGATTTTTGCGGGCTTGATGATCAAGAGATCGCAGCCTGCGGCAGCTCCTACAGGTTCAGTGCCAGTCTTCAATTCGACCTCAATAAACATAAAAAGAGGCAATCCCATGCAACCGCAAACCCTCACCGGGCAGGCGTCGTTGGTGGCGCCCAGCCGCAAGCGTTTTTTCATCATGGTGCTGCTGTTTATCACCGTAGTGATCAATTACCTCGACCGCAGCAACCTCTCCATAGCAGCTCCCGCGCTGACCAGCGAATTGGGGATCGATCCGATCCATGTCGGGCTGATCTTCTCCGCATTCGGCTGGACCTACGCCGCCATGCAGATCCCCGGCGGCTGGCTGGTCGATCGAGTGCCGCCGCGCATTCTCTACAGCGTCGCTCTGCTGCTGTGGTCAATTGCCACGGTGATGCTCGGTTTCGCCGCCAGCTTCATCGCACTGTTCGTTTTGCGCATGGCGGTGGGTGCGCTGGAAGCCCCGGCGTATCCGATCAACAGCCGCGTGGTGACCACCTGGTTTCCGGAGCGCGAGCGCGCCACGGCGATTGGCTTTTACACTTCCGGACAGTTTGTCGGCCTGGCGTTTCTGACGCCGGTTCTGGCCTGGTTGCAACATGAATTTGGCTGGCACATGGTGTTCGTCAGCACCGGTGCAGTGGGCATTCTCTGGGCGGTGATCTGGTACGCGGTGTACCGCGAACCCCGGGATTTCAAAGGCGCCAATGACGCCGAGATCGAGCTGATCCGTGAGGGCGGCGGGCTGGTGGATATCCAGGCCGAGCAGGCGAAGGTCAAGGCGAAATTCAGCTGGGCCGACCTTGGCATCGTGCTGACCAAACGCAAGTTGTGGGGCATCTACCTCGGGCAGTTCTGC
>NZ_CABVHK010000058.1 GCF_902497785.1 Pseudomonas fluorescens
CCAATGGGGCGCTGGTGGTGGTGGCCGCTGTCGGTGGAGGACGGGCCATTGGCGTTACTCGGGGTGTGCGCGAAAGCGGGCCAGACCTTGAGCGGCCAGCGTCGGCGTTTGCTGACCGCATTGAGTCAGCCGCTGGCTCAGGCCTTGGCCCGGGCGCAGCTGGCCGAGGACCTCGAAGCCGCCCGACTGCACGGCGAAACCGAGCAGCTGCGCAGTGCCTTGCTGGCCTCGGTGTCCCACGACTTGCGTACGCCGCTGACGTCCATGCGCGGCAGCATCGACAGCTTGTTGGCGCTCGGCGAGGCGATCCCGCTGGAGGATCGCCGGGAACTGCTCGAAGGTACTCGCGATGAAGCTGAACGCCTCGACCGCTATATTCAAAACCTGCTGGACATGACCCGCCTCGGTCACGGTGCGCTGAAGCTGGCGCGGGACTGGGTGTCGCCGGCTGACATTGTCGGCAGTTCGCTCAATCGCTTGCGCGCAGTGCTGGCGCCGTTGCAGGTCAGCACCGATGTGCCGTCGCAGTTGCCGCTGCTGTACGTCCACGCCGCGCTGATCGAACAGGCGCTGATCAATGTGCTGGAAAACGCCGCGCGTTTTTCACCCGCTCAGGGCCGGCTGCAATTGCGTGCCGGGGTTGCTGAAAACGAGCTGTTCTTTTCAGTCAGCGATGAAGGGCCCGGGATTCCCGAGGATGAGCGGGCGAAGATTTTCGACATGTTCTACACCGCTGCGCGCGGTGATCGGGGGGGGCAGGGCACGGGGCTGGGGCTGGCAATTTGTCAGGGCATGGTCGGCGCTCATGGTGGGCGGATCAGCGTTGCCGATGGCATCGAAGGGCGCGGCACTTGCATCACCCTTCACTTGCCTTTGCAGGAACAACCCGACGTTGAAAGTGAGCATTCAGTGTGAAGCCTGATACCCTCTCGATCTCTCCCTGCCGCGACCGCCAACCATGAGCCAGACCGCGACCATTCTGGTCATCGACGACGAACCGCAGATCCGCAAATTCCTGCGCATCAGCCTCGCTTCCCAGGGCTATAAAGTGCTGGAAGCGGGCACCGGCACTGAAGGCCTGGCGCAAGCCGCGCTGAGCAAGCCGGACCTGCTGGTGCTCGACCTCGGCCTGCCGGACATGGACGGCCAGCAAGTGCTGCGCGAATTTCGCGAATGGTCGACGGTGCCCGTGCTGGTGCTGTCGGTGCGCGCCAGTGAAGGGCAGAAAGTCGAAGCGCTGGACGGTGGCGCGAATGATTACGTGACCAAGCCGTTCGGCATCCAGGAGTTTCTGGCGCGGGTGCGTGCGTTGTTGCGCCAGGCCCCGGCAGGGGAGGCGCAGCAAGCGGCGTTGTTGTTTGGCCCGTTGACCGTGGACCTGGCGTATCGACGGGTGTTGCTGGACGGTGTCGAAGTGGCGTTGACCCGCAAGGAATACGCGGTGCTCGCGCAACTGGCGCGGCATCCGGGGCGGGTGATCACGCAGCAGCAATTGCTCAAGGATATCTGGGGACCGACCCATACCGAAGACAGTCACTACTTGCGCATTGTGGTCGGACATTTGCGCCAGAAACTGGCGGATGATCCGACCCGGCCAAGGTTTATCGTGACCGAGGCGGGGGTTGGGTATCGGTTGCTGAGTGAGGGTGGTCTGTAGCTTTTGCGGTGATTGATCCGGCCTCATCGGGAGGAAGCAGGCATCCCGGGGCAGCTCTGTTGCATACTGAACCAGCGTTTCCTGTGCAATCTGCCGTCCC
>NZ_CABVHK010000059.1 GCF_902497785.1 Pseudomonas fluorescens
GTGGGAGCGAGCCTGCTCGCGAAGGCATTGTGGCAGGTGTACCCAAACACCCACGCCACGCCCATCAAATTTCTCACTGTGCGAGTAGGCTCGCTCCCACAGCGGAAATAATCAGCCCGGCGGTAGTGCTGCGGGTCAATGAACCCAGGATGCCTTCTTGCGTGGGCGTAGAGTCAGCGGATACTGAATGAGCCGCCCGCATTTTTACTGCCTTGCGCCGCAAATCCTGGCTCGCCGGATTGCAATTTGCAGCGGTCAAGCATGGCTTTCTTGCATATTGCATGGCCCGATTTTTAGACGAAATCGCTAAACCATTGATTTACCGATGAACTGCAGGGCGGAATGTGAGGCATGTTTTATGCTGTAGCTGTTCCTTAAAGCTGACCGGTCTACAGAGTCAGTATTTGATTGTTGTTGGCTATCTCACACTCAGGAGAGGGTTGCCATGTTTCTTTCTGCCTTGGAACTCCGCAACATCGTAGAAAGCAGTTTTCTGCCGAAACGTTGTCAATGCACGCTGTCGCCGGACCTGTTAATGACCGTCAAGGTGTATTCGGACGGGGAAACCGACCAAGTGGATCTGTTAAAGACCGGGATCGATGCCAAGTCGCTTAATGGATGTCGGGAAATCAATGACCTGATCGCCACGTTGCGTTCTGACATGCAGGATCGGGCCAGCATCCAGACGCTACATCCCGACCGGCAAGCGCTTTAACCTGCTGTCATCTCCTTCGGGTCTGGCAAAATCGCCAGACCCGCGTTCGTTCCTTCCGACCGATTAATTCTGATAACTGCACGCATCCGACAGTTTGCGATAGGTAATCTCTGCGGGTTTGCCTGACGTATCGATGTACTTCATGTCCGCTGTAATGACTTTGCATTCCATTGTTGTGGGTTCGTTCAGCGAAATGACCTTGGCCACGTGCAGCGGCATGCCGTAGTGATAAGGCACGGCTTGAGAGGAGGCGGTGTCGTTGGCCTGCGCTAGCCCGGCAAAACCGGTGCAGGCGAGTGCGGCGGTAACCAGCAAAATGCGTGTGTTCATGAGTAATCTCCAGTGCAGACAGAAAGTAAGCTCGACGTAACGGGCGTCGAACCTGCCGCACTGGGCGTCAGAAAAACCTGAGGGCGTGCGGTCCAGTAAAGTCTTGGACCGCAGCGTTAAGCGATGGTTAACCCGGCTGAATGCCGCCTGTCGTGAAGGGGATCAACCGCCTGGCGGAATGCCTTCGCGAGCAGGCTCGCTCCCACAGTAGATCTTCAGCGGCCCCCGACTTGGCGTTCGGCGCCATCCCCCTGTGGGAGCGAGCCTGCTCGCGAAGAGGCCCTCAAGACCGACGCATCCCAATGTGTGGAATACCATCCTCGACATATTCCTCACCCGCCACCACAAATCCATACCGCCCGTAATAGCCCTGCAAATGCGCCTGCGCCGACAGATAAACAGGCACGTCCGGCCAGCGCTTCTCCGCCTGCTTCAACGCCTGGGCGATCAGCTCGTGACCCAACCCTTTCCCGCGATAATCCGCTGCGGTAATCACCCGACCGATCACCACGTCGCCACCCTGTAACTCAGGATCGAGCAACCGCAGGTACGCGACCAGTCGATCCCCGTCCCACGCCATCAAATGGCAGGTGTCACCTTCCAGATCCTGGCCGTCCACGTCCTGATAGACGCATTTCTGTTCCACGACGAACACTTCCACGCGCAACTGCAAAACAGCGTACAGCTGCTCTTTGCCCAGATCGC
>NZ_CABVHK010000060.1 GCF_902497785.1 Pseudomonas fluorescens
CAAAAGATCGCAGCCTGCGGCAGCGCCTACTTGATCACCGGCCAAAACCGCTCGCCTCCGTCCATGCCTGCAACGAGCGCGTCGGCTTGCGCCTGATCGATTCTGGACGTCGCCGCCACGCTCAAAACTGGCTACCATCCGATGAAGCATTTGATTGAGGTATAACCTCCCTACTAAAAGCTGGATTCGCAACCTGTGGGAGCCACAGATTCTGGTTCACTGAAATGAGCCACAAGATTCAGCCCATACCTCCATGAAACCATTGGCGCGCGCGATGCTCGAAACAGACGACGCCATTCACACGGACACAGAATCAGTCGATGCAGTTTCTAGACGATAGCCACGGGTGTGCCGGATGGGAGGGTGAAATGGCCGGGCGCATTCGTGCGTTCGATTGGAGCCGGACCGAGCTGGGGAACCTCGAGACCTGGCCCGCCAGCCTGTGCAGCGCGGTGCAGTTATTGCTCGCCTCGCCGCTGCCGATGGTGATGCTGTGGGGCCGCCTCGGCTACATGATCTACAACGATGCGTACTCATCGTTCGCCGGAGGCCGACACCCGTATCTGCTGGGCTCGCCGGTGGAACTGGGCTGGCCGGAAGTCGCCGAATTCAACCGGCACGTGGTCGATACCTGTCTGGCCGGCGGCACCTTGTCCTATCACAATAAAGAACTGGTGCTGTTGCGCGACGGCGTTCCCGAGGATGTCTGGCTTGACCTCTATTACAGCCCGGTGGCCAATGACCGCGGCGAGCCGGCCGGGGTCATGGCGATGGTGGTCGAAACCACCGACCATGTGATCTCCGAGCGCCGGCGCCAAGAGGCCGAAGACGCCTATCGCGCCGACAATGAACGAGTGCGCCTGGCGTTGAATGCCGGGGCTTTGCTCGGCTCGTTCGTGTGGGACATCAAGGGCAATCTGCTGTCCGGCGATGAGCGCTTTGCCCGCACCTTCTCCTATCCGGCCGAACGCAACCTCGGCGACCTGCCAACCGAATTCGCCGAAGCGCGGATTCACCCTGACGACCGCGACTGGGTCAAGGAACAGGTCAATCAATCCGTGACCACCGGCGAGCCCTTCAACGCCGAGTACCGGGTGCTGCGCCCGGATGGCAGTTACTTGTGGGTACAGGCCAGCGGCTGCTGCGAGTTCGATGAACAGGGCCAACCGTTCCGCTTTCCCGGCGTGTTGATCGACATCCACGAACGCAAGACCGCCGAAGAATCCTTGCTCAAGTTCACCCGTAACCTGGAACAGCGCGTTGCCGATGAAGTCGGTGCGCGGCTGGCGGCGGAAGAACAGTTGCGCCAGTCGCAGAAACTCGAAGCCATCGGCGGCCTTACCGGTGGCGTGGCCCATGACTTCAATAACCTGTTGCAAGTGATCGCCGGCAACCTGCATTTGTTGGCGCGGCATGAGCCGGACAATGCCAACGTGCAGCGTCGGGTCTCGGCGTCGATTGCGGCAGTGGAACGCGGGGCAAAACTGTCTTCGCAATTGCTCGCCTTCGCCCGTCGCCAACCGTTGTCGCCGGCGGTCTGCGACCCGCGCCAGATCTTCGAAGGCCTGGGCGAATTGTTGCAGCGGGCACTGGGTGAAACCATCCAGATCGATGTGCGGCTGCCGCAAGCCTCCTGGCATATCAACGTCGATCGCAACCTGCTGGAAAACGCCATCCTCAACCTGGCGATCAATGCGCGCGACGCCA
>NZ_CABVHK010000061.1 GCF_902497785.1 Pseudomonas fluorescens
GAGAATCCGCGCCGGCGCGGCGATCGTCACCAGGGTTTCAGTGCGCAGGCCCAGTTGTACGGCAAGCATGGCACTGGCGCCGCCCATGGAGTGACCGATGACGGCTTGCAGCGGCGGCAACTCCGCCGCGGCCTCCAGCATGGCTCGGGCGAACAGCACGACGTTCGCTTCGCTACCGGGCGAGCGACCATGCGCCGGGCCGTCCAGGGCGACCACGGTGTAACCGGCATCCACCAGCGCCGTGATCAGGCTGGCAAATTGCGTCGGCCGGCCTTCCCAGCCGTGCATCAGTAACACTGCCGGGCCTTGTCCCCAGCGCAGCGCCGAGAGGCCAAAGCGCAAAGTGATGCGTTCGGATTTCGCCAATAACGGCAATTCCCAATCACGCGGCGGCAGATCCCGCGGCGTCATGAACGCCAGTCGCATTTTGCTTGCGACCAGTTTCGGTGCAAACCAGCCCAAGGTGCCATTAACGCCACGAACCCACTTCAACGTGCTCATCGCTCTCACTCCTCAGGCCACTGCCTTCAGGTCATAGCACCGCCGATTTGGCGGCGCGCAGCAATCGATCGGACAACTCTCCCGGCCCCAGCGCCCGTGCCAGAGCCAGACCACCGACCATCAAGGCCATATCGGCCAAGGCTTTGTCGGTGTCTTCCGGGCTGGCCGCCAACTGCGCGACCATCATTTCCACATGCTCATTCAACGCCACACGAAACGCGTCCGGCAGACGCCCCAACTCGCCGACCGAGGCCGGAATCGGGCAGGCCGACTCAGAAGAATCCCGGTGTTTGCGTGACAGGTAGAACGCGGCGACCAACGCGCGACGCTCCTCGCCGGTCAATTCGGCGTCCATGTCGGCGATCAAGCCACGGCGGTGACCGAGCAGTTGCTTGAACGCTTCCAGCATCATTGCGTCCTTGCTTTCGAAGTGTGCGTAGAAGCCGCCGACCGTCAGGCCAGCCGCGCCCATCACTTCGCCCACACTCGGCTCGGCCGGGCCGCGCTGAATCAGCGCTGCGCTCGCGGCCTTGAGGATGCGTTCGCGGGTTTGAGCTTTTTTATCGTTCATCGTTGCCTCCGAATATTACGACTAGAATATTATTCTCATAATAATTTTCCGCAAGTCGTGAATGTGACCGCTGGTCTGAAGTGCAGTGTGAGAGAAAATGAGGGATTTGGCCAAATGCCAGACAAACAAAAGGGCCATTCAATAATTGAATGACCCTTATAAAATCCCGCAGAGCGGGTAATCGTGGCGTCCCCTAGGGGACTCGAACCCCTGTTACCGCCGTGAAAGGGCGGTGTCCTAGGCCACTAGACGAAGGGGACGCAAACCCTTCTATACAACAGATCAGCACTGAGTGTTGATCGCTTCAAGGCCGGTGTGGCCAGACCTTGAAGTGTAAATTGGTGGAGCTAGACGGGATCGAACCGTCGACCTCTTGCATGCCATGCAAGCGCTCTCCCAGCTGAGCTATAGCCCCTCATCGCTGAGGACGGGGCGAATCTTAATGGCGCATCGGAAACGTGTCAAATTTATTTTTAACTATTTCCAAAGTTTTTTGCCGACATAACAATCACTTACCGCCCTCCCCCGTAAATTCGGGCCATTAGGCGAAGAACGCAGGCCCCGTAGGAGCTGGCGAAGCCTGCGAT
>NZ_CABVHK010000062.1 GCF_902497785.1 Pseudomonas fluorescens
GGCGTCGAAGAAGCTATAGCCGTTTTTGCCCGCGCCCTTGGCGTGATACATGGCCGCGTCGGCATTCATCAGCAATTCCTCAGCGGTCTGGACGTTGCCCGGATACAGAGCGATGCCGATACTGGCGGAGATCTGAAGATGATGTTCGGCGACGCGAAATGAACGGGCGATCAACCCGACCTGACGCGCCGCCAGATTCAGTACGTCATTTTCATCAGCCAGTTGCACCAGCAGCACGAACTCATCGCCGCCAATCCGCGCCAGCGTGTCATGACTGCGCAAATCCTCACGCAGACGCAGGCCGACTTCGCGCAGCAGTTGATCGCCCATGTGATGCCCGAACGCATCATTGACCGGTTTGAAACCGTCCAGATCGATGAACATCAAGGCAAAACAGCCGCCCTGCTCCTGCACCCTCGACATCGCCTGATCAATGCGGTCGGCCAGCAGTACCCGATTCGGCAGGCCGGTCAGGGTATCGTGCAGCGCCAATTGGGTGAGTTCGCGATTGGCTTCGGTCAGGGATTGGGCCAGTTGCGCGGTGCGAGCCTCGAGCCGTGCATCGAGCACCGACGTCAGCAAGGCAATGCTCAGCACCGCCAGTGTGGTGATCAACACCAGACTGTCCAGGCCCTTGCCGCTCAGACCATTGACGGCCGCGCCACAGAAACTGCCGTCCGGAAAACGCGCGGCCGCCATGGCGGTGTAGTGCATGCCGACGATGGCGATGCCCATGATCACTGCCGCACCCGCCCGGATCAGACTGACGTGAGGCGTGTGTCGGCGCAGGCGGAAGGCAATCCATAAGGCCGCGCCGGACGCACCGACGGCGATCAGCAACGAAGCGCCGAACAATATCGGGTCGTAATCAATGCCAGGCTGCATGCGCATCGCGGCCATGCCGGTGTAGTGCATGGCACTGATGCCGGCACCCATGACCAACGCGCCGAACGCCAGTTGCCAGACCGGCAAGCGAGGCTGACTGACCAGCCACAGGGCAAAGCCGCAAGACAGGAACGCGGTCAGCAGCGACAGCAGTGTCAGGGTGAGGTCGTAACCGAGATCGATCGGCAATTCAAACGCGAGCATGCCGATGAAATGCATCGACCACACGCCGATGCCCATCGCAAACGCGCCGCCGGCCGTCCACAAATGCACGGCGCGGCCCTTGGCGGTGGCGATGCGCCCGGTCATGTCGAGCGCGGTATAGGAGGCGAGAATCGCCACAATCAGCGAGATGATAACCAGCGTGGGGGAATAGCTACCGATGAGCATGAGACTTCTCGAGACTACCCGCCGTACTGCTTCCGTTCTCGGAGGGCAAATCGGGCGATTGTACTGATTGCGCGTGAGAACGCACTGACAAAATTAGCAAAGGGCCATCAACCCGATGAAACGCTTGTTTGACCCGTAAAATGGCTTTGACTCGACGCTCCCTGTAGGAGCTGTCGAGTGCAACGAGG
>NZ_CABVHK010000063.1 GCF_902497785.1 Pseudomonas fluorescens
CGTCCCAGATCGCCTGGGCCCTGGCAAAGGCTTCGGCGTGCGAAGGATCGGCGTCCAGCCATTGCTGGAACTGACGAGCCTGTTCCTCGCTCGCACTGCCCATCACGATCAACCAGTCCAAAGCCTGGTCCATCGCGCTGGCGGAGTTCCGCGCCGGGGAGGGCGCAGGGGAACGGTCGGTGTCCGTCACGGGGTTTCCTCGGCAGTGTCTGTGCACGGCTGTTTTTTAATCAAACACTGAAAGTGGGCAAGGGTAGCAAAGCCTTGCATGCTCAGTCGCCGTTCAATCGCTCGGCGACACCGATGCAAATCGCCATGATCAGCTTGAGTTCCTTCTGCACGGTGCTTAACGACACGCCAAGTTGCCCGGAAATCTCCAGGTAACTGTGCCCGTGCAGACGGCTGAGGATGAAAATCTGTTGCTGGCGGGCACTGAGTTGACTGAGGCTCACGTTCAAACGCTCCAGCAATTGTTCGGCATGGGCGGCGTCCTCGGCACTGCTGGCAGGGGCGGCGATACTTTCCACCACCTGCTGCGGCACGTCGTCGAGCATTGTCCGCGACTGGATGCGTCGGGCACGCAAATGGTCCAGCGCCAGGTTGCGGGCGGTCTGGAACACGAAGGGTTCGAGGTGATCGATGGCCCGTTCGCCGAGCGCACGGGTCACGCGCAGGTAGGTTTCCTGCAACAGGTCTTCGGCGGTGCTGTGATTGTTGACCATCCGCTCCAAAGTACGCAGCAGCGAAACCCGCTGGGCGATGAAGACATGATTGAAGCGCGATTGACTCACGGGAGAACCTGATCCATTTCGAGCGAATGATAATGCTTATCATCCGCGCGGCTGGTCAAGTGCTCAATTGTGAAGGTTTATGCTCGGCCCAGCAGATAGGTCGCGTAGTCGGGAATGCGCTGCGAATGCGCCTGCTCCATCAGCGGGCTGCTGAGCAGGTAGTCGGCGCTGCATTCATTGCAGGCAACCGGGATGTTCCAGACGGCGGCCACCCGCAGCAAGGCCTTGATGTCGGGGTCGTGGGGCTGCGGCTCGAAGGGGTCCCAGAAGAACACCAGCATGTCGACCCGTTGCTCGGCGATGCGTGCACCCAGTTGCTGGTCGCCACCCAACGGGCCGCTGATCATGCTTTCCACCGGCAGGTCGAGGCGTTGTTGCAACAACAACCCCGTGGTGCCGGTGGCGACCAGTTCATGGTGCGCGAGTTTGTCTTTATGCCGCTCGGCCCAGTCCAGTAAGAACACTTTGCAGTGGTCGTGAGCGACCAGGGCGATACGCTTGCGCGCCGCCACGGTTTTTTGCGTGAAGCTGATACCGATCATGGGTTGCTGCTCCGGGGCTTGATGCACGACGCGAACAAACGTAGGAGCTGCCGAAGGCTGCGATC
>NZ_CABVHK010000064.1 GCF_902497785.1 Pseudomonas fluorescens
GAGCCTGCTCGCGAAGAACGATAACGCGGTTTAAACCTTAGACTGGTCATCCAACTTCAGGAATCGACGCTGATGCCTCAACGCACCGACTACCCACACTTCCAGCCCATCACTACGCGCTGGCACGACAACGACGCCTACGGTCACGTCAATAACGTCACCTATTACAGCTTCTTCGACACGGCAGTGAACACCTACCTGATCGAAGTCGGCGGTCTGGATATCCATGAGGGTGACGTGGTGGGGTTTGTGGTGAGTTCGGCGTGCGATTACTTTGCTTCCATCGCTTTCCCGGACCGCATTGAAATCGGCCTGCGCGTGGGCAAGCTCGGCAACAGCTCGGTGCAGTACGAACTGGCGGTATTCAAGGCCGGTGAAGATGATGCCTGCGCGGCGGGGCGTTTCGTGCATGTGTTTGTGGATCGTGCCTCTAATCAGCCGGTGTCGATTCCTGCCGGTTTACGGGGGGCGTTGGAGCGTCTGGTGGTTTGACCGGCAAAAAAAATCGCAGCCTTTTGGCTGCGATTTTCTATCTATCGGTAACGAGGCGATTCAAGCCTCAGTCGCGGTAGCGATGTTTGTATTTGTGTTTGTGTTTGCGGTGGCCGTAATGGTGGCCACGGTCATGGTGACCATCCCGGTAATGACGGCGGTCGCCACGACCACGATCATTGTCGTCGTCATCGCTCTTGTTACCCATATAGTTACCCAGCGCACCACCGGCGCCGCCGCCTGCTGCGGAGCCGATCAGGCTGCCGGTGGTGCCGCCCATGCTGCGGCCGACCACGTTACCGCCTGCTGCGCCCAACGCACCGCCAATGGCTGCTTCGCCACGGCTGCGTTTGTCTGCGCCGACTGCGCTACCACCGGCGCCGCCCAGGGCTGCACCAATGGTTGAACCTGTGTTGCCGCCTAACGATTGACCGACGACCGAGCCCAAAACCCCGCCCAATGCGCCGCCCACACCTGCTTCGGTGGTGCCTCCGGCAGAAGCGAAGCCACTGACCAGGCCAAGGGACAACAAGAGAATCGAGGAGAACTTCATAGAGGAACCTCAAGGGGATGACGGCGCGATCCTGAGGCTGTGTCGTGCCGGTGACAATCGAAATCCGACGAGTAACACGACTTGTACACAATTCTATAAGTTACTGTTTTTTGGGCGGAACTTAACTGTTTTTCGCCGGTCTTTAGCTACTTCGGACAGGCCGTTTTTGTGAAAAAACGGCCTTTTTTGTGGGCGATTGGAAAGTTTGAATCCTGCCGGGATTGATGGCGCCTGACCCGACCTCTTCGCGGGCAAGCCCGCTCCCACAGGGTTTTATGTCTTAAAGTGAATTGTGCTCCACCACTGATCACTGTGGGAGCGGGCTTGCC
>NZ_CABVHK010000065.1 GCF_902497785.1 Pseudomonas fluorescens
CTGCAACTCAACGTGCAAAACCTGACCGACAAGCGTTACTTCGACCAGGTGTTTCAGACGCACTACGCCCACGTGGCGGCGGGTCGTACCGCGCTGTTGAGCACCAACTTCCACTTCTGACCTGGCCCTGTAGGAGCTGCCGAAGGCTGCGATCTTTTCCGTTCGCGAGCGCGCTGATCACGGCTGCTTTTCAAAACGATAGAACAGGTTCGGTTCGCTCACCATGTACACCGTCCCCGCGTCGTCCATGGTCACGCCTTCAGCGCGAGGAATGGTTTTCTTCAGCCCGTTGAAGCCGCCAAGCAAAGTCATGAAACTCACCTGCTCGCCCTTCTCGTCGAGTTCGAGCAACAAGTGGGAATCAGCGGACAACACCAGGGTATGGCCGGTTCGAGGATCGATGGCCAGGGCCGAGAGGTTACGGATATCCAGTTCATCACTGGCCAGCTTCTGCTTGTCGCCGGTGAGGGTCTGACTGTCGGTGCTCTTCCAGGTAAACAACGCCGGCGGACGTTCTTCACCCAACAGCATCTGCTTGTTGCGCGAATCCCAGACGATGGCTTCGAACGCCTTGTTCTGGTCTTTCGACGGACCGAGGTCGTATTTCGGGAAGTTGGCGATGTTCAGCTCTCGGGTATCGGCATCAACCTTGACGATAGAAAGCACGTGTTCGCGCTCATCTACGATGGCCAGAAGACCGTTGCCCATGACCGTCACGCCTTCCGGGTTGCTCCAGCCCACCAGCGGCATCTTGCGCAATACGTCGCCCTGCAAACTCAGCTCGACCAGGAACGGATTCTTGCCCATGACCGAGAACAGGGTTTTGGTTTCAGCACTGTAGGCGAGGTCGGACGCTTCGTCCTTTTCCATTCCCGGCAATGGCTTGGCGTCGATCACTGCCCGGTAATCCGGTAGCCATATGCTCTCCTGGCGTTCGGTCGGGCTTTCGAAACGTTCCAGCACCCAGAGCGCACCCCGGTCATCCCAATGCATGACGAACGCGAGGCCATACGCGGCGGCCACCGCCAGCAAAAGCCATGAATACCAACGCATGTACACGCGCGGGCGACGGGCAGTTTTTAGCGTGGGCAGCGGTTGATTGGCCATCGAGGGATGTGTTCCAGAAATTCAGGCTATGGGTAATAGCACAATTGGGACCGGCTCAGACGCCGGAATCCGCGGAATTATCCAGACAAGATGTGAAAAAAACGGGAAATGGCGGGATTGCCCTGCATCGGCGCAGAGCTTTGAGACCACCCAATACCCTGTGGGAGCGAGCTTGCTCGCGATGG
>NZ_CABVHK010000066.1 GCF_902497785.1 Pseudomonas fluorescens
GTGGGAGCGAGCCTGCTCGCGAAGGCATTGTGGCAGGTGTACCCAAACACCCACGCCACGCCCATCAAATTTCTCACTGTGCGAGTAGGCTCGCTCCCACAGCGGAAATAATCAGCCCGGCGGTAGTGCTGCGGGTCAATGAACCCAGGATGCCTTCTTGCGTGGGCGTAGAGTCAGCGGATACTGAATGAGCCGCCCGCATTTTTACTGCCTTGCGCCGCAAATCCTGGCTCGCCGGATTGCAATTTGCAGCGGTCAAGCATGGCTTTCTTGCATATTGCATGGCCCGATTTTTAGACGAAATCGCTAAACCATTGATTTACCGATGAACTGCAGGGCGGAATGTGAGGCATGTTTTATGCTGTAGCTGTTCCTTAAAGCTGACCGGTCTACAGAGTCAGTATTTGATTGTTGTTGGCTATCTCACACTCAGGAGAGGGTTGCCATGTTTCTTTCTGCCTTGGAACTCCGCAACATCGTAGAAAGCAGTTTTCTGCCGAAACGTTGTCAATGCACGCTGTCGCCGGACCTGTTAATGACCGTCAAGGTGTATTCGGACGGGGAAACCGACCAAGTGGATCTGTTAAAGACCGGGATCGATGCCAAGTCGCTTAATGGATGTCGGGAAATCAATGACCTGATCGCCACGTTGCGTTCTGACATGCAGGATCGGGCCAGCATCCAGACGCTACATCCCGACCGGCAAGCGCTTTAACCTGCTGTCATCTCCTTCGGGTCTGGCAAAATCGCCAGACCCGCGTTCGTTCCTTCCGACCGATTAATTCTGATAACTGCACGCATCCGACAGTTTGCGATAGGTAATCTCTGCGGGTTTGCCTGACGTATCGATGTACTTCATGTCCGCTGTAATGACTTTGCATTCCATTGTTGTGGGTTCGTTCAGCGAAATGACCTTGGCCACGTGCAGCGGCATGCCGTAGTGATAAGGCACGGCTTGAGAGGAGGCGGTGTCGTTGGCCTGCGCTAGCCCGGCAAAACCGGTGCAGGCGAGTGCGGCGGTAACCAGCAAAATGCGTGTGTTCATGAGTAATCTCCAGTGCAGACAGAAAGTAAGCTCGACGTAACGGGCGTCGAACCTGCCGCACTGGGCGTCAGAAAAACCTGAGGGCGTGCGGTCCAGTAAAGTCTTGGACCGCAGCGTTAAGCGATGGTTAACCCGGCTGAATGCCGCCTGTCGTGAAGGGGATCAACCGCCTGGCGGAATGCCTTCGCGAGCAGGCCCGCTCCCACAGT
>NZ_CABVHK010000067.1 GCF_902497785.1 Pseudomonas fluorescens
CCACCAAGATCGATGTGACGCAGGTAAATCCCGCAATCGCCGAGGCGGTCAACCAGGCCCAGCAGGCGGTCGAGGGCGTCGATGAACGGTGGCAAGGTGGTGAGTTGCGAACCGATGTGGCAGTCGACGCCGACCACTTCCAGGTTCGGCAACTGCGCGGCGCGGATGTACACGTCTTCGGCGTCGGCAATGGCGATGCCGAACTTGTTTTCTTTGAGACCGGTGGAAATGTACGGGTGCGTGCCGGCATCGACGTCCGGGTTCACGCGCAACGAGATCGGCGCGCGAACGCCCAGCTCGGCGGCGACCACTTGCAGGCGCTCGAGCTCGTCGGTGGATTCGACGTTGAAGCAATGCACGCCGACTTCCAGTGCGCGGCGCATGTCGTCACGGGTCTTGCCGACACCGGAAAACACGATCTTGTCTGCGCTGCCGCCCGCGGCCAGAACGCGTTCCAGCTCGCCACGGGAGACGATGTCAAAACCGGCGCCGAGACGCGCCAGGACATTCAGTACACCCAGGTTGGAGTTGGCCTTGACCGCAAAGCAGACCATGCTCGGCATGCCGGCCAGCGCATCGGCGTACGCCAGGTACTGGGCTTCGATGTGGGCGCGGGAGTAGACGTAGGTCGGTGTGCCAAAGCGTTCGGCGATGGCGGACAGGGCAACACCTTCCGCAAACAGCTCGCCGTCACGGTAGTTAAAAGCGTCCATGGCGTTCCCTTATTGGTAGACGTCGTGCTTGTGTGCCTTGGACGGCTGCTTTTGCGAGGACTGCGCTTGCTCGGCAGGGTCTTGATTTTCGTCGGGCAGGTACAGCGGGCCTTTTTGACCACAGGCCGACAATAAGGAGGCAAAAGCGACGAGCGAAGCGAGCGCAGCAAGGGATGAGATCAGGCGCTTCATGGCGAAATCCTTGAAAATGCATTAATTGCGCCGGAGTATACCGGCCACCCGGCAGCTTGCCTATGCGACGGGGCTCCCGTCCGGCGGGGCTTGGCAGATCATTCGAGATCACGCATTCCCTGTGGGAGCGAGCCTGCTCGCGAAAGCGGTGTGTCAGCCAGCGATAGGTTGAATGTGCCGGCCTCTTCGCGAGCAGGCTCGCTCCCACAGGGTTAGCGTTGTACCTGTGGGAGCGAGCCTGCTCGCGAAA
>NZ_CABVHK010000068.1 GCF_902497785.1 Pseudomonas fluorescens
GCTGGGCGGGCGTTATGACTGGGCGAACAACCACAACAGCTCGTTGAATTTGCGCAATAACCTCAAGACCAAAACCTCGCTGGACAGTGAGGCGTTTACCGGGCGCGTGGGCCTGGTTTACCTGTTCGATAACGGTATTTCGCCGTATGTGAGCTACTCGGAATCGTTCGAGCCGCAGTCGGGCACCGGCTACGGCGGTTCGGTGTTCAAGCCGACCGAGGGCAAGCAATACGAGGTGGGGGTCAAGTATCAGCCACCGGGCAGTAACAGTTTCATCACCGCGTCGATCTACGATTTGCGCCAGAGCAACGTGCCGACGCTTGATCCGGATCCGACGCACCTGTGCGGCACCGGGCGTTGTCAGGAACAGAGCGGTGAAGTGCGTTCTCGTGGTTTCGAACTTGAAGGCAAGGCCAGCCTCAATGACAACCTCGATATCACGGCGGCGTATGCTTATCTGGACAACCGCATCACTCAGTCCAACAGCACGGTCAGTTATGCGCCGCTGACCGATGTTGCCGTGGGTCCGGCGGTGTCGGCCAAGGGCACCACCCCCTATGCCGTGCCTCGCCATACCGGCTCGGTGTGGGCGGACTACACCTTCCACGACGGGGTTGCCAAAGGTTTCGGGGTGGGCGCCGGTGCGCGGTATGTCGGGTCGTCCTGGGGTGATACAGCCAACACGTTGAAGGTGCCGGGCTACACGTTGGTGGATGCGGCGTTGCATTACGACATTCCGCACATCAACAGTCTCAAGGACAATCTGCGTCTGGCGTTGAATGCCAGTAACCTGGCCAACAAAGAGTATGTGGCGTCGTGCTTCTCCTACTCGTGGTGCTGGTATGGCGCACAGCGCACGGTTCAGGCGAGTGCGACGTATCAGTGGTGATAGTCCCGCAGGTACCCGCGCCCCCTGTGGGAGCGAGCCGGCTCCGGGCGGCGTTCCGACGAAGGCGGCCTGACAGCCGACCACGTTCTTCAGGTGTACATATCCATTCCTGGGTAACGGCTACCTAGGGTTTCGCCCTTACGGCGACTCACTTT
>NZ_CABVHK010000069.1 GCF_902497785.1 Pseudomonas fluorescens
TGCTATTGCTGGCGATGTCCTTGGCGGCGGTGAGGGGTTGCACGAGGATGCGCTCGATGTCGTTGCGCATCGCTTCGATGCTCGACGGCAGCGCTTGTTCGACCAGATAGCGCTGGGCGAGACGGTTGACCACGAGGGTATAAATGCCCACCACGATCAGGATGCTGACCAGCAGGGCGGTGCCCATACTGAGGATCAACTGCCATTGAATACTGCGTCGCCAGAACTGCATGGAGCACCCCCAAAGAATAAGAGGCTGAAACACTGCAACAGCCGTGCCGATTGTATACAACGCAAACGACAATTTATTCTTTGGTTGTGCGCAAAGCCTGTCAGGCCTGACTGATCGTCTTGGCGATCACTTCAACCGTGGCGCTGACTTGCTCTTGGAAACGGTCGAGTTCGAACTTGTGCTGCTTTTGCATTTCGATCTGCTGCGAGCACAGATTCATCGCTGCCAGCACCAACAGGCGGTCACCGATCAGCGTCGGGTACTTTCTTTTGGTATCGGCCAGCGCGGCTTTCAACATCATGGCAGCGTCCAGCAGGGTTTGCTCTTCCCCGGCCGGCGCCTTGATCGAATAGTCCTCCCCCAGGATCGAGACGACTTTTACCCCTGCGGCGCCGACACTCATGCGCTGACCGGACCGGCGCTGACGCGTTCAACCAAGGCCTGGATGCGCGCTGCGGTAGCGCCGTGTTTCTCTTCCTGCTCCATCAGGTTCAGTTGCAGGCTTTCGTTTTCATCCTTGGCCTGGGCCAGTTCTGCGCTCAGGGCCTGGTTGGCGCCGAGCAGGGTCTGGTTCTGTTGAACAAGGTCGCTGACCAGTTGCTCCAATTGGTTTAGGGATGCTTCCAACATTTTGATTTTCCAAGCATTTTCAAGGGGCGCGTACGATAAAGAAAAGTCACCACGCTTGCCAGGGTTATTGGGCGCAAGGCCTTGATTTACCTGGCGAGTGTCCTTCCTCGCGAACCTTAAAGACTGTGATTGCCGGATCTGGTTCCTGCACTTCGTCG